>JACQZR010000036.1 GCA_016213775.1 Acidobacteriota bacterium
ATAGCGGATAAGCGGCAGAACGCGCGTGAAGGCGGCCCATGCACCTGCCTTGTCACCGGAGGTGAGCCTCTTCCAGATGTCCACAAAGGCCCACGGGATGTCGCTATTGGGCATGGTGCCTACCGCGCCGCGTTCGAATTCTTCGATAAGAAACTGCCCGTTCAGACCGCCGAAGATGGTGAGTCCGTTGCCGGCGAGCGCGGTGATCTTGGAGACCGTGGGAGGGGCTTCCACTTTCACCAGTTTCACGTTGGCGATTTCTCGCGCCATGCGCGTGAGCAGTGCCGCCGGCATCGCTACCTGAGTCATCAGCGGGGCATCCTGCACCATGATCGGGATGCGGATGGCATTGCTGATCGCATCGAAATAGAAGGCCACACCGTCGGCATCGGGCTTGAGGAAATAGGGCGGCAGAATCATTAGCGCGGCGGCGCCGAGGCCGGCGGCTTCCTGGCTCAAACGGACTGCGGCGTCGGTGCCGGTGTGCCCACTGGACACGATCAACGGCACACGCCCATTGACGCGGGTGACGATGCGTTTGAGCAACGGCACGCGTTCTTCATTGAGGATGGTGTAGGCTTCGCTGGCGTTGCCGAAGACACCGAGGCCGTGGATGTCCTGCGCCAACAGGTAGTCGATGAGGCGGTCCTGCGAATCGTAATCGATGGAGCCGTCCTCAAGAAAGGGAGTAGCGAGGATGGGAAAGACGCCGCGGAAGCCGGTAGACATTGCCAAAGAGACGAGTTTAGCACGGCAGCGCGAAAAAATCTGAAATATTTAGTGTCCTACTTTACTTTTTGTGTTTCATCCCGTATCCTACTTCCACAGAGGGCTATTTCTTGCTACGCACGTTCACATTGCTTTTCCTCGCTACTGCTGCCTCGATGCAAGCACAACAGGGACGCGGGACCATTCTTGGGACCGTCACTGATCCGACGGGGGCCGCTGTCGCAGGCGCGTCGGTGGTGGTAACGCACACCGGGACCAACATCGCGGTGCGTACCGTCACCAATGAATCCGGCTTCTTCACGACACCGCCGGTCAACGTCGGCCAGTACACGGTGAGCGCGGAGAAACAGGGATTCAAGAAATCGGTTCGCGGCAATATTGATCTTGTGGTCGATCAGCGCGCCACCATCAATATCGCGCTGGAGATCGGGTCGCTGAGCGATTCGATTGAAGTGCAGAGCGCGGCAGTGCTGCTGGACACGTCGAGCCCGACGCTGGGCAAAGTAGTGGAAGGCCGCAGCATTCGCGAGTTGCCGCTCAACGGGCGCAATGCGCTGGCGCTGACGCTGCTCACACCGAATGTGAAATCGAACGCGGGCCCGACCAACAGCGGGTTTACCGATCGCGGCACGGACATCTCGTCCATCAGCATTAACGGCGGTCCGAATTCGATGAACGGCCAGATGCTCGACGGCAATTCGAACACGCTCAGCTATGTTGGGGAGGTGGGCATTCCACCGGCGGTGGACGCGGTGGAAGAGTTCAAGGTGCAGAGCGGCACGATGTCGGCGGAGTTCGGCTACACTGCCGGCGGCGTGATCAACCTTGTCACGCGCTCGGGCACTAACAAATTCCACGGGACCGCCTATGACTTTGTGCGCAACGACAAACTGGACGCGCGCAACACTTTCGCAACGGTGAAGAATCCGCTGCGGTACAACCAGTTCGGCGCGTCGGTGGGAGGGCCGGTGCGGCGCGACAGAACGTTCTTCTTTTTCAACTTCGAGGATTACCGGTTGCGCAGCGGGTCGGTAGTGATCGCCGGCACACCAATCGTGGAACAGCGGACAGGTGATTTTTCGCGGCTGTTCGATAACGCGGGGCGGCAGATTCCGATTTTCGATCCGGCGACGACGCGCGCAAATCCGGGCGGGTCGGGCTTTGTGCGCGACCGGTTCCCCGGCAACATCATTCCGCGGTCGCAACTCGATCCGGTGGCGCAGAAGGTGCTGGAATTCTACCCGCTGCCGAACCGCACGCCTACTGATCCGTTCACCAATTCAAACAACTTTACACGACAGGGGAGCGGCCGGACCGACAGCGATCAGTATCACGCGAAAGTGGACCATCGCTTCAGCGCGGCAAACAGCTTGTTCGGACGCTACTCCTACTTCAATCACAAACCGTTTGGCACGGGTTTCTTCGCGGATCCGGTGGGCAACAGCCGCGTCGATTACGTGCAGAATCACAACATGGTAGTGAGCGATACGCACACATTCGCGCCGTCAATCATCAATGAGCTACGCGTTGGTATTTCGCGCCAGTTCTTCACTTTCGTGTCAGCCAGCTACGGCCAGAACTGGCCATCGAAGCTCGGGCTCCCTTCGATTGTCCCGCCGGATGTGATGCCCATCTTCGCGTTCGGCTACACGAACATCGGCAATGGCACCGTGGGCCAGAGAGGGTCGTTGAACTGGGACATCCAGGAGATGCTCACTAAGATCAAGGGCTCGCACACGCTGAAGTTCGGCATCAACCACCGGCTGTTGCAGGGAAGCAACCAGCAGACGTCGAACCCGTCGGGATCGTTCAACTTCAATGCGCGTTTGACGGGCAATGCGCAGTCGCCCGCCGGCACCGGTTCGGCGCTGGCGTCGTTCATTCTTGGTTCCACTGCGAGCGCGACAGTGGATCGCGTTCTGGGGAACACGCAGGTGGCGTATGCGACGAGCCTGTTCTTTCAGGATGACTGGCGGTTGACCAAGCGCCTGACGCTGAACCTGGGCATGCGCTGGGACTACCAGCAGAAGCCGACAGAGCGCAACAATGGCATCTCGAACTTTGACCCGTTCTACAGCAATCCGGCCACCGGGTTGTTCGGGCGCACCGTGTATGCGGGCCTGGACGGGCAGCCGCGATCATTCCGCGAAGAAGACTATAACGACCTCGGACCGCGGTTTGGATTCGCCTACGATGTACGTGGTAACGGCAAGAGCGTATTACGCGGCGGTTATGCGATCTTCTATCCGTCGATTTTCTTCCGCGACAACTTCGGCAACAACGCGGGGTTTGCGAGCACATCGACGAGCTACCCGGCTTCAGGCGCCGACTTCGCAGCGTTTCAGTTGCGGAACGGCTTCCCTTCACCGCCGATCCAGCCGCAAGGTTCCAAGCTTGGACCACATGTGTTTCTCGGCCAGGGCAACAGTTGGGCAGAGCCGCAAGCGCCGACACCGATGTCGCAACAATGGAACCTTTCGCTGCAGCAGCAATTGCCGATGAAGCTGGTGCTGGAAGCAACGTATACGGCAAATCGCGGCACGCACTTCAACGGCGGCGGATATGACTTCAACCAACTCGATCCGCAGAATTTCGTATTGGGCAACGCATTGAACGATCAGGTGGCGAACCCGAATGCCGGCAAGGTTCCGGGAGCGCTGGGAGGGGCCACCATCAGCCGCTCGCAATCACTGCGGCCATTTCCCTACTATCAGGGCATCAGCATCTACCAGCCTTCGCTCGGCAACTACACTTCGAACCTGTTCCTGTTGAGCCTGGAGCGAAAGTCGTCTTCCGGGCTCACGATGCTGCTCTCCTACACGGCGGGCAAGATCATCAGCGACACGCTTGGAGTGCCGGTGAACTTTGGCGGCGTGGATCAGACCAACGAGAACGGCTATCAGAACGGCAAGTTCGACCGGCGTTCGAACCGGTCCACCGATCCCACGGATGTGTCGCAACGTGCCGTGGTGAGCCTGCTGTACGATCTTCCGTTCGGCAAGGGCAAGCGCGTTTCGTCCAGCCTCGCGGTGGTGAATCAAATCATCGGCGGATGGCAGGGCAACACGATCGGCACCATTCAGACCGGGCTTCCGATCATTTTGCGCGGGGCCAACAACAACGCGGCCAACCGGCCGAATTCGACGGGGGAATCGGCGTATCTGGAAACACGCACGACAAAAAGATGGTTCAACACCGATGCGTTCGTCAATCCGCCGGCGTGGACATACGGCAACATCGGACGCGTGCTGCCGGATGTACGAACTCCGGGCACGGTGAACTGGGATCTTTCGCTCATCAAGAACACACGGATCACGGAGCGCGTGAATCTGCAATTCCGGGCCGAGGCGTTCAATTTCCTGAATCACGTGAACCTGGGCGCGCCGGGGGCAGGGTTCTCACCCGGACCGACGGGCAGGAACGTGAGCGGATCGTTCGGCGTGATCACCAGCGCGCGGGCGGCGCGTGTGGGGCAGTTGGGGTTGAAAGTTGTCTTCTGACGTTTCCGGCCTAATACACTAACTCTCCATGAAGGAACCTGCTCGCGGGCGTCTCACACGGAGACGCATCATGCAATCGGCCGCACTTCCCCTGGCGGCGCAGACAGCTTCGGCCGCCCCGGTACCGGGGATTTACGCGCGGCTCGGCGTGAAACCCGTGATCAATGCGTATGGCACGCTCACGACGCTCAGCGGATCGCTAATGCCGCCGGAAGTGAAGCGTGCGATGGAGGAAGCCTCGCAAGCCTTCATCCCCATTCACGATTTGCAGAAGAAGGTGGGTGAGCGGTTGGCCGCGCTCACCGGAGCCGAGGCGGCTTTCGTCACCGCTGGCGCGTCTGCTGCGTTGTGCCTGGCGACTTGCGCGGTTACGGTAGGCAGCGACACCGCGAAGATCGACCGGCTGCCCGATCTCACAGGATCGAAGAACGAGATCGTGATTCAGAAGATTCACCGCAACTCGTACGATCACGCGTTTCGAATGGTTGGCGTGAAGCTGGTGGATACGGAGACGGCCGATAAGGTGAAGCGCGCCATCACCAGCAGGACCGCGGCGCTGGCCATGGTGCTGAGCCACAACTCGACGGGTCACAAGGTGGAACTGGCGGAGATGATTTCGATCGCACACGCAGCCGGGCTGCCGCTGATTCTTGATGCCGCCGCGGAGATCCCGCCGGCGGAGAATTTGCGGAAGTTCGTCAAGATGGGCGCGGATCTGGTGGCGTTCAGCGGGGGCAAGGAATTGCGCGGACCGCAGTGCAGCGGCCTGCTGATGGGCAAGAAAGCGTTGGTGGAGGCGGCCTACGTGAACAGCTCGCCGAACAACCGCTTTGCGCGTATTGCCAAGGTGGGCAAGGAGGAGATTGCCGGGCTGTTGACCGCTGTGGAACTGGCTTTGAAACGCGATGAGGCGGGGGAACGCAAGCAGCGCGAAGCCATCCTGCGGCGCGTTGCCACGAGTCTTGCCGGCATACCAACCGTACGCACGGAGTTTATTCCGAATCTTGACGAGAGCCATTCGCCACGCTTGTCTGTGCAGTGGGACGAAGCGAAGTTGCGGCTCACTCCCGGCGATGTAGTGACGCAACTGCGCGAGGGCGAACCGTCGATTGTCACGGCGGACATGACGAAGTTCCGGCCATCGTGGAAAGGCCTCGGCATATTCGCGAACCAACTGCGGGAGGGTGAGGAGAAGATCGTCGCCGGCCGTGTCCGCCAGATACTCGAGGCGCGGGCGAAAGCATGATGCGCATCGCGGCGGTGGTGTGGAGCGCGGGCTGTTTGTGCGCGCAGAACCTGCCTCGCTATGACGTGTACCGTACTGTGACGCCGATCATCATCGACGCGCGTTTGGATGAACCGGAATGGCGCGCGGCGCCGAGCGTAGGTGATTTCCATTTCAACTGGTGGCAGCAAGGGGAGAAGGAGCAGACTGCCGCCAGGATCCTGTGGGACGACGAGAACCTCTACGTGGGCTTTCATTGCATCGACCGCAATATTTCGGCGGATGTGCTGATGCGTCACGGGCCGGTGTCGCTCGATGACAGCGTCGAAGTGTTCCTCAGTCCGAACGTGGCCAAGCCGCGCAATTATTACGGATTCGAGATCAACGCAATCGGCACCATGCTGAATTTCCTGCGGGCCGATTGGTACAAGGGACCTTTCTTTTGGGAGCCGGATGGCGTGCGTCATCGCACGACCTATCATGGATGGCCCGCCAAGCGCGATTCGCGCGACGATACCTTCTGGGTTTTGGAACTGGCCATCCCGTGGAAGAACTTCGCTAAAGACGCGCCGCACACACCACCGCATGACGGCGATACGTGGCGATTGAACCTCAATCGCGCCGGCGGCGTGACCAATGCGCAGTACAGCACATGGTCTCCGGTGAGCACGCCGAAGCCGAGTTTCCATGTGCCAGAAGCCTTCGGCACGGTGCGCTTTGTGAAGCGGATGCTTGGGAAGTAGGGCATTGCACGCGCGCCAGGCGATACAATGATTCTTCTAATCCCGTGAGCAATAATACTGAAAAGACTCTGGCGGTCTTCCGGCAGACCGGTGCGTACCTGGAAGGGCATTTCCGGCTGACGAGCGGATTGCATAGCTCGGAATATTTGCAGTGCGCGCTGGTGCTGCAGCATCCTGTTTACGCCGAGGCGATGGGGCAGAAACTCGCTTCCGGCTTTCGCAAGCTGGAGCCGGTGCGCAATATTGATGTCGTTGTGTCGCCGGCGATGGGTGGATTGATCATCGGCCATGAAGTGGCGCGCGCTCTCCACGCCCGCCACATTTTCACCGAGCGCGTGGACGGAAAGATGGTGCTGCGGCGCGGCTTCACATTGAATCCCGGCGAGACGGCGGTTGTGGTGGAGGACGTGATCACCACCGGCGGCAGCAGCATGGAAGTGATCGACCTGCTGAAGGCCGGCCACGTGGAGATTGTAGGAGCAGGTTCCATCATCGACCGCAGCGGGGGACGGGCTGATCTGGGCGTGCCTCGCGTTGCGCTGGCCACGTTGCACGTCATCACGTTCGATCCCGCGCTGTGTCCGCTCTGTGCGCAAGGCAGTGTGGCTATCAAGCCCGGCTCGCGGCCGGGAGCCTGACACCGCGGCATGCGACGGATCAAGTTCACCATTTCCTACGACGGCACGGAATATCACGGCTGGCAGGTGCAACCGGGCTTGCCGACGATTCAAGGGACGCTGGAAACGGTGCTCGGCGAGATTGAGAAAGCGGGCGTGCACGTGGAGGGATCGGGGCGCACGGATGCGGGCGTGCATGCGTTGGCGCAAGTCGCGGCCTGCTCGCTGGCGAATCCGATTCCGGTGGACAATCTACGAAAGGCCATGAACCGGCTGCTGCCCGCCGACATTCGGATTATCAGTGTCGAGGAAGGAGCGGACGACTTTCATCCGCGATTTCAGGCGAAGGCGAAGACGTACGAGTACCGCATCTGGCGCGACGAAGTCTGCCCTCCGTTCCAGCGCCGGTACGTATATCACTTTCCCTACCGCATCAACGAGGATGCGTTCTTCGCGGCGGCTCCGCTGTATGCGGGGACGCACGATTTCACGGCGTTCGCGGCGGCGGATGAAAAGGATGAGTTGAGGGCATCGAAAGTGCGCACGGTGTATTCGTCGGAGATGCTGCGCCAGGGCGCGATGCTGATCTACCGCGTGCGCGGGTCGGGGTTCCTGAAGCACATGGTGCGCAATCTCACCGGGACAATGATCGACATGTCGCGCGGCAACATGTCGTTGGACGAGTTGCGCGCCCTGTTGCAGCCGGGGGCACAGCGGAAAGCGTGTCATTCGGCCCCGGCGCGGGGGTTGTTCCTGGTGAGCGTCGAGTATCCGTAGGGACTAGAAGCTGGTGAGCCCGTCCCAAACGTGCGCCGCGAATTCGCGCTGGAGAACAAAGCCCATACGCTCATAGAGGCGGATGGCTTCGAGGTTGTTAGAGGTGACCGTGAGGCTGACCTCGTGACAACCGTGCGCCTCCAGGGCGTCGATCGCGGCGCGCATTAGTTCATAGCCGATCCCGTAGCGCCGGGCGTGGGGCAATACGCAGATCTGGGTGATGTGTCCGACGCCCTCATTGACGATGCTGGAGAGCACCAGGCCACAGGGCTGGCCGTCGTCACGGTCGAAGGCGAGGAACGAGCCAGGTTGGAAGAACCGTCCGCAGCCGGGGTATTGAATGATGTTGATGAGGAAGCTGCGCGCGCCGGAGACGTATTGGTACTGGTCGTTGATCTGCGAATCGATGTGCCGTTCGTAGCCGAGGACGATCAAGTTGGCGGCGTCTTCGTTGCGTTCCTCGCGCCAGGTTTCGAGAAGTATGCGGCGCGCTCCGGGACTTTCGCGAAGCACCGCTGCACCGGCGGCGCGGATGAAGAATGCGCGGCGGAAAGTCTGCATCTTCTCGGGCAGGGGCATGCGGCGCGTGAGCGGATGATCCACCATCAGCAGTTGCGATTCGACGCGGCGTACCATCTCGAGTTCGATGAGCGCCCGCAGCGTGGTTTCGATGAGCTGGTTTTCGCGCTCCCAGGTGCGGAAACGGCGGGCGAGGAACACATCGCCGATCAGGCCTTTGCAGGGCTCGGAAATGTAGTAGGAGTAGCCGGCCACTTCGCCGTCGACCACCAGGGCGTAACCGCTGAGAGAGCGCATGCCGACGAACCGGACAACGAGCTCAGCCGAGGCAGCGAAGTCCCAGTGAAGGCGCTCGCGCCACATTTCGGCTTCTTCTTCGAGAACGGGGATCAGGTCCTCGGCGGCGACATAGCGCAGGTCCAGGACTTCTGTCCGTCCAGCCGCTGCGGGGATGCTGATGGTCATGAGCGGCGCTACTTTTTCGCGCTCTCCGATCGCGGCAGAGGGGCCGCCGGTTTGTCATCGCCGTAGGTAGCGACGAGGTAGTGGAGGAGGGCGTCGCGGTCTTTGATGGTGGCGCCCCAGCGGACCATCTTGTCGAGTTCGCGCTCCCAGCCGGTGCGGTTCAGCCGTTGTGTACCGATGATGCGCAGGCCGTGGCAGCCAACGCAGCGCTTCTCTTCGGCCGCGCCTTTGGCGAGAGTGGCGGGATCGGCCGCGAAGGCTGCCAGCGCGGTTATGAGCATTAGAAGCGCAAAGGGCACGTGCCGCGCCGCCAACAAAGACAGGAATACGCGAGATCGGGCGGCGCGGACGGGCTCCGTTTTGCGCGTGTTCCACAGAAGAATGAATCGCATGCGATTAGCCCTCCACCATGATTCCAATGCGATCAATGGAGTTCCATAGGTACCCGGGAGGATTCCATGGCGCCTCGATGGGTTGGACGCGGCCGGAGGAATCGGTGGCGCGGGAACAGAGGACGTAGTGACCCGGCTTGGGAGGAGTGAAGGAGAACTGGAATGTGCGCCAGCAGAAGGGGATGTTCTGGGTACCAAGCCGTGCGTCCTGCCACTTGCCGCCGCCATCAGTAGAGATTTCCACGCGCGTGACGCGATGCTCACCGGCCCAGGCGAAGCCCTGGACGTTGACCGGCCCCGCCTTCACTTTGCTTTGATCAGCGGGGCGGGTGAAGAAGCTTTTCACGGCCATGCCTTCGAGCACTTCCATGTCTTCCGGCCTGGCTGCGCCGCCGGGCCCAACGGCGTATTTCGGATAGCGGTAGGCGGTGCCGAAATAGAATCCCGAGTCGGGCTTTTCGTCCACCTTGAGGTCGTTCACCCACTTGACCCAGCTTGCGCCGTCCCAGCCGGGCACGATCAGGCGCGCGGGAAAGCCGTGGATTTCGGGTAGCGGCTCGCCATTCATTTCCAGCGCGACGATAGTGGATTCGAGCATCAGCTTACGCATGGGGATGGAGCGGATGAAGTCGGGGGTCTTGCCTGCTCCGACGTCGGCTCCGTTGAAGTTGCCGTACCTGGCGGCCGTAGCCGCGCCGGCCTTCTTCAAAATGTCAGTGAGGCGTACGCCGCGCCATTCCGCGTTGCCGATGGCGCCCTTGGTCCACTGCAGGCCGGGCAGTTTGGGACGGAAGTAGGAGCGGCCATTTCCCGCGCACTCGAGTGTCGCCGCGACCTTCACTTGCGGCATCTTCCTGAGATTGTCGAGGGAGAGGTCAAGCGGAGACGAGACCATGCCACTGACCTTCAGCCGGTACGCAGCCGCGGCAACTTTGGGACGCGGGAGATGCTGTCGCACGAAGAATGTGTCATTGGGCGTGATCCAGGAATCGAAGGCCTCAACTGGCGTCTCGAGGTCTTCGGGAAACTCGCTGTGGACCATCAGCGATCGCTTGCCCGGGAATGATAGCGGCGACTGGGCGGAAGCTGAAAACGGCGTAACGCCTGCCGCGAGAAAGCTCATCAAATGCCGACGTGAAATCATGTGCGGTTACGGGTTAGGGTACCACGATGGCGTGGGGGAATCCTTGGGACGCTGTCGCAGTACTGGTACGAACTAAGGTTCTTGCAGTCCGGACCTTTCGAGTAGAATACGATCTGATCTCCAGGTGGCGTCAGACTCGTCGAAAAATGAAATTCCGTAGTATTGTGATTGGCGAAGGGGCACTCGTTATCCCTTGCGCGGAGATTCTTCTGCGACATGGCCACACCATCGTCTCGGTGGTTTCCGCCAACCCAGCCATTGCCGTATGGGCGCGGGAGCAATCTATTGCGGTGATTGCCCCGGGTGAGTTGGTGGAGTTGTCGAGGGAGACTTTCGACTACCTGTTCAGTGTTGCGAATCTGCGCCTGGTACCGCCCCGAGTGCTGGCGCTGGCGCGGCGCGGGGCGATCAATTTTCACGACGGGCCTTTGCCGCGATACGCAGGGTTGCATGCGACCACATGGGCCATTCTGAACCAGGAATCGTCGCACGGCGTCACCTGGCACGAGATGGTGCATCGTGTGGACGCGGGGCCGATTCTGCGGCAAAGGGTGATTGCACTCGCGCAGGAGGAGACTGCACACAGCCTGAATCGCAAGTGCTTCGCGGCGGGAATCGAGTCCTTCGCGGAACTGGCTATCGAGATTGAGGCGGGCACCGTTTCGCCGCGCGAGCAGGATGCGGGCGGACGTACGTATTTTTCCAGGTATGCGCGTCCTGAGGCGCTGAGCCTTATTGAATGGGATCAACCGGCGGACCGGATTGCCGCGCTCGTACGCGCTTTGGATTTCGGGACAACAGCGAATCCGCTCGAGATTGCGAAAGTGCTGGTAAACGGCCGGGTGCTGCTGGTGCGCTCCGTGGAGGTACTCGCCGACGATTCGCCGTTGCCGGCGGGCACCATCGCAGGCGTTGACCGTGGCGGCGTTTTGGTTTGTTCGGCGACGAAGCAGATTCGGATCCCGAGACTGATGGATCTCTCCGGTCAACCGGCGGACATTGGAGACATCGCGACTGGACTGCGGCTGGAATCGACTGGTGTTGAAGAGCGCGCGAGGCTCACGGAACTGAGCGGCCGCATGGTGCCGCATGAGGAGTACTGGAACTCGCGGTTGCGGGATTGCAGTCCGCTGAAGCTGGCCTCGCCGCCGGAAACCTGTCCGCTTGCTTGCGGAGCACCGCTCCTTATGACGCTGCCGGCCGCGGTCGAGATGGCGCGGGACTCCGTGGTAGCGGCGCTTGCGCTGTTCCTTGGGCGATACGCCGGGGAAAGTGTATTCGACATCGGCTATCAAAGCGAGGCATTGCGAGGCGAGATTGCGGAATTCGAAGGGTTTTATCGCTCGCAGGTTCCGATACGAATCGACATCGACGGTGCGGTCGTCGCGGGAGACGCGATTCGTTTGGTGAAAGACGAGATAGCGAGGGTGCGCGCGCGTGGCAGTTATTCGCGCACGCTGGTGGCGCGCAATCCGGAGTTGCGAGAGGACCGGATGCACGTTGCGATTTTCGAGCGCGACGATCCGCCGGAGTGTGTCGATAACGATCTGGCGATAGCTGTATCCGGCAACAGGCGCACGCTGCACTGGAGCTTCCGCGCGGGTGAGTTCGATGAGCGGCGCATTGGCGAGATGCAGCGGCGGTTTGCTGTCTTCGCTGAGAATCTCGCGGCGCAGGCGGAGAGGCCGCTGGCGGAGGTGCCGCTGCTGACCGAGGCGGAGCGGCGACAGATCCTCGTAGAGTGGAATGAAACTGCCAAGCCATATCCACGAACCGCCTGCGTGCATCACCTGTTTGAGGAGCAAGTAGAGCGGACTCCGCGGGCCACGGCGGTGTTGTTTGAGGAAACGTCCCGGAGCTACGATCAGCTCAATCGCGATGCCAACCGGATGGGCCACTACCTGCGCGAACTTGGCGCGGGGCCTGACGGGCTGGTAGCGATCTGCCTGGAACGGTCGCAGGATCTCATGACCGCCATCATGGGAACGCTGAAGTCGGGCGCGGCCTACGTTCCGCTGGATCCGGCATACCCGGCGGAACGGATCGCCCTGATGCTTGAAGATTCGCAGGCCGCCTTGCTGGTAACGCAGAGCCATCTTGTGGGGCGCCTTCCGGCGCGGTTGTTGAATGGGCGGCGTGTGGTGCTGATTGATACGGAGTGGCCGCAGATCGAGCGTTCGCCGCAGGACAACGTAGTGAGCGATGCCGCGCCGCATAACCTTTGCTATGTGATCTACACATCGGGCTCCACCGGAAAGCCGAAAGGCGTGATGGTGGAGCACGGCAACGTGGTGAACTTTTTCGCTGGCATGGATGATCGCATTCCGCATTCGCCACCGGGCACATGGCTCGCGGTGACGAGTCTGTCGTTCGACATCTCGGTGCTGGAACTGTTCTGGACGCTGGCGCGCGGGTTCAAGGTAGTCCTCTACGGCGGCTCAGACAGGGGGCTGGCGAGCAGCCGCGCACAGAGCATGGATTTCAGCCTGTTCTACTTTGCCAGCGACGCGGGCGAGAACACATCGGACAAGTATCAACTGCTGTTGGAAGGAGCGAAGTTCGGCGACCGTCACGGGTTCAAGGCAGTGTGGACACCGGAGCGTCATTTCGAAGCCTTTGGTGGTCTGTACCCAAACCCGGCTGTGACGGGTGCGGCCATCGCAGCGGTGACCAGCACGATTCACGTGCGCGCCGGCAGCGTCGTTGCGCCGCTTCATAATCCCATTCGGATCGCGGAGGACTGGGCGGTAGTGGACAATTTGTCGGGCGGGCGAGCGGGGATTGCGTTCGCGGCCGGCTGGCAGCCCAACGACTTCGCTCTGCGTCCGGAGAACTATGCGGATCGCAAGGCAGTGCTGTTTCGCGATATCGAAACAGTGCGGCGTTTGTGGCGTGGAGAAACGGTGCGGTTCCCCGGAGGGGATGGTGACGTCGAGGTGCGCACGCTTCCCCGCCCCGTTCAGAAAGAGCTGCCGGTGTGGGTGACGATCGCCGGGAATCCGGAGACATTTGAGATGGCGGGCCGCGGCGGCTATCACGTGCTCACCCACTTGTTGGGCCAGACTACGGAGCAACTGGCGGAGAAGCTCCGAGCCTATCGCAAGGCCTGGCGGCTTGCGGGGCATCCTGGCAAAGGGCACGTCGTGCTGATGCTGCACGCCTTTGTTGGATCGGATGGTGAAGTGGTACGTGAGATCGTCCGCGGGCCGATGACACGTTATCTGGAAAGCGCGCTGGACCTGACCGAGAAAGCGGCATGGTCGTTCCCGACGTTCCAGCAAAGGGCCACGGCTACAGGGGAAAGCCTCAGGGAGATGTTCACGAGCCAGACGCTTTCGCAGCAGGATAAGGATGCCATTCTCGCACACGCCTTCGAACGATACTTTGAGACCAGTGGATTGTTCGGGCCGGTGGAGACGTGCATGAAGATGGTGGAGCGCCTGCGCTCCGAGGGGGTGGATGAGATTGCCTGTCTCATTGATTTCGGCGTGCCCTCAGCAACTGTGCTGCGTCAATTGGAACAACTGAACCTGTTGAAGGAGGCAGCGAACCCCGCAGCCGGGCAGAGCGAGTACACGATTCCGGCTCTGATCCGGCGGCATCACGTGACGCACCTGCAGTGCACACCCTCGCTGGCAGGGCTTTTGCACGCGGATGGGGATTCGCGAGGGGCGCTGCGAGGTCTGCGCGCGATGATGGTGGGCGGAGAAGCGTTTCCCGCGGGTCTCGCGCAGCAGTTGCGCGAACTGGTGTTGGGGGAGTTGATCAATATGTACGGCCCGACGGAGACCACGATCTGGTCGTCTACCTATGCGGTGGAAGGCGGCGAGCGCCAGGTGCCCATCGGACGGCCGATCGCGAATACAAGCCTGTACGTACTGGACGAGGCGCTGCGGCCCGTTCCGGTTGGCACCATTGGCGAACTGTTCATCGGCGGCGATGGCGTCGTGCGTGGGTATTGGCAGCAAGACGATTTAACCGCGGACCGTTTCCTGCCGGACCCGTTCCGGGACGGCGCGCAGGCGCGCATGTACCGAACCGGCGATCAGGCGCGTTTCCGTGCGAACGGCGAGGTGGAGTTCTTGGGGCGCAACGACGGGCAGGTGAAACTGCGCGGGTACCGCATCGAACTGGGTGAGATTGAGAAGCTGATGGACCAACAGGCGTCCGTGGCTCGATCAGTGGTGGTGGTTCGCGAGGACACACCAGGCGACAAGCGGTTGGTGGCCTACCTGGTGCCCGTACCAGGCGGCACGGTGAGCGACAGAGACCTTCGCGCGGCGCTGCGTCAGAGTCTGCCGGAGTTCATGGTACCTTCGCAGTTTGTGACGCTCTCCAAGTTCCCGATGACCCCCAATCTGAAGATCGACCGCAAAGCGCTGCCTGCTCCGGGACATGCCGTGTTGGAGAAGCGCCCCGCGGAGGCCAGTGAGCAGGCCGGCGAGTTGGAGCAAAAACTCTGCCGGGTTTGGCAGGAGTTGCTTGGTGTTGGAACGGTTGGTCTCGACGACGATTTCTTTGACGCCGGCGGACACTCCCTCCTCGTGATTCAATTGCACCGCAGGGTTACGGCGCTGGCGGCGCGCCCTGTCGCGGTGGCGGACATGTTCCAGAACAGAACGGTTCGCAAGATGGCGGCGTTGCTGCGGCGGGCAAGTTAAGGTCAAAGGCGGACATGAAGAAGAAAGCCATCCTGTTCGGAAACGCGAAGTTCGCGGAGATGAATCACTTCTACCTGACGCACGATTCCGCGTACGAAGTGTCCGCGTTCACGGTGGACGGGGCACATATCCGCTATACCACGATGCTCGGATTGCCGGTGGTTGCGTTTGAGGAAATCAGTAAAGCGTTTCCGCCGAAGGATTACGCGATGGCAATGCCGCTTGGGCTGAAGCGCGTCAACCGGACGCGCGCGGAGAAATACGCACACGCCAAATCGCTTGGCTATGAGTTTGTGACCTACGTGAACTCGAAGGCGATTGTCGCGGCAGGCTCGGTGATCGGGGAAAACTGCTTTCTTTACGAGAACGTGATTGTGAAGCCGTTCTCGCGGATTGGCAACAACGTCATGATCGAGACAGGCAGTCTTGTGGGGCATCACGTCGCCGTTGGCGACCATTGTTTCCTTGGGCCGCAAAGCCTGCTGTTAGGCGAGTGCACGGTGCAGGAGTACAGCATCGTCGGTGCGAACGCGACGATCCGGGAAGCGGTGACGGTTGGCAGCGATTGCATTATCGGTGTGGGAGTCGTGGTTACGCGGAGCACGCGTCCGGGAAGCGTGTACCTTGCGGGCGCTCCGGAGCTGCTGTCGGGGACAAGCAGCGAATTGAGCGGCCTGCTGGAAGCCCGCGGCGGGGCCTAGGGCCAGCGGAAGAGTTGCGAGTCGACGCGGAAAGCGGGTGCGCCTACGGCCACGGCGCCGCAGTAGCCGGGCGGGCTTTCCATGCTGGCGACACACCAACTGTTCACCACTTGCGGAGCGCGCGTGCCTGACCAGGCCGTGGCTGTTCGCAGTTCATCGTCGAGGCCTTTGCCGAGCGCCTTCAGGTAGGCTTCTTTGCGGGTCCACCAGGTGAAGAAGGCGTCGGCTTGACGGCCGGGCGGAACGACGTGGAAGCATTGCAGTTCTTGCTGCGAAGCGTGCGCGTCCATGATTGCGCCCGGGGTTTCGATTTCGTGGATGCGTTCCAGATCGACGCCCACCGGGACGCCTGGAATAACGGCAATCCATGCCCAATCGCCGGAATGGGTGCAGTTGAACTCAATCCCGGAGCCTTGGACTTCGGGCTTTCCATGGGGGCCGGTGGTGAATTCGATTTGTTCGGGGCGGAGGTCGAGATGGGCGCTGAGAATGTGGCGCAATGCGGCGCGCGTGGCGGCGGATCGTAAACGGTCGTCCGCACGATGGAAGCGCTGCGAGTGTTCGCGCTCGGCGGTGGAGAGCACGCGCCATGCGGGCTCCGGCGGGGCGGAGAACACGTCGATCTGCCACAGCTCTACTAGCGGGGTCTCCATGGGTTCGGCTTCACAGTGCAGTATCTCGCAGGCTAGCGCATGCTGTAATAGTAAGAACTCCTGCATGGAAAAATCACTGACGATTATCATCCTGGCCGCGGGTCTAGGCACGCGTATGAAGTCCCGCAAGGCCAAGGTACTGCATCGGGCCGCGGGGAAAGCGCTGGCGGAGCACGTTGTGGACACCGCGCTGGCGTTGACCAGCGCCGATCATGTTTATGTCGTCACGGGTCATCAGGCCGGGCAAGTGGAATCGCTGCTCGCGCCGAAGGGCGTTCGCTTTGTGCGCCAGACCGAACAGAAGGGCACGGGACACGCGGTACTCTGCTGCGAGCCCGCGGTTGAGGATAAGACGGGACGCGTGATGATTCTCTACGGAGACACGCCGCTGCTATCCGTGGAGAGTTTGCGCAGGCTGGTGGACCTGCACGAAAGCTCGGGCGTCGCGGCAACCGCGATCACAACGCTGCTGGACAACCCCACCGGATACGGCCGCATTGTTCGCACCGCCGACGGCGAGGTGATGGCGATTGTGGAAGAAAAGGCCGCGAACGCAGAACAGAAGGCGATTCGCGAAATCAACGCTGGCATCTACTCGTTTGACGCACCGCTGCTGTGGAAGCACCTGCACGACATCCGGCCGGACAATCCGCCGAAGGAGTACTATCTCACCGACATGGTGGAGATCCTGAATGCCGGCGGCCACCGCGTGCTGCCGATGGTGGTGGAGGATTCCTCGGAACTGCTCGGCATCAACACGCGGCTGGAACTCGCCGAGGTCGATCGCATTCTACGGAGCCGCAAGGTCCGGGAGCTGATGTTGGAAGGGGTGACGATTGAACGGCCGGAGACGGTGTGCATCGACGCCGAGGCGCGGATCGGGCCGGACACGATCATTGAGCCGTTTGCACGTATTCTCGGAAATACGGTAATCGGATCGGATTGTCTGATTGGATCGTGCAGTATCATTGACCGGTCGCGGCTGGCCGATGATGTTCACGTGCTGCCGTTTTCGATTGTGGCGACATCGGAGGTGGAGACAGGATGCCGCATCGGGCCGTATGCACGGCTGCGTCTGGAGAATCACGTCGAAGCGGGAGCCCATATCGGGAACTTTGTGGAGCTGAAGAAGACGCGTATGGGCAAGGGCGCCAAGGCACAGCACTTGGCTTATCTTGGCGATTCGAGTATCGGGGCGAAGGTGAATGTAGGCGCGGGCACGATCACGTGCAATTATGATGGGAAGACGAAACACCAGACCCTGGTGGGCGAAGGCGCGTTCATTGGAAGTAACTCAACGCTGGTGGCGCCCGTCGAAATAGGTGCGGGAGGTTATGTCGGCGCCGGTTCGGTGATAACGGACGCCGTGCCGGAGGACGCCCTCGCGCTCGGCCGGGGGAGACAGGTGAACAAAGAAGGCTGGGCAAAACGACGGAGAGAAACCTGCTAACGATGCGATGGTTGGTCTTATTGCTGGCTGCATCCGCCGGGCTCTGGGCGCAGCAACCTTGTCCGCCTACCCCTACGTATTCGCCCTGCGACATCACATTCGAGTTGAATGATCAGGAGGCGGCGGCCCATCCCAATCCTTACTTAAGTGTGGATCTGCGGGCCGAGCTACGCTCGCCCAAGGCGCGCACGCTTTTGATGTACGGCTTCTGGGACGGCGGGCGGCGGCTGGTGATTCGCTTCGCACCGATTGACGCGGGGCAGTGGGATTTCCGCATCACGAGCAACATTGAACGCTTCAACGGAAAGATGGGGCAGGTGCAGGCCACCGAGAGCACCGATGCGGGCTTTCTCGCGCCGGCAAATGTGCATGCGTGGCGGGCGAGCGAATCAAGGAAAGCGCATCTCTGGATGGGCGACACATTCGCCGATTTCGCGGTTGCCCCGCGGGCGCAGTTTGACGCTTACGCCGAGACGCGCGGCAAGCAGAAGTTCACGCATGTTCGCGGGCTGTTGCTAGGGAAGGCCGGCGAGGAGAAGCGGGCGTTTGCTTCGTCCGATCAGCCGGTGCCCACGTTCTTTCAGGAGTTGGATAGGCGCGTACTGGCGCTCAACGCCAAGGGCATGTTTGTGGACCTTGTGCTTGCCGCCAGCGGTGCGCAGTTGAGCGGGCTGTTCCCCAACTGGCAGCAGCGCGATCGCTTCACGCGCTACATTGCGTCGCGTTACGCACCGATGCATATGACGTGGGCGGTGCTCGGCGAGTTCGAGTCGGCGGAGAACGGGCGCGAGTTGCTGAAAGAGATGGGCGGCTATCTGAAGAAGTACGATCCGCACCAGCACCCGCGGTCGTCCGGCACGCAGGCGTCAAGCGCGCCGGGGCTGAGCGACGGGTGGATGAATTTTGTCACGCACCATTCGGCCGACGATACGATAGGGTCCGTCGAGCATCAGATCTTCGCGGCGCCGTTTGTCAACACCGGGTTCGCTTCAGAAGCGGTCGGGATTGAGAACTTTCGTAAGCGGCTTTGGAACACGGTAATGAACGGGCAGTATCCCACGGCCATGCTTGATGCGGCGAAGCCCGATTCGGCGGCGGCGAAGGCGATGACTTCCTACGCCGAACTGCTTGCCCGCACGCGCTATTGGGAGTTGGAACCCTACTTCGATGTGGACGGCGGACGCGCACTGGCGCTGCATGGGACCGAGTACCTGGTGTATCTGGAGAAGGCGCAGCAGGTGGAGATTCTTATCGAGCGCCACGGCTACGATGTGTACTGGCTCAACTGCGCAAGCGGTGAGGTGACAAAGCTGAAGAAGGACTTCAAGGGTGATAAGTTCATTGGTGATCCTCCTTCGAACAGCGGCGACTGGGTGCTGCATCTTTCCCGCGACGGTCAGAAGGAAGGGATGCGATCGTACAAGTATGAATCGCGCCCGAACCTGATGCAGGAGATCGAACAGAACCCCGTCAAGCTGCCATTTGAAGTGGCCGGCCCGGCTCAGGATGTGCTCTCCATCAGCAAACCGCCGCAGTATCAGGCGAAAGTGAAACGCGAGACCAGGGGCACACGGCAGATGATGTATCTGTGGACGGGAGAAGTGCCGACGGAAGGCCGCGGATACCGTATACTCGGCACCGGGCCGGCGGGGACGCTACAGATACCCACGAACCTCGCGCGCATGTTTCCGGCGGTGTTCAACATTCGCATATATGCACTGAACGCGGTGGGCAAGGCCTATGCGGCAGACCGCGTTTTCCGTTTGACGCAGTGACCTGCATGCGCGTTCTCGCCATCGACACCACGTCGGATTTCGGCAGTCTCGCATTGCTGCAGGACCGGGACGTTGTGAAGGAGATTCCGCTGCATTCCTCGGATGGTTTTGGGCACGTACTGTTCGGGCAGATCCAGCGCGCGCTCGATGACGCCGATTGGGGGCTCGATTCGATTGACTGTTTCGCCGCCGCCGCCGGGCCGGGATCGTTCACTGGAGTACGCGTGGGACTCGCCGCGGCGAAGGGACTCGCGGATGTGCAACAACGTGGGCTGGTGGCGGTGAGCAACCTTGCCGCGATCGCCACGTACGGTAGCGCACCGCTTCGCGCGCCGGTGATCGATGCGCGGCGTGGCGAGGTTTACGGCGCTGTGTACGATGCCGCGGGAATGCTCGTGCAGGCAGAGACTGTCGCGCCATTTCGGGACTGGGTGGCGAGTCTGCCTGGTGGAGTGGAGTTGGTGTGCGCGACGCCATCCCTGTTTGCTCCGCACGCAGGTGCGGATCTCCGGTGGGTGGAATGCCCGAGGAGCATCGCGGCGGCTGTGGCGCGCATTGCGGCCGCCCGGTTCGGCTCGTGCATGACGACGGATGCGCTTACCGCTGATGCCAACTACGTCCGCCGCTCCGATGCCGAGTTGTTTTGGAAGGACTGAGCCAACCGTGCCTAGAAAAAGAAGACACCCGGCGTCCTTCCTTGAACGTCGAATTCGCCTCGGTGCAGGAGAAGCGGTCCGATCTGGTTCTGCTGCTCGATGACGATACCATTCTCCACATCGAATTTCAGAGTGAGAACTAATACGATGCCGAACAACTGTTGCGCAGCAAGCGTCACCGCGACATCGTTCTCGCCATGCTGGCAAGGGCGGCGAACAGCGGATTCGTTGCGCCGGCGAAGCGTATGGGGCTGACCATCGATATCGAAAAGAACGTTTTCCTACGGGAACTCCGCGACACTGCGCGTGAAGAATTTCTATCATGAGTAAGGTCCGTCATGACGTTTGGATACCCGTTTCATCGTGCACTCCCCTCCATCATTTGCTTAGCGCTGCCGGCACTCGCGCAACAGACAATGGTCGACGACAGGTTCGCTGACGGCGACAGTCAGAACCAGAGCATCGCCACGAACAGCCTTCGGCTCTTCAACGGCCGCACCACATCGTTGCGCACCGATCAGGCAGGTTCGGTAACGTTCGATCTGACTGCTACCGGCGGGTCGTCGGAAGCCGTGTGGGCGTACTTCACCGATCCTGGAAAGCCTGTTTCGCTGGGCCTTGGCGACAAGCTGATTGTGTCCGTGACGTTTTCAGTGAGCGGCTTCCAGCGCAATGGACAGGACATCCGGTGGGGTGTGCTCGATTCGCTGGGGACGCGCAACACGGCAAATCTCACGGCTGGCCACAATGATGCCAGTTTCGTGAACGATACCGGCTACGGGCTGCAGTACTACGCCAGCGGCGTGGGAGGGCCGTTTGTGCTGGGGAGGCGCACGGCGCTGGCGAATCAGAACATGTTTAACAACTTCGCCGACTTCGCCACGATCAGCGGAGCAGGGGCCTCGGAACGGCAGGCGCTGGCAGACGATACAGAGTACACACTCACCTACGGGATTGAGCGCCTGACGGCGACAACGACGCGGCTCACGGCGTCGGTGAGCGCTGGTACACTGACCGGCTACAACTACACCGCGGTGGAGAGCAATCCGCAGCCGAACACCTCGTTCGACTACTTTGTGTTTCGTATCGCGGGAGCCAACTTCGCGAGGGCGATTACGTTTACGCGATTGCTTGTCGAATACTCAGCAGCACCGCCGGTGATCACGAGTCAGCCGCAGCCATCCTCGCTGACAGTGCAGGTGGGCAGCCGCGTCACGATGTCGATGGGAGCATCGGGCAGCGCCCTCATCTACCAATGGAACAAGGACGGGGAACCACTGACGGGCAATGCGACGGCCAGTACGCCTACGCTTACGCTCACCGATGTGAAGGTGGGGGATTCAGGGAGCTACACGGCGGTGGTGAGCAACGCCGGCGGGAGCGTGACGAGCCAACCTGTGACATTGAGGGTCAGCACTACACCTGTACCGCCGCCGCCCACCATCACAACGCAGCCCGCGAACACTACCATCGTTATCGGCACGCCGGGGGCGTTAACCGTGCATGTGACAGGCAATGGGCTCTTCTACCAGTGGTTCAAGAACGGCGTGTTGATTCCCGGCGAGACGGCCGCCGAGCTGCGCTTCGCTGTTGCGCAGACCACGGATTCCGGCAGCTACACAGTGGTGGTGAGCAATTCGAGCGGCAGCATCACAAGCAGCGCGGCTTCACTGGTGGTGGTAAGCGCGATGCGGTCACTCAGCTTTTCTCCAGCGAACGGCGCCGCAGGGCTTTGCACGGACACGGCGCTCACGCTACGGCTCGATCAGCCGGCGCGCTTGGGACGCTCGGGGCGTATCCTGATTTTGAAGCAGGATGGTTCCGCGGTGGATGCGATTGATCTGGCCGCCAGTCCGCAGACGCGGCTTAACGGAGGGACCGCGTTCACGTATTTCCCGGTGATGGTGAGCGGCAGCGCCGCAACGATTTTTCCCCACGCGCCGCTGCCGGCAAACGGCACCTACACAGTGGTGGTGGAGCCGGGTGTTCTGGTGGACGCCGACGGCGCGCCATTTGTGGGCGTGGCTGCACGCGCTTGGAGCTTCACCACCCGTTCCGCGCTTCCCTCCGCGGCGGGGTTCGCTTCCGTGGTGGCCGCGGATGGAAACGGCGATTTCTGTACGCTCCAGGCCGCCATTGATTTTGCGCCCGCGGGCCTGACGCAACCGTACGTCATCTCGGTGAAGCCAGGAGTCTACCGCGAGATTATCTACGTGCCGTCGAGCAAGCCCTTCCTGGTGATTCGTGGCGAGGACCGCGACAACACAATCATTCAGTACGCCAACAACGCCAAACTCAACGGCGGCAACTCGCGCGTGATGTTCGGCGTGGATGCTCCCGATTTCACGCTCGACAACATCACACTGCACAACACGACGCCAAGCGGCGGATCGCAGGCCGAGGCCTTTCGCGCCAACAACAGCCGCGTGTTTCTGAACCAAGTCACGCTCAAGAGCTTCCAGGACACTACGTTTTTGCAGGGCGCTGCGCTGGTGGCGGACAGTTATCTGGAAGGCGATGTGGATTTCATGTGGGGCGGCGGCAAGGTCTTCTTTCAGAATTGCGAGTTGATGGCGGTGACTTCTGGCGGATTTTACACGCAGCTTCGCAATGGACAAGGGCAGAATGGAAACGCTTATGTGAACTGCCGGCTTACAGCGGCTGAGGGAGTAACCGGCGTGTATCTATCAAGGACGGATCCGAACTCGTTTCCCTACGCGCAGGTGATACTCATTGATTGCTTCCTTGGACCGCACATTCATCCGGCGGGCTGGGTGCTCAATAATGCCACGCGCGCGCCGAACGTGCAGTTCTACGAATACAACAGCACCAACTTTGATGGGACGCCGGTGGATGTGTCGCAGCGGTTGGCCGATTCGCGGCAGCTCACCGAAGCAGAGGCGGCGCAGTGGCGCGATCCGGGCGCCTTCCTGGGCTGGGTGCCGTTTTCCATCAGCGCACCGGCCTCGGCCGCACCGGGCGCCACAGTCAACGCGTCCTTCAGCGCGGCAATCGGGCATAACGGGCGCGATTGGATCGGGCTTTACGAACCTGGAGCGTCTGACGATCAGCCGCTGTCGTGGCAGTACACTGGCCCAGCCATCCGCGGGCAACTGACTTTCGCTACACCTGTGAGAATGGGGAAATATGAGTTTCGCTATTTCCTGAATGATGGGTATACGAGGATGTATGTCAGCCCGGCTGTAACCGTGCAATAAACCGCGATGCAGCAGCAACTGGCGAACAACCTGATGGCGATGTGCCACGGAGCGACGGAGCCATCGCAAACCTCCGTGCAGAAGCTGGCCAACGACGTTAGCAGCCCGTCATAATAGTCGTTCGCTCACGGTACACGCTTCGTAACGCACTGAATCTACCCCGGCCGCGCGCGTCAGCAAGCGGTGTTTTGTGACTTCTGCCACGGGCCCTTAGCGCCGCGCTTTCCGATAGGTGGATTTCGCAGCGCGAGTCTCGCCAAACTGACTGCGGACATTCAAGCGGTGCTGAACACCGCGTCGGCGCTGAACTGAGGAAGAAGCCCGCACGCAAACCCCACGCAAAGAGATGGGCCGTCGGTGGAAAGCCCCAGACGAATCCCCTCCCCGCCTGTCCTGGAAGCTGAACAAGAAGACAACTGAAAAAATTGATCCCCAGCTATCTAGACATAGATAGCTAGGGATTGGTTCTACAAAATTCTCGCTCTCGCCTGACAGCTCTTAGCGAGCGTGAGGCCTAGTAGCGGCTGTTACGCCGGCCACCACCGCCGCCGCCATGACCGCGTCCGCCGCCGCCGAAGCCCCGATCTTCCTTCGGTCGCGCTTCGTTGACGTTGAGGCTACGGCCGTCCATATCGCGGCCGTTGATGGCGTTGATGGCGGCATTGCCTTCGGAGTCGTTGGGCATTTCCACGAAGGCGAAGCCCCTGGAGCGCCCGGTTTCACGGTCGGTAACAATGCTGACACGGTCAACGGTGCCGTGCGCTTCAAACATCGAGCGCACCGAATCTTCGGTGGCGCCAAAACTGAGATTCCCAACAAAAATATTTTTCATACTATCCCTTTTCTGATTTGAAGGCGGCTAATTGGGAAGACCAGGCAATGCGGTGAAGCAGGACGGTAATACCTAATTGGCAGGACGATCAAACTCGCTCTATGATAGCACACCCGGCTGGACAATTGGGGAGAAAATCTGCATCGGGCGTCGCGGTAGCCACATCTCATGCAAAAAGGAGGCTGATACAATGCCACTACCATCGGACGCGAGAATCGTTCAGTTGGCGCAAGACCTGATTGCGACATTCGACGCTGCATTTGGAGTGCACCCGGGAAAGCGACCTGCGCACGCCAAGGGGATTCTCTTAACGGGCGAGTTTCGCGCGGCAAAAGAGGCGCCGTCGCTGACGAGGGCGGCGCACGTGCAACGGGAGAGTGTTCGCGTTGCGGCCCGGTTCTCCAATTCCACCGGCCTGCCCGAGATTCCGGACACGCATCCGCAGGCCAACCCGCGCGGTCTGGCGATCCGGTTTTACCTGGCAGACCGCGTGCACACCGACATCATCGGTCACTCGGCGGATGGGTTTCCGACGCGGAATGGGGAGGAGTTCCTCGAGTTTCTACGCGCTGTGGGCGCCAGCGATCCGTCGCGGAAACCGCCATCGCCGACTCCCTTGGAGCTGTTTCTTGCCGCGCACCCGGAGACGCTTGCCTTTGTCCAGACGCCGAAGCCGAGTCCGTCGAGTTTTGCGCACGAGCGATACTTCGGCGTGACAGCGTTTGCGTTCACCAACAGCGATGGCGTGAAACGATTTGGGCGGTATCGTTTTGCTCCGGTGGCTGGTGTAGAGCATCTCGACGATGCGGCGCTGCAAGGCAAGCCGGCGGATTTTCTGTTTGCGGAATTGCGACAGAGGATCCTGGCCGAGCCTGTCCGCTTTGAGATCAAGGTGCAGGTCGCCGAACCGGGCGATGTTGTCGACAATCCAACGGTGCACTGGCCCGAGCAGCGGCAGCAGATTCCCTTCGGAACCGTTACGCTGACTGGTGTTGCTGAAGACGATGTCGCACAGCAGAAGCACATCATCTTCGATCCGATTCCGCGGGTGGATGGGATTGAGCCATCAGACGATCCTTTGCTTGAGTTGCGGGCCGCTGTTTATTTGTTGAGCGGCCGGCGGCGACGCGAAGCCTCAGTGGGGAGCGCGTTGGCGGCGAGAGGGTGACTTCACTACAGTCCTGTCCTCATCGTCTTCACTCCGATCGCAGATTCCGCACAAGAAGGCGCAGCCCCCGCATTCAACTTTACGTAGGGTTTACCTGACCACGTACCGACGTCCCTATGGAGGAAGCGTTGGCCGGCTTCGTTCTCACAAGAAACGACTTTCCACTCCGGAAGCACTCCTCTCCACACTCCCCCCTACACTACGTAAAACGCCCGCTCCTCCGGCATCTCCCCCCTCCCCATCAATTTGACCTTCCCCACGCACTCCTCGCACATCGGAAACACATGCACCCGGTCCTCCAACACTTCAATCAACCGCTCCACCCGCCCCATCATCCGCCCCAACAACTCCTCATCCAGCGACGCCACGAACACGCTCTCCTGCACCCGCTTCCCAAAGTCCAGCAGCGCCGTGGCGACATGTTCCCGCCGCCGGTCGTCCGCTATGTCGTAACAGACAACGTACTGCATTCCTCCTCCACATGATTCTCCGCATCCCACCGCATCGGCTTCCACTCCACCCCGTGCCGCAGACCATGCACAAACCGCTCCACCTCACCCCGCAAATGCACCCTCCATCCCTTCTTCCCCGCCATCCCCATCATCCACGTCTCATAATAGTCCAGATACCGCCGCAATCCCTCCGCCGTCAGGTGCATTCCGCCTCCCGGCCGCCCCACGAAATCCTCCTCCCCCAGCACACTCTTGTTCGCCAGCGTCATCACCAGCCGGTCCCCCACCGGATGCCGCAGCGGCTCCAACAAATCCAGCGCCAGCGACGGCCGCCCGTAATCCGGCTGATGCAGAAACCCATAATAGGGATCCAGCCCCAACGCCTCCAACACCGCCCCCACCTCCTGCCCCAGCAGCGTGTAGGTGAACGACAGCAGCGCGTTCAACGGATCCGGCGACGGATGCTTCCGCCGTCCATGCAAACCGGCTCACGTTGTGCTCCATCAGCGCGGCCCCAGACACAAACTCTTCTGACTCGAACAGGTTGTCAATCCGCCGCCGCGCGAAACACACCGGCCGCTCGCCTGGCGCCTGCGCCGCCTCTGGGCCATGGAAACTGCTCTCATTGACGCCGAGTGCGCCATCCTCCGCGGTAAACTCGATCCGTCCTTCGACAAGATCACTGCCGCCCATCGCGCCGGAGAGAGCGTCCTCTCCCTCGC
>JACQZR010000204.1 GCA_016213775.1 Acidobacteriota bacterium
GCGGCGCGATGACCGGCGCCTCATTGGCGTTTCTCTGGTACAACTGCCATCCGGCGGAGATTTTTATGGGCGATGTCGGCTCGCTCGCCTTGGGCGGCGGGCTGGGCACCATCGCGGTACTGATCAAGCAGGAGATCCTGCTGCTATTTGTTGGCGGCGTCTTTGTCATCGAGTGCCTGTCAGTGATTTTGCAGGTGGGCAGTTTCCAGTTGCGCGGGAAGCGGATTTTCAAAATGTCGCCGCTGCATCATCACTTCGAGGCAATTGGCTGGCATGAATCGAAGGTAGTGGTACGGTTCTGGATTGCCGGTCTGGTGATGGCGCTGTTCGCGCTGACGACTTTGAAGTTGAGGTAACCATGCAGTTGCAGGGCTTGAAGGTGCTGGTGGCAGGACTTGGCAAATCGGGCCAGGCCGCCATCAAACTCCTGGTCGAGAAGGGGGCGCACCCTCGCGGGACCGACTCCCGGCCGCTCACTGAGCTGCCTGGAGTTGGTCCCATTCTTGAGCGATGGAAGGTGCCTTTTCTGGAGCAGAACGCGGCTGCGTTCGACGATTGCGATCTGATCGTCCTGTCTCCCGGCGTGCCGTTGGATCTGCCGGAGTTAAACGCCGCGCGCGCCCGGGGAACCAGGATCATCGGCGAGGTGGAGCTGGCTTCGTACTTTCTGCGCGGGCCGGTGATCGGCATCACAGGCGCGAATGGCAAGACCACGACAACAGCGCTCGTGGGGCACCTGCTGAAGGAATGCGGAATTGCCTGCCAGGTGGGCGGTAACATCGGACTGCCGCCGACTGCAATGGTGGCCACTTCGCGCGAAGGGCAATGGAATGACCTGGAGCTGTCGTCGTTTCAGTTGGAGACGATTTCGAATTTCCGCGCGGAAGTAGGTGTTTGTTTGAACGTGTCGCCCGATCATCTGGACCGGCACAAGACGATGGAAGCCTATGTGGCGGCTAAGCGTCGATTGTTTGAATCGCAGCGCGCTGGTGATTGGGCTGTGTTGAATGCCGATGATGCCATCACGGCCGGCTTTGCGGAAGCGATCCCGTCGACTCCGGTATGGTTCAGTCAGAAAGCGCGGGTCTCGCGCGGGCTGTGGATGGAAGGCGATGACATCCTGCTCGATGGCGAGTTTCTGATGCCCGCATTGGAGATTCCGTTGCGAGGACGGCACAACATCGACAACGTTATGGGCGCGGCGGCCGCGGCCCGGTTGGCCGGAGCGGCTCTGGCCGGGATTCGCGCGGCCGTGCGGACATTCCCGGGCGTCGAGCATCGCATCGAGTTTGTGCGGGAGTTGGACGGAGTGAAGTATTACAACGACTCAAAAGCGACCAATGTCGATGCGGCGCTGAAGGCGGTCGACGCCTTTGATGGCGGGTTGTGGATGATTCTCGGAGGCAAAGACAAGGGAAGCGATTATGCCCCTCTGGCGGAGGCTCTGCGGAAGAAGGCGAAGGCCGTGCTGTTGATTGGCGCGGCGGCGGAAAAGATTGGCGCGGCTTTGGCAGGTGCGGTGCCGCTGGTGCGGTGCGGCACTCTGGAGAACGCCGTGAAAGAGGCGGCGGCGAATGCCAAGCCGGGAGACACCGTCCTGCTGGCGCCGGCGTGCGCAAGCTTCGACCAGTTCCGCAGCTACGAAGAACGCGGTAAATTGTTTAAAACATTTGTTGGTAATCTTGTAACCAAGGATTTGTAGAGGTAGCAGTAAAATGGCCCAGGTTCTGAAGACCGATCAACCTCTGTTTCTCACCGTTGTGCTCATGGCAGCCTTCGGCATGGTGATGGTGTACAGCTCGTCCAGCGTGAACGTGTCGAGTTCACAGGACCGGCAGGCAAAGCTCGATCTGGCCACTGCGGTGAACGCCGCGGACACCGTGCCGCAAAAGAAGGACGACAATCCCTACCACCCCAACTATCATTTCCTCTTCCGGCAAATGGGCTGGGCCGCGGTGTCGCTGCTCGTGATGATGTGTTTGAAGCGCTGCGATTACAAGAGATTCGAATCCTCGACCTGGGCGTTCGCCCCGTTGGGCATTGTGATGGCGCTGCTCGTGCTCGTGTATTTCCTCGACGGGAGCGGTCACCGTTGGCTGCGCATGGGCGGGTTCGGTATCCAACCGGCGGAGTTCGCCCGCCCAGCGCTGATCGTGTTTCTCGCATGGTTTGTGACGCGGCGCGCAAATAAGATCAACACGCCCGGAACGTGGGCGCCGGCCGCGCTGGCTCTGGGTGTTCTGGCTGCCTGCGTCATCATCGCCGACATCGGAACGGCCGCGGTATTGATGTGCACCGCGGGAGCCGTCTTCTATGTCGCCGGGCTGGACAAGCGGTATTTTCTTGCGGCGGTGGCGGCATGCGTTCTGATGATGCCGGTGGCGATTCTCTCCAAGCCGTACCGGGTGCATCGCGTCATCGCCTTCCTCGATCCGGATGACTACTGGCTGGACAAGCTCGACTCGAAGGGAGTGATCAAGAACTGGGCCAACCAGTCGATTACGACGCGCGACGCGGGTTACCACGTGCGGCAATCCAAGATCGCGGTGGCCACCGGAGGCGTGTTCGGGCTCGGCTTGAACGAGAGTAAGCAAAAGCTGCGCTTTCTCCCCGAAGCACACAACGACTTCATCTACGCGATTATCTGCGAGGAGTTGGGGTTGTGGGGCGCCACCGCGGTGCTTGCCGGCTACCTGATCATTTTATGGCGCGGGCTTCGGCTCTACTGGCTGGTGCCGGATGATTTCGGCCGATACCTCGCACTTGGCGTATGCGTGGCCGTTGTCAGCCAGGCGTTGATGAACATGAGCGTGGTGCTGGACATCGCTCCCGCAAAGGGATTCACGTTGCCGCTGATCAGCTACGGCGGGAGTTCGCTGTTGAGTTCGATGACATCGTTGGGTTTGCTGTTGAGCGTAAGCGATCACGCCGCATGATTGGCAAGGAGGCCTGATCGGAAAGGAGAATTGTTGCGCGTTAAGATTCGCCAAACCTACCGGAAGGAGGTGACTCCGGCCGGCATTGTGAAGAAGTTGAATTTCCTGATGACCGGCGGCGGCACCGGGGGACATGTGATCCCGGCGATCGCCGTGGCGCGCGAGTTGCGAAGACGCGGGCATTCGGTGTTCTTCATCGGGACGCGCGAGGGGTTGGAGAGCAGGTTGGTTCCGCCGGAGAATTTTCCGATTGACTACATTTCCATCGGCGGATTGAAGCGTGTTGGGTGGAAGCGGACGATGAAGACGCTGTGGCAACTGCCACTGGCGGTGATGCGATGCATAGGATTGATTCGCGAAAGGAAACCGGCGGCAGTGTTCAGCATGGGTGGATTTGTGGCGGGACCAGCGACCATCGCCGCGTGGCTGATGCGCAAGCCCATCGTGCTGATGGAACCGAACGCGATTCCGGGAATGGTGAACCGGCGCATCGGAAGAATTGCCCGCCGTGCGTTGTTGAGCTTCGCGGAAGCCGCACCATTCTTTCCGGCGGATCGACTGGAGATGACCGGACTGCCGGTGCGCAGCGAGTTCTTTCAGTTGGAGCCGCGCGCACCTGGACGCTTGACAGTGTTGGTCACTGGCGGCAGCCGCGGATCGCAACGCCTGAACGCCGCTGGAAAGAAGTGCTGGCCGTTGTTCCTCGCTCGAAAGATCCCGGTGAAGTGGATCCATCAGACAGGAACGGCGGAGTTCGCGGAGATGTCGGCGGAGTTCGCCGCATGTGGAGCGGAAGGCCAGGTGGTGCCGTTCCTCCAGGACATGCCGAAGGCGTTCGCCCAGGCGGATTTGATTGTGTGCCGCGCCGGCGCCGGCGCGGTTTCGGAGTTGGCCGCCGCGGGCAAGCCGTCGATACTGGTCCCCTTCCCTTTTGCGGCGGATCAACACCAGTTGCGCAACGCCGAGGCAATGGCGAAGGCCGGCGCGGCGAAGGTGGTTCTCGACAAAGAACTGACTGCCGAAGAGATGTTTCACGCGATTCAATCGCTTGCTTCGGAGCCGGGACTGCTGGCGAAGATGGGACAGAGTGCGCGGCAGTTCGCGCGCCCCGGCGCGGCACAGCGTGCGGCGGAAGTGTTGGAAGAAGAAGCGGCGCGTGCGTTGGGTTGGAAAAAGTTGGCAAAACAGGGTTGACAGAAGCTTTCAAAGCCGAAACAATTAGTACGAAAAATGTTTTTTAAGCGGCAGCGCTTCCACTTTACGGGAATCGGCGGCATCGGCATGAGCGGCATTGCCGAGGTATTGCTCAACCTCGGTTACGAGATCACGGGCAGTGATGCAAAGCTCTCACCGGTCACGGAGCGGCTGTGCGCCATGGGAGCCCGCGTTTGGGAAGGTCATGATGCCACGCACGTCGCAGGGGCCAAGGCCCTGGTGGTCAGTTCCGCCGTCAAGCCGGACAACCCCGAGTGGGTGGAGGCGAAGCGGCTGCAGATCCCGATCATTCCGCGCGGCGAGCTGCTGGCGGAGTTGATGCGGCTGAAGTACGGCGTTGCGATTGGAGGGAGTCACGGCAAGACGACCACCACGTCCATGACCGCCGCGGTGCTGCGCCAGCTTGATCCCACCGTGGTCGTCGGTGGACGTGTCCGCGGAATGGGCGGATCGAACGCCCGCGTGGGAAAGAGCGAGTTCCTGGTGGTGGAGTCCGATGAGAGCGACGGATCGTTTCTGAAGCTTGCTCCGATTCTTGCTGTGGTCACCAACATCGACCGCGAGCACCTGGATCATTATCATTCGCTCGATCACATCTTGGATGCGTTCACGCAGTTCGTGAACAAAGTGCCGTTCTATGGCGCCGCGATTCTCTGCCTCGACGATGAGAATGTGCAGCGGATTTTGCCGCGTGTGCAGCGGCGGACGGTAACGTATGGCGTGAGCCCCCAGGCGGACCTTTTTATTACGGGGTCATCCAGCGGACCTTCCTCGAGCGAATTCACGCTGCGGGTGCAAGGCCGTGATATGGGTTCGTTCCGCGTGGGCGTGCCGGGTCCGCACAATGTATTGAACGCGACAGCAGCCGTGGCGATTGGATTGGAGCTGGATGTTCCGCTGGAGCAGATGAAGGAAGGGCTGAGCGGATTCAGCGGCGTCGACCGCCGTTTCCAGATTCGCGGCGAAACGGAAGGTGTCACCGTGATCGACGACTACGGGCATCATCCGACGGAGATCCGCGCGACGCTGGCAACCGCGCGTGTGTGCCAGTTCAGCCGCGTGCTGGTGTTGTTCCAGCCGCACCGTTACACGCGAACCGCCGCGCTGTTGGATGAGTTCGCGCAATCGTTCCATCAAGCCGATGTGGTGGTCTTGCTGGACATCTATGCGGCATCGGAGCCCCCGATCGAGGGTGTGCATTCGACAGTGCTCGCGGAACGGTTGCGGGAGTTTGGGCATCGCGGTGTTGTCTACGCCGCCAGCATGGAGGAAGGGATTCGAACGATTGCCGCGGAGGCACGCGCCGGCGATGCCATTGTGACGTTGGGCGCGGGAAGTGTTTCTTCGGCGGGCGAGCGGATTATGGAGAGTCTGCGTGCGAAGGCGGTAACGGAAGTCGGCGAGGAAGGAACGGTACAGTAGCATGGCTCGTAGAGGCGTGACGGACGAATTGGAATACCCGCTGCTGCAGCAGGGTATCGAAGAGGAATCGCGCGAGGCCGTTCGATCCGATTCCAGGGATGAAGAATCGCGCCCGCGCCGCCGCGCGCGTGTCGGAAAGGATCGCGACGAGACCCAGGGCGCAGTCAAGCGCCGGAAGATGCCTTGGTATTACTGGCTGCTTCCCGTAGCGGCGTTGCTGGTGGCGTTCCTGTTGGTAGCCGCCTTCCACCGCGTGGAAGCATTTCTCATCGCCGACGACCGGTTTCATCTGCCGGCTCCGGCCGATTCGAGCGAGGATCCTCCCGGGATGACCTTGCAGGGGTTGCAGCGTGCCAACAAATCGCAAGTGCTGCGCGTGTTCGAGCAGGATTTGGGACGCAGCCTCTACCTGTTTTCCGTGGCCGAACGGCGGCGGAATCTGTTGGCGGTGGACTGGATCAAGGACGCAACCGTTTCGCGCCGCTGGCCAAATCATGTGCATGTGACCGTGGTGGAGCGGCAGCCGGCGGCCTTTGTGCAGTTGCCGGGCGACTCGGCGCCGGAGTTCAAGGTGATCGACATCGATGGCGTGCTGATGCCGATTCCGAGCGGCGAACGGCTGTCGAATCTTCTCGTCCTGACCGGAATGTCGGCTTCGGATACCGAAGCATCGCGCAGGATTCGTGTGCGCGAAGCAATGGTTATGCAGCGCGAGATTGGTGCGCTGGCCAGCCGTCTCAGCGAGGCGGATGTACGGGACCCGGGCAATCTGCGCGTGACGATGCGCATCGACGACGCTTCGCTGCTGTTGAAAATCGGAAACAAGAACTACAAAAAACGTTTGGAGAACTTTCTACAGCATTATGCCGGCATCTACAATGTGAAGCCGAACGCGAAGACCTTCGATTTGCGGATTGACGGGCGGATCACCGCGGTGGAGGAAGGCCGTGGCGAATAGTCAAAAGCAACATCTGGCGGTCGGCGTCGATCTCGGCGCCGGGCGGACGCGTTGCGTCATTCTCTCTGTAGAACACGGCGAGCTGCGCTTTCTTGGCTGTGGAGAAGCGCCGGCCAAAGGCTGGTTGAAGGGCCGCGTGGCCGATCCACAGGCAATTTCGGAGAGCGTTCAGTATGCCGTGCGCGCTGCGGAACGTATGGCCGGCGTGGCGGTAGAAGCGGTGGTGGCGGGCATCGGCGGAGGCACCGTACAGGGCTTCTCCAGCCGTGGAGTCTACGAGTTTGGACGGCCCCGGCATATCGACCAGAGCGATATGAGCTATGCGGTTCATCTGGCGAGCCGCGTGCGGCTGGAGGACGACCGCCTCGTCTTGCAGATGCTGCCTCTCGATTTCACACTGGACGGCCGCGCGGGTTTCCGCAACCCGAAGGGCGCGGTGTGCTCCCGGCTGGAATCGAACGTCTACGTGGTGACGTGCAGCGCGCGCGAACATCAGGCGCTGATCGGGGCGATTCATCAAGCTCATCTGGCAGTGGAGGAGACGGTGTTTGAGCCCGTAGCGGCTGCCTATGCCTGCATTCTGCCGGAGGATCGCAACCGCGGCGTGGCGCTCATCGACATCGGCGCGCAGGGCACGAGCGTGGTGGTGTATGAAGGCGATTCGTTGTTGCGCGCGGGCGGCGTGCAGATTGGTGGCGATCACTTCACGCGCGACCTGTCGCAGGTGTTGAAGGTGTCCTACGAAGACGCTGAACAGTTGAAGGAAGAGTACGGCTGCGCGATCCTCGGTCTCACTTCGGATTCGAGCTACATCGAGTTGCCTTCGCCGGAAGGACGGGCACTGCGCGAGACGCCGCGCAAGTATCTGAACGAGATTCTCGAAGCGCGTGCCGAGGAATTGTTCCATCACGTAGCCCATGAAGTAGCCAAGACGGGGATGGAACAGTCGTTGTTTGAAGGCGTGATTCTCACCGGCGGCGGCGCACTGTTGCACGGCATGTGCGACATGGCTGAAGCGGTGTTGAATTGCCCGGCGCGGATCGGCCTGGTGCTGGGCGTCGAGAAGTGGCCCGGAGATTTGGACAACTCGGCTTGGTCGACGGCCGGAGGCTTGGCAATGTACTCCGCCCGGCTCAAGTCGCACAAGGAACCGAAACGGAAAGTGCCCAGTCTTGTGGGATTGGTTTTCAAATAGAGGGGGACGCGAAAATGCTATTCGACGACCTGAGCGATCGCACGGACGAATTTGCTCCGAAAGCGCAAGAGGAAACGGCCAAGATGCCTGTTAAACATGTGCCTGAGAAACAGGCGGAACCGGGAATGGAAATGAAGATCGAACAGAAATCCGAACAGAGGCTCGAACAGAAGCTGGATTCGTTCCGCTTCGACGTGAAGGACGATTTCTCCACCGGCACGCGGATCAAGGTGATCGGTGTCGGCGGCGGCGGATCGAACGCCGTGGCGCGGATGTACCGCGAAGGTGTGGGCGGAGTGGAGTTCTACGCCGTCAACACCGATAAGCAGGCGCTCCACATATCGCCGCTCCCCAATAAGCTATTAATCGGCCACAAGGTGACCGCCGGTCTTGGCGCGGGCGCTGATCCCAACATGGGAAAGGAAGCGGCGCTGGAGGACACCGAACGCATCATCGAGATCCTGGAAGGAGCCGACATGGTGTTCGTGGCCGCCGGATTGGGCGGCGGCACAGGCACCGGCGCGGCTCCGGTAATTGCGTCCCTGGCGAAGGAATTGAACGCCCTCACCGTGGCGATCGTCACAAAGCCGTTCGCATTTGAAGGGTCGCGGCGGATGAAGGCGGCTGACCGCGGCCTGGAAGATCTGGCCGGCACGGTGGACACCCTCATTCAGATTCCCAATCAGCGTCTGACGTCGCTGGTCCCTAAGGGAACGCCGTTGATGGAATCGTTCCGCGTCGCCGACGACGTGTTGCGCCAGGCCGTCGTGGGAATCTCGGACATTATGAACACGCCGGGTCTGATCAACCGCGACTTCTCGGACATCAAAGCGATTATGTCGGGGATGGGTCACGCGATGATGGGCACGGCATCCGCTCGTGGCGAGAACGCGGCGGTGGAGGCGGCGAAGCAGGCCATCAACTGCCCGATGCTGGAAGAGGGCGAGTTCAGTGGCGCGCGCGGGATTCTCATCAACATCACGGCGTCGAACGGGATCTCACTCCATCAAGTGGATGAAGCCTGCACGCTGATTCAACAGGCAGCAAACAATGACGATTGCATGGTGAACTTCGGCATTGTCTTGGATGACCGGATGGGCGATGAAGTGAAGGTCACCGTGATTGCCACCGGGTTCCCGCGTGCATCGGAGAAGGCTGCGGCCAAGGTGGAAGCGGCCGAGGAAAGCACGCGCGTTGCGTTCTTTAGCCCGTCGGCAGGCGTCAGCGCGCCCGCGGAGTATGACGAATTCGCAGCCCGGCATGCGGAACAGGAACCTGCTGCGACCCAGATTGAGCCGCTGCGCGATTTACAGCATGAACCCGCGCTCGTGGGCGCCGGCGTTGTGGCCACAAATGGCCACGCGCACGATGAGCCGGTAAAGATTGTGGATGAGCTGGAAGTGCCGGCGTTCCTGCGGCGCGAACGGCGCGGGTTCTCCTCTTAGACGCGCCGCCGGGCAATCATAAGGGAAGAAAGCTGACGTGATCCCGCCATTCCACCGCATCGGAAGCTGTCCAGACGATAAGAAGGTCGTCGATAGCGGCCCCTAAGGGGAGGCGCTGCGGGACAATAATCACGCCAGGGCTGGACTGCGAGCGAAGGAACCGCGAGAGATGACCGGGCATCGTTTTTTCATCGTGTGAGACGAGGATGAGGCCCGTGTTCGCGGCATGCTTGAGTACATCCGGATCGGAGAGACCTAGGATGCGGCTTTCACGAGCGGTTCTGAACTCGACGTTCGACTCACGAAGACGGAGACCGGTAACGATCTTCATGCTGAGATCGGCATCCGCCTGAAATCGAGGCCTCATGCACCTCTTGTTGGCGTTCCTTGGCGCGCGCGTTCCAGTTTGGCATACAGTTCCGGTCTCTCCAGGCGCGAGATGGCGCGCTTTCTCTCATACTCCGCCTCTGCACTGGCAATGTACTCGTCAACCTGGCGCTTGTGGGACTCGTAGTATTTCAAGGCTCCGCACACCTGCTCGCGACTCAAGGCAGGAAAATTCTCAACAATGCCTTCCACTGAGACCCCTTGGTTGTGTTGATAAACGACGGAATCAAGGGACACACGGGCACCGGTGAGCTTGTATGCTCCGTCCACGATGGTCACGAACTGCTTCGCCATAACTGATTCCATCGTCGCACATGTTCCCGCCCGTCATGCGATGCGGCGCAGCGTTTCGATGGCGACGTTGCGACCGCAGATAAGCGCGCAGACTGGTCCGTGAAAGCGGTGAGCTTTGTTGGCGAGCAGCGCGGCAACGGCTACCGCGGCCGAGGGTTCGATCAGGTATTGATGCTCTTCCAGCATCCAGCGCGTGGCGTGGATGATTTCTGCTTCGGTGACTAGCGCGACCTCGTGAATGTGGCGCCGTATGATCTCGAAGGGTCCGGCGCCGATGCCACCTTCCAGTCCACGAGCAAGGGTCTCGACGGCCGGCAGTGCAGTGACGGCGTGACCACGTTGCAACGATAGCGCGAGGGCGGGGCTGGCCTGCAGTTGACAGCCGATCGCACGGGCTCCCTTGGGCATCGCGGATACAAAGCCGGCAGCGAGTCCACCGCCTCCCACCGGGACGAGGAACTCTCTCACATCGGGCAGTTGTTCCGTGACCTCCAGTGCGAGAGTGCCGCCGTTGCCTGCCATCACGTAAGGGTCATCAAATGCCGAGATGAATGGAAGGCCTTCGGCTTCAGCCACGGATCGAGCCCAGATTTCCGTGTCATCGTAGCCGGGGAAACTCGACACGCGCACCTCTGCTCCCATCGATTGCATGCCGGACAATTTGGCCTTGTCGACGCTGGAGGGAACGCAGATGACCGCACGGATTCCGAGTTCGCGAGACGCGTAAGCGACGCCTTTGCCGTGATTGCCGGCAGAGCAGGTGAGGACGCCTTTCGCGCGTTCCCCGGGCGGGATTTGCGCGAGACGGAACCATGCGCCTCGAAGCTTGAAGGAGCCGGTGCGCTGAAGGTGTTCGAGTTTCAGCCAGACGGGGACTCCGGCGATGCCGGACAGGGGGGCGGAGTGTTCCACCGGCGTGGTGAGGATCTTGCCTTTGAGGTAGTCCTGGGCATCGAGGATCAACTGATGCATAATTCTATTCTCTCGTCGCGCCGTACCACGTGAGCACGAGCGCAACAGTCAGCCATATGGCCCCCGTCCAATAAGGCGCGCCGGGGGAGATCAGATCAAAAACAGCACCGGCATATAACGGCCCGGCTACCCGAGTCAAGCTGAGAAACGACTGCATCGATCCAAGCAGCCAGCCCTGCTCACGGGCACTCACACGATGGGACAACATGGCGGTTTGCGCCGTACTCGCGAAGCCCACTCCGGAAACCAGAAGCACGGCAACGTACAGATGCCACGGCACGGTGGAAAACGCGATTCCGATGAAGCCCGCCACCATCAAGCCTATCCCCATGACGGCCATTTTTCTCTCACCCAATATCGGGTTCAGGCGGCGCACCAGATAGCCCTGCACGATAGCGGCGGTCAGTCCGATGAAGGCGAAAAGGATGGCGTTCTGTTGCGGCGTGTATTGAAATCGCGTCAGCGTAAACAGCGAAAAATTGCTTGGCAGGGAACTGAAGGCGAAGTTCAGAACGAACACCGCCATTAACAGCATGTGCAGGTTCTTGCGTTCCCACACCTGCCGCAAAGGCCGCACCGGGCTCAGATCCAACCAGTGGAATGGCTTCGTTTCGCGCTGCTGCGCGGGGAGCGATTCGGGCAGCACGAAGTATGCCAGAACCGCGGTGAAGAGCGATAGGACCCCAGCCGCGAACGCTGGCGCATGCACGCTGATATTGGCGAGCGCCCCGCCGATCGCAGGCCCGAGAATGAAGCCGAGTCCAAAGGCCATCCCGATTAGCCCGAAGCTTTTCGCGCGATCGGCCGGCGGAGTGATATCGGCGATGTAGGCTTGCGCGGTGGAGATGTTGCCACCTGTGAAGCCGTCCAGCAGGCGCGAGAAGAACATCATCGGCAGTGACGTCGCGGTGGCAAAGAGGAAGTAGCCCACCGAGGTCCCAAAGATGCTGAGCAGCAACACGGGACGCCGTCCGAAGCGATCCGAAAGGACACCGAGCACCGGGCTCGCGACAAACTGCGCGCCGGAGAACGCCATCGACAGAACACCGAGCGTTGTCGCATCGGCGCGAAACTGCCGTACGAGATAGGGAATGATGGGCAGCAGAATCCCGGCCCCCAGCAGGTCGAGAAACACAGTCAGGAATATGACAACCAGCGGCTTGCGTGACGCGCCTGGATTGTCGGGGTTCGACTGCATGCCGTCGAGTTATATCGTCGCGGCGTGCTTTTCCATGATGAAGCCTTCAATGATGTCGCCAGGCTTGATGTCGTTGTAGCCGGCGATGCTGATACCGCACTCGAAGCCGGCCTTCACTTCGCTGACGTCATCCTTGAAGCGGCGCAGACCACTGATCCTGCCGGTGTGAACGACGATGTTGTCGCGGAGGAGGCGCGTCTGGCAATCACGAGTGAAAACGCCGTCCTGCACGTAGCAGCCGGCAACGGTGCCGATTTTGCTGATGCGGAACGTGTCGCGAACCTCGGCACGGCCCTTGAACAGCTCCTTGAAGACAGGAGCAAGCAGGCCAGCCATGGCTTTCTTAATCTCGTCGGTGAGCTCGTAAATGATGGTGTGGAGGCGGATCTCGACGCCTTCCTGCTCCGCAAGCGAGACAGCATTCTTCTCCGGGCGGATGTTGAAGCCGACAATGACACCGTTGGACGCAGACGCGAGCAACACATCGGTTTCGGTGATAGCGCCGACACCAGTGTGAAGAACCCGGACTTTCACCTTCGGCGTGGTGAGCTTCTGGAGCGCATCGGAGAGCACTTCGCACGTACCGCCCACGTCGGCCTTGAGGATGATGTTGAGTTCCTTGACCTCGCCCTCTTTGAGCGATTTGGCGAGCGTCTCAAGGGTGACGCGAGCACCCTTCTTCATCTGCTCTTCACGTGTCTTAGCTTCGCGATACAGCACAATCTGTTTGGCTTTGGCGGTATCGGTAACCACCTGGAAGGTATCGCCAACCTCAGGCACTTCATCGAGACCGAGCACTTCGACAGGGATGGACGGACCCGCTTCCTTGAGCGCGTCGCCACGATCGTCGAACATGGCCCGGACGCGCGAAAAGACCGAGCCGCAGATGAAGTAATCGCCGACTCGCAGCGTTCCCTTGCGGACGAGCACTGTCGCCACTGGACCACGGCCGCGATCGAGTTGGGCTTCGAGCACCGTTCCCACCGCCGGGCGATTGGGATTGGCCTTGAAGGCCTGAATATCGGTGACGAGAAGAATCATCTCCAACAGCAGGTCGAGGTTCTGTTTGGTCTTGGCGGAGAGCGGCACCATTACGGTGTCTCCACCCCAATCCTCGGGCATCAGACCGAGATCGGTAAGCTGTTGCTTGATCCGATCCACCTGCGCGTCCGGTTTGTCGATTTTGTTGATCGCGACAATGATTGGAACCTTGGCTGCGCGGGCATGGTCAATCGCTTCGCGCGTCTGCGGCATGACACCATCATCAGCGGCGATGACGAGGATCACAATATCTGTGACCTTGGCGCCGCGGGCGCGCATGCGCGTAAACGCCGCATGGCCGGGGGTGTCGATGAAAACGATCTTGCGGTTGTTCTTTTCGACGTAATACGCGCCGATGTGCTGCGTAATACCGCCGAACTCGCCTTCCACAACATTGGACAAACGGATAGCATCGAGCAGCGACGTCTTGCCATGGTCGACGTGACCCATGATTGTTACCACTGGCGGGCGCGGCGTCATTACGGCCGTGTCTTCCGCCATTTCGAGGTCGAAAGTGGACTCCTCCTCGAACGTCATCTGCGTTGTGGTAGCGCCGAAATCGCGGGCGAGGTCTTCGGCCATCTTCATATCGAGGGTCTGGTTGATAGTGGCGAAGATCTTGCGATCCACCAGTTTCTTGATCACCAGATTGGCTTTGATGCCGAGCTTCTCGGAAAGTTCTTTTACCGTGAGCCCCTCAGAGATCGTGATTTCGCGATTGACTGCCTGCACCTGCTCCGGCTCATGGCGGCGGCTGAGATGCAGATCTTTTTCAACAACCTCCACCTCGCGGTGACGTTCGCGGGCGCGCTTGCTGGCATCGCGACGGGTATCCGCCGGAGCGGGCACTGGCGCGGGCGGCACCGGAGCGGTGGGATGCATCGGCCGGGAGCCCGGTCGTAACGGGCGCTGGCCCGGTCCGCCTGGCCCAGTGCCGGGGCGAACAATAGGTTGACCGGGGCGAAGCGGACCGCGGTATGAAGAGGGTGGCTGGCCGGGAGAAGGTCCGCCAGAGGGCGGACGTCCTGGCATCGGTGGCCGCGCGATAGGCTGACCCGGGCTGGCCTTCGGCTGCGTCTGCTGTTGCTGCAAACGCGCAACCAGATCGGGACGCGGCGGAACCACGGGCCGCGCTGCCGGCTGGGCAGCCAGCGGACGTGCAACTCCTGGCTGTTGTTGGCGCGGGGGCGGCTGGATCGGCCTGCCGGGAGAAGGCGCCTGAATCGGTGAACCGGGCGCGGCTGCCGGAGCCGGACGCGGACGCGGCGGTGGCGCGGCACCGGGCATCGGTGGCCCTGGAGTCGGCGCCTGCGCACGCGGAGCATCTGGAGCGTTTGGCGGCAGAGGCTGGCGTGGACCGGTGAGAATCTGTCCAGGCCGGGGTGATGGAACCGGCTTGGCGGGAATAGCGATGGTGCGCGGGGTCGGAGCGGGCAAAGGAATAGTCGGAGTCACGGCGGGAGCCGGCGGCGGCGCGGCTGGTGTTTCTTTCGTGGAAGGTGGTGCACTGACAAGTCCAGCCAACGGGGGCCGGAGTGGCATGGCGCGAGGCGGGGCAGCAGGTGAGGCCGGAGCGGCAGGCTGAGCCGCCGCCTGCACGTCCGAAGCTTCCGCCACCGGCTCGGGAGCCTGTGGCGCAGCGGCTACCGCGGGTTTGACAGGTTCTACTGGTGGAGGCGCCTCTGCGGCTTCTTCCTCCACATTCGTATCCAATTCCTGCTCGGAATCGGATACCGATGGGCGCGCGTAACGGTCGAACTCACCGGCTTCAGAGCGTAGGATGCTCCGGATTTTGAGTGCGACGTCTTCATCAATCGAGCTGGAGTGGGTCTTCTTCTCCGCGACACCAAACTCAGGGAGCAGGTCGAGAATGCGGGTAGGTTTAACCTCCAGCTCTCGCGCCAGCTCGTTGATTCGAATTTTACTCATACTTTGCGTTACCGCGAGCCTACCTTCCCACCGCCGAGTCGAATTTGCGATTCTCCAGTTGCGGCGCCGTTGCCTGGCACAAGAGTGCTTCCTGCCGCGTCCAGCTCAAGCGTTGGACAAGGCACAATGCGACGGTCCGCTTTCGCTCGCGCAGACGAATAGTCAATCAATCTTCAGATTTAATGGTAACAGATTCATCCTCGGGTTTCGTGCCGGGGGGGTTCTCAGCCACCGTCTCCGCTTCGGGCTCATCTGTTACTTCTCCTACGTCCGGTGCACTTTCGGTCTCCGCACCATCCACATCCACCGCGGGAGCTTCTTCCGCCACGGGTTCGGAAGGTTCCGGTTGCGGTTCGGGAGCGACTGCATCTTGCGCCATATCTTCTGCAACAGGCTCTTCTGCAACAGGCTCTTCCGCAACGGGCTCTTCCGCAACGGGCTCTTCCGCAACGGGCTCGGCCGAAACCTCCGCCGCCGGCTCCGTCGCATTGTCGTAGTGGCCGTAGAATGCGTTCACAGCCGTTTGAATATCGCCTACCATTTCACTGGTAATTCCAGCCGCATCAAGATCTTCCTGCGTTGCATTGGTCAAGCGCTCCACCGTGGCGATACCGCCTTGCAGCAGTTTTTCCGCAACGGACTCGTGCAGACCATGGTCAATCAACACAGAAACAGGAGAGCCAGGAACCTGCAGCGCAGCCATCTGCGATTCCACTTCCTGACGCTTCTCCTCTTCACTCTTGATGTCGATGCGCCAACCGAGCAGTTTCGAGGCGAGGCGGACGTTCTGGCCCTTCTTCCCAATGGCCAAGGAAAGCTGACTGTCATCGACAATCACTTCCATATGCCGGTCCTGGCTGCTCAACACGGTGACGCGAGTAATCTTGGCTGGGCTCAGCGAGTGGGTGGCGAACACCACGGGATCTTCTGAGAACTCGATGATGTCGATCTTTTCACCGCGCAATTCGCGGATGATAGATTGGACACGCATACCCTTCATACCGACACAGGCACCGACACTATCGACATCGCGATCACGGCTGTAGACTGCGATTTTGGTGCGCTCACCAGCCTCGCGCGCGCATCCCTTGATCTGCACAGTGCCGTCGTAGATTTCCGGAACTTCCTGTTCAAAGAGGCGCTCCACCAGTTCGGGGGCGCCGCGAGAAACAATCACGCCGGCGTTCTTGCCGGTCTTCTCTACGGTCTTGATTACGCAGCGGGCACGGTCCCCAATGGAGTAATTCTCCAGCCGCGATTGTTCCTTCTTGGGCAACCGGGCTTCGGTCTTTCCGAGGTCACACATCATGTCCTGGCCTTCAATACGCTTGATGACGCAATTCACCAGTTCCCCAACCCGGTTGGCGTATTCAGAGTAAACGGTCTCGCGTTCGGCCTCGCGCACCTTCTGGAGAATCACCTGCTTGGCAGTCTGCGCGGAGATGCGGCCGAGGGATTCGGTCGAACGGTAGATGCGGATCTCGGCGCCGACTTCGGCAGCCGGATCCTGGCGGGCAGCCTGGTCGAGGGTCATCTCGCGGATGGGGTCTGCTACTTGCTCTACCACTTTGTAGATCGCGAAGATCTTGACGCCGCCGCCCTTTTCATCCATTTCGGCTATGAGGTCTTCGCTACTGCGGAAGTGCTTGCGCGCGGCAACGAGCATGGCGTCTTTCACCGCGTCAAAGACGATCTGCGGGTCGATGCCCTTCTCTTTGCTCAGCAACTCGATGGACTGAAAAATTGTATCCAAAGCCATACTCTTTACCCCAAACTCCGTTCCATGTTTTCTCTTAGATTGGATGAATCAAACCGAAGGCGTGGACCGCTACCACTCGAACTTAAGGTTGGCCCGTTCCACCTGCCCCAGTGGAAACTCGACGGCCTTGCCGGGAGAGGCCTCCAGGTGAATGACGCCGTCTTTCACCTCGGCGATGGTGCCTTCCCATTGACGCCGGTTCTCCAGAGGATCGCGCAGCAGGACCTTTGCACGCTTACCAATGAAGCGTTCGAAGTCCTTTTGTGACTTCAGCTTGCGCTCGACACCGGGCGAAGAAACCTCCAGCGTGTAAGTACCCCCATCGATCGCATCCTCAGCATCGAGGATGGTGCCCACCTGTTCGGAGACAGACTCGCAATCGGCGTGGGTCACGCCGCCGGGCTTGTCGATATAAATACGCAGCACGCGGTTTCTTCCGCCTCCGAGGAGTTCGACATCTACTATCTCGATACCTTCAGACGCACCAACCCGGTTTGCGATTTCAACAACCTTTTCCAGCGCCGCCTGTTTTGCTACCGAAGCCATATAGAGAATAAAAAAGTGGGCTTGGAGCCCACTTTCGAAAGTGCCAATCTACCTACAGTATACATGACGGCTTGGTGGACGCCAATGTCACGATAAATTTGCGCGATGTAAACTTCACTAGTCCGCATCTCGTGGCGCATGCTCTTAGCATGCCGTCTCGACACTCGTGTCGAGATCTAGAGTTTGGACATTCCGCCGTCGTGTGGGGCGGCCAATCCTGGCCGCGGCTGGCCTTTCAGGCCAGCCTTGTCTCGACACTCGTGTCGAGATGCGTTTGTCCAATTCCACCAGCGCGGTTCGACCTTCCAACGGTTTGCCCCCGACATTGCTCTCTGGCGTGAGAACGTCCGGCTGGCGTTTTCAGGCCGCGGATTGCGATGCGGGCTGCAACCCAGCGTCAACCGTCAGGTTGGAAGGTTGCGTATCCGGAGCGGCAATGGCATATACCGCTTCGCCGATGCCGGTTGGCGAGTGAACCATTATACGCACCTGACCATGAAGAGTCTGCTTGGAGAACCCCCAGTAGCGAATATGGTGCGACGGGACCGGTGTAGATAGCAACGACTCGAGCACCGAAACCGCCGTGGATTCGCTTTCCGCCGGGTGCAACACGCCACCTGTTGCGGCGCAGAGATCTCTGAGCGCAGTACGCAGCAGAGGTGGACACTGTTGCGGCACGATGGCCTGCACTGAGATACCAGCATCGTTCAGGCGGCTGGTTACACTCTGCATCTGGTGTTGCCGCAACAACACGATCGAGGTGTTTTCCGGCAACGGGCTGGCAAACAGAATGAGCGACTGTGCGCGCTTGACGTTGGACGGAACGGCGAGGAACGCGAGCACGGCCGGAAGAAAGCCAGCAGCCGGGGCGGATCCGGCGGCAGCCAATGCCTCCGAGATCGCCGCCGGGGCGGCGTGATAGCCTCGCACTGAGACTGTTGCGGACGGAGGTGTGGCGACGTCGCAGTGAGTATGCGAAACAACCGCCCAATGATCGCCGCTGGATTTCGTCTGCGCCACCGACCGCAGCATTGTGTCCAGCGCCGCGGCTGTTTCCCGCGCGACGTCAGCGGCGGCCGGCAGAATGATGCCAAAATGCCGCTTCGGCGCACGAACCGCATCAGCTTCATATCTGGCCACCGGCACATTGTCCTCTTCCAATGCAAAAGACAACGGCGCCAGCGTCGGCGGTTCCCGTATGCCTGACTGTTTCAGAGAAATGTCGAGTGAGCGCATGCCCGAAGAGGTAATCTGTCCTCCGAGCACTTGAATCTGATAGCTGCCGGCGCTTTCGAGAATGGACCGGTAGTTGCGAATACGCACCGTCGATCGCAACGCGGCCGCGCGTACCTTACTCTCCGCGTCGCGCGCCAGTTCCGTCAGCACGCGTAGAAACCGCGGATCACCTGTGCGCCCCAGCCCCCAACTGGTGCTCAGCCGGAACGCCGGATCGGGGTGGCGGCTGAGCTCCAGAAACGATTCGATGCATTCTTTTTGCCCGGACAGGTATAGGCCCAGCGCTGCATTGATCACCGTGCGTGGATGCGCATCCTGAACCGCTAACCGGAATACCTCGACGGCTTCCCTGGAAGTCGCCCCCCACAGCGATTCTACAGCGTTCGCCCGAACGCGGGCGTCGGGATCGAACAGTTGCTGCGTCACCCACCGGGGATTCTGATTTCCTTTCCCCATCAACAAAGCGGCTTTAGAGCGAACCCGCTCGTCCGGGTGGCGCAACACGTGGCCGAGAATCGGCAGCAGGCTGGACACCTCCGCAACAGCTTCCAAAACTTCCAAAAGCCGCAGCGCCAGCGCAGGTTCCTCCCCCGAGGCTGACGCAACACGGTTGGCCAGTTTGATGTCCAGCGATGGGTCCACTCGCATCGCCAATCGGGCCAGTGTCACCGACTCTTCGCGCGTCATTAGTTCCGGATTGCCTAGTTTGTCTTCAAGGCCGGCGTTTTGCGTCAGAAAACTGATGAGAAACCTCTGCCCCGTGCCAAGCCCCTGCTTGCACAGCACCTCCACTGCCTTCGCGAAGAACTTTTCCGGCGAGGAGGCCCATGCGTCCTGGCAGGATCGCCGCGCCAATACCGGATTCGTCTCGAATTGGGCTACCAGACGTTCAATAGAGAGCGACAGCACACAAACCTCCAGTCAGTCATATCGACAGATGGAGGCGAAATTTGCGAGGGAATTACAGCTTCTCCGCGATGCTCTTGCTCTGCAGAAACTGCAGCAGGTAGTCCGGCCCACCCGCTTTGCTATCAGTGCCCGACATATTGAACCCGCCGAATGGATGAGCACCCACCATCGCACCCGTGCATTTACGATTGATGTACAGGTTGCCCACAAAGAAATGCTGCTTTGCCTTGCGAATCTTCTCCGGGTTGCCGCTGTAGACGGCTCCCGTGAGACCGTACTCGGAGTCGTTGGCAAGCGAGAGTGCGTGATCGAAATCGCGCGCCTTTGTGATGGCGAGAACCGGTCCGAAGATTTCCTCCTGAAAGAGGCGTGCCTTCGAATCAATGTCCGCGAACACCGTAGGTTCGATGAAGTAGCCCTCGCCGGAAGATTTTCCACCCGCCAGCAGCCGCCCCTCCGACTTGCCGGCTTCAATGTAATCGACAATGGTTTTGCGGGCGCGGGCACTGATCACCGGGCCCACGTCGAAACCGAACTCTTCCGCGGGACCCATCTTGAGTTGCGCCACACGAGCCTGCACCTTTTCGCAGAAGGCATCGTAGAGCGATTGGTCCACGATGGCGCGCGAACACGCAGAGCATTTCTGCCCCTGGAATCCGAACGCCGACGCAACCACGCCGGCGACCGCGGCGTCGAGGTCCGCTTCCGCATCTACGACAATTGCGTCCTTGCCCCCCATCTCGGCGATTACGCGTTTGATCCAGAGCTGCCGCTTCCGCGGTTTGGCGGCAAGTTCGTTGATGCGAAGACCAACGTCCCGCGAACCGGTGAAGCAGACGAACCGCGTGAGCGGGTGCTCCACCAGCGTATCGCCTACCTCGGCGCCGCTGCCGGGAAGGAAGGCAATGGAACGCGCTGGAAATCCCGCTTCCACCAGCACCTCGGCAACCTTGGCGGCGATGGTGGGGGTTTCCGAGGATGGTTTGATCACCACCGTGTTACCCGCAACCAGGGCCGCAGCCGTCATGCCCGTAAGAATCGCAAGCGGAAAATTCCACGGCGGGATCACGATGCAGACGCCGAGCGGCAGGTAGACAAGCTCCCCGTGCTCACCAGGCATTTGCACGAGCGGGTCGGGCTTGGCGAGTTTCAGCATCAGCCGCGCGTAGTATTCGCAGAAGTCGATGGCTTCGGCGGTGTCCGCTTCCGCTTCCTGCCAATTCTTGCCTGATTCATAGATCAGCCACGCGTTGAACTCGGACTTGCGGCGGCGGAAAATCGCAGCCGCTTCCATCAGGATTGCAGCGCGGGTTTCGCCCGGGACCGCGGCCCATTCGGGGAAGTACGCGTGCACCGCTTCCACAGCTTCGCCGGCTTGTGTGGCAGTGGCACGCTGATGCACGCCGACGGTTTCCGATGGCCGCGAGGGATTCACGGACGCGAAGGTCCCGTTTCCTTTGCGCGCCACTCCGTCAATCAACAAATCGTACTCCTGCCCCAACTGCGAGCGGACCAGGGCGAGCGCGTCGAGCATCGACTGCCGGTGCGCGGGCTGCGTGAAGTCGCGATACGGCTCGTTGCGAAATGCGGCGGGGGTCATGTTCGATTGGCCCGGGTTAGCCTTGGACGAGTTTGCGGCCGCTTTCGAAGAGCTCCCCCGCTTCCTCGGCCATTTTGCGGCCGCGGTCGTAAATCTCTTTGCCCTTTTCGACAAGGTCGCGGGAGCGCTCCCCGAGTTTCTCTTTGCCACGGTTGGCGGTATCGCCGATCTTGCGGCGCGTTTCCTCTCCTGAGGCGGGTGCGTACAAAAGGGCAATGGCGGCGCCAATGGCGGCTCCGGCAAAAAACCATGCGACTTTACTCGTGTTGTCTTCGGACATGTAGGTTCGTTCTCCTGTTTTTTATTCTATCGGGCGCGGCGATTCCGCGCTATGTTAGAGGCATGGAACCCCCAGAAGAAGTCCTTCCTGAATCCGGTAAACCGGAAGTCGGCGACCCGTCGCACGAGTTGGATTTGGAGGCAGTCTTTGAGGCAGTAGGAACAGAGGCGGAAATGGAAGCCATCGCGGTGCAGAGCGTGTTGGAGGCGAACGGCATTGAAGCGGTGCTCATGGGATCTTCGTCCTTGCCGACGTTTCCCTTTGAGGTGCGGGTGCCCCACGATCAGGCCGGGGAAGCCCGTAAGTTGATTGACGAAGCGCGGGCTTCGGGCCCGGCTGGGGCTGAAGAGGCGGAACGGGCGACGGAAGCGTAAGCAAATTTTCCGCCTCAGTATCCCGCGGCGCGAAGCAAATTGGAGCCCGTGCCATATTTGGCGTTTGCCTTGGCGAGCTAGAATGGGAACCATGAAGAGTAAGGTTAGCGTCGTGATTGAGCAGGATGAACATGGGTACTACGCTTGGTGCCCGGAACTGAAGGGCTGCCAATCACAAGGAGGGACTTTAGACGAAGTGCTCGCGAACATGCGCGAGGCAGTGGAGTTGTTTCTCGAAACCCTTTCCCCGGAGGAACGATCTGCCGCGCTCAGTCAGGTGATTCTGACAACCGCGCTTGAAGTCCATGCCTAAGTCGCCGCGATTCACTGCCATTGAGGCTGAGTCGCTATTGCAGAAGTCCGGGTTCGAATGGATTCGCTCCAGGGGAAGCCACAGGATTTACAAGAAGGACGGCAGGAGGGTCGTCGTACCTTTCCATAGAGAGGCTGTACTTCATCCGAAGATCGTCCGGCAGATTCTGGATGCAATTGCGGACACAAGCGCTGTTCAATAGGCCGACCAGGACTGAGGCACCTCACCGCACTGGTGAAAACGCCAGCGGACGCAACAGCATGTTGGAGATATTCGACACGACCTCGGGATCGCTCAGCCCCGGCGTGCCGCGCAGTTTCAACCACTCCGCATCAGACACGAACGCCGCCCAATTCTTCTCCCGCGCGGACAGACTGTCATAGCAGAGCATGTAAGTAAGATTCGGCATGTGGCTGCCTGCGATCGCCTCGGCGAAGAACACAGGCTGCAAACCAACGCGGCGGAAAATCGCAATCTCGCCGCCGGTCTCAAACATCGCGATCTTGCGCTTGAGTGTCACCGGGTTGTTCGATTCGTAGGTGCGCAACTCAAAGATGCGGGCGGCGCGCTTAGGCTCAGTGGAAGGCACTTCCACTTCCGGCATGGTGGGGAATGCGCGCAGCAGGTTCGTCTCAAAGCGGACATAACTCAGTCCGCCCTTCGACTCGAGCGCCTCCAGTTCCTTCTGATACTGCTTGTCCGAAGCGATCTTCTGTAACGCCTCATCCATGGCGCCGAGACTTGCGAAGCTCGACAGCGCGAGCACGAACGGACCATTGGGCGCGATCAGATTGGCGAACGCTCCCTGCAGTTTTCCTCCCGCGCGTTGGAGCGCCGGCATGTGGATCTGCCGGAGAAAGTCACTGGTGCGCTGCATCTGGCCATCGGCCGAATTGCGAAGTTGGAAGTAGCGCAATTCGAGTATGGCGGGGGATTTCCCGGGAGGCATGGCGGAAACCGCGGAAGCTGCTGCGGCCGGGACGCTGAGGAGAGAACGGCGGCGTGTCATGAGAATCAGCGTAGCGTGAGCGGCGGGCGATGCGATATATCCCAATTGACAGTATTCGTTGGAACAAGTAGTATCGGAGGGTGCCGGGGAAACTTGCCACTGACATCAAACAGACGCGTCCCTTCCAACATGCGGAAGAGGAAGCCTATCTGAATCTGCTGCGTACTACCGACTCTATCGAAAACACGCTGCTCCTCACGCTCGCCCGCTACGATCTGTCGCAGTCCCAGTACAATGTGCTGCGCATCCTCCGCGGCGCTGGGTTGGAAGGATTGCCCTGCGGCGAGATCGGGAGCCGCATGATCACCCGCGACCCCGACATCACCCGCCTCCTCGACCGTCTGGAGAAGCGCGGGCTCACTTCCCGTTCCCGCGAAGCCAAGGACCGCCGCGTCGTCACCGTCCGCATCACCCGCTCCGGGCTTGATATGCTGGCCTTATTGGACAAGCCCGTGATCGACACTCTGAAGTCGGCGCTCACGCACCTGGGCGAGCGCGATTTGAGGAAGCTGATTGAACTGTTGGAGCGTGTTCGCGACAAACCCCCTCTGCCATGACTCGATTCTTACCACTCCTGATTCTGGCCGCGACACTACAGGCCGAACCCATCACCTATTCGATCGACGGCGCGCATACCAACGTGCAGTTTACGGTGCGGCACATGGGCATCTCCAACGTCAAAGGAACCTTTCAAAAGGTGACCGGGCAGTTGGTGTGGGATCCGGCCAACCTGCCCGCATCCAAGCTGGAGGCCACCATCGATATCAACTCCATTGACACGCGCCAAGCGAAGCGCGATGCGCATCTCAAGAGCGCCGATTTCTTTGATGCAGCCAAGTTCCCCACAATGACGTTTCAGTCAAAGGCCTTTCGCAAGACCGCCAGCGGTCTCAATATGTCCGGCGATCTGACAATCCGCGGCGTCACCAAACCGGTAACCTTCGCCGTGGACGGCCCTTCTCCGGAGGTGAAAGATCAAATGGGTTCGTTCCGGATGGGCGCCTCCGCCACAGCGAAGATTAACCGTAAGGACTTCGGCCTCAGCTACAATGCCGTCCTGGAGACGGGCGGTTTTGTGGTGGGAGATGAGGTCACCATCACAATTGACGTTGAGCTCGTCCGCAGGAAATAAACCATTCACAACGACCGCGATCGTGGACAGAAGAGTCCTGAATCGTTGAAATTACATAACTCTTACATTTCTCCGCCACCTTTACCTTTACTGTGGATAGTGGAGACTTCATTCGTGCTCAATTCCCTTCGCAAGAACTTTGTCTGGTCCACCGCAATCGTTTTTGCAATTTTCCACGCGGGTGCCATCGCCGCGTTCTTCTACTTCGATTGGAAACCCTTCCTCGCCTCCACCATCGCGCTGTTTCTGCTGCTGAGCTGGGGCATCGGCATGGGGTATCACCGGCTGCTGACGCACCGGTCGTATGTGGTTCCGAAGTGGATTGAGTACTTCCTCACCATCTGCGCCACGCTCACATTGGAAGGCGGCCCGCTGTTCTGGGTCGGTACCCACCGTATTCATCACCAGAATTCCGACAAGCCCGGCGATCCGCACTCGCCGCGCGATGGCGCCTGGTGGGCGCACATCTTGTGGATGGTCTACGGCACCGCCAATCACAACAACACCGGCGAATTCATGCGCTACGTCCCCGACCTTTCCAAGGACCGGTTCCATCGCTGGCTCAACACCTATCACTACGTGCCGCTGACGGTGCTGGGAATTCTGCTGGGCTTCTTCGGCGGCCTGCCATGGGTGCTATGGGGCGTTTTCTTCCGCGTCACCGTGGGTCTGCATTTCACCTGGCTGGTAAACTCGGCGACGCACCTGTGGGGCCCACGGCGCTTTGAAACCCGCGACGATTCGCGTAACAACGCGTTTGTCGCCGCCGTAACCTTCGGCGAAGGCTGGCACAACAATCACCACGCCCATCCGAATTCGGCTAAGCACGGTCTCGCCTGGTATGAAGTGGACATCACCTGGTACCAGATCCGGCTGCTCGAAATGTTCGGCGTGGCGACGAAGGTAAAGGTAGTCGCCATCGACGAGAAGTTGCGCCAGGAAGCCGCCTGATCTCCGGCCGCGTATTCTGGCTTCTGGCTTCTGGCTTCTGGCTCCTGACTTCTATATCCTGAAGGGATATCAAGGGCGAAGCCCTTGACTGCCATGGTCCTGCCCGGCCAATCCCGATCCACGGCTCTTTTCGTCGCGCTTGGCGCGGTGGTAGTCACGCTGACCATCGCGATTCAGCTTGGTTGGATCCTGAACTGGCGAACTGGCGTCCTGCTGCTTTTGGGTGTCCTCTTTTCCGCGGTTATCATCACCGGGGTAGTTCTGAATACGGTATTCCTTGTGCGCGCCATCCGCCGAAACGAACAACACAACGCCTTCATCAACGCGGTGACCCACGAGTTGAAAACTCCGGTCGCCTCCATCCGGCTTTTCCTGGAAACCATGCAGACACGTCAGGTGGACGAGGCCAAGCGCCGCGAGTTTCAGTCAGTGATGATCCAGGATTGCGACCGGCTCCTCCACACCATCGATCAAGTGCTGCGTGCAGGCGCGGCCGGCGCATCCACCAAACGCGTGAAAGGCGGCCGAGTCAACCTCACCGAAGTGGTCACTGACTGCCTGAACACCGCACGCACGCGGCATCATCTAACGCCCGATGCACTGCGCTTTTCCAACCGGCTCACGGATTCGGCCACAGTGATGGGAGACCCCGAAGAGTTGCGAACCGCAATCACGAATCTCATCGACAACGCCGTGAAGTACTCGGGCGGCAAGGTGGATGTCGTCGTGGCGATGGAAGAGGATGCCAAAGGCAACGTTCTGGTACGCGTCCAGGACAAGGGCGTCGGCGTTCCCACCGAAGAGCTTCCCCACATCTTTAAACGCTTCTACCGTGTACCGGAAGTGGTAGCCAGCCGCGTCAAGGGCCTGGGCCTCGGACTGTACATCGTTTCCGCCGTGGCCAAACGGCATGGCGGCAAAGTCTACGCCGAGAGCCTCGGAAAAGGACACGGCAGCACGTTCACTCTGCAACTGCCGGCTATCAAGGATGCGGCCTGATGCGGCTCCTGATCATCGAAGACGAGGCGCACCTGGCAGAGGGCCTTCGCTTCAATCTGGAAGCCGAAGGCTATGAAGTGGAAGTGGTGGACAGCGGCGAACGCGGTTTGGAGCGCATTCATGCCCAGCCCTCGTTCGACTTGCTGATTCTCGATGTGATGCTCCCGGGTATCGACGGCTTCTCGGTAGCGAACCAGCTACGCAAGGAAGAGAAGTTCCTCCCGATCCTGATGTTGACGGCGCGCGGCCGCCCGCAGGATGTGCTGCTCGGTTTCGAGGCCGGTGCCGACGACTACCTGGCCAAGCCCTTTGAACTGGCCATCCTGTTGGCGCGAATCAAAGGCCTGTTGCGCCGCACGCAATGGCAAGCGATCGCCTCCCGGCCACGCAATGTCTTCTCGTTCGCCGGCAAACGCATCGACTTCGACAACCTCGAGCTCAAAGCCGGCGACCGGACGCTGCGCCTCACTTTGATGGAAGCGAACCTGCTTCGCTATTTTGTGCAGCATCAAGGGGAAGTGGTTTCGCGTAAGATGATCCTCGATGATGTTTGGGATGTCCATGAGGACACCGACACCCGAGCCATCGACAACTTCATCGCGCGCTTGCGGAAATATATTGAAGAGGAACCGTCGCAGCCCCGCCATTTGCTGACAGTGCGCGGTGTCGGCTACCGGTTCTTCCCCGAACCGCCGGCGGGCGGCGAGTGAAGCCTCGCGCGAGAACCGCAACACTTACACAGGCTAAGAATGGCCGCCATCACACGAGGGCTGCGATGGCCATGCAGGACATCCGAGTACAGGATTACCCGATCGCGTACGCACCTGATGAGAAGCCGCTATGGTGATTGCCGTACAGGATACTAGTTCTCCGTCGCCGGCACTGGCTTTACTTTCGTGCCGTCACGCAACGGCGAATCGGTGGGCAATGCCACCTGATCGCCTTCCTGCAGACCCTCTTTCACTTCAATGCGCGTGACGCTGGCCGCACCAGTGACGATCTTCCGGAAGGCCACCGTGCCATCGGGTTGTAGAACAATCACACCCGCTTCTGTTTTTTCGCGCCGCAGGACTTCCTTGGGAATCGTAAGCGCGTTCTCCACCGCCTGCGTTTGGATCTCCGCGTTGATGTTCGTCTGCGCCAGCAAACGGCCATCGCGATTGTCTATGATGCACACCACCTCGCCCACCTGCCGCGAATTCAACGCGGTGATCTGCGAAGGCAGCTTCTCCACCGAGCCGGTCCAGGCCGCGCCGGGCAGCGCGTCCCAAGTGATAGTGACCGTCTGTCCCACTTTGATGGCCCCGAGCTCCGGTTCATCAATGAACACCGCCACCCGCACGCGGTCCAGTTTGCCAATGGAGGCAATGGCATCGCCAGGCCGCAAATAGGCGCCCTTGCGAACGTCCACCTGATAGACCGTTCCCGAGGCGGGCGCAACCACTGTCGCATGGGAAATACGGCGGCGCGCCGCGTCGGCCGTGGTTTCGGCCTCCTGCAAACGGGCCTGCGCCGATGCCCGGTCCGGCGCGGTCACCAGCGAAGCGCGCTGTTTCTCCAATGACGCGATGTTCGCCGTCGCCGTGCGGATGCGCTCAGCCGCCTGATCGAGTTCCACACGCGGGGCTGCATTCTTGGCTACCAGCCGTTGCAGTGATTCGTGCAGTTTCTGGGCCGCCGCCAACTCCAGCCGCGCCCGGTCGAGGTCGCCGTCAATTGTCGCCATGTCGCGCGCCCGCCCGCCTTGGTTGAGCACCGCGAGTTCCGCCTTGGCCTGGGCAATCTTCGCTTCGGCGGTACGAAGCTCGGTTTGCGCTTCTGAGGAATCCAACTCCGCGATCACCGCACCCTGCGCCACATGCTGCCCCTTCTCCAGGGCGAATCGCAGCAACGCGCCTTCCCGCGGCGACCGGATCACGTGCCATTCAATCGGTTCCACTTTGCCGTTGGTGGATACCTTGGAAACAAGCCGCTCGCGGCGAGGCTTGGTGAATGCGACCTCGGGCGGCGCATTGCGCACCCTCTGCACATACCATGCGCCGTATCCAATCAGCCCGAGTGCGATCAGCCACAGCAACCGTTTCATGCCGCCGGACTCGCACAGTAGTCGAAAAGAATCTGCCACTCGGCGCGCTGTATGCGGAGGGCCAGTTGTTCGGAATCGGAGCCTGGACGCCGGCGCGCCTGCTCGCAGAAATCAATGAAGGCGAATGGGTCCCATTTGCTCCCACCGGCAAAGCCGGCTTTGGGGTAGGCATTTGCCAGTTCGGCAGCGGCATCGGCCAGTTGCGGGAATACAGCGTGCTGACCCACGCGCCTGAACCAGTAGCCTGAGTTGCCGGCGTCAGGCTCCTGGCGGTGCATAATGCCGTGCCAGAAGCTTCCGTCCACGGTGTGGATCTCCTGCGACAGCCGGTGCGATTCGTCGAGGCAGGAAAAGTAGAGCCACAATCCATTGAGCGCGGCTTCTGGTGCTCGCGCCCCAGTGAACAATCCGCCGGCGGCGCGCAACGCCGCGGGCGCCTCCCCTGCGCTGCACGACCCTTCTGCCAGAGGCATCAACCTCTCTCCATTACCATCGAGCGCGAGTATTTTCGACACGGCCTCGCCGTACTTGCCCGGATCAAACTGCATACGAACTTCTATTGTCTCACTTGCGCGTGAACCACAGCTTCTGCGCGGTGCCGCCGAGAATCTGCGCACGGTCCGCATCCTTCAGCGGAAGGTCCTTTTGAAAGATCCGCAGATGCTCGGCATAGCTGACCTTCGGGGTCCATAGTTCGCAGGGAAAATCACTGCCCCAGACACATCGCGACGAGCCGTAGGCCTCAATCACCTTCAGACACGCCGCATGCATGTCCGCGCAAGGATAGCCGCCGGCGCTGCCGGTGGGCAGGAACGTCAGCTTGGCGTTCAGATTGCGGAATCGCGCCAGACGGACCACCTTGTCCAGGACGGTCTGCATCCCGGCCCCGGCCTTGATGTTCATGCAATGATCCAGCACTACTGCGAGCGTGCGAAACGCCGCCAGCATCGTTTCCAGCTCAGCGGCCTTCTCGTGGCCGATCAGAACATTGATCACGATGCCTGCTTCAGTGGCAGCCTTCCAGAGCGCGCGCACGCCGGGATGGTCCAGGCGCCCGTTCTTTGCCGGGATGCTCCGCATGCCCCGCAGCCCGTACTTCTCCGCGTAGTGCTTCAACAGGCCGGGACTGTGCGGGTCGTCCGGATCGAGCGTGCACACACCGGCAGTCCATTTCGGATTCGCCGCCGCCGAATCGCAGATGTAGCGGTTGTCGAAACGATAGAACGTGCTCACCTGAATCAGACACGCGCCCTCCACGCCATTCGCCGCCATCTCCTGCCGAAGGTGCTCCAGCGAGCCTTTGCCAGCCGGCGGACGCAACGGTTTCTCAATTACCGGATACTTCTTCTCGTCCGGCGAGTAGATGTGGGCGTGCGTGTCAATTACCATGCAGGCTTAGTCGCCGCCGGCGCCGGCCAGTTGCACCAGGTCTTTGTTCGCCTCGCCGTTGAGCGCCGCTTCTGCCTCTTCCATAGTGAAGCTTTCCACCTTCGCGCTGATGTTCATGGAGCAGAACTTCGGCCCGCACATCGAGCAGAAATGCGCGTCCTTGAAGCCCTCCTGTGGCAGCGTCTCATCGTGCATCGCCTGCGCCGTTTCCGGATCGAGCGACAGTTCAAACTGCTTGCGCCAGTCAAAGCGGTAACGCGCCCGCGAGAGATCATCGTCGCGGTCGCGCGCGCCCGGCCGGTGACGCGCGATATCCGCCGCGTGGGCCGCGATCTTGTAGGCTATGATGCCCGCCTTCACGTCGTCCTTGTTCGGCAGCCCGAGGTGTTCCTTCGGCGTCACGTAGCAGAGCATCGACGCGCCGTACCAGCCAATCATGGCCGCGCCGATCGCCGAAGTGATGTGGTCATAGCCGGGAGCGAAGTCGGTCACCAGCGGCCCCAGCGTGTAGAACGGCGCTTCGTAGCACAGTTCCTTTTCCTTCTCCACCTGCATCTGGATCTGATCCATGGGCACGTGGCCGGGCCCTTCGATCATCACTTGCACGTCGTATTTCCAGGCGATTCGCGTCAATTCACCCAACGTCTTCAGTTCGGCAAACTGCGCCTCATCGCTCGCATCGGCCAGCGAACCGGGCCGCAATCCATCACCCAGCGAGAAGCTGACATCGTACTTCTGGAAAATCTTGCAGAGGTCCTCGAAGCGTTCGTAGAGGAAATTCTGACGGTGGTTCTTCACCATCCATTCGGCGAGGATCGAACCGCCACGGCTGACAATGCCCGTGATGCGCCGCGTCGTGAGCGGGATGTACTGGATCAGTACGCCGGCATGGATGGTCATGTAATCGACGCCTTGCGCGGCCTGCTCTTCGATCACTTCCAGCATCACCTCGGCGTTGAGGTCCTCCACGCGCCGCACGCGCGAAAGCGCTTCGTAAATCGGCACCGTTCCGATCGGCACTGGCGATGCGTCGATGATGGCTTTGCGAATGCGCGGAATATCGCCGCCGGTGGACAGGTCCATCACGGTATCGGCCCCGTACTTCACGGAGTACCGCAGCTTCTCCAGCTCCCCTTCAATATCGGACGTGGTAGCCGAGTTGCCGATATTTGCGTTGATCTTGCATTTGGCCGCAACGCCGATTGCCATCGGCTCCAGGTTGTCGTGGTGGATATTGGCGGGGATGATCATCCGCCCGCGAGCCACTTCAGCCCGCACGGTTTCGGCATCCAGGTGCTCCCGCCGCGCGACGTACTCCATCTCCTCCGTGACAACTCCCTTGCGGGCGTAGAAAAGCTGAGTCCGGATGGGATCGTTCAGCCGAGGGGCAACCCAATCTTTACGCATACGCACTGATTATTGCATCGAGTGGACGGTGTGGCAACAAAACGGCTATGCAGCCAGCTATGCAGCCAGAGTCTCTGATGGTCCCGCAGCATCCACATAGGCAAACAGCAATTCCCGAAATTCTGGATCTTCGAGGTGGCGGGCAACTGGTCCCTGGCGCGGCACACTCATCCCGTTTTCCTGATAAGCCGTGAGGTTGATTCGGATAGCCTCGCACGCAGCCCGCTTCGCGGACTCGATACTCTCTCCAAATGTCGCAATCGCCAGATCGGGCACCTGGACCGCGAAACCACCTTCCGTCTGTTCCAGCATGATCAGAAAGCGCATCATCTCACCTCCAGTTTGATCTTGTTCACCGTGTCCACCGCTCTTCCAACCGGAACGTCCGTCTGCGGATGGACGATCGTGACGATGTACCCAACCCGCCGCTTCCGCCATCTTCACAAGTTCCCGGTTCTAGAGGGACCCTGACTCGAAAAACAACCCTGCCACGCAATGAACCGCAGGCAGGGGAGTGAGGTCAATACTCCTCCGGCAAAAGGAGCCTGGCTCCGGAGCGGTCGGCAGTAGACGGCAGCCGCACTGAAGCGACCGCTCATTCTCTGCGCGGTCGTGATCGTCGAGTTCTCCCCAGTCGCCGATGATGTGCCGCCGGATGAACTCCTGCGGCGTCTGGCCGGCCTCGGCCCAAGCGGCCAGCGCGCCAGGCGTGGCCACTACTTGGCCAAGAGGCAATTTCGGTAGTGTCACTGTTCCTCCCGTTTTGTGGTGTCCTGTGCCAGAAGCCCCCCGCGGCAGTGCCCGAGTGTTCGGGCTCTATCGCGGAGGTTCAGTGAGAGGATGTTGTTTGGAGGGGAACGAACAAAAACCGGCTCTTTGGGGAGCCGGATCAGTAGGTGTCTTCTCGGCGCAGACCGCAGGCCTTGAGGTGGACGGTCTGGGTCTTGGAATCCACATCGTATCGGAAGCGAAAGCGTCCGGAGCGTAGGCGATACTGGCCCTCACCGGCTGCTACATCGATCAGCTTCTTGATGGAATGGAGCCGGCTGACATTGTAAGGGTCGCCGGAGAGCACCTGGGTGGCATAAGCCACGTGCTCGTCAAAATCAGGATGGGCACGCAAAAGTTTGCCGCTCTCGCGATCAAATTGGCGGGTGGTAATAACAGTGAACCTGGCCGTCATGCCTTTCGGGATACTTTGGCTTGCGACCTTTGTTTTTGCTGCCGTAGTTCGGCCAGCAACTCTCCTGCAGGACGAACGCGCCCGGCGCGAATGTCTTCATTGCTCTGCTGAATTTGCCGCTTTACTTTGGGATCTTTAAGCTCCAGATAGTCTTCAAGCTCGTCAGCGGCCATTATGCCGATGACGGGGATGCCATCTTTTTCCAGGATGAAGTACTCGCCTTTGATGTGGGCGCGTTTGGCCAGTTGGCCGAGGTTTATGCGCGCCTTCGTGATGGGCAGGTGGTTGACCATAGGTGTAGTGGGTTTTCTCAAAGAGAGGACTCCTTGCGTAGATTGATTAACGTTGATTAAAGTATAGCGGTTCTGCGGAATCCGTCAAGGCGAGGTGACCACGGACAACGCGCGGCTGCTTTTTTCGTAGCCCCGTTTGGCCGGTGTGCCAGGAGTTCTCTTCGCCGTGGTAGCAGCCTCCTTCTCCGCCCACCGCTTCTTGAGCGCGGCCACGATGTTCGCGCGGCCTTCTGCAGAGAGCTTCAGTTTACGCCGTTTCGGCTTCGGCGCCGGAGTCGCCGAAGATGCCGCAGTGGCCGCAGCCGCTGGGCGGCCGAGCCCACGCTTTCCCAACTGGGCACGGACAGCAGCGATGTGCTCGTCAATGCGCACCTTCTGGGCCTCCAGGCCGACAAGGGCGACGGCGAGGATGTCCGGTGAGATTGGGAGTGCCATTCTGGCCCATGGTGCCCCAGCGCCGGTGGGGGGAGTCAATAGTTACCGAGGTGCGGTGCGCCAGCTAATGTCGGCCTTCTGCCGCTCTTTCCACACGGCCGTCTCATGCCCATCCTCGGTGCACTCAATGACGAGGTCGTCCACCAAGCGCCCAAACAAATACGGGTTGAGCCCACAGATGATTTGTCTCTGCCATGGTTGGCCGTCCAGTGTTCCAAATTGCGCGGGGTATGGGTTCCTCTTCCTATCCACTGCGCAGGCAAGGCGCTCGCTCAACGTGTAGAATTTGGTCAGAAATAAAAACTCAATGAGCTCGCGCACCCGCTGGCTTGAACGCCGAGGATTGAGTACTGCTGCCACCTGTCTTCACATTGTGCATGATCGCCAGCCCATTCCCATGTGACGAGCCAAGCCTTCAGTTTGCGTCCCCTCCGCAGCACCTGTAAGGACTCCTTTCCCATTAGTTTCTGAAGTTGAACGTTAAGCATCTCGCAGTGCCGGTCGGGAGTCAAGGATCAAGACGATTTAGAATGTACCGAGAATGTGGTGAAGGAAAAGCAGCCTGACGGTCCTGAAAATCAGGATTTTCGAGATGTCGGGTGATAGATAGCTGACGGGCACAACAAGTCGGGCTCGCCTCGCGGCGTCGATACGCTCACCAAATGTTAGTGATCGCTGCGTCGGACCTTTGCTGGTCAGACCAGTTCCAGCCGGAGTTCGCGACCTACCGCCTCGGCGGCCTTCTGCAGAGTCGAAAGGGTGACCGCATCATTATTGGGATCAAGCAGCCGATCAAGTGCGGAGCGGCTGGTGTGCATTCGCCGTGCCATCTCGGCCTTACTGACGTTCTGTGCCTTCATCGTGGCTTCCACCTGACGCGCAAGGACACGCTTGATGGCCGATGAAGTTGTCTCCTCGTAGATACCTTCTTCGCGAAGCCAGCTATCAAAGGACGATCCAATATTCTTCTTGTTCATGAGACACCTCCCGCTGTGCGTTGCCTTGCCAACTCCAAATCCCTCTTTGGGGTCTTTTGTGTCTTCTTTATGAAGCCGTGCAAGAGCACCATTGCGCCATGTTCAACAGTGAAGATCACACGAGCAATCTTGCCGCTCTTCAACTTGCTGCGAACTTCCCAAAGGCCACCGCCCAAGTTGCCAACAACCGGCATCCCAATGGGCCAGGAGAATTCCACATCCCGAATGTCGTCGCCAATGGTTCTGCGATCTTCGGGGGCCAGACTCTTCAACCACACCCGCACTGGCTCGCGTCCGCTGTCCAAGCGGAAAAACCGAGCGGGCAATCTTTTGAGACCAAGGCTCAAAGACGACAGTACCATTTGTGGTACTCAACGTCAATCGTGGTGAGCTATCGCGGCAACTCCCGGCCGCCGTAGAATGACGAAAATCGAAGACGCCCCACAACAAGAGCGCCAACTAACAACAGCCAGACCGCCGCACCACCGATCCGCATCGCAATCCCGGGAGAAAAGCCGGCGACACGCAAGACAAGGGGCCCAAAACTTACCAAGAGTACGCAGCAAAGGAGCGATGCCGCGATTCTCCGATTGGCCATGCGTCGCATGCCCACTCCAACCAAGAACCATATTGGCGCAACCAGGCAGGCCGCTATAACATGGCAGCGGACCGCCAGAATCTCAGCGGAACATGACACTTGACCAGTCATAAGGAAATGCAGCAACGAGGCGGCCTGGTAGGCGGGCAGATCGACGCCGTATGTCAGAGACAACTCGCCGCCAAACACCCTGGCTGTGTCCGCACACAAAGCATAAGGAGCGAATAGGGGCTGCGCCAAATCCGCTCGCGCCCAGGGGATGAGATGATGTGCCCAATATCCCGCGATAACGACCACCAAATGCCGAAGCGTCTGCAGCAAAGCAAACAAGTAGGGGAACCACGGAATCGCCACGAGCCGAACCATTTCGATCCAATCTACAACAAAAATTTCTAATAGCAAAAGGCCCGCGACATCCGTAGACATCGCGGGCCCCTTGGAAATTCCGTTGGAATCTTACTGCTTCGCGAGCACGATCTTCTGCTCCAACTCCCCCATCGGCGAGTTGATCTTCCGCGTGATCGTCACCGTCTTGCCGTCCTCGGCAAGCACCCACGCGTCGCTGAGCGTGATCTCGTTGCCCTGGAAATCAATCTTCGAATTGATCACCATCTTGTCGCCATCCCACTTGGTGGTACTCTTTACCGGGTTGCCGCGCAGGGTGTTCGTCGTTTCCTTGCCATCGGTGCTATAGGTCTGTTCGACGGTCGCTTCGCCCTGCTGGTTGGCCTGCGTCACCTTAGCCTTCACCTCGGGATCCTTGTGTTCGATAGCGTACTCCATCTTGTCCGGCACCGGCATCGGGCCGAAGTCGCTCTTGTCAGCCACCAGTTTCCAGCTTCCCGAAAAATCCGGCTTGGCGGCGGCGGGGGTTGCGGTGAGTGCCACTGCGGTCACAGCGGCCAATGCGAGCAGAAGATTCTTGCGTGTCATTTCTTTAGGTCACTCCCAGATGGCTTCATTGTTTGTCGAGGAAGAGAATCATTCGCGTCTCTCCCTGCGGCGACTTCAAGCTCACAACCACCGTCATGCTCTTGCCGTCTTCCGATGCGGTCCAGCGGTTAATCTCTTTCAATTCGTTTCCTTGCACATCGCGCGTCGATTCGACAACCAGGCTCTCACCCTCCCACTTGGCAACAATCCTGACGTCTCCGGTGGGCGTCTTGGATACAGTCTCTTTCCCGTCAGTGGTGTAGGTAAACGAAGCGGTCGTCTCTTTTCCTTGACGCGTTTGTTTCGTCGACACGCTGATGTTCGGATCATTGTGCTTCACCGTCCGGATCAAGGTCTGCGGCGGCGGAAGCCGTCCGTAATCACTCTTGGGAAGGTTGATCTGCCATACCCCGCTGAAATTCACTTTCGCGGAGCAAACACCCGTGGCAAGGAGCACTGTTAGGCTGAGAAATACAAGGCGAGACATAGGGCTTTGCAGCTTGCGGCTAGAGGCGAGTATAGCATTCACACTGGGAGTGAGTGGCCGCGGACCGCCGGGCTTTCCCCGAGGCCAGACTTGGTGGCAGGATAGAGGCATGCCGAAGACGCCTTCCTCGGAGAGCTTTTCCTTGGCGATTGAGTTTTATCGTGAAGAGGACGGCCGTTGGCTCGCCGACATAGCCGCTCTCCCGGGCGTGACCGCCTACGGCCGCACGAAGAATCAAGCAACAGCCGCCGTTCAGGCGCTGGCGCTAAGACTGATAGCCGATCGACTTGAGCACGGAGAAGCGCTTCCGGGACCGCTGAACGTTTCCTTCATCGCCGCCTAAACCGAGATTCCCGAATTGGTCATCAGTCAAAGCCCCAATGGCCCTGGCCACCCTCGTGCGCATCGGCTGGAGGATCAAGCGCCAAGGTGGGGCCGACGGCGATGAAAGTCCTCGGCAAGAAGAGCGGGTTGACTCCGAACGACCTTTAGCCAAACACCCGCCACCGGCTCCAAATCCACGCTAATCTATCGGATTGCCCCCCGTGCGCCAGTCTCAGTCCATCTCCCGTTGGGAAGCGGTTTCCATGACCATCGGACTTGGCGTCTACTTGTTGGTCCTTTCCGCATTGGCCGCTCGCACCGGCGTCACCATCGACGAGCCCAGTCACATCCTTTCCTCCATCCTCTATTGGGAAGGCAACGACCGTCTTCCTCCGCGCGACATGCCGCCGCTGATCAAAATCGTGGGCGGTTGGGCCGCCGCCGAAGCCGGCTTCCGAATCCCGGAAGAATCCGCGCCAGTCTGGCAGAAATATCACGAGTGGGACATCTCGATGGACATGATGCGGCGAATGAGCGAGCGTACCATTCGCACAGCCATGTTCCGCGCCCGTCTGCCGCTGCTCATCTTCCCTGCCCTCACCGCTCTGCTGCTGTGGTGGTGGGGCCGCCAGCTCTTTACGCCACTCGTGGGTGTGCTCTGCGCGGGGCTTTGGATGATGGAGCCTACGTCGTTGGGCCACGCACCGCTATTCAAAAACGACCATGCCAGTGCGTTCGGTTACCTGCTGTTCGCCTACACTGCGTGGCGATTCTGGCGAGCGCCGTCGTGGGGCACGCTCACGATGATGTCGGCGGCATGCGGCGTGGCGATCCTGACAAAACTGTCGATGCTGATTCTGCTGCCCGTGGCGCCGGCAATCGCGATTCTGCGCCTGCGAAAGCACGCTTGGGGCAAGGTCGCCGGGGCGGCCGTTCTCACGATGCTGATCCCGTATTGCATCGCCTTCGCCGCCTGCCAGTTCGAAATCACCCGCCGCGAGCACATGCTCATCGACTATCCCTGGATGCCCATCCCCGCGCCCTACTGGGTTGGCGTGCAGGCTCTGCTCTGGAACACCGGCAAGGAGAACGCGGTCTATCTGCTGGGCCAGCGCGAACCGTGGGGCAGCCCGGCCTACTTCGTCATCGCCTCCGCCGTCAAGACACCGGAAGTGCTCCTCCTGCTGATCGTCGCGGGCATCGGGGTCCAACTCACACGGGCCGCACGCAGGCAAACCGCATTCGTGGATCTGTTCTGGCTCCTCCCCGGCCTCGCCTATCTCACGCTGGCTTCGCGCTCGCCTCTCCAACTCGGATTCCGGCTGGTGATGCCCTGCCTCCCGTTCGCCATCCTCCTATGCGGGCCTGTCCTCAACTGGCTCCTGCAAGGACGCCGGCGTGCGCTCGTGCCAGTCCTCTACGCGGCGCTGTTCGCTCCGCTGACGATCTACTACCCCCTCTACCTCTCGTACTTCAACCGCGTCTCCGGCGGCCCTGAGAACGGCCTCCGCTACCTCGCCGACAGCAATCTCGATTGGGGCCAGGACCTGCGTGAACTCCGCAACTATGTCAATCGCAACCAACTCCCCAGGATCCACCTCGCCTACTTCGGCTCGGATAATCCGTTCGCCTACTTCGGCCACGGCCGTGTCAACTGGATTGAACCCCCTTTCACCGATGTGGGCAAACGCATCCGCACCTTCCAGCCCTCCCCCGGCATCTATGCAATTAGTGCGAACCTGTTAGGAGGTCAGTTCTTCGAACCTGCCTACCGCGACTATTTCCATGCATTTCGTAAAATGAGGCCGATGGGCTATGCGGGCTATTCGATCTACATCTATCGGGTCCGGTGAACGGACACATGCGCGCCACAAGGGCGCTGAGCGCATCGAGAAGAAAGGCGCCACCAACTGGAAGCTGGTGTGGCCGGAAGTGTGGGCGCTCGTCAAACCGCGCCGCACCACATTGGCTATAGGTCTCGTGCTGATCGTCATCAGCCGCGTCGCCGGTCTGGTGCTGCCCGCTTCCACCAAGTACCTGATCGACGACGTGATCGGCAAACGGCAAGCGGAAATGTTGCTCCCGCTGTTCTTCGCGATTCTCGGAGCCACTGCCATCCAGGCAGCCGCCTCGTTCTCCCTCTCGCAACTGCTCTCCAAGTCCGCCCAGCGGCTGATCGCCGAAATGCGCCGCAAGGTCCAGATCCACGTAGGCCGTCTTCCGGTCTCCTACTACGACGACAACAAAACAGGCGTGCTTGTCTCGCGCATCATGAACGATGTCGAAGGAGTGCGCAATCTTGTCGGAACCGGGCTCGTGGAGTTCCTCGGTGGCTTGCTCACCGCGGTGCTCGCGCTCTTCATGTTGCTCCGCATCAGCCCACTGCTCACAGGAATCGCCCTCGGCGTGATGCTCGTCACCTCGGTCTTGCTGCAAAAGGCCTTCTCGACACTGCGCCCCATCTTCCGCGAGCGGGGCAAGATTACCGCGGAGGTTACCGGCCGTCTTACCGAATCGCTTGCCGGCGTGCGTGTGGTAAAGGGCTATCACGCGGAAGCGCGCGAGGAGAACGTCTTTGCCCAGGGCGTGCAGCGCCTGCTCGACAACGTACTCAAGTCCCTCACCGGGGTTTCGCTGATGAGCCTCTCGGCAACAGTATTGCTCGGTCTGGTGGGCGGCATCGTGATGTTCCTCGGCGCTCGCCAGATCCTCGCCGGCGAACTGACACTCGGCGGCTTCATGACGTTCACCGCGTTTCTTGCTTTCCTCGTTGCGCCGGTGTTCCAGATCGTCGGCATCGGCACGCAACTGACTGAAGCGCTGGCCGGCCTGGAGCGCACGCGCGAGATCATGCAGGAAATGCGCGAAGACGAAGACCCGCAACGGACTGCTTCGCTCGGCCCCATTCGCGGCGAGGTGCGCTTCGACAATGTCCACTTCGAATACGAAGCAGGCAAGCCGGTCTTGAACGATGTGTCCTTCCTCGCGAAACCCGGCACCGTCACCGCTCTGGTAGGCTCTTCGGGTTCCGGCAAGTCCACCTCAATCGGCTTGGTGGCCGCATTTCACAAACCGACGCAAGGCCAGGTCACCGTGGATGGCATCGACCTCTCGGTCATTCGATTGAACGCTTACCGCACGCAGCTCGGCGTCGTCCTCCAGGACACCTTCCTCTTCGATGGCAACATCCGCGAAAACGTCGCTTTCGCCAGGCCTGACTCCACTGAGGAGCAGATCCGGGAGGCATGCCGCATCGCGCGCGTGGATGAATTCGCCGAGCGCTTCAGCGAAGGTTACTCGACCATCATCGGTGAGCGCGGGGTCAAGCTCTCCGGCGGCCAGCGCCAGCGGCTGTCGATCGCCCGAGCCATCCTCGCCGACCCGCGAATCCTCATCCTGGACGAAGCCACCTCCAGCCTCGATTCCGAATCCGAGCAGCTCATCCAGCACGGTCTGGCGCATTTGATGAAAGGCCGCACGACATTCGTCATCGCCCACCGCCTCTCCACAATCCGGCGCGCGGATCAGATCCTGGTGATGGAAGAAGGACGCATTGTCGAGCGTGGATCTCACGAAGAGTTATATGCCGCCGATGGCCGCTACCGCGAGTTGTACGATAAGCAGCATGGGCTCGAAGCCAACCTCTTCCTCGCGCCCGGTGAAGGTGACACCGTGGACGAAACCACGCCAGATGCCCCGCCGCGGGCACGCCAGGTAGGAGAGCCGGTCCGGTTCATGTGATGATTGCCGAGATCTTCAACAAGCAGGAGCAGCGTGTCATGCGCACCCTCCGCACGCCCGGGCGGATCCAGCATTTTCTCGATCACGAAATCGGCTACAACAAGGAACCGGACGGCCCCACCTGCCGGTCCGCCCGCCGCGTTCTTCGCGACCGCATCGCCCACTGCTTGGAAGGGGCGTTCCTCGCTGCTGCCGCCCTCGCCTTTCACGCCCACGAGCCGATGCTGGTGGACCTCGAAGCTGTGCGCGACGACGACCACGTTCTCGCCGTTTACCGCCAGCGCGGACACTGGGGCGCCGTCGCCAAATCCAACTATGCCAGTCTCCGCTTCCGCGAGCCGGTCTACCGCACGGTTCGCGAATTAGTAATGTCCTACTTTGAGCACTATCACAATCTCAAAGGTGAGAAGTCGTTGCGCAACTTCTCCCGCCCCGTCAAGCTCAGCCGCTTCTCCAACGCCTGGCTCATCGGCGAGGACGACGCCTGGGAAGTCCCCGAATACCTCTGTTCCATCCCCCATTACCCCATCATCACACCTGAAATGGAACGCCGGCTAAACCGTGTCGACGACCGCCTCCGCGCCTCCGAACAAGTCGGGATGAAGCTGTAGTTAAGAACACACAATGCTTTGCGTCTTACCTTTGCGCCTTTGCGAGCCCTTCACCCCTCTGCCCAAACCAGAGGAAACTCTCCCGAACCGTTACACAAAGCAAGTCTTTGTCAAAAATGAATCCGAGCACTCAACTGCATGGAGCGTGAGGCGGCCGCTCCCAGCACCCGCCCAAAGTTTATGTTCGAAACATCAGCGACGGGAGCATTGTAAGTCACCGTGTTAAGCACGTTATACGCCTCCGCCCGAAACTCCGCATAGATGCGTTCGCGGATCGGGAACTTGCGAAACGCCGACATATCGAACCGATGCACGCTCTGCGACCGCAGAATATTGCGCCCCGCGCTCCCGAACGTGAACGCCGCCGGGGCTTTGAACGCCGCGGTGTTGAACCACCTTTGAGGCGTCGGGTTGTCGATCCGCCAGTCACCCACCACATCGGGGCGCATATAGTTGACGTTCCCGGTATTGGCGATATCTCCGGCCACCGTCACGTTCACCGGCACCCCAGAGCGCAGATCGGCAATGCCATTCACTTGCCAGTTCCCAGTGATGTAATCAACGATGCGATTGCCGCTCTGGATCGCTTTGCCTTTCCCAAAAGGCAGATCGTACACCCAGCTCAGCACCGAATTGTGAGTGACATCGTAACTACTGATACTTCGATCGGCGTGCATGTCGTAAGGATTCTGAATCGAGTTCCCTTCGACACCGAAAAAGCCTGACGAGCCCGGGTCGATCGCCTTCGAATACGTATACGTGGCGGTGAAGGCGAGCCCATTGCCGAAACGCCGTTCCAGCGAGGTTTGCAGCCCGTGATAGTTGGAGTTCCCCCAACTGCGGTCCCACGAAACCGGAACGCTCATGTAAGGAAAGGGCATGCGCTCGCGGAAGTTGCCGGGACCCGGCCTAACCGCCATTCCGTAACGCCCTCCGACATCCGTACGATGGCTGCCGGAGCCGACGTAATTCACCGTTGTCAGGATTCGCGACCCAATCTGCCGCTGCACTCCAATGTTCCACTGAAGCGAGTAGGCGTTCTTCCAGTTCGGATCGAAGAAGTAGGCCGATTGCGCGAACGGATCGGCGAGCGGCAATGACGCTGACGGCAGCGGATTGGTGGCCGGCACCGACGGCAGCACCTGCGTGGCTGTCGGATAGTTCAGGTTCGCCGCCGATTGAAATCCCAACGAAGGCCATGTGCCAATCGGATTCCGGGCAATCTGCGTCACTCCCGAATAGTTATCAAAGAAGATGCCCGACGACGCACGAATCGCCGTCTTCGGCCCCATGCGGTAAGCCAGCCCCAAACGCGGCTGGAAATTCAACGTCGTGTCCTGCAAGATCTTCCCATTCGGCGAAACGCGCACGTTCGCTGGCAGCCACCCCGCCGCCGCACCCGCCGGAGTAGGAATACAGGGGTACTTACCCACCTGCGAGCATGGCGGCGCCGTGGCCTGCAGGATGTATGTCCCGGTCTGGTAATCCATATCGCCGATCTTGTTGTTGTTGTATTTTTCTGTGCCCGCAGCGGGCGTGAACGTCCGGTCGTAGCGAAGCCCCAGATTGATCGTCAGGTTCGACGAAGCCTTCCACGAATCCTGGAAGTAGAATCCCATCACGCCGGCAAATCGCGGCATGCTCTCGACAATGTCACGGCGCGTGGCGCTATCGGGAATTCCCAGCAGGAACGAAGCAAGCGATCCACCCGTCTGCCCCAGGCGCGTCGGATCGGCCGTCTGCGCGTCAGCAAAACCAACCCCGCTGGTTTCGATCACCGAGTTCCAGCCCACTCTCGTGTACTCGCCGCCCATCTTGAAGTTGTGGCTCCGGAACAGCTTCGAGAAATTCACTTTTCCCAGATAGGAATCGCTGTTCACCTGGTGAGTGAAATTCTCGGACGAGCTGTAATAGTTGGCAACATTCAGCCCGGGAATCAGCTTCAGTCCATTCGAGTACGGCGTGAGCACATTGCTCGAATAGCCCACCTTGGATGTGAAGTCGGAGGGCAGAGACTTGTATTGGTCGTAACTTTCGGCCCACTGCACCACCCGGCCAAATTGCGATTGCAGCATCGCGCTGGGACCGAACGTATGCACCCAGCTCGCCGTCACGTTCACCGCGCGCGCTTCACTCGCCCGAGCCATTGCAGGAATGTTGATCGCCGCCTTGCCCGGACTGAAAGTGCCGGTGTAGCGCCCCGTAAGCGTATCGCGCGTGCTGAACTGATGATCACCGCGAATGTTAAACGTTTGCGAATGGCTGGTGTTCGGCGCCCGGTTGATCGCATTCCGGTCAGCAACGGGAGTGGGCTCGGGCGCGGGCAGCACCGTCTTCGCGAAGTAAACCATTCCAGGATTCATCATGCTCACTGGAATCTGATTGCGCGGAAATGGATCGCGAAGAAATGTCCCGGCTTGGGCCGGATTCGCACGAGTGGTCAGCGGATTGTAGATCTGCTTCGGCCAGTCAGAGAGATCGCCATTCAGATTGGCGGGAGTGGGAACCCGGAAATAACTGAGCGCCGGAGAGTGGTTCTGCGTGTACTGATAGCCGAAGAAAAAGAACGTCCGGTTGCGCCCGTTGTAGACCTTCGGGACCCACACCGGCCCGCCCGCAACTCCGCCGAACGTGTGGACTTTGAGCGGGTTCACCGCGGCATTGAAAGTGTTTCGCGCGTTGAAGGCATCGTTCTGCACGATGTGCCACACCTGCCCGTGCAGCTCATTGGTGCCGGACTTGGTGGCCGTGTTGATGATACCGCCCATTACTCCACCGAATTCCGCCGAGTCGTTGTGCGACTGGACCTTGAACTCCTCCACCGTTTCCATAATCGGATTGAGAGCGAGATTGGAGAAGAACGTGGACTGGTTGGAAGCCCCATCCAGCATGTACATGCTGCTGCGGTTGATCTGCCCGTTCACCGAAGGAATGCTCGATTGCCCTGTAGCGACAGCCGTAACTCCCGGCGTGAGCCGCATCAGATTCTGAATATTGCGCCCGCTCGGCAGATCCACTACCTGCTTCGTGGTGAGCACGCTGCCGAGCTCGGCGGTCGCGTTCTGCACCTGAGCGCCCACGGCTTCCACAGTGATCGAGTCCTGCACTTTTCCCGTGGCCAGCGCGAAGTCGAAGACAGAGGATTGATTCACCACCAGGTCGAATTGGTCGAGCCGGCTGGTGGAGAAACCCTCCTTGGCAACCGCAAGCGTGTATGATCCCGGCAGAATGTTAAGCACGACGTAGATGCCGTTCTCATTGGTTTGCGTCCGCTTTTCCACGCCCGTCTGAAGGTTCTTCAGAACCACCTCGGCAGCCGGTACCACCGCCCCGGTGGCATCGCGCACGGTGCCGTTGATGGACGCAAAAGACAGTTGCGCGCGTAGCGGTAGAGCCATCGCGATTAGCAGCAAAAACGTTCCCAGGTTCATAGCCACTCCGTGGTTGGAATCCCAACATCTCAAGCGCTCATCCCACGTGATTCATGACAGTTTTGCGACAGAATGCCCAGTTGAGCGCTCAATTGGGTAGAGTATATCCATGTCTGCTGGCTACTGTCAAAAGAAAAACCGCTTGGTGCTAGGATAAGCTCGAAGGTTCCTCAATGCCCTCTCCCGACAACGGATCGTTGGTGAAACTGCGCCTGGCCGCGAAACTGGAACAAGCCATCGTGGAGCGGCGGCTGCACCCCGGCGAGCGCGTGGTGGAGGCGTACTGGGCCCGGGAATTCGGCGTCGCGCAAGCCTCAGTCCGCGAGGCCATCAACCTCCTGGTAGCCGATGGATTCCTAGTGAAGAACGCCGGACGCAGTGCCCGGGTTCCGGTCTACACGGAGGCCGACGTCGCCCGGATCTATGAAGTCCGCGGGGCGCTGGAAGGCTTGGCCGCGGAACTGGCGGCTGCCTCGTCCTCCGACCTCAGTGCCATGCAAACAGCTCTTTACGAGATGGAGAGCGCCGCGGCCGCGGGCGATTTGCGAAAGCTCATCGACAGTGACCTCGCCTTCCACCTCGCCTTGGCGGCGGCGTCCCGCAATCCCGTTCTTGAAGAAATGCTCGCCCGGTTGTTGCGTCCGCTGTTCACCTTTGTGTTGGCGAGAATGGTGGAAATGCACGAAAGCGCCGAACGCTGGTCCGCTGTTCTCCCCACACACGCCCGCATTGTGGATTTGATACGCGAAGGCAATCCATCGCTTGCCGGACAATACGTGCGGCACTGCATCGGCCGCTTCGCCGAATCGGCGCACACCGTGTGGAGTCCGGGAAAACGCCGCCCCAAGCCCCGCGGCTAAGCGCCGGCGCAACAATAACTTCACATTTTGGTGGGTCCACCGGCGTGGCCCGCGAGCGAGGGTCTCGGCGCTGTACGCACGAGTGCGCGCGCCACGCTTGGATGCACAGTTACTCTTACGCGATACTAAGGCACACCCACCACCGCACTATCCGCAGCCACTTCCGTCTGCACGGTGATCGTCACGTCCCCATGCAGATCACCGAGCACGAAATCAATCTGCTCCGCACTTGCATTCACCACCTCCACCGCCGTGTCATTGGCCAGCACTTGCGGCGGTGTATCGCCCATCAGCCTGCGTCCTTTGATCGACCACACGCCTGTTTCTTCGTTGTACGTGACACCGCCTTGGTTGATGCGCGGGCCCACATACTCCACCCGGTACACATTCAGCGCCGCATCGTCGGAAATGAAAATCGCACCGTCCGGCGCAGTCACGATGTGGACCGGACGGCCAGACGTCGAGCGCCGTTCGGTGTTCAGAAAGCCAGTGAGGAAGTCCTCCAGGCCTGCGGCACGTCCGCCGGCGGCCCTGATGCGAACCACTTTGTAGCCGGTCGGCGTCGACCGGTTCCAACTGCCGTGGAAGCTCAGGAAAGCATCATTCTTGTAGGACAGCGGAAAGCCATCGCCCGTATAGAACTCCAAACCCAGTGGTGCGGAATGAGCTTGCATCTCCAACTCCGGCGGCTTGGTTTCCCCGCACCTGTCCGGCCGGGCCTGCAATCCCCAACGCGCAGGCCGCTGCGCACCCACACAATCGGGCCAGCCGTAATCACCACCCTCGGTGAGGATGTTCACTTCCTCAGGCGGTTCGTTGTCGCCGAGGCTGTCGCCGCCGTTATCGGCACTCCAGAACTCGCCCGTCACCGGATGCCACGCAAACCCCACCGAATTCCGCAGCCCCTTGGCGAACACTGTCTGCCCGGTGCCATCCTCGTTGAATCGCAGCATAGCGGCACGCCGGTTGTCCGCCTCAATACAGAAGTTGCATGACGATCCGACACTCACATACAAGCCGCCATCCGGCCCGAACCCCAACGTTCGAGTCGAGTGGCCTCCTGTCGGGAGTGACAGAACCCGCTCCGCCTGCGAGCGGATGAGATAGTCATCGGTCACCGCGTCGCGATACCGCAGGACCCCATTCGCAACCGCCACGTACAGAGTCCCTTCGCGAAACGCTATGCTGTGTGGGCCGCTCAATCCCCGCAGCACAGTGACAATCCTGTCTGCTTCCGGAATCGCCACTACCGTCCCGTTCGAATAGCCGGTAACATACAGCACCCCGTTGGGTCCGATGGTCATGTGGCGGGGCGCGGCCGTCATCCGGGCAAACAACGAGACCCTAAACCCTGCTGGAACTGACAGCTCCTCCAGGACGAAGGGCCGGCGGCCAGCCTGTTGAGCCTGCGCTTGAATCAAACAAAAGGCGAACAGCAGAAGTCCCCTCATACTCCTCCTCATCTTCCCCCTATTGAACACCAACGACGCATGAGAATCTTCGGTGGTTGCCGCCACTATCTCTCCAGAGGCGATGTCCACGCGCAATCCCATCCTTCCGCCTGCCATTGGATTCGTTTTGGGAATCCTGCTGGGCGTCCGTCTGGACTTCCCCACCGCGCCGCTGGCCACCGGCCTCGCTGTCTTCTGTATTGCGCTGGCGGTTGCACGCAGAAAGGGCTGGCTTCTGAGCCCCGCGTTCGCGATGGCAGGGATGCTCTGGGCACAATGGCACCGTCCGGGACCGCCCCCAGTGCCGGATGTCGCCCTGGGTGAAGTGTCCACCGTGACCGGCTGCGTGGTGGAGCCTCCGTCGTTCTCGGAAACGAAGGAGACCTTCGTGATCGAAACGAAGCCATCCGCGCGAATGCGTGTGACAGCATACGCAAAGGACGATCACCCGCCGCCACGCCTCAACTACGGCCAGCAGGTGGTCTTCGAAGGCAAGGTTCGCGAACCACGCAACTTCGGCAACCCTGGCGCATTCGACTTTGCAGGGTTTCTCGCGCGCCGCCAGATCTACTGGACCGCCTCCGTTCGCAGCGGCACCCAGCCACTGATCACCGGCGAATGCGGCAACAAACACCTTGCACTGTTGTACGGCCTCCGCTCTCGCATTCTGGAACGAATCGAGTCCATGTATGCTGGTGACGATTACGCCATCGGCGTTCTGGAAGCACTGCTGGTAGGCGAGTCGGCGCGCTTTGAACGGGCCTGGTCGGAACAGTACCGCCGCACCGGAACCTATCACGCCATCGTAGTCTCGGGCTTGCATGTCACCGTGATCGCCGCCTCCATCGTGACGCTTTTGAAGATTGCTCCCTTCAGCGGCCCCAGCGCACGCCTTCTCGCGGCGTTGCTCATCTGGATTTACGCGGGCATTTGTGGATGGCAGGCGCCAGTGGTTCGCTCAGCGGGCGGGTTTACGCTGTTCGCCATCGGCGGCTGGTTCTACCGGGATACCCGGCTGCTCAATCTGCTCGCGCTGCTCACCATCGGCTTCCTGTTCATGGACCCGCGTCAAATCGACGAGGCCAGTTTTCAGCTCACATTCCTTTGCGTGCTGCTGCTGGGGGCGCTGGCCGCGCCCGCCACGAAACGGCTCTCCGCATTGGCACGCGGGATTCGCGGGCTCCATCACCAGGGTCGCGACCTGCACGTGGAACCGCGCGTGGCCCAATTCCGCATTGAACTCCGTCTCATCGCCGAGACCCTAACGTTGCTCGTTCGCCTCCCCAACAAAGCGGCGGCACGGATTGTCGGTTGGACCTCCCGCTCCGCCCTCTGGATCGGCGAGACGTTCCTCGTCTCCGCCGCCATCCAATTCGGACTGGCGCTGCCGATGATCTTTCTGTTCCACCGGCTTTCCGTGTCCGGCCTCACCGCAAACCTGATCGTGACGCCGCTTCTCACCACTGCCGTCCCCATCGGATTCCTCGCCGTGATCACCGGTTGGCAGTGGGCCGCGTTCCTCACAAAGACGCTTGTGGCATGGTCGCAGGCCGCAGTCTCCTGGCATGCCGACTGGGATCCCAACTGGCGCATTCCCGACCCGCCACTGTGGGCCGCGGCGCTCCTCGCAGCCTCCCTCCTTGCGTTGATGTTGTTGCCGCGGCGCTGGCTGTTGCTTCCGGCCGCTTCGATGCTGGGTCTGCTGGCCTGGCACCCCTTTCCACCCGATGCCGTGCCCGGGACGCTGGAATTGACAATGATCGACGTAGGCCAGGGCGAATCGTTGCTGGTTGGTCTGCCCGATGGCCGCTGGATGTTGGTGGACGGCGGCGGAATTCCGGTCTTCGGCAATCGCCCCCGCACCTCGTCCATGGACATCGGCGAGGATGTCGTTTCCCCCTACCTCTGGTCGCGTGGCATTCGACGGATCGACATCATCGCCTCCACACACCAGCATGAAGATCACGCCGGTGGATTGGGCGCGCTCATCGAGAACTTCCGCCCCAGTGAACTGTGGGCCGGGGCCACTCCGGACAGTCCCATCTGGAGTGCGATCATGAGCCGCGCCGCCGCGAACGGGACAAAAGTGCGGAAGATGCGCCGGGGAGATCGCGCACCGTTCATGGAAGTGCTGGGCCCTGCGGCTGATTACGTTCCCCGTGCCGCGCCCTCCAACAACGACTCGCTGGTGCTGCTGCTGCGACACGGCACGCATTCGTTCCTGCTCACTGGCGATACCGAGCGCGCCTCCGAATACGGCCTACTCGATGGACTACCGCATGTCGATGTCGTTAAGGTGGCGCACCACGGCAGCAAGACATCGACTACCGAAGCTTTCCTGGCGGCCACTACTCCGGTCTTTGGACTCATCTCCGCGGGCAAGGATAACCTGTTCCGCCACCCACATCCGGAAGTGGTCTCGCGGCTGCAAGAACGTCACGCCGGCATCTTCCGTACCGACCAGTCGGGCCTCATCACCATCCGCTCCGACGGTCGGCGCCTTACGGCTGAAACCTACCGCTAAACCCGCTCCGGAACCACATACGGCTTCCGATACTCCCGCGTCAGCAATTTGTCCGCCTCAGAATCATTGACGAACTTCACCCGCGCCGGATCAAACTTCAACTCGCGGCCCATCCGGTACGCAATGTTCCCCAAGTGGCAATGCGCCGTCGACAAATGCGTCTCCATAATCTCCGCATGCAACAGCTTCGGATCCCGCGCGCGAATGGCCTCCGCGAAATTCTGAAAATGGCTCAAATTCGGCGGATACTCCACCTCCGGCTCCGGCTTCTTGCTGCGCCCCATGTAAACCTGAAACTTGCCATCGGCCATGATGTGCATGCTGCCTTTGGAGCCGAAGAAATCCCATGACATCGGCTCGCTGGTATACAACCCGCGCAACTGCCCCACAATTACTGACCCGTCCGCATACGTCCACGTCACGTTCTGCGTATTCGGAGTCTGCGCCTGATCCTTGTATCCGTACCGGCCGCCGGTGCAGTGCACCTTCACCGGCCACGTTTTGTTCAGCCCCCACCGCGAAATGTCGATCAAGTGCGGACCGTTGTTTCCCAACTCGCCGTTGCCGAAATCCCAGAACCAGTGCCAGTTATAGTGCACCAGATTCTCGTGATACGGCTGCATCGGCGCCGGACCCAGCCACAGGTCCCAGTTCAGCCATCCCGGCGGCTGTTTGGTCTCCTTGAACCCGATTGACTCGCGGTTGCCGGGGAAGAAGAAATTGCCCTGGTACACGTCGCCGATCGCGCCCCCATGGATCATCTCGATCGCTTTGCGCCAGCGACCCCACCAGCGCCGCTGGGTACCGCCGCAGCAAATGCGGTTGTATTTGCGCGCCGCCGCCACAATCTGCTGTCCTTCAAAAATGTTGTGCGATACCGGCTTCTCCACATAGGCGTCCTTGCCCGCCTGCATCGCCCAGATCGCCGACAGGGCGTGCCAGTGATTCGTCGTCGCGATCGTCACCGCGTCGATCTCTTTATCGTCGAAGATGGTCCGCATATCGGCCGTCTGTTTCGGCCGCTTGCCCGTCTTCTGTGCGATCATACCGGCGTTGGTTTCCACGCGGTTTCCATCGGGATCCACTAACGCTCCAATCTCCACATTCGCCACGGGCAGAATCTCGCGGATGTGCGCCGACCCGCGCGAGCCTACGCCAATAATGGCCACGCGAACCCGGTCGTTCGCGCCCGCCCAGCCCTGCGATGCCGCGGCCGTTGCGGCCGATACCAAAAAGTGACGCCGTTTCATGTTTGGGGAACCTCACTAACAGTCTACACACCTGCCGGCCATCTTATGATGAGATAGTGCGAACAACAATCGACCTCGACGAAGATCTCCTCCGCACAGCCAAGGCTATCTCCGCTGTCCGTGGGCAGACTCTATCACGAGTGATTAACGACTTGGTGTGGCATGCGCTCCGTCGTGAATCAAATCAGGGCTCCACGAGGAACGGCTTTCCGATCCTGCCTTCTCGGCTTGGCGCCCAACCAGTGACACCGGACCACATCTCCGACCTTCTCGATCAGGCCTTCGGGAGTGAACCTTAATCTGGCTGTTGACGTTAGCGTATTGATTGCCATGGCCGACTCCAGTCACGTTTTCCATGACGCAATCCATGGGTGGCTGGCAGCCGCCACGGAAAAGTCATGGGGCCACCTGCCCGATTACGGAAACGGCATGATCCGCGTGCTCACACAACCAGGCTACGGCGCTCCCGAAGGAAAGCAGGCTGGTGACTTTTTAATGCGGGTGCGGCATGGCAGGCTGTCCAGAGTGGCCTCAGTATCATGTAGTACCGTTCAGTCGAAAATAGTTCTTGACACTCGCGCACTCCTGATGCACCCTGGTTAACGATGACCGACGCGATCATCATCCAGGGGCGCAATGTGGCCTATGCCCGCGGCGCGGTGCCCGTCGAGGACTGCATTCTCGACCCGCAAAACCCTCGGATCCAATTCATGGTCGGCCAAAGGGCCGGCCTGATCAGCGATGCCGAATTGGAGGACCTGATCTGGGATAAGGACGCCGTCAAGTCCCTCGGGCAGTCCATCCTGCAGAATGGTGGTGTCTTCGAGGCCGTAATCGTGCAGCGCCAGGGTTCCAAGTACCTCGTGCGGGAAGGCAATTGCCGAACCGTGGCCTGCCGCCGCCTACTTGCCCAATTCCCACAGGACAATCGATTCCGGATGATGCCCGCCATGATCTTCGAGGTCGACCTGACCGAGGAAGACCTGGCGGTACTCCTCGCCGACATGCATGTCAGTGGGAAGATCCGCTGGGACGCCTATGAACAGGCCAAGCACGTCTCGGACCTGTTTCATGTCTATGGCAAGACCTACGAGTGGCTCAGTAATCACTTGCGGCTCAGCAAGGGGAAGATCCGTGAGTTGCTGGAGGCCTACCAGGCAACAACGGAGTACCTCAACCTGCACCCATCGCCACTCAACGTGAGGAAGTTCGCTGTCTTCCACGAGGTGATCAAGAAGAAGGAACTGCGGCAGCGGTTCAAGGAACTCCCAAGGTTTCGCGCATCGCTCCACCGGTGGGTTAACGAAGAGCGGATCAGCGATTCCAGGCAGGTGAGGGAACTGCCGATGGTGCTCGCCAATCCGGAGGCTGCCAAGGCGCTGGAACAGATCGGCTTCGAGGAAGCGCAGCAGGTGCTGGTGCGCGAAGACCCTTCGCTGAAGAACGATGCCTTTCTCGCCATCAAGCAAGCGACCGAGAAGGTACGCAGCCTCCCGGCGGATGACATCCAGGACCTGAAGGCCGGCAATGCGCGTAAAATCGACATGATGCGCGATTTGTACCGCGCTATTGAAGAGGTGGCCGCATTGGCGGGCGTGAAATTCTAGGAGGAGACCGAAATTGAAATTTGAGCAAGGGTTCGCGGATACCGAGCGCGCGGCCGTGGCGGCGGAAAAGGCAATCTCTCTGTTGTCATCGTCGGTGAAGCAACTGCACAAGGCCGCCGGAGAGGGCGACCTGCTAAAGATCAGGAAGCTGAGCGAGCGGCTCGGCGGCATTCTCGATTCCGCGCATCAGGAAGTGGCCAACGCGCAGACGGCCTGGCCCTTCACGCCGGCGGAGGAGGAAGCCTACCTCCGGGAGTCGTATGAAAGCGAACTCATCGCGGTGGCAGCGGCGGAGAACCTCCAGATCCAGAAACGCGACGAAGGACTTGTGGTATTCCCTTCGATTGTGCGGATCTTGCCTGCCGAACTGACGGTGAAAATCAACAAGAAAAAGACAGCCGTTCGCCCCTCGCATGTCGTAAGTATTTTGAAGGCCATACAGTCGAAGAAGCCGAAGGCACGGCCGGAGAGCTTTCTCGAAGTGCTGCATCGCGCCTACCGGCTGCTTGTAGGAAACGACTATGGCAAAACCGTGAAACTGGCGAGCATCTATGACGCGTTGACGATGCTGCCGGGGTCGTCGGCAAACTACGATCAGACCGAATTCGTCCGCGACCTGTACCTGCTCGACCGCAGCGGAGTCACGGAAACGCGATCGGGTGCGGTCTGTTCGCTCCCCGCCAGCACGGGGAC
>JACQZR010000205.1 GCA_016213775.1 Acidobacteriota bacterium
CGGCGATAGCGCGGCCGAAAGGGGCGGCGACGGCGACGGCGAAGCCGCGCCCTTCCATCTTGACTCCGACGGGTTCGTTGGCTTCGGCTGCGATCTTCACGCAGGCTCCGCACAGGATGCATTTGCCAGGTTCGTAGATGATGTCGGGGTGGGAATCGTCCTGTGCAAAGCGGCGGCGGGCTCCGGCGAAGTGGTAGGGATCGGCGGCGTATTCCGCGGAGAGGGTGCGGATGCGGCAGCAATCGGATTTGCGGCAACCACAACTCATGCAGCGGCGGGACTCGCGTTGGGCTTCCTCTTCGTTGAGGCCGAGCTCGATTTCATCGAAGGTTGTCAGGCGCTGGTGGTGCGGGATTTCGGCCATGCGAACGCGGGCGGCGTTCTCAATCGAGCGGAAAACTTCGGCACGCTCGGCGTCGTCGATGGGGCGGAAGGCGATGTCGTGCATTTCGGGCTCGCCAGTGACGGGAACGCCTGTGAGGAACTGATGGATGGAAGCGGCGGCGACGCGTCCGGCGGCCACCGCGCGTACGGCGAGGTCGGCGCCGAGGACCGCGTCGCCTCCTGCGAAAACACCGGCAATGTTGGTGGCGAGGGTGTGGGGATCGGCTGCGATGCCCCAGCCGCTGACCCGGATGCCTTCCTTTTCGGCGAGGTCCCGTTCCACGGATTGACCGGTGGCGGCGATCACCGTGCTGCACTCAAGGGTGAATTCTGAACCGGGGATAGCGACGGGGCGGCGGCGTCCGCTCTTGTCGGGTTCACCCAGTTGCATGCGCTGGCAGGTGAGTTGCAGGCCGCCGGGGGCGGCTTGTTCCAGACGTATCGGGGCGACGAGGAAGTCCATTTGGACGCCTTCGGTTTCGGCGCCTTCTACTTCTTCCATGAGGCAGGGCATTTCGCGGCGAGTGCGGCGGTACAGCACGCGGACGCGTGCGCCGTTCAAACGGGCGGCGGTACGGGCGCAGTCCATCGCTGTGTTGCCGCCGCCAATGACGACGACATCAGAACCGAGTTCGGGTGGGTTGCCTTTGGCGTTCAGGGCGAGGAACTCGATGCCTCGTAGGGCGAGGTCTTCTCCCTCGCCTCCGAGTCCCTGGGCGTGTTGCGCGCCGATGGCGATGAAGACGGCGTCGTGGGAGGTGCGCAGATCGGCGAGAGTGAAGTCTTGTCCCCAGCAGGTGTTCATGCGGAACTGCGCGCCGAGCAGACGGATGATGTCGATTTCGGCGTCGAGGGCGTCCTTAGGGAGGCGATAAGCGGGGATGCCATACCGAAGCATGCCGCCGGGATGCTCGGCGGCGTCGTAGAGGGTGCAGGCGTGGCCGTTCTGGAGGAGGAAGAACGCGGCGGAGATGCCGGCTGGGCCCGCTCCAATGATGGCGACGCTTTTTCCGCTGGAGGGCGGACGCTGCGGCGTGTAGCGATGGCGGCCCTTCCAATCGAGATCGGCGGGATAGCGGTGGAGGGCACCGATGGCGAGGCCCTGATCGTGCTCGCAGCGGCGGCACTCCTGCTCGCAAAGGCGCGGGCAGACACGGCCGAGGGAGCCGGGGAGGGCCAGTTTGCGATTGATGATCTCGAGGGAGCGGCGGTAATCCTGGGAGGCGATTTCGTAGACGAAGCCGGGGATATCAAGCCCGGCGGGACAGCGCGCAGCGCACGGGGCGACGCATTCTCCGGCGTGATCGGAGAGCAGGAGTTCGATGGCGAGTTTGCGTGCTTTGGTGACGTCGGCGGTGCGGGTATGGACCACCATGCCTTCGGAGACAGGCATGGCGCAGGATGGGGAAAGGGTTCGGCGGCCCTCGATTTGCACGGCGCAAATGAAGCAGGAAGAGGAGGGTTCGAGGCCATCGACGTGACAGAGCGTGGGGATGCGGATTCCGGCGCCTTTGGCTGCCTCGAGGATGGTGGTGCCGTCCGGGACGGCGACTGTGCGGGAGTCGATGGTGAGGGTGATCATGGGGACACCACCTCGATGGCGTCGTCCTTGCAGACCTGATAGCACATGTCGCAACGCGTGCATTTGGCAGTGTCGATCGAGTGGACCTTGTACGGCGTGTAGGCGATGGCGCCCACGGGGCAGATTTGCGCGCATAGAGTGCACCCGATGCAGTTGGGTTTCACCTGATAGCGGATGAGGGCCGAGCAGCGCCCGGCAGGGCAGCGGCCCTGCATGTGGGCGTCGTACTCTTCACGAAAGTAACGGAGCGTGGTGGCAACTGGGTTGGGGGCGGTCTGGCCGAGTCCACAGAGAGAGCCGCGGCCGACGTAATCAACGAGCAGTTCGAGTTTTTCGATGTCGTCCTTGTGGGCGGTCCCCGCGCAAAGGCGTTCGAGAATCTCGAGCATACGCTTGGTGCCGACGCGGCAGAAGGTGCACTTGCCGCAGGATTCGGCCTGGGTGAAGCGGAGGAAGAAGCGGGCGATGTCAACCATGCAGTCGCGGTCATCGAGGACCACCATTCCCCCGGAGCCCATGATTGCGCCGGTTTGGGAGAGGGCATCGTAGTCGATTGGGGTATCGGCGAGAGCGGCGGGGATGCAGCCGCCGGAGGGCCCGCCCATCTGGACAGCTTTGAACTGCCGGCCGTTCTTGATACCTCCGCCGATCTGCTCAACGATTTCCCGGATGGTGATGCCCATGGGGACTTCAATGAGACCGCCGCGCGCGATCTTCCCCGCGAGGGCGAAGACCTTGGTGCCTTTACTGGTGGCGGTGCCGTAGGCGGCGAAGGCGGGAGCACCGTGACGGAGGATCCAGGGCACGCAGGCCAGCGTTTCGACGTTGTTGATGAGTGTCGGCTGACCCCGGAAGCCGCTCTCGGCAGGGTAGGGGGGACGGAGGCGAGGCATGCCGCGCTGGCCTTCCAGGGAGAGGATGAGGGCGGTTTCTTCGCCGCATACGAACGCGCCTGCGCCTTCGCGGACCTGGACTCTGAACCCGTGCAGGTGCCCGCCTGCCTCGGCTGCCTGGATGGCGGCGCGGATGTGCCGGACGGCCTGTGGGTACTCGGCGCGGACGTAAAAGAAACCTTCGCTGGCGCCGATGGCGTAGGCGGCAATGGCGAGACCTTCGAGCACGCGGTGGGGATCGGATTCCAGGACGAGCCGGTCCATGAACGCGCCGGGGTCCCCTTCGTCACCGTTGCAGACGACGAATTTTTGTGCCGCCTTCTGCGCCCGGGTGAGCGCCCACTTGCGGCCAGTGAGGAAGCCTGCTCCGCCGCGTCCGCGCAGCCCGGATTCCGTGATCTCACGGATGACTTCGTCGGGCGTGAGCTGGGTGAGGCAGTGTTCGAGGGCGCGGTAGCCCCCGCAGGCGAGGTAGTCGTCGATGCGGAGGGGATCGACTTCTCCGCAGTTCTCCAGCACGATGCGTTTCTGTTTGGCGAGGTAGGGACCGTTGTTGGGGACGGGTTCGGGCGGCTCGCTGGTGTTGACGAGCTTACGGAAGAAACGGAAGGGGAGGTGTTGATCGACGATGTCGCGGGCGGTGTCGGGAGTGACGTTACCGTAGATATGCTTTTGGCCGCCGGAGATAACTTCGACCAGGGGTTCGCAGTGGCACATCCCGTTGCAGCCGACCGTTTTGACGATGCCTTCAGCGCCTGCCCGGCGCGCGGCTTCGAGCAAGGCTTCGCGCACCGGTTCAGCGCCACTGGCGACGCCGCAGGAGCCGAGGCCGATTCTGATCTCGACGGCCGCGGTCATGTTTTCTCCGTCACGCTGTCGAGGGCTTCGCTGGCCGCGGCGGGCGTGAGTTTGCCGGCCGTCTGTTCGTCCACCATGATCACCGGGGCGAGCGAGCAGCAGCCGAGGCAGGCGACCTCTTCGAGGGTGAACACCTTTTGCGGGTCGGTATCGGCGCCGTCCGGAATATCCAGGTGGCGCCGGAGTTCGTCGGTGACGGCGCGGGCCCCAGCGACGTGGCAGGCCGTGCCGTGACAGACGCGGACCATATGATCGCCTACTGGGGTGCGCCGGAAGCGGGAGTAAAACGAGGCGACGCCTGCGATTTGTGAGGCGGTGATTTCGGTGGTTTCGGTGACGCGGCGAAGGGCTTCGCCGGGGAGGTATCGCCAATGGGCCTGGATGGCCTGGAGGATGGGGATGGCGGCTTCCGGCGTGCGGCCTTCGCGGGCGATGATGGCGTCGACAACTTCGGGGATGGGGGCTCCGTTTTGCGCGGCGGCTTTGATGGGTTTGAGTTTGAGTGGGGAGGCAACGCCGGATTTGACGGCCTCGATACGTTTCAGGGCGACGGCTGGCTTAGGCTGCTGCGCGGATTTCCTGCCGGCCGTGTAGAGGAAAGCCGCGGCGGATGCGATCAGGAGGATGGAGACCCAGCGAATACGGGCTTTGCGGGCGAGCCGCTCTTTGGTCATCGTGTCCTGGAGCGCGGCGAGTTCCTTGGAGAATTTGTGGTCGTCGCGGGCTTGCTCCTGAAGGACAGTGACTCGTTTGTCGTCGCGAGTTTTGTGAAGGCGCGCGATGGTGTAGTCGACCGTGAGGAAGGCGGCACAGAGGGCAATTATGGCGAGGGCGAGTTTCATCTCGGCGCTCCGATTTGAACCAACGCTGCCTCGTTGGTACGCGGGCAGGAGCTGTAGCAGCGGGCACAGTAGAGGCAGTCCTTACGGATAGCGCGCATTTTGTCGATTGCGCCGTAGGGGCAGGCTTCGGTGCAAAGGCCGCAGTCGAGTTCTTTGTCGGGAGTTATCGTGACGCCGCGTTTGGAGAGGCGCGAGGCCCAGGCGAGCAGACCGCCGTACGGGCAGAGGTAACGGCAGTAGGGGCGTCCGACGAACATTCCGACGATGAGGAAAGCCGCGCCGACGTAGAGCATGTGGGCGAAGCCGTCGCGGCGGAAGAAACCGACGAAGGGATCGAAGCGGCAGATGAGGAATTCGCGGGCGGCGAACGGTTGTATCGCTTGCCAGATGGCAATGCCGAGGTAGGCGTATTTCAGAAGGCCGAGGGCTTGGTCGAGGCGGCGCGGGACTTGGATAGGTTTGAGGACGACGAGTTCCTGCATCGCGCCGAGAGCACAGACTCCGCCACAAAACGCCCGGCCGTAGAACATCGCCACGCCAATGGGGAGGAAGAAGGTCGCGGTGACAACGATAGGGATGGAATAATGCGGATCAGTGAGGGCGACGGCAACGTTCTGGATGGAGCCAACCGGGCAGATGCAGCCTTCGCGATAAAAGCCGAAGTAGGCGAGCGATCCGATAGTGAGGAATTGCGCCCACCGGCGGCTGCGCTTGGAGATAACCAGCCAGACGGAGAGTCCAAGCGCTAGTGCGAGGACGCCAACATCGAGGACCTGGAGCCATTGCCGGCGCGGGAGCGGCTTCTGCACTTCCGGGACGGAGTAGCCTCCGCCGATGGTCTGGGGTTGGGGGGCCGTATCCACCGGCCGCTCGTATCGGACTTGGGCGTAGCTGTAGCCCAGACCCGCGAGCATCAGGAACAGGAGAAGGAGCAGGCGTCGGGCGGGCTCCGTCATTTTTCGGCGTGCTCCACTTTTTGGAGGGTCAGCGCTTCGGAGACGACCTTTCGTTCAATGGCATCCTTGGGGCAGGAGATGGAAATGGCGCAACGGTTGCAATCGACGCAAAGGCCGTGGCGGACCATCAGGCGGACGGAGCCGAGTCCCATGGGCTCCTTGCAGCCCATTACGCATTTGCCGCAGCCGTCGCACTTGTTCTCGTCGATTACGTACTCGTAGAAGTTGTTGGCGGGGTCCTGGGGATCGGCGAGGCCGATGGGTTTGCGCGTTATCGCATCGCGGGGGCATCGCTTTTCGCTGGGGAGTCCGGTGGCGGGATCGACGGCGGACTTGATGTTGTAGTAGGCGGGGCAGATGTTGCATCGTCCGCAATTGGCGAAATCGTTGACGGCGCGGACGGCGGATTGGGTGACGACACAGGCGGTGGTGCAGAGGCTGCAGGCTTCGGTGGCGGTGTCGCCGATGCGGCTGTTGACGCACTTGATGGCGTCCACCTGCCAGACGATCTGGCCCTGGGCTTTCTGGACGAGGTAGCCGGCGGTACCGGAGAGGGTGAGGAAGGCTGCCCCTCGCGAGAGGGTGCCGATCAAGTCACGGCGGGTTGGGGTATCGGCCATGGTTCACCTTTCGCTCCGGGGTGAGAACTCCAGGATTTCGAGCCGGACCGTATCAGCCACGTAGACATGGCCGTTGGGACCGACCGCGATGCTCATGTTTTTCGCGTTGCTATCGAACACTTTGTCCGCAATGACGGAGAGCAATTTGCCGTCCATATCGTAGACCTTGGCGCGTGGGTCGGCTTTTTCGGTGACGTAGATGCTCGTGGCTACGGCAACGTTGGTGGGGTTGCAGCAGCCTTGGAAACCGGCGGGATCGATGCCGTCAAAGCGGCCGATGTGACCGAGCAGCGCGCCGTCGGGGGAGTAGCGTTCGACGCGGTGTTTGCCGGGGTTGGCGACGTGCAACGTGCCGTCGTGGACCACGGAGAAACTGACGACGCCGTTGGGGATGTGGAGGCCCTGGGTGCGATTGTCGGTGGCGAGGGTGGCTGCGAACTTCCCCGCCTGGTAGCGGCGGATGCAGCGATTCTTCGCATCGCCGAAGTACGCGGAGTCTTTGTAGAAGCCGATCGCCGAAATACGGCCCAGCAGGGTTTCTTCGCGCAGTGTGGCGGCGAGACGGCCGTCGGGGGAGAATCGTTCCACTTGGCCAGCCTCGCCGACCCACACATTGCCATCTCGACCGATCGCGATACCGAAGCCCTGTTTAGCGGTGGGCCAGCGTCGCGTAAGCTGGCCGTTTGGGGCGAATGCTTTGACTTCGGAGTCTCCCGCGGCGAAGAGGTGGCCTTGTGGATTGACCGCTATGGCACGGAGGGTGGCGCGAAAGTGCGCCGGACCACCAAATCTTCGCAGCAGGGAGTAGGACATGTTCATTTCCCCCGGACGTCGAGGCAGATCATTTTGGTCAAATCGCGCAGGACGAGTTTGCCGTCGGAGAGGGCCATGGGCGCCCACACCTCCGGGCCGGTGAGAACTTGCGCACTGGCGAGTTCCTTGTAGCCGGTGGTAGTGGCTTCAAGCAGGCGTAACATGCCGGTCTTGCCTTCCATAACGTAGAACATTCCATCAACTAGCATGTAGCTGCCCAAATCGAAGGAGGCTTTGCCGTCGCTCGACCAGACCTCTTTGCCGTCGAGGGTGAGGCAAGTGAAGAGGCCCCGCTTTTTCTTTCCGACAGCAAACATGTGTCCTTTGTAGAGGATAGGGGTGTGGACTTCGGAATTCCACTCATTCTGCTTCATGTCGAAGGTGGGGCTGGGTTTGTTGGTGGCGACCTTGAGCATAATGCTGCCTGCGTCATAACTCCCAGTGTTGAAGATGCGGTCGCCATCCACCAAAAGGGGCGAGGGGGCGACGGAGACGTTGAACTTTCGATTGTGCTGCCAGAGGAGTCTGCCGTCCTGGGCGGAAACGCTCAGTGGGCCGCTGAGGGTGATGTAGAGGTACTGTTTGACACCGCCGATTGTTGCGGGCATGACAGACGCGTGCGTCATTTGGAGGTTTTCGGGGTTTTTGGTGCGCCAAATCTCCTTGCCCGTGGTTTTGTCGAAAGCGACGAGGATGGCGTCGCCGCCGGTGGCGATGATGAGCCGCTCGCCGTCCATGAGCGGGTTCTGGCCGTTGTACCAGGAGGGGATTTTGGCCTTGTACTCGGTGACCAGGTCTTTGCGCCAGCGCTCCTTGCCTGTCTTGAGGTCGAAGCTGTGGAGGACGCACTTGGGGTCGAGGGAGTAGACGGCGCGCGCGTCCACGGCGGGGACGGTACGGGTGATGGCGTGATTGGGGCGGATGAGACGCGCTTCTTTGTAGCGCCAGATTTCCTTGCCGTCGGTGAGGTTGCGGGCGATGACCATCCACTCGTTGGTTTTTTCGTCGTAGTCGTGATGGTAGACGCGTCCGGCGACGATGGCAGCGCCGGCATAGCCCTGGGCGACGGGGACCTTCCAGAGGACTCTGGGGCCGCCGGCGGGCCAGGAGCGGAGGAGTCCGGTCTCCTTGGAGGTGGCGTCGCGGTTGGGGCCGCGGAACTGTGGCCAGTCAGCGGCGAATGAAGGGAGTAGGAAGGCGGGTAGGACGAGTAAGTTCCAGGGTTGCGGACGGCGCATTGGACCTCTTTCCGGAGCGAGACAGACGGGCTCCGGCGTTTTTCGTGCACGTGAGGGTCCAAGGGTTGTTAGCGGGAAAGAGTGTTCCTGGGCATCGTTCTGCAGCTACTTGGGATGGGGTATCAACTTGAGAATCCGGTACAGATCCCCCTCGATTGTGAAGTAGAATCGCCAGTCCTGATTGACTCTAGCCTGCCACCGGTCACCGGTCTCGTCGTACTTCTTGGCCCGCAAAGATGGGTGCCGGAGATTGTGCTCCAGAAGCACAATCTGCTTAAAGAAGGCCTTTCTTATGGTTTCCGGCGCACTCTCCAGGGTCTCGATCACGGCTGCGCTGTATACGGCCTTCATCGAAGGTGGCGTTTACCCTTGCTGGCTGCCCGCCGTTTCAGCTCACCTTTCATGTGAGCGATCATCTCGCCGGCTGAATTGAATGGGCCGTGGAATGGACCTTTTTGCGCCTCGTCCAATTCCGCGTCAATGATTGCGCGCTGGCGGGGGGTGTATTCATCGGCCGCCGGTTGGAGCGGGATGATGTGCAGGATTCCGCCGGTTTCCTTGACCTCCACCTGGTCGCCGACGCGAAAACCGGCCTTCCTCCGCAAGGATACAGGCAGGATACTGCGCATCTCGCTGGTCAGGGTGACAGTCATGGGCCGGGAAGACAATTTCATGCTCTTGCACCCAGAGCATACCATCTTAATGCAACTCTGGGAAGGGTCGAGATCCAAGGCATTTCGTCACGTGCGGACCGGCTGGATCTTCACCGCCGGCTCGTAAGGGCAGAACGGATCCTCGGCGAAGGGGTTGCCCGTCGCTCCGTAAGCGCGGGCGCGGGAACCGCCGCAGAGAATGTGATACTCGCAGACGCCGCAGCGGCCTTCAAACTGAGTGGGGTCGTGGAGTTTCTGGAAGAGCGGAGAATCGCGGTAGATGTCGATAACGCGGTCGGATTTGACGTTGCCGGCCGTGACCGGGAGGAAGCCCGCTGGACAGATGTCGCCGGTGTTGGAGACGAACATGATGCCGTGGCCGTCCCGGATGCCGAAGCCTCGGGTGACGCCGCTGCGCTTGGTCTCCTCGGCATTGCCGGATTCGCGTTTGCGCTCGAGAGCGACACGGCGGTAGGAGGGAGCTTCGGTAGTGGCAACGATGAAGGGCGACTCGAGTGAAGTGTCGTAAATCCAGCGCATGAGCTTCTCGCCCTGGGCGGGTTCGAGGGGTTCGAGGACCTTGCCGCGGCCGACGGAGATAAGGAAGAAGAGGCTCCAGCGGGCGATATCGAAAGGCTTGAGCAGTTCGTACACGTCGGGGGCATCGCCAGCGGTTTGGGCGGCGACGAGGGTATTCACCTGCGTGGGGATTTCGAGTTCCTTTGCCCAGCCAAGGGCGCGCATGGTGCGATCAAATGTACCGGGGACGCCACGGATGGCATCGTGACGGGCGGCGGTGGAGCCATCGAGACTGAGGCCGAGCCCCTCGACGCCGTGCTCCTTGAGTTTGACGAGGACGTCGCGGGTGAGGGCTTCGGTGGCGGCGGGTGTGATGGAGATGCCGATGCCGAGACGCCGGGCTTCGTCGATTACTTCGAAGAGATCCTTGCGCGCGAGCGGGTCGCCACCGGTGAGAATCAGATGGGGCAGAGGCTCGCCGAAGTCAGGGATTTGGCGGAGAAATGCCAGGCCTTCTTCGTGGCTCAATTCGTTGGGATGGGGCTCAGGCATGGCCTCGGCGCGACAGTGACGGCAGGCGAGGGCGCAGGCCTGAGTCATTTCCCAATAGATGTTCAGCGGGGTTTTGGCGTAGTCCCGCGCGCCGTGGCGGGGACCTTGCGAGTGGTGCATATTCCTACGGTACCGCGAACCTAACGCTTTCGCGACACGGTGGGGGCGCAGGCGGAGGTTTTGAGACCTTCGAGCTTGGCGGCCTCGGTTTCGACAGTGAGGAGGAAGGGGTCCTTCGTGAACGCGGTGGCGACGCCTTCCCACTTGAGCTCGGCGTCCTTCTCGAGCTTACCGGTGAGTGGTTTTTCGAGTTTGAGCACGACCTCAGGGGCGAGGGAAGGGTTGTCGGGCGTGCGGATGGCGAGCGTAAGTTGCGCCGGGCGGCATTCCGGTTTGGCGGCGACGACGACACCGTTGAGTTTGGGGAGGGCGGAGTCCTTGAGTCCGCTGTTGAAGTAATCGTCACCGTTGGGGGCGGCGAGGGCGGCTTTGATTTTCATCCAGAGCGCGACTTCGGGGTGCTTGCTTTCAAACTCGGCCTCTTTTTCGGCGAGCAGTTGCGTTTTGGATTTGAGGGTGAAGGTGTCGGGCGGTGTGGGTGATTGAACGGCGAGGGCCTTCAGTTGCTTCATGCCTTCGGCATCGTCACCGTGATACTGGTTGTAGATCTTATCAAGGTAGGGCGCCACGGTGGTTTGCTGCCACTTGGGATCGACCATGCCTTTGGCGGGATCGAGGGCGGCGGCGCGGGCGATTTGATAGATCGCGAATGGGATTTTTTCAGGCGAGCCTTTTGCCAGACAGACGGTGGATGATCCGAGGTACCAGGCGGCTTGCGCGCTATCAGGGAACGCTTGTTGGGCTTTGCGCGAGGCGGCTTCGGCGGCGGCACAATCGGATGCTTTCAACTTCTGGACGACCGGGGCAAGGGCGAGGAAGAGCTGCGCACTACGGGCTGTCTTGCGAAGCTCGGCCCGGGCTTTGTCCCAATCGGCCGGGGCCATGCCAGCGGGCGCTTTGTCAAAGGCATCGAGCTGGCGCGCCGCTTCGCCGGCGGTCTGCTGCTGGCGGTCGTTGGGTTCGGCGATGTATTGCACCGCGACGCAAATGGAGTAGAGCAGTTTGAGACGTTCGGACGGATGATCGAAGGTCTTTTCGACCGCAAGGAGCGGTTCAGCAGCTTCGAGAGCTTTGGCGTGCTGGCCGGAGCCGTAATAGGCCTGCACGTAGAGCATCTGGCGGTTGTCCTGGAATTCGGAGGTGGGATATTTCTGTGCCCACTGATCGAGTCCCGCGAGGACCTTGGTGAAGTTGTTTGCGGCGAAGTCTTTGGCGACACCGTCGTAGATGTCGTATTCGGCGCGGTCCTTGTAGTTCTTTTGGGCCTGCGGCAACGCGGAAGCCGCGCAGAGAAGCGTGCAGGCACACAACACCCGGAGTGTATGCATCGTGTCCATCCTTTGACTTAGAAGCGCAAAGGGTGCGGCGCGCACCACCAGGAGTCCAAAACCGTTGCTCGCGCCGCACTCCGTTTTGCGCGTGTTCCTTTGAAGTTGAGCTATTGGGGCAGCGTTTCGAAGGTGACGTTGTCCACCCAGACCTTGCCCTTGCCGATCGAGCTGACGCCGAACTTAATGAAAGACGCGTCGTTAGGGACGCGGATACGGATTTCGCTTTGGGTCCATTCCTCAGAACGGACGGGGTTGGCGGTGACGTTGTTGGCGCGATCGACGCCGATCCACATCTGGCCTTGATCGGAGGCGCTGACGGGTTCCAGGCGGAGCCATGCGCGCAGGCGTACGAGTTTGCCGCGCCAGGCAGCGGCGCTGAAACTCTGCATGAGAGTGCCAACCTGGGTGAGCGCGTTGTCGGGGACCATGACGATGGCGCAACTGTCGCCGGTCATGCAGCCGCGGCGGCGGAGCTGGGCCTGCTGATCCGCTTCGTTGGGGAGCGCGGGGACGAACCAGGCGGCCGGGAGTTTGCCGGGGACGCCTTGATCGAACTTGAGGTTCATGGGGCCGATGATGGTGCTGCCCCAGTTGTCGAGTTTGGCGCGGGCCTGGGCGGAGCTGTCCTGGCCGGGGTATTCTTTGGTGACGCGTTCGTAGATGTCGCGGGCGTCGCCGGCGCGGCCGGATTTTTCCATGCAGAGTCCGATGTGGAAGAGGGCGCGGGCTTCGACGGGCCGGAGTTTTGAGCCGGAGGCGAGTATGGCCCGGTATTCCGTGATTGCGCCGGCGAGGTCGCCCAAGACCAGCTCGCGATGAATGGCTGCTTCCAAACGCTTCTCCAGATCCGTGTCTTTTGGCGGGGCCGCAAGGGCGGCACCCAGGAACAGGATACTGAGCGACCCTACGGCGGTGATTTTGTTTGTGTCACGTTTGCGTAAGGTTATTGGCATATTCGTTACCCATCGAAGCGGTAGCCGAGACCGCGGAGGTTGCGAAGGTAGGTGGGGTTGACGGGGTCGGGTTCGATCTTCCGGCGGAGGTTGGCGATGTGATTGTCGACGACGCGATCGGAGGTGAATGTTTCGGAGGGCCATGCGGCGGCGATCAGTTTTTCGCGTGTGAGGACGCGTCCGCGGTTGCGCAGGAAAGTGGATAGCAGGCGGAATTCGAGCGGGGTGAGTTCTTCCACAACGCCGTTCCGACGAAGCTCGGCCCGTTCGAAATCAACCTCGACGTCACCGAACGCGTAGCGTTGCGGGTCTTCTTCCGGGCGGCTGCGCCGGAGGAGGGCTTTGATGCGGGCGCGAAGTTCGCGGGTTCCGAAGGGCTTGGTGACGTAGTCGTCGGCGCCGAGTTCGAGACCCATCACCTTCTCGGCTTCCTGCGTTTTGGCGGTGAGCATGAGGATGGGCGTGCGAAGACCGCGGCGGCGGAGCTCCCGGCAGACATCGAAGCCGTCTTTACCGGGGAGCATGACGTCGAGGAGGATGAGGTCCGGCGGATCCTCCGTAGCGCGGCGGGTGGCGGAGAGACCGTCCGAGACGACTTCGACGGTGTAGCCTTCCATCGCGAGGTCATCTTCGAGGCCGAGGGCGATACCCGGTTCGTCTTCGGCGATAAGGATGCGGGTCATTGATTATGCCTTTGCTGCCGAGGGCAGCCACAGAGTGAACGTGGTGCCTTCGCCCTTTTTGCTGGCCAAGGTGATTTCGCCGCCGTGCGCGGCAACGATGTGGCGCACCATGGCGAGGCCAACGCCGGAACCTTTGGCATTGCTGGTGCTGGCGGCGCTGCCGCGAACGAACTTGCGGAAGATGGCTTTCTTTTCCGAGTCGGCGATGCCGAGGCCATGGTCCTTGACCGCAATGGTGACGCGACGGTCCTTCACGCCGCAATCGACCCAGACGGTGGGCTGATCGGGCGAGTATTTGACGGCGTTGTCGAGCAGGTTGCGGAGGGCGACGGTGAGGGCTTCGGGGTCGGCGTCGATCCAGCAAGGCGCGCCGGGGTCGAGCACTTCGACGTGGCGTCCGGTGCCGGCGATTTGCTGTTCGAAGTCGGTGACGACACGGCGGACGAGGGCAGCAGCGTCGAGCTCCTGAAAGTGATATTTGCGGGCGCCCGCTTCCATGCGGCCGAATTGGAGCAGGGCCTCGACGACACGTTGGAGGCGAGTGGTCTCCTTGACCATCATTTCGTAGTAAAGATGGCGGCGTTCTTCCGATGGGGCGCGGCCGAGCAACAGGATCTCGGAGAGCTGGCGCATGGTGGTGAGCGGCGAGCGGAACTCGTGGGAGACGGCGGAGACGAAGTCGGATTGCATGCGGAGCAGTTCGGCTTCGCGATGGATGGCGCGGGCGATGAAGAGGGTTCCGAGGACGAGGAAGAGCACCATGATGAAAATGCCGAGTAGGAGGAAGCGCTGCTGCACGGCGGATTCGGCGCGGCTGACGGGTTCGGCGGAGACGTAGAGGGTCCAGGGGAGTCGGGTTTCCGCGGCGGTGCGGACGACGGCGCGGCTCCTGGCGATGCGGTCGCCCGCGAGGGTGCGGCCTTCGGGATCGACCAAGGCATAGTGTATGCCCGGCGGAACAGCCTGGCGAGCGATGACTTCCGGTGGCGCGATGAGCACCGCGCGGCTGTCGGCGGCGCCGCGCCAGAGGAGGAAGTAGGGTTGTCCGCCGGCCCAGATGGTTTCCTGACCGCGGACATCGGAATTGCGGGAGCGGGTTTCCCAGAGATGGTTGGCGACTTCAGAGAGGACGGCGGCTTCGGTAGGAGGTGGGTCGGACTTCTTGGCGAGGCGGCCGGATTCTGCCCAGTAGAAATGAAACTGGCCGCGGGTGAGGTGCCAGCGGCCGTTGGCAAGCTCCTGGCGAATGGACTCGGCCTGCGCGGGGGAGGCGGCGAGGACCGCGGATTCCATTCGACCCAGCAATTCGGCGGGGACTCCGGCGACACGGACACCTGGGATTGCGGCGAGCCGGACGTAGACGGACTTGCTGCCGTCTGCGTGGCCGGCGGTGCGGAGTATGCGCGCCATTCGAAGTAAGGCGCCGGCGCGGATGGCGGGATTGGGAGAAGCGGCGAGGCGCTCGTATCCGTGCAAGGCTTCAGTGGGTTGCGATTGGGCGAACTCGAACATTTCGGCTTCGGCGAAGACCTTGGCGTCGGCCTCCGGTTCTGAGGACGGGAAGGGATAGTAGAGCAGGCGTCCGGAGGGAGTGACGGTCAGGGTGTCGTCGCGCATCATGAGCAGGACGCCGTTCGGGATCCGCGGAGGAGCGATCTCCGTGGCCTGCCAGACGCCGAGCTTTTCGGCTGTTTCAGCCAAGGCGCTCCGGACGGAAGCGGTGAGGCGGTCGGCTTCCTGTTCCATGCGTTCCTGGGTGCGTTGCGTTTCGACAAGGCGTTCCTGTTCGAGGAGCCGCCAGCCGAACCAGCCGAGGGCGCAGACAGAGACGAGAGTGAGGAGGTAGAGGGACACCAGCAGGGTTCTCGGAGGCTTGAGCCAAGGCGCCAAGGCCGGTATCACAATTCCGATTGTAGCCCGCGTGCGATCGCGTTTCGGACTGGTTTGTGTCAGATTTCGGTCACGACATTTCGAGAATCCCCATCATGCCCATGTCTTCGTGATCGAGGATATGGCAGTGATAGACGGTCATGCCGGGGTAATCGTTGAAGGCGATTCGTATCCGGCGGCTGCTTTGGCGAGGGACGTTGATGACGTCTCTCCAGGCGGGGTCGATGATGCCGGCGCTATCAACCAGTTGAAATGGATTGACGTGGACGTGGAAGGGATGGTCCATGCCGCCGCGGTTTTCAATCACCCAGTCTTCCACCGTGCCTAACTGGACGTGCGTGTCGATGCGGTTCATGTCGAAGGAGCGGCCGTTGATGAGGAACGAACCCATCATGCCTTCGGTGAGGACGAAGTTCCGTTGGAAGTTGGGGGCGGGCAGTGTTGTGGCGGAGACAAGGCGGTCGGGGACAGGTATGGCTTGGGCGGTTGTGTCGCTGTAGATTAGGTGGCCAAGCACTTCGGTTGGTGGGGTTGCCGTTGCCCCCATCATCATTGCGCCGCGGTTGTAGGGGAGGTTGAGAATGCGATAGGCGCCCGGCGGGCGGTCTCCGGCGAGCAATGCGTCGATCCGCTGTCCGGGGGCCAGGAGATAGTCTTCCGCCCACCGCGTGGAAGGCAGGGGCCCGCCATCAGTGGCGATGATCGCCAGCGGATGATCTTCTACCTCAAAACGGTAGTAGCGCGAACTGGACGCGTTCACAACGCGAAGGCGCAACAGGCCGTTCCGGGCAATGGAGAACTGAGGACGCAATGCGCCATTGATGGTGAGAAGCGAGCCTTCCCTGCCCTGCATCCTCTGTCCGAATGAGGCTTCCGGTATGACGCCGTTACGTGCGATGGTGAAGTCTTTCAGCATCAGGATGTGTTCCGTGGCTTGTGCCACTTCAGGGATTTCATCCAACTCGCCTCGCACCAGCAAGGGGCCGGACAGTCCGCGAAACACTTGTCGCGCGGTAGAGCCGTGGACGTGGGGGTGGTACCAGAATGTTCCGGGCGGATGAGTGGAAGGGAGTGGGGCCTCGTACAGCAATTCTTCGCCGGTGGGGACTTCAAGAAAGGGGTTGTCGCCATGTCCGGTGGGAGAGACGTGCAGTCCATGGAAATGCAGATTGGTGGTTTCCGGGAGGCTGTTGCGGAAGCGAATGCGAATGGTATCTCCGGCGCGGGCCTCGATCACCGGTCCAGGCATGGCGCCGTTGTAGCCCCAATACTGTGTCTGTATGCCAGCGATGGCACCGAAGGCGGGTCGAGCATCGAGAAGGATTTCCTCGTCAGCTTGCGCCTGCCGCAAGGCGAGCGTGGAGGTGGCGCAGCCAGCCAGAAAACGGCGTCGTGAGATGGACATGGTGATTCCTAACATTTACTTGGTGCAAACGAGCGGCCAAAGTGACAAGCACCAGGCGTGGGATCTCACCCAATCGCAAGCATCCGGTGGGTGACCATGCACAGCCGCGGGCATAGAGGATCAGATTCCAAAGGAGTTTCGATTTGAATGAAACTGGCAGTCGAATTGCACGTCTATCAGATGAAGGTTGTCCAATGAAGACCACGATCAAAATCGCTGCTGTGCTTCTAACGGCCGCCTTTGTACTGTTGAACCCGCTGGCATTGTGTTTGGCCTCCAGCCCGGTTTCGAATAGTCATCCGTGCTGCCCTGCGGGCAAAGATACCTCAGAGAAGATTCCAGCCAGTTGCTGCGCAATGCTTCCGGTTCCAGTTGGTAGCGCCGCAGTGGCGAGCGTCATCGTGACCCCCGCTCAGATTTTGGTTGAGACGCTCAACGCTCCGCTTCACGAATCGCAAGTGATTTCGCTGCCGGCGTGGGGGTATCGTTCCAACTGCATTGGACTCCTCAGGCTCCATCAACTTCTCATCTAGACGGCTCCTTTCTTCCATCCCCTTCGATTGCCACTGGGCATTTGCCTTCCGGACGCGCCCGGATGATGGCAGTCCGATGCGGCAGCGCGACGCCGCGTCAGGTTCCCTTGAAGATTGGAGATTTTTATGAAACGCACGATCGTTATGCTCGCTGGAGCATTTCTTCTTACCGCCGGCTTTGGTCTGGCCGCGGATTCCGCGATGGAGAACCGGGTGAGGTCGAAAATGGGGCGGAGCCTAACAGCAGACACTGCGCAAGCAACGCCGGCGAGCGGCATGTGCTGCGAAGGGTGTTGCCGCAAGACCGTCGTTGCCCGCAGTTGGAGCGAACAACGGTCTCTCGCTAAATACGGTCGAGTGATTGAGCGTCGGCGGGACGTGACGGCGGGTGGTTGTCAATAACAGAACAGCAGCTACAATGACCGGAGGAACCTACTCGATGAGACTCGCTACCCTTCTGGCAATCGTTGCCTCGATTGCGACCGGCGCGGACAAACCCGCAAAGTTCACCGGCGTGGTGACCGATACGATGTGCAAGACAAACCACGCGATGATGAAGATCTCGCCTGACTCGAAATGCGTCGTGGAATGCGTGCGCAAGTACAACAGCAAGTATGCGCTGAATGATGGGACGAATGTGTACCCGTTAAGTGATCAGTCGCGGCCGGAACAATTTGCCGGCAAGCGTGTCGTGGTGACGGGGACGCTGTTTCCGAAGACGGGCATTCTCAAGGTGGATTCCATCGAGGCGGTAAAGTAGATCGAAAAAGCAGGCACGCATGCGGGCAAAAGTTTGCTCCCGGCGCTAACCCTTGAAACGATATGCTCTCGGGTTCATACCAAACTCCCCGCGGAATGCTCGATTGAAATTCGAGACATCTCCGAAACCGCAAGCAAGCGCGATTTCGATGATGCGCGTCGATTCCGTTTTCAACCGGATGGCCGCTTGTCGAAGGCGGCCCCGGAGAAGGTACTGATGCGGGGTTGTACCGGTGACCTCCTGAAATGCCCGGAGGAAATGGTAGGGACTCAATCGCGCAATCTGGGCAAGGCTCGTCAGTTCATGGGGCATGGCGGGTTCGTTCTCGATCATCCGTACAACCCGAGTGACCCGTGCCAGGGAACTCGGCTTGGCCCCGATTCGATCGGGAGCGGCGCCGTGAGCGGTTTGCGCGGCGTGAGCAGCCAGTTCGAAGATCAGTTGCTCGCAGGCACCGCCATCGGCATCCGGCAATAGCGTCGAAGCCCTCGCCACGATTGGCGCCAGTACCCTTATAGGCGGGAGACGGGGAACTCCAAAGCGCCAGCGGGTTCCAGAGGTGCGCGCCCCGACAGCATCCCAGGCAAGCCGATCGAAGAATTCGGTTGAGTAGGACACCGCGATGCACCGATCCCCGACGCCGTGCTCATGACCGCAACAAAAGTGATCGCCGGCGTCGCCCAGCAACAAGGAACCCGGTGTCATCAATTCACGGCCCGATGCGGTGTGGTACTGAAAAGTTCCGCTCAGGACTACAGCAATGGAAGTGCGTCCATGCTGCTCCTCGAACGGGCTGTCATGCGGGCCGGCGGTGCAAATCACGTCCGACAGCGCCCAACCATCGCCGGATCCGATGATTCGCGCCTCAGGCGGATGGGTTGCGTTGAGATGCTTTTCGAAGTCGACAGCAATTTTCGCCAAGAATTACCGCCCCCCTCTGGCTTATAACCATTGTATAGCGAGCGGCTGAATCGGATCGCTCGTTCGAATCGATCAGGAGAAGGAATATGGCAATGAACGCTGAATCGCTGGTTCGGTTATTGGTGGAACGATGGGAACAGGTCTCCCGGAAGATAGAAGCCCTCGGGAGGGAACTGCCCGAGGAAACGCTAGAGCGCCCAACGGTGAACGGGGTCCGGCCCTTTGGGGCAGTCCTCCGGCACGTAGCGTTTTGGAATCAGTACGTCGCGGATTCGCTTCGCGGAAACACTGCGGATGATACTGCGAACGAATTGGCGCCAGGCGAGTACGCAACGAAAGCCAGCATTCTGGACGCGCTGGCACGGAGTTCGCAGTCGGTCGCGGCGGCGCTGCTTGCCCACAAGTCCTTTGATGCAAAATCGGCGGAGTTGGTCATCACGTTTATTGAACACACGTCGGAACACTACGGCCAACTCGTCGTCTACAGCCGGACGTTGGGAATCGTACCCCCGGCGTCTCGCGCATAACCGCACCTTGGAGATTGGAGAGGATTATGGCATCTATTCGGAAAGAACTCTTGACCAAAGCAAGTGCCGGCGATGTGTGGGCCGCTCTTCGCGATATCGGCTCGTTGCACACCAGGCTTGTTCCCGGCTTTGTGGTGGATACCCAATTAGTACCGGGGGAACGCATTGTAACGTTTGGAAATGGGATGGTGATTCGGGAGCCGATTGTGGACATCGACGACGACGCACGGAGGCTCGTCTGGTCGGCGATAGGTGCACCGCTGACCCACTACAATGCGTCCGCTCAGGTTTTTGTGAACCAGGATGGGCAGACCAGGCTGGTTTGGATTGCCGATCTTCTTCCGCACGAAGCAGCCGGTCCGATTGGGCAAATGATGGAACAGGGTATGGCCGTAATGAAGGCAACGTTGGACAAGCTGGCGCCGCAGAGGCAGGATGCTAACATTTGAAGATGTTGCCAGGGTCGAAACCTCTTCTCGCTATTGCCGCCACTGCGGCTCTGCTTGCCCAGTCCTCGGATGATGCCACCTGGCGCATCCGGCGCGAAGCCCTCGATCAATCGTCACTCAAGCGCACGATGCACTTCCTCACCGATGTGCATGGGCCGCGGCTTACCGGATCGCCTCGTTTCAATGGCGCGGCCGATTGGGTGGTGACGCAGTTGAAGGCTTGGGGATTGGAGAATGCCCATCTTGAGCCGTGGGAGTTCGGGCATCCGGGCTGGGACAATGAACGGACGTCGGTGCACATTGTTTCGCCGGTGCGAGATGCGCTGGTTTGCGAGGTGATTGCGTGGACTCCCGGCACGAAAGGGCGGACGCGCGCGCAGGTGGTGCAGATCGTGCCGCCGCAGAATCCGACTGAGGAGAAACTGACGGAGTTCCTGGATAACGCCAGGAGCAAAGTGAGCGGCAAGATCGCGTTGGTGGGTGCGTCAACGCCGCTGCCGGTGTCGTTTGCACCGCTCACCAAGCGTCGTGAAGATTCGGATGTGGTAGCGATGTACGATCCCACGAATCCGAACCCACCAACGTTCTTCAACCGGGGTCCTGCAACGCCGGCGCGCGATCCGAAGGGTCCAAAGACGGTGAGCGCGCGCGATGTGGAACGGCGGATCAACGAGTTCCTGGCCGTTAATGGCGCTGTGGGACGCGTGAACGACGGGGGCCGCGACCATGGGCAGATCCGCGCCTTTAACAACCGGACGTTTGACATCGCCAAAGCTGTGCCGAGTATTGTTTTGCGGGCTGAGGACTATGGCCGCATCTCGCGGATTCTTGCCGACGGCACTCCGGTGGAGCTGGAAATGGAGATCGAGAACAAGTGGTATCCGGAGGGCAAGACCGCGCACAACGTGATCGCCGAGATAGCCGGGTCAGATAAGAAGGATGAGGTGGTGATGCTCGGCGGTCACCTGGATTCGTGGCATTCGGCCACTGGCGCGACGGACAATGCGATCGGATCGGCGGTGATGATGGAGGCGCTAAGAATCCTCAAGGCCACTGGTGCGAAGCCGCGGCGGACCGTACGGCTGGCGCTCTGGAGCGGCGAGGAGCAGGGCTTGCTCGGGTCGAAGGCGTATGTGAAGGAACACTTTGGAACGTTCGAGAATCCGAAGCCGGAGGGGCGGGGTTTTGTGGCCTATTTCAATATTGACTCCGGGACTGGACGAGCGCGCGGCATGTCGGCGTTTGGACCGGAATCGGCGGCGAAGGTGCTGCGTGGGTTTCTCGCGCAGTTTGCCGATTTGGGAGTGCTCGGTGCGCGGGCGTCACGATCGCGACAGGCAGGGGGATCGGACCATTCCTCGTTTGCGGAGGCGGGATTCGCGGGGATCAGCGTGGGGCAGGACCCGATTGAGTACGGGTCGCACACGTGGCATACCAATCTCGACACCTACGAGCGGATTGTTTTCGAGGATGCGCAGAAGTCGGCTACGGTGATTGCAGCGACTGTGCTGCATCTAGCGAATCGCGAGGAGCGGTTACCGCGGTTCGCCAAGGATGAGATTCCGGCGGTCCCGAAGGCGGCGGCGGCGAGCGAATGAGGCTGTACCCCGCGGCGCGGTTTGGGAGTATTGACAGTTTGTCAGGACCTGATACTCTTGGAGTGGAGAGGGAACCCCGCCGAAACGACGGGGGTTCTTTGGCCTTAGCCAAAGCGTATCGTAATCACGAGACGCTTCAGCGTTAGGTTCCAGCTAACGCTAATGCTGATGATTCGCATTTGGTTCACCTCCTTTCCGGGTCTGACTCACGGCCTGCCAGCCGTGAGTCCCCCGGTCGGGAAAAGGAGATTCCAAACTACGCTCTCCGCACTGCGTTATCCCTCTGTTGATTTAGTGGCGGGAGCCCGGAATTCCTCTCAAAGTTTTTTGCGACAGGTCTGAAGCAAGCGGCTCCTTGGCCCTAACCAAAGCTTTAGGTTTCGCCTTGCAGCCGTCGTCGAAAAAACCTTAAACGCCCCACATGACGCTCGTGTGACATATACTGTTTCCAAGTGTTAACTGGAAGTCATGGGAGGCGAAGATGAAGCTGACTGGAACGATGCTTGTTCTGCTGTTGTGCGCAACGGCAGGTTTTGCGGGAGACGACGAGGACGACAAGAAGGCCGTTAACCACATCAAGGGAAATCCACAGAAGTACGGGCTCGGGGCCCAAGACGAACTGAAGCGTCGCAGCATCAAGATGGGCGCCAATGGCGAAAACCACATCCGCTACGACCGGTTCCATAAAGGCGTCAAGGTGTTCGAAGGGGAGGCGATCGCGCACGTCGATCGCGCAGGAGCAGTCACAGTCACGGACTCGCTGGGCGGAAGCATCGATCTGGATGTGAGCCCAAAGGTAAACGGTAACTCGGCGCGCGCCTCAGTGGCGCAAAGCCTGGGGATGAACCCGAACGATGTCACGTTCGAACTACAGATTCTGCCGCGCGGACAACGCAGCCCGGCGTCGAAGTTGGTATGGCACATGACCGCCTTTAGTGAGAACGACGATGCGGAGCCACGCAAGTATGAAGTGTTTGTGGATGCACAGACCGGCGCCGTGGTTTGGATGTTTGATGCCCTGGAGCACTCGAGTGTCGACGGAACCGGCTACACGATGTACGCCGGTCAGGTTACGCTGGCACTCGATCTGAGTGCGAGCATCTACTATATGCGTGCTTTGGATGGTTCGAAGGTGTACATCAAGACCAATGACATGAAGAACCGTCAGAATGGCAGCGGTACGACGTTCTCCAACACGACTGGCGCATTCGGCAACTCCCAGCGCGATCTGTCCGACCGGTCCACCGCCGGCGCAGACGCGCACTTCGGTCTGGTGAAGACCTGGAAATACTATTTTGACAAGCACAACCGCAACGGTATCGATGGCAATGGCCGCTCCACCTATGCGCGGGTGCACTACGGGCGTAACTACGAGAACGCCTTTTGGTCGAGCAGTTGCTTCTGCATGACGTTCGGGGATGGTGCGAACACCTTCTATCCGCTGGTATCGCTGGACGTCGCCGGGCATGAGCTTTCGCACGGCGTCATGGCGGCGGAGGCCAACCTCACCTATAGCGGGGAGTCTGGCGGATTAAACGAAGCGAACTCCGATATTTTCGGTTCGCTGGTAGAGTTCTACGCCGCGAGCACCGTTGACATCGGTGACTGGTGGATTGGCGAGCGCATCTACAAATCGAACTGGAGTGGGAACACCTACACGCAGACAAAAGCATTGCGTTACATGGATGATCCGGCCAAGGATGGACGGAGTCCGGCGTGCTGGTCGCCGACGATCGGAAGCTTGAATGTGCACTATAGCTCGGGTCCGATGAACCACGCGTTCTACTTACTGGTAAACGGCGGTGCCAGCAAGTGCAACGGAAACAGCGTAACGGGTATCGGGCAGGACGAAGCGGCGAAGATCTGGTACGACGCAATCAGCAATCGAATGACCTCGTCAACCAATTATGCTGGTGCGCGGGTGGCGGCTCTGGCGGCGGCGGCAGCCTTGTTCGGCAATCCGAGCCAACAGTATGCCAGTGTTGCGGCGGCTTTCTCCGCGATCAATGTGAACTAAGTCAGCGTGCCAGCCGGCGGCGCAACCAGGCCTGCGCGTATCGCAAGTCGTGGCGCACTACATGGACAGAGATGCCTAGAGCCTCGGCGGTCTCCTCGGCGGTCATGCCACCGAAATAGCGCATCTCGATGAGCCGGGCGAGCGATTCGTTCTCCCCGGAAAGCGCCTGAATCGCGCCGTCCAATTCGATCAGATCGAGCAGTTCGACACCCTCGCCTGAGCGGACTTCCAGGCTGGTGGTGCGGGGTTCGTTGTCGCCCGGCACGGCGGAGCGCTTGAGACTGGCACGGGCACGGGCGTAATCCACCAGCACCTGGCGCATCACGCGGGAAGCAACCGCGAGAAAATGCACTTCATCGGCGAAGGATCGCCCGGCGCCTTCAAACAGCTTCAAATAGGCTTCGTGGACCAGGGCCGTGGCCTGCAGCGTGTGGCCTGGACGTTCCCCCCGCAGGTGCCGCGAGGCGATGCGGTGGAGTTCCTGATAAAGAGTCGGGGTGATCTCGCCCAAGGCGGATTCGTCCCCCGCGCGCAGTCTTTGAAAGAGCTGATGTACCGGCTCGCTCACCAGAACAGCCTAACATTCCTCCTGCGTTGCTTGCCAATTTCCGCGAGCGAAGCCGCTTCCAGGGATAGAAAAACGCCTCCTATGAGCTTCGATCTTTCACTACCAGAACAAGAGGAGACCCACATGTTTCGAACATTTTTGTCCTTCTGCGTGCTCGCCGTGGCGGGCATGCAGGCACAGAGCATTCAGCCGCCCGCTATACCAGCCGATTTGCAGGTTCCTTCCGGCCACACTGCGTTCCTGAAGGCCGCGGCTTCGGGGACGCAGAACTACATCTGCCTGCCCACGGCTGACGGGATGGCATGGAAGTTCCAGGCCCCGCAAGCGACGTTGTTTGTTTCGCTGCGGTGGTTCGGCGGAGAGGTGCGGCAGCAGGTGGCCACGCATTTTCTCAGTCAGAATCCGGTGGAGGCAGAGACGCCGGCACGTGCCACCTGGCAGGCGTCGCTCGATACCAGTGCGGCGTGGGCCGTGAAGATCAAAGAATCGAGCGATCCGGCGTTTGTCGCGGCGGGCGCAATCCCGTGGTTCCTGCTGCAGGTAGCGGGGACGAAGCGCGGACCATCGGGAGGCGAAATGCTGGCGCAAACCTCCTACATCCAGCGCGTGAATACGACGGGTGGCGTCACACCCACTGCCGCTTGCACGGAGGCTGGGGCGCTACAATTCGTTCCTTACACGGCCGATTACATTTTCTACCGCGCCAGCGACGGCCAGTAATAATATCCACGGCATGATCCACTCCTCCAGGGGATTCTCGCGTTAGTCGTGAGAGGGGAGTGGATCAAGTGCACGAGGATGTCAGGGTACTGTTTCACGAACTGGCGGGGATGAAGCCGGCCGCGCGCGACGATTACTATTTTCGATACGCCGTCGCGACGACGGTCCGCGACGAGATCGAATCGCTGCTTTCCTATGACGAAACACGCGGTAGCTCACTGACGGGGATGGTGGGCGCCGCGGCGGAACAATATCTTCTCTCCACCGCACCGGTCTCGCAGGATGGCCGGTGCGGTTCTTTTCGTCTCATCCGGCCGTTGGGTAATGGCGGCATGGGGGCCGTCTACCTCGCTGAACGCGCTGATGGTGAAGTCCGGCAGCGCACCGCCATCAAGTTTCTTCACAGCGGAACCGACACGCCATCGTTTCGCGAGAGGTTTCTACGCGAGCGGCAGATTCTGGCTTCGCTGAATCATCCGAGTATCGCGAGGTTGCTCGACGCGGGTCATAGCGACGGCCATCCCTATCTGGTGATGGAGTACGTAGACGGGGAGCGGATTGATCAATACGCGCGCGGGTTCGGTGCGCGCGCCATTGTTTCGCTGTTCATCACAGTGGCGGAAGCTGTTTCGTACGCGCATCGAAATCTGGTGATCCATCGCGACGTGAAGCCTTCGAACATTCTTGTCGATGGGAACGGGCAGCCAAAGCTGCTCGATTTCGGAATTGCAAAAATCATTGACGCGGCCGAGGATACACGAACGGTGGATCGCGCGCACACGCCGGAGTACGCCAGCCCCGAACAACTGCGCGGCGAGGCACAATCCACTGCTACGGATATCTACTCGCTTGGAGCGGTGCTGTACCGGCTTGTTACCGGGAACAGCCCGCGTCAGCCGGCGGCGCAGCCAGACGGCGGCATTCCGGAAGATCTCGCCGCCATTATGCGGATGGCGATGCGCGACGAGCCCGACGACCGCTATGGCTCAGTTGATTTGTTGATCAGCGACCTTCGTGCATATCTGGAGCACCGGCCGGTACGCGCGCGCAGGAGCAACGTTCTATACTCAGCGCGCAAGTTCCTTCGCCGGCGCTGGCTCCCGGTGGCCGCGGCCACGATTGCGCTGACTGGGATTGTCGCAGGTCTGGTTGTAGCGGACCGGCAGCGCGTTGTTGCCCAGCGGCGGTTTGAGCAGGTGCGGCAGCTCTCCAGGAAGATGCTTGATCTGGATGTGGAGATTCGCAATCTGCCTGGTTCCACCCACGCGCGCAATCGCATTGTGACGGCGTCCATTGCGTATTTGCGGCGGCTGGATGCGACACGAACGACTGATCTGCAACTGGCTTTCGAGATCGCCGGAGCCTACCATCAGGTGGCACGTGTACAGGGCGTTCCCGTGAACACCAATCTCGGGCAATTGAAGCAGGCTGCGGAGAGTCTTGCGAAAGCGGAGTCGTACATCGAGCCAGTATTGCGGGCGCCTGGTTTCGCTCACCGGCGCGAGGCATTGTTGACGGGGGCAATGATCGCGCAGGATGCGACCATTCTTGCGCAGATAGACAAACGCGACGCCGATTCCATGGCATTCAGCCGGAAGGGCGCAGCCCGTCTGGAGGAACTTTTGTCGTTCGCGAACCTCACTGCGAATGAGTCCGCTGCCGCGTCCCAGGTCTATGCCAACCTCGCGCTCGCACGTTCTAATATGCACTACCTGGACACGGCTGCCGACTTCGCCCGCCGCTCGGTAGATCTGGCGCGGAAGGCAGGCGGAGGGCCGGCGCAACTTGGCAAGAGCCTCAGCATTCTCGCAAATACGGCGCGTTTTTCCGGTGATCTGGACGGAGCGCTGCTGGCGGTGCGCGAGTCGCATGCGATGGCGGAAGCGAACCTGGATCCACAAAAAGCGGATACTGTTTTCCAGTTGCTGGCAGCCATCTGGCGTGAAGGAGTGATTCTCGGCGAGCTCAACAATATCAGCCTGCAACGTCCACGCGAGGCCCTGCCCTTATTGCAGAGAGCGTTCGATGTCGCCGAGACGATGGCAATGAAGGATCCCAACGATTACTCCAGCCGTTCCTACGTTTCGATGGCGGGGCGAGAGCTTGCCGATATTCTGCGGGATTCCGAGCCTGCTCGTGCGCTGGCCATTTACGATCAGGCGCGGACGCGCGTGCTGGAAACGAAGAATAATGCCAAGGCCAAGCGCGACGAAGTGTGGTTACTGGCGGGCTCGTCCTACGCGCTGCGTCACCTGAACCGTCCGGCTGAGGCGCGCGCACGAATTGACACCGCCCTTGCGATTCTGCGTGGTCTGAAGGCTTATCCCGCCGATGCAGTGGAACCCGGCGAGGAGAGCGATGCTACGCTGCGCGCGCTGGCGGACCACTATGCTGCTACCGGAGATGTGGGAGCCGCCTTTCGGACCTATGAGGATTTGCTCGGCAAACTGATGGCGGCACATCCGCAACCGCAGACTGATCTGCGTCATGCCAACAACTTGTCACGGCTTTATCTGGATCTCGGCAATCTGAAGCTGCACACCGGGCGCACGAGTGAAGCAACCACCCTTTACGAGCAGCGCATCAAGCTCTGGCGTTACTGGGAGAGCAGGTTGACAGGCAATGTGTTCGTGCAACGCCAACTCGCCGCGACGCCGGGTGCCGGCCAGATGCTGCTTTCGGCACAACGATAAGCAAGAAGCCAAAGATTCTCCTGCGAATCGCAGTTTCCGTTTCCGCTTCCGAATGTAGAACCACATCCGGTTACAGGAAACGAAAACATGAACACAATACATCGGAGCTTACCTTATATCACGGCCCTTGCACTGGCAAGCATCGCCGCGGCGCAACCATCAAACCCCAGTGAGTGGAAGACCTGGGTCATCCCTTCCGGCAGCCAACATCAGGTGCCACCGCCGCCGGACGCGGCGGAGACTCGCGCGGAACTCGAGTGGCTGCGCACAGCATCGCCGGAATCGGACCCGCGCATTGTGGAGCAGGTGCGGTTCTGGGATTCCGGCCCGCCCTCTTACCGTTGGATGGACATGGTGACCAGACGGCAAATGGCGGGCGAGGCGGTGGGCGCCTATTTCGTACGCGCCTACGCGTACGTCTCGATGGCGATCTACGACGCTACTATCGCGGCTGAGAGCGCAAAGCAGACCTACCGCCGCGAGAGGCCGTCCCAGGCGGATCCGTCGATACGCACTCGTGTTCCGGTGCCTGCGAGCTTCTCGTATCCGTCCGACTACGCTGCCACTGCGGCAGCGGCTTCAACGGTGATGGCGTACCTTGTTCCGGCAGAAGCAGAGTACTTTCACAGTCTCGCCCAGGAAGCCGCGAAGAGCCGGCTGTACGCGGGCGTGGAGAACCTTTCCGACTATCACGCCGGCATGGAGCTTGGCCGCCGCATCGGCGAACTTGTGATTGCCAAGGCGCGTGCGGATGGGGCGGACATAGCGTTCGGCAGTGCGGTCCCGACGGGCCGATGCATTTGGACCGGCGTCAATCCTGGCAACGCTTCCGCCGCTAACTGGAAGCCGTTGTTACTGACGTCGCCTTCGGAGTTTCGTCCGGCGCCGCCGCCTTCGTGTGATTCGGCCCAGGTGCAGGCGGAGATGGCAGTGGTGCGCAACTTCCCTCGCGCGCTCACATCAGCGAACATGGCCACGAACGCGAAGGCACTTTACTGGCAGACGAACGAGGGCATCTTCCCCTGGGCCTTTGTCCACCTGAACCGGTGGGTGCTGGAGGATAAGCTGGAACAGAATCCCGCTCGCGCGGCGCGTGCGTATGCGCTGTTGGGAGCTGTTGGATACGACGCGTTTATCGCCAGTCAGGACGGCAAGTTCGCGTACTGGTATCTGCGCCCGGCGCAACTGGAGCCGTCGTTGACGACGCTCTTCAACGCACCGAATTTCCCGTCGTATCCTTCCAATCATTCGACATTCTCCACGGCCCGCGCAGAGATGCTGGCGTACCTGTTTCCCGATCGCGCCGGCCTCATTCGCGCGCTCGGAAAGGAAGCAGGGGACTCGCGCATCTGGGCCGGTATTCACTTCCCGATGGACAACCACGCAGGCGTCACACTGGGTGCGAACGTCGCGCATAAGTTCATTGCCTGGGCGGAAAACGATGGATCTCAACGATAGGAGAAACCTCATGAAGAAGACTATGATTTTTGTCTACGGTGTCGCCAGCTACCTTTTGTTTCTGGCGGTGTTTCTCTACGCAATCGGATTTATCGGCAACTTCGCGGTGCCGAAAACATTGGACTCGGCCGCACCCGGGCCATGGCACACCTCATTGCTGATTGACCTTGGCCTGCTGTCGCTGTTCGCAGTGCAGCACAGTGTGATGGCGCGGCCATGGTTCAAGCGCATGCTCACCACGGTGGTGCCTGAAGCGGCCGAGCGGAGCACGTATGTGCTGGCGAGCAGCCTTGCGCTGTTGTTCCTGTTCTGGAAGTGGCAGCCGTTGGGCGGCGTTGTGTGGGAGGTCGAGGCTCCAATGGTCCGCGTGGCCGTGTATGGGCTGTATGCCGCGGGCTGGGCGCTGGTGCTTCTCTCCACCTTCGTGATCAATCACTTCGATCTCTTCGGTCTACGGCAGGTTTGGCGCGCGCTGCAGGGTCTGCCGCAATCGAAGACGCCATTCGTGGTACCGGTGCTCTACCGGATCGTGCGGCACCCGCTGTACGTGGGCTGGTTCCTGACGTTCTGGAGCGCGCCGACGATGACCGTTACGCACCTGGTGTTCGCGGTCATCACCTCGGCCTACATCCTGGTGGCCATCCAGTTTGAGGAGGCCGATCTGATGAAGGCTCATCCGGAATATGTGGCCTATCGGGAGCAGGTGCCGATGCTTGTTCCAGGCCTTCCACGCGACGTCCTGATCCCGCAAGCGAATCAGGAGAAAGGACCACAACCGGCATGACTACCGCACTGCTGAACACGCAAGCCTCCATGGAGATGGAGCAATTGAAGCAACGTTTGAAAGCCACTTGGATGACCGGCGACTACGACCGCTTCTCGCGATTCATGGAACGGGGAACGGAAGTGTTCTTCCGGAACCTCGGCATCCAGGCCGGCGACCGCGTTCTTGATGTGGCGTGTGGCGCCGGGCAACTGGCACTCATCGCCGCCCGCGCGGGCGCTGTTGTCAAGGGGTGCGACATCGCCAGCAACTGGGTGCAGGCCGCACAGCAGCGCGCCGCCCGGGAGAACCTCACCCTTCTTTTCCAGGAGGGAGACGCCGAGGAGCTACCGTATCTGGATGGTGAGTTCGACGCCGTGGTGAGCATGGTTGGCGCGATGTTTGCTCCGAGACCGGAGTTGGTGGCCGGGGAGTTGATCCGGGTCTGCCGGCCCGGCGGGATGATCGCGATGGCGAACTGGACGCCCGCCGGGTTCATCGGCCAGATGTTCAAGGTGATCGCCAAGCACATTGCACCGTCGGGCATGCCTTCTCCGGTGCTTTGGGGCGATGAGGCCGCTGTTCGTCAACGCTTGTCGTCCGGCGTGGCGGAGGTTCGTTGCACGCCGCGTATGTTCTCGTTCGAGTATCCGTTCTCGCCGGCGGAAGTAGTGGAGTTCTATCGTGAGAACTACGGACCGGCGGCGCGGGCGTTTGCTTCGCTCAACGGAATCGGGCAGGACCGGCTGCGTAGCGAGCTCACGCTATTGTGGTCGGCGCACAATACGGCGGACGAGGACCGCACGAAGGTGAACGCGGAATACCTGGAGGTGGTCGCGATACGGTTGTAGTTCGCGTTTCGGCGGAGCCGAAACCTGGAGTTTGTACATTTCTGCCGCCCTGTGGGGCGGGCTTCAGCCTGCGCGGGACTCAGTCCCGCCACTGGAGTTTCTACATTTTCTCAAGCGTCGGCAGCCTGAACAGGGGCCGGATCCGTGATTGTGAACCCGAACGGGGCGATCAATTCCGGTTGCTGTGCCATTTCCTTGCGCAGAAGCGTGATGAGATCCAAACAAGAGGGTCGGCGAGCCTTGCGGCGCCACTTGGGGAGCTCGGCTTATGCCTTTCCACGCTCAGCGCCGAAGGCCTGCAAGCGAAGCCATCCACATAGCGCTATAGGAAGCCACCGCCAGGACCGGCTGTATGGGCACAGAAGTAACGTTCCATAACTGCGCTTGGCCAACCCCAAGGGTGTCCTTCTCTTCGCGGTGATTCACCTCGATTTGCCAGCGGTCGAAATAGATTTGCAGCAACTGCTTGAGAGAACTGTGCAATAAGGCGAAGCGGACGCCGTCCGTCGCCGCCCTCCCAGTACACACCCACAACCTCTTTATAGCGAACCTTGCGCCGTTTGCCGCCATAGAAGATCTTGGTGGTCTTCCAGTCGTCTTGGCGCACTTGTTCCGGGGTAAACTTCTCGACCCCATTAAAAGCGTCGCGAACCGTCCGTGGCGCGAAAAATAGCTTGGCGTCTTTGCGAGCTCGGACCAGGAGCACCGACCGTTCTGGAATCGCTCCCATGCAGGTGCGATTGCAAAGGCTGCCATCCCACTGTCGTGAATCCCTGGGACGATTAGATGGAGATGTTTGTCACAAGCGCCGTGGAAAGGTCGCGGGGAGTTTAGAGCGCCTCAGCCAGCGCAACGAGCGGAACGGAGGGGAACGGGACAGCCCAACAAACGACCAGGCACGCACACACCGGTTAGCTTGTGCGATGCTCATTGGTTCATGGAAATACAGGAGCGGGCTATCAGGTTTTCATCAGGCTATGCCTGTGGCACACAGTGAAGGAGCAGGATTGCAGCAAGGGCGCATCTACGCGATGAACATATGGTTATCTCCGTCAGGATATGCCTTTTGTAGTACGGCGTCACCCTTTGGGCACGCTCCGTAGCGTTGCATAACGGGTGATATTGGAGCACGGCATGTCGGAGCGGTACAGTATGTAGGCGAGATGTCGAACGCTCTTGATATTCGATTCCATCGCGCGTTGAACCAACACGCGCCTGGGTGCGAGAAGTGGGATTTTGATCCCTTGGAGTATCCCTTGCTCGGGCAGATTCGTGAAGGCCAATCGGCACTGCTTACGCGGAGCTTCAGCAGTGCGCAGCGCGAGTTCTACGTTGACTTCATCGGTCTCTCAACACTTGACGCATGCACCTTTCCTGACGCTGAAGAACGTACCGTCTTCGTTGGGTTGACGCGTTTCCTCGTCGAGGAGTTGGTCAAGCTTTCGGATGTCCTCGCGTCATCAGCGAACGTAGGATCCTTGGTCGGCACTCCGAGCACGGCGAACGCGCCGCCGTAGTATGCGTATTCAAGTCCCGCAAGTATGGCGGGACTCAACTTCGGCGCCCGTGAGTCGATTCGGGCACATGCCAAGTGGCTCATTTGATCTGTCTTAACCCTTCCATCATGCGGGAAATCCACTTTTCTCCGTCGCCACCAAATCCCACGCTTTCCAACCGTATGTTCCCAACGGTGTCTACGATCCAGCTTCGGGGAAGACTCCAGGCGGGCTCGATCTCCTCCACCAATTCTCTTGCCAGCAGCACCGGAAACGACAGGTTCAGTTGCTTCATCAACGGCTCGATCAATCCCGGATTGTCATCCATGTTCAACGTCACCACTGCCACATCGCTACGGCCTTTCACGCTTTCGATCAGTTTTTCCAGGTGAGGCAACTCCTCACGACATGGCTTTCACCAGGACGCCCATACGGCCAGGAAGGTTGTCTTTCCCTTCAGCTCCGCCTGGGTCCATTTCTTTCCCTGGATGTCGATGACGTCGAATTTCGGCAGCGGCTTGTCGAGCTTGGTCCATTGGGGACCGCCAGATGGAGCTGGCGCGGAACGAGTGGGCATGCCGCCGACTCGCCAGGCCATCCAGGCCTCGCCGGTACCCCCAAGCGCCAGCCAGATTTCCCGAAGCTTCGTGGTCATTTTTTCCCGGCCTTCTTTGTTGGCCTCTGGCATACTCGCCAGTAGCTTGCCGTACCAGGCGAGAGCGTCGAGTTTCCGATTCTCCTTCTCGGCCAGTTCCCCCATTCGCCGCGAGTGAGTCCGTTCGTTCCCCGCATAGGCCGTCTTATGCCATACCGGGGCCGAATCGGCGGGCTTGTTGGCGGCCAGGAGGTCACGCATACTTGCCAACGGAGCCCCCGCGGCAGACGGCATGTCCGACCGAATCGCAGCCTCGGCCCACGCGTTCCAGGCGTTGAAACGCCATTGCCGGCGGCTGAACTGCATGTCGTCCGCGGAGCTCTTGGATTGCGGGTACAGATCGCTCATCACGGGTGGTTGATCCAACTCCGTCAACCCTTGCTTCACCAGTTCCGGGACACGGTCCAGCCGGACGCCGTTCTGTACGTAAGTCTGCGCTACACGAATCTGAACGGGCATCTCCCAGGCGGAGCCAGGCCGGGTTGCCTTCAGGGCCAGCAGTTTGTCGCACGTGGCTTCTATCTCCGCTGCCGGGACATCGGCCACCACTCCCATCGCGCCGAGGCGCAGCGAGTAGATGGCAGGCTCTTCCGGCCATTTTGCCATCCACTCGTTACTGGCTCGCAGCAGGGCCCGGTTATATTCTTGTCTTTTTTCTAGCGGGTCTCCCTGCTTGGGAAAGGGGTGGTTCTTATGGAAATCACTCTGCGCTCGGTAGAACGCCAAGGCAGCGCGTTCCTCCAGTTGCGTGGCCTCGTCCGATTTGCCGATGAGCTTGTAGCCAGACGCCAGAACAAAGGGAAAAGCATCCTCGCTGAAAGCTTTTGAGCGTTTTATGCGCTCGATGTCCGCTTCCACGCGTTTGCGCAACGCGGCATGCCCGGCTGGTGGTGCTAATTTAAACTCCATCCTCCACAGCGAGCCGTAAGCCCAGATCGCCTGCCGGTCCGACCGCCCTTCCAGCATCGTCCGAAGGCGCACCGCGCTCGTCTCCACGAATGGCGAGCGGTCCATCCCGCTGATCCGGCCGTATGCGCTCAACGACTCGGGACATAGCCGGACGAATTCCTCCAGCGCATGACGCTGTTTCTCCTTGTCACGGAAGTTCCGGTATTCGTAAATCTCTCCTAATAGAAGATGCGGGTGGGCGAACTGCGGGGCCTTCTCGATGGCCAGGCTCAACTTCGCGATGGCCTCAGGAGTGTTCCTGCCCACCAGCACCCGCGCATAGTAGTAGAGGCGGAGTGGGTCGTCCGGCCGCTGCTCGAGCAATTCCCGGTATTCGGCGATTCCATGGTCCCGCTCCCAGTCGATGCTGGGCAAGAGACTGGCATGGGCCTGCCGTACGAAGAAGTCGCCGTGATGCTTTTTGAGAAGGGCCGTGAGGCCGGCAAGCCGCCGCTGAAGGCGGTCCTCGTAGGAAGTTGCCTCCTGGCCAGTGACGGCCTCCAAAGCTTCCCGGATCCCGGGAGTTGCGTCGCAAGGGTAAGTGGTTTGCGCCCGCGCCAGTGGCACGAGTGCGTGGATCAACAGACAGGCCAACACTGTGCGCATGGCGCACCTCCTGAGCCTTACTTCTGAAATACCCCGGCCCTGCGAAAGTCCCCCGCCTTCACAATGGACATCGCTTTGGGATCGATGTGGCGGCGGAACGCCTCACTCACTTGCTCCGCAGTGAGCGCTCCGATCTTCTTTTCCAATTCCGCGTCCCAGGCCAATGTGCGGCCGTCCTCCTCGCGGCTTACTAGAGTGGAGACCAATCCTTCATCGCTGGAGAGAGAAACCCGGCGGTTTTGCAGCCAGGCTTTCTGGGCGGTTGCCACCTCCCCGGCGGTAAATCCGGCCCGGCGCGTGCGCGCCAGCTCATCCAGAAAGCTGGCTTCCACCTTGGGAGTATTTTGCGGAGCGCTGATGGCGAATCCCGAGAACACCGCCCGGTCGCCTTCCGTCATCGCCCAGAAAAAACTGCCGACACTGTAGCTCAGTCCCTCCTTTGTCCGGATGCGCTGGAACAGCGCATTGCGGAAGATGTCGTTGGCCAGAACCACGGCAGGATAGTCGGGGTGGCTATCGTTCATCTGAATGAGCGTCTGCAACTGGAAATACGCGTTCTGCTTGTCGGCCGTCACCAGAGCGAGGTTCACTGCCTCCCGCCTGGCATACGGGGCCAGCACCTTCTGGTAGCGCGCGTCGTTCTTCCAATCGCCGAAGAGCTCGTTCGCAGCTGCTCGCACAGCCGCCGGATCGAACTGTCCTGCCACCACCAACACGTCATTCGCCGCCCCGTTGATTCCCCAGAAGCGTTGATAGAACTCACGGACCTGACCGAGAGTCACTCTACGCGTGTCTTCGATTGCTTCGTCGATCGTGCTGATGTAACGGATGTCGCCGCGCGGGTTGGGATTCATGTGCCGGTTGAGGGCTTGGAAGGCCATGGATGCAGGCTCCAGGCGCGTCTGTTCCAACTGCGCGATGTGTTCCCGGCGCAGTTGCTCGAACTCAGCCTCGGGGAATGCAGGCACCCTCAGGATTTCCGCTACCAGCCGGAGCGTATTGATGAGGTTGCCTTCAATGGTCGTGATCGGAACCTGGGCTCCGACAGCGCCTCCCTGCACGTTGACGAACGCCTTAAGACGGTCCATCTCCTCTTGGATCCGCTGACGCGACTTGTTCTTCGTCCCCCGCATGAGCATGCCCGCCAGCAATTGACCAGCCTTTTGGCGTCCGAAGAGCGACTCTTCGTCGCCGACGCGTAAGGAGAAGCGGGCTGTCACCGCCGCGCCGCGAGTCTTCTTCGGTAGAAGCACGATTCTCAACCCGTTGGGCAGCCTGGACCGCTCGACTCGCGATTCGATGTTCGCCGGGGACGGGTCGAACGATTCCCCCTGTGAAACAACCGCGCCGCCCTTGTAGCCCTTCATACTCGACGCCAAATCCCGAACGGTTGGGATCTCGGCACGGTCCGGCTCGGCGGTTGGGAGGTAGACTCCGACTGTGCGGTTGGACTCCTTCAGGTACGCCTTGGCGACACGTGCAACGTCCTGCTCGGTGACGTCCCGGATACGGTCGCGGTGGAGGAAAAGGAGACGCCAGTCCCCGCGGGAGATCCACTCACTGAGCGAGAGTGCGATCTGCTGCGAGTCGTTGAAGGACAGCTCCGTCTGTTTGAGAAGACGGGCCCGCACACGCTCCACTTCCTGTCGCGTAGGAGGTTCCGACGCCAGCCCCTCGATGACGTGGATCGCTACCTTGCGCGCCTCTTCTACGGATTGGTCCTTACCCAACCGCACGTTCGCCGTGAGCGAGCCAGGTTGCCGCAACAACTCTACAAAGGACCCTGCCGACACCGCTTTTCCGCTCTCCACCAAGGCCTTGTGCAGACGGCCCGCCGGCGGAATCCGCAGCACTCCGGATAGTACGTCGAGCGCCGCCGAATCTGCGTGCGCCACCGCAGGAACATGGTACACAAGGAAAAGCGATGGGACGCCGCCGACGCGGCGCACCTCGACATTTCGTTGCCCGTCCTGCGCCGGTTCCACCGTATACGGGGTCTCGACGTGACGACCGGGACGTGGTATGCTCCCGAACGCCGCCGCCACCCAGCCCAGAGTTTTCTCGCCGTCGAATGCGCCGGCAATAGTAAGGACCGCATTGTCGGGCTGGTAATACTTCCGGTAGAAGGCCCTTAAGCGCTCAATCGGTACGTTCTCGATGTCCGACCGGGCGCCGACGACCCAAGTCCCATACCGGTGCCAGGAGTATGCGGCGCGCATGGTGCGCTGATACAGCACGTTCTCCTGGTAGTTCTCCCCTCCCTCCCACTCATTTCGCACCACCGTCATCTCCGGATCGAGAATCCCTTTCTCCATCTTCGCGTTCACCATGCGGTCCGCTTCCAGCCCGATAGCCCATTTGAGGTTCTCCTCATTTGCCGTCAGCGTCTCAAAGTAGTTGGTACGGTCGAACCCCGTGGTGCCGTTCCACGCGGCCCCGTGGTCTTTGAGTTCCTTTATAATACTGGTCCGTTTAGTGGTCTGGAGGAACAACAAGTGCTCCAGCAGATGCGCCATGCCGTTCTCCCCCGAACCTTCGTGGAGCGAGCCAACCAGGTACGTCATGTTGACGGTCACCTTTGGCTTCGATGGATCTGGGAATAGGAGAATCCGTAACCCGTTGGATAGGGAGTACTCCGTGATGCCTTCGACGGAGGTTGTCTTCTGAACGCCGGAGGGAAGAGATTCGCTCCAGGCCAGAGTGGTTATCGACGCAGCCAGAGGCAGCCACATAATTCGCGCCATCAGAAACTCCTAAGTCAGAAGTCGCTGCGTTGGCCCAGGCTAGCAAGCGTTTTCAGCGATTCTATTCCCCGGTGATTCTGAATGCAAGAGCTAAATGCCTGGCGGAGTACTCCTGACCGGATCTTTACCAAATCAACACAGAATCGCGACAGTTCGGCTAATCTCACCGTTTCCAAAGAATCTTCTGACACAAACCGCCGGATTCGGCATTAGAATATGTGCGAGATGCCCTTGCGGCTTTGGTTCCGGGCCCCACGCCGGGTGCTAACCATGTTCCTGGCGATCACATTGGTCCCGGCGGCAGCATTGGGGTGGTTGGGCTGGAAGATGCTCCAGCAGGACCGCGAGTTGGAACGGCAGAGAGAGGCCGAAGGACTGGAGTTGCTCGCGGGATTGATTCCACCGGCACTGGAGCGCACGCTCGCCGGACTGGAAAAATACCTCGACACGCCTAACGCAAGTCTCCCCGAAGACACAGTCCGGCTGATCGCCGATGGGAACAGTTTCGAGGCGCGCCCGGCGGGCCGCCTCCTCTACTATCCTTCCGCCGCCGCGTCAGCGGGACTTTCATCCGCGCGGTTTGCCGAAGCCGAGGAACTGGAACTACGCCGCAACGACCCAGCCGCCGCCATAGTTGTGCTTGGCAAGGATGTTCAAAGCAGCGATCCCGTCATCCGCGCCGGCGCGCTGCTGCGGCTGGGCCGCAATGCGAAAAAGCTCGGCCAGGAAGAAGTGGCATTGCGTGCGTATGAGCAACTGGCGGCATTGGGACAGGTACAGGTGGAAGGCCTGCCTGCCGCCATGGCTGCCAGAGAGGCCCGTTGCCGGCTCTTTGAAAAGGCAGGCCGTAGCCAGGATCTGATGGCGGAAGCGGCCGCGCTTCATGGTGGGCTGCGCGAAGGAGAATGGCGCATCGCGCGCGCTACCTGGGAGTTCCACATCGAGGAAGCCGCCCGCTGGATCGCGCCATCCGCGCCACCGCCGCCCGATGCGAGTCGGCTGGCGCTGGCAGCCGCGGCCGAGTGGATCCACACCTGGTGGCGGGCCCATGGCGATTCCTCTGGTCGCCAGTTCCTCACTTTGGAAGGCCGGCCCGCGCTGGTGGCGTGGAAAGCGTCCGGCGGAAGGCTTACAGCCGTCGCGGCGGGGCCCCGCACCATTCAGTCCACGCTGAACTCCGTGGTCCACGATCCCGGTTTTTCCTATGTGCTATCCGATGCCTCGGACGCGGCAATCCTCGGCCAGGCCGAGGTGCATCCGCGACTGCATGTGGTGCGCGTTCCCGCCGACACCGGCCTGCCGTGGACCTTGCACCTTTCGCGCACAGACCCGCCCTCGCCTTCCGCGCGCGCCGATTTTCTTGCGGCAGGCGGCGCGATTCTTGCAATGCTGTTGCTGGGTGGCGGTTACCTCGTATTCCGTGCCATCGCGAGGGAGATGGCCGTTGCCCGCCTGCAATCGGATTTCGTCTCGTCGGTCTCGCACGAGTTCCGCAGCCCTCTCACCTCCATCTGCCAACTCTCCCATTTGCTGGATTCCGGCCGTGTACCGGATGATGGCCAGCGCGGGCGCGTATACAGTACGTTGGTGCGGGAGAGCGAGCGGCTGCACACGTTAGTGGAGTCACTGCTCGATTTCGGCAAAATGGAAGGCGGCACGTTGCGCTACCGGCTGGATCCGCTTGATGTGGAGCAACTGGTGGCGGACGTGACGGAGGCATTCCGCGCGCATCCGGGGGCGCAGGGCTACAACATCCACGTGGAGATCAGCGCGGAACTGCCGCACGTCGCCGCCGACCGCGAGCCGTTGGGCCGGGCCATCTGGAACCTGCTTGACAACGCGGTGAAGTACTCGCCTGAGAGCAGGAACATTTTCGTCACGGTGGCGAGCGCCGGTGAGGACGTCACGATTTGCGTGCGCGACGAAGGTGTGGGTATCCCCGCCGAATTGCATGGGGAAATTTTCAAGAAGTTCGTACGCGGCAATCCGCCTCCAAATGTGAAAGGGACCGGGATCGGGCTGGCCATGGTAGATCATATTGTTCGCGGGCACGGAGGACGAATCCTGCTGGAGAGCCGAGCGGGAAGCGGAAGCACGTTCACGATTGCGCTGCCGTGTGGAAGGAACGCATGAAGAAGATTCTGGTTGTGGATGACGAGCCTGGCATCGCACTTGGGTTGGAGATCGACCTGCGCACGGAAGGCTATCAACCCGAAGTGGTGGCGGACGGAATCGAAGCGTTGCGGCGGGCGCGTGAGGAGCCGTTCGATCTGATCCTTCTCGACGTCATGCTGCCCGGGAAGGACGGCTTCGAAGTGTGCCGTGAGCTGCGCCGTTCGGGAGTGACCACACCGATCATCCTGCTCACCGCGAAGACACACGATGCGGAGAAGGTAATCGGGCTGGAACTGGGCGCGGACGATTACGTCACGAAGCCGTTCAACCCAATGGAATTGCGTGCGCGGATCAAAGCGGTGCTGCGGCGCGCGCCCCCGGAAACACCTGACCTCTGCCGCTTCGGGGATGCCGAGATCGACTTCGCCCGCTGCGAACTGCATCGCGACGGGCAGGCGGTGGAGATCACGCCGATCGAGCTGAAGCTGCTCACCGTCTTTGTCCGCAGCCGTGGGCGCACGCTCAGCCGCGACCACCTTCTCAATGCCGTGTGGGGCGCGGGAACCTTCGTTAGCCCGCGCGTCGTCGACAACCACATCGTCGGTCTGCGCCGCAAGATCGAGCCGGAACCCGACTCGCCGCGCTACCTCGTCAATGTCCGCGGCATGGGCTACCGCTTCGATGCATGAATCATGCACAGTTCACACACAACCTCGGACGATGATCGGACAACCGGAAGCTACTCTGTTCCTCGGGAGGAATTGAAATGACCCGTCGGACTATTCTGATTTGTGCCGCGCTGGTGGGCCTCGTTGTGGGACCCGCCGCCTGGAGCCAGAAGACGAGCAAGGCGGAGCTGCGCCTTCAGGAAGCCCATCGCAAGGAGACCATCGATGGCGATTTGAAGTCGGCCATCGACCTGTACCGCAAAGCCATCAGTGAGGCCGGCAGTAACCGCTCGGTGGCGGCGAATGCTATGTTGCGCCTCGGCGGCTGCTACGAAAGGCAAGGCAACGCCGAAGCCCGCCGCACGTATGAGCGGCTAGTGAAGGAGTTCGGCGATCAGAAGGACGCGGCCCGCGATGCGCAGGCGCGGTTGGTGGCGTTGGGACCGGCTGAGGGTGGCGGTGCGAAAGCTATGACGGCCCAGCTCGTCGCACAAGGTCAGAATGCCGGCCAGGGCGGACACGTCACTTTGGACGGAAGGCTGCTCGTCTTCGTCGATGGAGAGACCCTGGATATTGCCGTGCGTGATCTGCACTCCGGCGCTGTCCGGCGGCTCACCAACGGTGGGACGCAAGAGGGCGTTCACGGGCACAGCCCGATTCCATCGCGCAACGGAAAGCAGATTGTGTATTCCTGGAATTCCGACGCTGGTGTGGAGCAGGGATTCGAACTGCGGGTGGTCAACGTAGACGGCAGCGGTATGCGAACGGTGCCGTTGAAGCTGGCCGAGGGCGATTCCTACTATCCGGTGGATTGGTCAACGGACGGCAAGAGCATTCTGGCGCATCGTTATTGCCAGAGCTGTTCTTCCGGTTTGGTCGCCGTGGACCTAACTACAGGCGGCGTGCGGCAAATCCCCAAATCCGAGGGAGCATGGGGAGACATGGCCGGCCTATCTCGTGATGGACGATACGTCGTCTACGCCAGATCGCTTTCGGGCGATGACACCGACTGGGACATTTTTGCACTGGACACGCAGACCGGGCGCGAAACCCTGGTCGTGAGCGGAACAGGCGCGGACCGCAACCCGGTGTGGGTCCCCGACAGCGATGCGATTCTCTTTCGAAGCGACCGCAGCGGTCGGAATGCAATCTGGATGGTGCGCGTCCGGGACGGGCAGGCAACCGGCGCTCCCGTGCTGATCAAGCCCGACGCGGGGGAGTACGAAGCGAGAGGCGTCAGCCGCGACGGATCGCTGTTCTACGCCATGCGGCACAGGTCCCAGGATATCTACCAAGCCCACGTCGATCCCAAGACCCTGCAGATTCGGGGCGCCCCGTCGCGGGCTGTGGAGACGAGCGTCGGACACAATTCCTGGCCGTTGTGGTCCCCCAAGGGAGACTCATTCGCTTACCATTCCGAGCGGGAGAAAAAGGCGCGTTTCGTAGTCCATCAGCGCGATGGCAAGGAGACGGTGGTGGCCGACCCGGCGCGTTGGACAGGGGGCCTACATTGGTGCGCTACCGGTGATCGCCTGACCTCATGGGGAACACCGATGGCCAACCAACTTCAGCTTTTCGATGCACGAACCGGAGCCGCTCTGCCGCCGCAGCCAATCAACGGGCTCAGCGCTCCCTATCAACTCGGATTCTCGCCGGACTGCACGGCGGTTTTCGTTTCCACGTACTCGCGCCAGACCAAGCGGCGGCGCATCTACCGCTATGATGTGTCAACTGGCAAGCAGACGGACATCCTCGCCGACTCGGGTGAGTGGGCAACGTACCCCAGAGTCTCTCCTGACGGCCGCTGGCTCGCCTTGTACGGGCGACTGGAAGGCAGCATGGAGACGGGTATCGTGGTCGTTTCCACAACCGGTGGAGCACCGCGTATGCTGGATTCGAAGGTCCAGTGGGGCCACAACTGGACTCCGGATAGCAGGCGTCTGCTATATGCCCGCAGTGTGAAAGGGACCGATGGGAAGGGTGAGGAGAATGAGCTGTTTTGGATCGCGGTGGAAGGCGGCGCTCCGCAATCGATGGGTATCCGCATGCCCGGCGCGAGGGCGGCAAGCCTCAACCCGGACGGTAATCGGATCCTCTTTTCCGCAAGCTCGGAGGTGTCCAACGAACTCTGGGTGTTACGGAACCTGCCGATAAACGAAGGCCGTAAGACGGAGCCAGTTCCGGCCAACAAGCCTCCAGCGGTGGAGTTGATTAGCAAAGGCCGCTCTGTCGACTTCACTGGCCGCATCACGCCGGATGGGCGACTGCTTACGTTCGTTGACTCCGGCAGCGGTAACATCGCCGTGCGCGACCTGCGCAGCGGGGAAGTCCGGCGGCTCACTCGCGAAGGTGGCGGTGAGTCTCCCGTACCCTCCCGTAACGGTAAGGAGGTAGCTTATGTATGGCATCACAGCAATGGGCAGACCGAACTGCGAGTAGTCCCCATTGAAGGCGGAAGCTCGCGCACCGTGCCGGTGAAACCTCACGCCATGATCGTCCCTGCCGATTGGTCTCCCGATGGAAAGACTCTGGTCGCTCTCTGGAGGGAATCCGATTCCGGCTGGCAGGGTGTCGCTACGGTGGACCTTCTCACAGGCGATTTGAAACGGCTCGTTTCCTGCGATGCGGCGAAGTGCAGAGGCGTGCGGGACATCAACGTTGGCGGCTTCTCTCCGGACGGCCGATGGATTGTGTACTCGAGGCCAACCGCCCCGAACTGGTGGCTGGCCAACCTATACGTGGTGGACCGGCAAACCAGGGAAGAAACCGCTCTTTTGAAGGAACAAAACCCGAGCAAGCAACCTATGTGGATTCCGCACAGCGACAAGATTCTGTTCCAAAGTGAGCGCAACGGCAAGAACGGCATCTGGATGTTGCGGCTTCAATCCGGATTCGCGGATGGCATGCCGGTGCTGGTTCGTCACGATGTGGGTGAGACCGACTGGAAGGGGATCAGCCGCGACGGAACGCTTGTTTACGGAGAACGGCGAACGGGAAGCTTTATTTACCAGGCCACCATCGATCTTCAGACGATGCGAATCGCCGACGTTCTCACGAAAGTGAGCGACGCCCACCCGGGGAAGGCCCACCGCCCTTCCTGGGCTCCCAGCGGCGATCTATGGTCTTATCTCGTGATGCGCGGGGAGCGACAGGGCTCCACCTATGCGATGGTAATCCGCCAACCGGATGGAAAGGCAGTCGAAGTGGCGCACGATGCGGAGCCGCGTTACTTGCCCCGATGGTGTGAAGCGGACGGGCGCACATTCGTGTATAGAAAAACGGAGACATTCGGGCTGCGTTACGATGCCCGCAGCGGCACCGAGGTTTGGGCCACTCCAGACCTGTTGCGGCGTCAACCCCAGGGCTCCGGACTGACATGGGGGTACACCTTCTCGCCTGACTGCAAGCGAGTGTACATCACCTCATTCACACCTGATACGTCCCGCCGTAGAGTCGTTAGTCATGACTTGACAACCGGCAAAGAGGATCTGTTGCTGGACGAGCCAGGCAACTTTAGTCAAGGCCTATACGTTTCGCCGGACGGGCGCTGGCTGGCATCCGTAGGTCATGTCCCTGGCAAGGGGATGGGAATCTTGGCGATCCCGACAGCCGGCGGACCGGTCCGGATGATCGCACAAGTTGGCTTCGGCGAAGGCGCAGTAGCCAGTGGCAACCTTTGGGCCGGAACCGCAGTCTGGCAAGGTGTCACGTGGACACCCGACTCCAAACGCGTCCTCTTCCCCCACAGCGAGGAGCAAAGTCCGGGTGCAGCAAATGAAATATTCTGGGCGTCCATCGACGGCGGCGGCCGGCAACCAACCGGCATTTTCATGCGCGACGCCACGACCCCCAGCATCCACCCCGACGGCAAGCGCGTCCTTTTCTCTGCGGCGGACGACACCGAGGAACTCTGGGTGCTTCGCAATCTGCCTCTGAACTGAACCACCATCTCGGTACGGAGCACTATCCTAACGTTGGTTGGACTGTGAAAGAGAATAGGCTTATGAGCCGGGCCAGACTCCGCGCGTCGATTTAAATCCTAAAGTGAACGCATCATGATCCTTCCAAGCACTCGCCGCGGTTCGACACTCAGGGGGTGCTGAGCCGCCATCGCCAGCAACCGAGGTACATTCGTGTCCACCATTCTCAGACGATGCGTCCTGTCGTAAATCTGTCGGGAACCCCAGGCAGTCCGGATTTTGATAGGCTTCCCGATGGCCGAACCGGAACCGTCCGCATGGTGGTAGGCCTTAGTCCGGCATCAAGAAGATCAACGGCCGCACATCGTCATATGGAGGCCACTCCCGTACCGCAGCGGTTGCCACATCAGGTTCTTCCGCGACCGCCCCAAGAAAATACTCACAGGATCAATCGCCTCGCTCACGTGTTCGCCACTGCGGTCGCCTGCGAAATCTCGATCACATGATCGTTCGACCCCTCACGCTGCAGCTTCAAAGCGGGCTGCCCGACGTGACCTTGCCGAACTCCTTGATATCCGCACCCGCGATGAACGACCGACCGCCGCCGATCAGCACGACAGCCTTCACCGCCACATCCTTCGCCAGCCCTGCCGCAATGCCTTCCTGCACCCCCGGACTGAGGGCACGGTGAAAACCTCTGGGGCACCGTCAACGCACTCACCTAATACGCCCCCCCCGAGACGGTCCACGGCTCCGGACTGGACATTGGTCATTGAAGCCTGCCCCCCTACCCCTCCCCATCCAGCCGGCAGTGCCCCCGCAGCACCGCATCATACTCCCCCACATTCCGATACCGCTCCCCTCCATCCGTAAGGTACCGCCGCGCCTCCCGCTCCCTCTCCCTCTCCATCTCCACACTCGCCACCCCGCTCAATACCGCCCCCTCCCCCAAAGGCGCATCCCTCCTCACCTTCAATTCCAACCTCTTCCCAAAAACCAACCGCGCAACACTCATAACAACCGATTCCTCCCTTGGATACTCCTGACCCGACCCGCCGACCAGCAAGCCAGCCCCACCGCCATCGCCAAATCGTCATGCTCCGTCCCACCGCTCCGCCGCATACTCGCCAACTCCGTCACCAGCCGCGGCGTCTCCGCCAAGCTCCGAGCAATCTGCAACTCCCCCTTCTCCAACAACACCAGCAGCCCACCCAACAAATCCGCCTTCGGAACAGTGACATCCTGCCCTGACCCGCCCACCTTTGCCCCACCCGTAATCGTCACCGCCGTCACCCCGCACTCCAACCGCCGTCGCCGGATCATCTCCACCACCGGAGCCCCTACCCCCGTCGCATCCACCGTCAATTGACACTTCCCCGCAATCGCCTCATCCGCGACAATCCGCTCCACCCGGTCCACCACTTTCCCGTAAGGCGTCCCCAGCGCCAACCGCTCCAACCACCTCACCAGCAGCCCAACATATCGCGCCGGCATCCACGCCATTGCCTCCTCCACCCGCTCCACCACCGCAATTGCTGAATCACGGCTGTCCGGCTATTTTTCGATGAGTCGCAATAAGTCCCATTTCATCAGGGGGATGCGAGCGCTGGACTCGGGAACGATTTGAAATCCGGAGGACTGTTTTTGGGTGGGATGGGGGGGCCAGGGATGCGAAACAATGAGGGATGAACACCGGCCGCACCGTCTTCTCCCAGGTGATTGCTCATGCACCTGGCAAGGAGTTCCAGAAATGCGTAGCTCGATATCGTGGCGACGCCAACGCGCGAGGCTTCTC
>JACQZR010000208.1 GCA_016213775.1 Acidobacteriota bacterium
GCGAGCCGGTCGATTTGCGGGTGGAGACGGTGAACACGCCGTTCACCTGCGCGGGCCGGAAGGGGCAGGTGATGCGCGTGCCGATCGCCCATGGCGAAGGCTGCTACATCGCCGATGAGCGCACACTCGATGAGTTAGAAGCCGAGGACCGCGTGGTCTTCCGTTATGGGAACAATCCGAATGGTTCGTTCCGCGACATCGCGGGCATCTGCAATGCGGGCCGAAACGTGGTGGGGATGATGCCCCATCCGGAGCGCGCCTGCGATCCACTGATGGGGTCCACGGACGGGCTGCTCGTTTTGCAGTCGATGATCGCATCGCAAAAGATCTCAGTCGCTAGCCGTTGAACGCAATCACTGATGACGACAATAACCGAAGACGTTCTCTCCAAACACCACATCACGCCGGCCGAATATCAGGTCATCCTGAAGGAGCTTGGGCGCGAGCCGACGTTCACCGAACTGGGCATTTTCAGCGTCATGTGGAGCGAGCACTGTTCGTACAAGAGCAGCCGCATTCATTTGAAGAAGCTGCCCACACGGTCGAAGCTTGTGGTGCAAGGGCCGGGGGAGAACGCCGGAATCATCGACATTGGACAAGGCTACGCGATCGCGTTCAAGATTGAGTCACACAATCATCCGAGTTTCATTGAACCGTTCCAGGGCGCGGCCACTGGAGTTGGCGGCATTCTGCGCGACATCTTCACGATGGGGGCGCGGCCGATTGCGGTGATGGATGCGCTGCGATTCGGACGCCTGGACGATCCGGTGAACGGCGCGCGCAACCGCCGAATTCTGGAAGGCGTGGTGAGCGGGATTGCGCACTACGGCAATTGCTTCGGCGTACCCACGGTGGGCGGGGAATGCGTCTTTGAAGATAGCTACGCCGGCAATCCGTTGGTGAATGTGTTCGCTCTGGGTGTGGTTCGCAAGGAAGACATTTTCTATGCGAAGGCAGCGGGCGCCGGCAATCCCGTGATCTACGTCGGATCGAAGACGGGCCGCGATGGCGTGCACGGAGCAACGATGGCTTCCGCCGAGTTCACCGAGGAAGCGATGCAGAAACGGCCCAACGTGCAGGTGGGCGATCCGTTCATGGAAAAACTGCTGCTCGAGGCCTGCATCGAAGCCATGAAAACTGGAGCGGTGATCGGCATTCAGGACATGGGCGCGGCAGGGCTCACCTGCAGCACGTGCGAGATGGGATCGCGCGGAAATGTCGGTGTCGAGATCGATTTAATGCATGTACCGCAGCGCGAGACCGGCATGTCGCCGTACGAGATCATGCTCTCGGAATCGCAGGAACGCATGCTTCTGGTGGCCGAGAAAGGCCGCGAGGAGGAAGTGTTCGCGGTGTTCCGCAAGTGGGGTCTGGATGCGGCAACGATCGGCGTGGTGATCAACGAGAACACCATGCGGGTGAAGGATCACGGCGTTGTTGTTGCCGAGATTCCGAATCCGGCTCTGACCGATGCCGCCCCGATGTATAACCGCCCGCATGACATGCCTCCGTATCGCATGGCGCCGATGGCGGCGCCGCTGTTCGCAAGCGCGAATCTGAGTGCCGATCTGTCGAAGCTGATGGCGTCGGCGGATGTCTGTTCGAAGAAGTACATCTGGCGGCAGTATGATCACATGGTGCGGACCAACACGACGCTGGGGCCGGGGTCGGATGCGGCAATCGTGCGCATCAAAGAGACCGGCACGTCGGTGGCGATGTCGCTTGACGGCAACGGGCGTTACTGTTATCTTTCGCCGCGCGAGGGCGCGAAGCTGATTGTGGCCGAATGCTGCCGCAACCTATCCACGGTGGGCGCTACGCCGGTGGCGGCAACCAACAATTTGAACTTCGGCAATCCGGAGCGGCCGGAGATCATGGCGCAGTTGGTGGAGGTGGTTGAAGGCATTGCCGAGGCGTGCGCGTTCTTTGAAACGCCAATCACCGGCGGTAACGTGAGTCTGTACAACGAGACGCGCACGGGAGACGATCTGGTAGCGATCTTCCCTTCTCCCGTGATGGGAATCGTCGGGTTGTTGCCGACAGCGGCTCCGATTCCGATGGCGTTCCAGAAGGCCGGTCGAGCAGTTGTGCTGCTGGGCGGTGTTGGCGATTGCGATGAGACGCGGTTCGGCGGAACGCAGTACGCCAAGCAGGTGGTGGGCGAGTTATGGGGCCTGCCGCCGGCGATGGACATGGAATTTGAGAAGCGTGTGCAGGCAGCGGCGAGGCAGGTTGTGGCCGATGGCCTTGCGGAATCGGCGCACGACTTGAGTGATGGTGGATTGGCAGTGGCTCTCGCCGAAAGTTGTTTCTCCCCCGGCAACATTGGCGCTGAAGTTGAGTTGGATTCGGATCTGCGTACGGAGTTTCTCCTGTTCCATGAAGGTCCGTCGCGAATCCTGGTAAGCACGGCAGATAAGGACAAGGTTGTGGCCATCGCGCAACAGCATGGCGTTCCGGCCGTGGTTCTTGGAACCACCGTTGCAGGGCGTCTTTGCATCCACAATCGCGGCTCGCTTTTAATCGAGTGCGATGTGGCGGGTTTGCAGCAACAATGGGAGAGCGCCCTGGAGCACCTCCTGCAGTCAGATGCTTCGTGAACGGGGAGACCAATGTTTGACAAGTTCCACGAGGAATGCGGAGTATTTGCCGTATACGGGCATCCGGAAGCGGCGAACGTAGCCGATCTGGGAATTTTCGCGCTGCAGCATCGCGGCCAGGAGAGCGCGGGGATCGCTTCAGCGGACAACTCAACTGTGCATTGCCACAAGGCGATGGGACACGTGGCGGATATTTTTACGCCCACCGTGTTGGGCGGTTTGCACGGGGACAAAGCCATCGGGCACACCCGTTACTCGACGGCGGGCGATACGGTGATTCTCAACGCGCAGCCCTTCCGCGTCACCACAAACAAGGGCAAGATGGCGCTGGCGCACAACGGCAACATCACAAATGCAATGGAGATTCGTAAGGAGCTGGAAGACGAAGGGGCGATTTTCAGCGCTTCCAGCGATACCGAAGTAGTGCTGCATCTCATCTCGCGGTCGAGAGAGCGCACGGTGGCAGCGGCGCTGCGCGATGCCCTGTTGCAGTTGGAAGGTGCTTTCTCGCTGGTGTTGCTCACCCCCAATCAGTTGATTGTGGCGCGTGATCCACATGGGTTCCGGCCGATGGCGATGGGTCAGATGGAAATGTCCGGCGACCGCATCAGTTATGTATTTGCGTCGGAAACCTGCGCCTTCGATTTGATCGGCGCAGTGTATATGGGCGATGTGGAACCGGGCGAGATGGTGATCGTCGGGCCTGAGGGCATGACACGGGAAAGATATGCGCCGAAGCGGAAACGCGCCCAGTGTGTATTTGAACACGTGTATTTTTCGCGGCCTGATTCGATAGTATTCGGCCGGCCGGTGGTGCAGTCACGGGAGTTGATGGGGCGGTTGCTGGCGCGGCAACATCCCACGAATGCGGATGTTGTGGTTCCGGTGCCGGACTCCGGGGTGGCGGCAGCTCTCGGATATGCCAATGAATCCGGTATTCCGTTCCGGATGGGACTTATCCGCAATCACCATGTGGGGCGCACCTTTATTGAGCCGTCGCAGGCAATTCGGGACTTCGGTGTGAAACTGAAGCTGAATCCGGTGCGGCACCTGCTAAAGGGGAAGCGCGTGGTGCTGGTGGATGATTCGATTGTTCGCGGGACGACATCACGCAAGATTGTGCGAATGGTGCGAAATGCCGGCGCGAGCGAGGTGCATTTGCGTATTTCGTGCCCGCCGACGGTGTCGCCTTGTTTCTACGGAGTGGACACACCCACCAAGAACGAGTTGATCGCGGCCAATCACTCCACCGACGAAATCCGCCGGTATGTCGAGGCAGACTCACTGGCGTATCTATCGTTGACGCATTTGCGGGAAGCAGTGGACGATTCGAAGCAGGAGTACTGCTACGCATGCTACACGGGGGAATATCCGACGGAGTTGGTGAACATCACGGAGCTGCTGGAATCGAAGGTTCCGCGGTAAAACAAGAGCGGCGTCCCGAGTGGTAGCAATGGTGGAGCCACCGGGACGCCGTCAGGAACTTCCATTTACATCCAAACAGAGGCTATTCTGAGCCTTCGGCCTCCTTCTGTTTGTGATACTCCGCCCAGCGGCGTTTCTGAGCCATAGCGATGCTCTTACGGGCAGCAGCGCTCAGCACGCGTGGTTTTCGAGCAGATTTAGCTTCGGCGGGCGCGGCGGCGGCCACTATTGGCGCCGGAGCGTTTGCCTTCGGCCGGCCAGGTCCGCGCTTGCCCAGCATCGCGCGAACATGTCCGATCTGCTCTTCGAGCTTCTGTTTCTGCAACTCCAGTCCCTGGAGGGCAGCTTCTAGAACAACCTGATCCATGAGTGTTTTCTCTTTACGTGGTCTTGCCATAGTGCCACCTTAGTTCACTATGTAATAAGATAACTCAATTGTCAAATACCATCTTGAGGGGAGCAGCGATGGAGGAGTGATTCTGTAGAGGAGAGGAGTGCCTATAGCGGCGAATTGACCGGGTAGATCGTGGTGGTTATTTTCTGGAATCGAGCACAAAAGTGACCGGCCCATCGTTGACTAACTCGACGTCCATGTGCGCCTGAAAGACACCTTTTTCCACGCGAACCTGCCTGGCCACGCAATGGCGGCAGAAGAACTCATATAGTGGATTGGCAGTATCGGGGGGAGCCGCGAGGTCGAAACCGGGACGGCGTCCGCGGCGGCAATCCCCGAGCAAGGTGAACTGGCTGACCACCAACAAGGCGCCGCCCTTGTCCAAAACGCTGAGATTCATCTTGCCTGCATCGTCGCTGAAGATCCGCAACCCGCAGATCTTTTCCGCCAGATAGACGGCGTCTGATTCCGCATCGCCCTTGGCCACGCCGAGCAAAACTAACAGACCGTGGCCAATTTCACCAGTGATGCGGCCTTCAACAGTCACTTTGGCACGGCGAACCCTCTGAATCACGGCAGTCATGTTGAAGCGAACCCTCCCAACGGCATTGGCGATTGGCTAGCAGCCAGTGACTAAAGGACCATTCAAACCGCTTGCTGACGCGCGCGGCTGGGGTAGACGCAGTGTGCTACTTTTTCAACACAGGCTGCTAGAATCGGAAGACCCGGCGTCCAAACGCCACATCAGCCGATAGTAACAGGGTAATCAAGATGATTGAAACCTACGCATACGCCAGGGCGGGTCTGCTTGGCAATCCCAGCGATGGGTACTACGGGAAGACCATCGCGTATCTGGTTCGAAATTTCCGTGCGAGGGTGTTGATCTATCCATCGGCGCGGTTGGAGATCAAGCCTGGCAAGGCCGACATGCCCGTATTTGAGAGCTTGGAGGATCTCTACAAGATCACGCGCTGGAGGGGATACTATGGCGGATTCCGAATCATCCAGGCACTCATCGTGCGTTTCCTCGACTATTGCGGCAAGTCCGGGATTGAACTCGAGGACCGTAACTTCACTCTTGAATATGACTCCACCGTGCCGCTCCGATTAGGCATGGGAGGATCCTCGGCCATCATCACAGCGGCGCTACGAGCGCTTTGCCTTTATTACCGTGTGGATGTCCCGCTTCCTATTCAAGCGAACCTTGTATTGGAAACGGAGACGCGGGAATTGGGTGTACCGGCGGGGCCGCAGGATCGCGTGATTCAAGCGTACGAGGGTGTAGTTTTTATGGATTTTCGCGAGGAATTGATGAAGTCGCGCGGCTATGGAGAATATGAGCGGCTAGATCCGTCGATACTGCCAAGCTTGTATTTCGCGTATCGAACGAGCCTAAGCGAAGGCACGGAGGTTTTCCATAATAACATACGCGAAAGATGGCGCAATGGAGATCCCGAGATAATCGCGGCAATGAAGACCTGGGCTTCCTACGCCGAGCAGGGTCGACAGGCTTTGCTGGAGCACGACCACGGCACTCTCGGGCAGCTAATCGACGAAAACTTCGATTTGCGCGCTCGAATCTATCCGATCGGGGAGGGAAATCTGGAGATGGTCCGTCTGGCGCGGAGCGTCGGTGCAAGCGCGAATTTTTCGGGGTCCGGTGGTGCGATCACTGGCACATATGATGGAGAGGAGATGTACAGGAAGTTGGTTGAGGTGATGAGCACCAAGCAGATTGCGGTAATCAAACCTCAAATTCTCCCTAGTACCTCTCGGTGATTAGTTGCGCCTTGCTAAGGGGGTTTGCTCATCCCTTTTCCCCGGCATCACCCCGATAATAGGGTGTGATTGGACGACGCCGTCGCAAGTTGTTCGGAAGTTCGGGGGGCTACTATCGCTTCGAATCCGTGAAGGGACGTGGCACGATGCACGGCGCTGGGCTGGACGACTTCATCCGGCTTCGCGACGAGTTCGGCAATATCTGGCGCGGCGAGGCGGACCGCCAATCGGATGGCACGGTGCGCTATCGGTTCCGCGATTCCAACGGCAATTCCATTAGCGGAATCGGGGACAACTCTTACGGAGTGGTCCTGCGCGACGAGCATGGCAACGTCTGGCGGGGGTTCGTCGATTAGCAGTTTCTGGAAGCCGACCAGGGGCCGACTGCGGACGAGGGCGTCCGGCTTCATAAGCGTTAAAATTAAGATGGGTCTGATCCGCCTCGCCACATAAAAATCGCAGAACAGCCTACGCTGCCCGCCTGAGATGAGCTGCCAAGCCATTCCTAAACCCAACGCCGTCAGCGGCGGGTTACTCCGGATCGGGGCCCACAAGCGCTGCCGTTTGGGTAGAATGAAGTTGCCATGGTAGAGATTCAGCCGATCCGCGTCGAGATCGAACGTGAAGACGACGGTCGGATTCTGGCTTCGGTTCCGGACCTTCCTGGCGTGATGGCCTACGGCAGCAGCGAAACCGATGCGATCCGCAAAGTCAAATCAATAGCCTTGCAGGTACTAGCAGACATGATCGAGAGCGGTGAGGAGGTGCCCGAGCCGCTCAAGGTGCTCTTCGCGGCGTGAGCGTATGGCGCGCGACCAAGGCCAAGAGGGTCTATGGCGCTCTGCTTCGCCTGGGATGGACGCTCAAGAAGCAGGTTGGCTCTCATCGAAAACTGCAGCGCCCTGGCTGGCCGAACTTCACGTTCTGTTTCCACGACAAGGAAGAGGTCGGCCCGGCCGCACTGGCCAAGATCGGAAAAGACACCGGTCTTCAACCAGAGGACCTTTGATTCGCCCCTTCGCCGTTGATCTCGCGTAAGTAGTGTACGCTCGGGGTCCAGCAATGCTGGAGAGACTGGAAAGCATCGGCTGCCGGCAATGCGATCAAAGAAGTGTCTGACCGGCAATGCGGATTCCATGCCAAACGGATATACTTCTCGGAATGCTCCGTCACTGGTTCCCGAAGTTAGGTCTTGTTTTGATCCTGCGGCAGCCGGTTCCGGCGCAGGAGGCTCCAGGTCCTCCAGACCCAGAAGAAGGAGCGATCCGACTCGTGGTGGAGCAGTATCACCGGGCGGTACGTAACGCTGATGTGGCTGGAGTGAAGGCCGTCATTATTCCGGGATCGAGAGGGACCAGCCCTGGAGGCACCGGCGCAGGGGCCCTGACGCTGTTGCGGTCGGCTACACCCTGGAAGGGCCGGACCACGCTGCTACGGCGCATCGCAGTTCTGAGTTCCACAGTTGCAGCAGTGACCGGCGTTTGGCGAAGCTTCGATGCCCCCGCTCCATTCGACACCGGCACGTTTCAGTACACCCTCCTTCATGGTGACGGAGGATGGAAGATCACATACGCCCATGAGGCGTTCCTGCCGGGGCCAGCAGAACGGCGAATTGCGGCGATTGAACCCGATCCTCAGGCGGGGACGGATGCAAACGGTTGGATCACCCTGTTCGATGGCAAGAATCTCGAAGCGTGGGTCAGCGCGGCTGTCGGGTCGGAAGTCGGCAGTTCGTGGCGAATCGACGACGGCTCGGTGATGCCGATTCCCAAGGGGGCTCGAGCAGGCCTACTCACGCGCGACCTCTATCGCTTCTTCGAACTGCGATTCGAGTGGCTGGCGGCACCGGTTCGAATTCGGGAGTGAAGTACCGTTTGCTCGGCTTCGACTGGCTGGGGGGCCGCTCGGCCGAGCCCCTGGGTGCAGAGTATCAGATTGCCGACGACGATGGCGATGCGGGCGCCCGAGTGGACCCGCGGCAGCGGAGCGGCGCCCTGTACTCGGCGATTCCGGTAGAACGGTCAGCGGCATTGCCGCTCGGTCAGTGGAATCAGGGGCGCATCATCGTCATGCCGGATCACGTGGAACACTGGCTCAATGGGACGATGACCGCACGATACGCAACCGACATTCCGTACGCCAGCGCGATCATTTTGCAGCATCACACCACCGAAGTGCGCTTTCGAAATATCCGTATCCGACCACGGTGATTGGCAAGAGTGTGAGCTAGTGCCAGGGCGCTGACTGGATAGATCCTCCCTGGTCGCCAAGGGTTTACCAATCCCTCCTGTCGTTCAGCGCCCCGAAGCGGAGTGAGAGCTTATCTTAACGCCTGTGAAGAGGCGTGATATGCTCCAGTGGTAAGCTACCGCATGCGATTCCAACTCCTGCTATTCTGCGCGCTCATCTCATACCTACCGGCTTGGGCGGAGACGCCGTACGCATTCTCTGACGCTAACAGGATTCTGAAATCTCACTGCGCCGGTTGTCACCAGGGGAAATCACCATCCGGGGGTTTCAGCGTCACCCAACTGCAAACAGAAAAAAGCATCCAGGAGCATCCGGTGAAATGGGCTCGGATGATGGTGCGTGTACGGGATAGTGAAATGCCGCCGAAGGGCGCACCGGCATTGAGCGCCAAGGCGCGAGAGAGTTTTGTCAACTGGGTGGACACGACTTTGCGGACCGCCGCCTGCGCCGATGGCATTTCTCCAGGACGGGCGCCGTTGCGGCGGCTGAATCGCGCGGAGTATGCGGCCACGGTGCGGGATCTACTGAACATCCACATAAACGCAGGTCATGCGCTTCCGGCGGACGGTGCGGGTGGAGAGGGATTCGACAACGCCGCGGAGACATTGTTTCTGTCGCCGATCCATGCGGAAAAATATCTGGAAGCAGCGCGCTCCGCATTGGAGTATGCGTCGACGGATACACGGGCCCGGAACCGCTTTCTGATTGCGGCGCCAACAGCGGATATGACAGCGACGGATGCGGCAAGGAAAGTCCTGAGCAGGTTCGTGGAAAAAGCGTTCCGGCGGCCCGGTGAGGCGGCCGAGATAGACCGGTTTCTCGCCCTGTTTGAAGCTGCGCAAAAGCGCGGGGACGATTACGAGCGCGCGCTATTTTACTCTCTACAGGGAGTGCTGCTCTCTCCTCAGTTTCTGTTTCGGGTGGAAGCGGCCAACGCGAACGCCGAGCCTCGTTTGTTGGACGATTACGCTCTGGCGACGCGCCTGAGTTACTTCCTTTGGGGAAGCATGCCCGATGACACGTTGTTTGACCTGGCGTCGAAGGGGACGCTTCAGAACGAGGCGATTCTACGGGCGCAAGTGGCACGAATGCTCAAGGACGTGAAAGCCTTCGAATTCGCCGAACGATTTGTCGAACAGTGGCTCAACACGCGCGAATTAGGGAGGGACATCAAGCCCGATCCAAGGCTGTTCGCGCCTTATTACGACGCCGAGATTCAGTCGGCAATCCGATACGAGCCCATTCTCTTTTTCCAGGAAGTGATGGCGTCCGACCTTTCGCTGTTGAACCTCCTCGACTCACCGTTCACGATCCTGACGAACCGGTTGGCGCGCCATTATGAACTGAAGATCGCGCCGGACCAGAAACTGAGCCAGCAGCCCAAGAAGATCATGCTTCCCGAAGGGAGCCATCGCGGAGGGCTGACCGGCATGGCTGCGATTCTGGCGGTGTCGTCGCTGCCAACGCGCACTTCTCCGGTCCTCCGCGGCAAGTGGATTCTGGAAGCCATGCTCGGCACTCCAGCACCACCTCCTCCACCGAATGTGCCGCCGCTGAAGGATCACGAAGGCGCCGCCCCGCAAACACTTCGGGAGCGGTTGGAACTGCACCGGCAGAACGCGGTGTGCGCGGGCTGTCACAACAAAATCGACCCGATGGGCTTCGGCTTGGAGAACTACGACGTACTGGGGCGTTGGCGCACCGAGGATGGCGGCAAGGCGGTGGACAGCAAGGGAGAACTTCCCGACGGAACAGTATTTGATGGGCCGGAGCAACTCAAGAACGTCCTTTTGGCGCGTAAGGATTTGTTCCTTCGCAACCTGGCGAGCAAGCTGTTGGGTTACGCGCTTGGCCGCGGCTTGACGCTGGAAGAGTACTGCACCGTGGATCGGATTGTGGAGGAGTTGGGCAAGCGCAGCTACAGCGCGCACGCCCTTGTGAGCGAGATTGTGCTGAGCGTTCCGTTCCGCTATCAGGAGGGCACTGCCCCAAATCGTCCGGTCCCGGATTATCATCAAAAGAACGAGTCCCAAAGGAGCGTGGCTGAGAGATGACTGGCCGTAAGTTCCCCTTATCCCGCCGCACATTGTTGCGTGGTGTTGGGTTGCGTGGTGTTGGCGCAGCGATCGGTCTACCGTGGCTGGAGGCGATGGCGCCGGGTGCGAGCAATCCCGGCAAGGCCCCGGTCCGGCTCGCTGCGATGTACATGCCGAATGGCGCGCGCGAAGACATGTGGACTCCCGAAGGAACAGGCCGGGACTTCCAACTTTCGCCCACTCTGGAGCCACTGGCCGATTTGAAGAGCGAGATTCTCGTACCGACGAACTTGTGGAATCAGGGGAGCAAGGGCGGCGAAGGGCACTATGTAAAGATCAGCGGGTGGCTCACCTGCACGACGATCACAAAGACGCTGGGAGTGGACATCAATTGCAACGGTATTTCGATGGACCAGGTGGCGGCAAGGGCCGCGGCCAAGCACACTCCACTGGCTTCGTTGGAACTCGGCATGGGGCCAGTGACTACGGGTGTCGACAAGAACGTCGGCTACACGCGCGTTTACGGATCTCACGTGGCCTGGGCGGGCCCCACGTCCCCGCTGGCCCGCGAGATTAATCCACGCCTCGTCTATGAGCGGCTGTTCCGCGCGAGTGGTCCGCAGGGGACTACAGCGAGACAGGACATTGCGCTGCTCGATCGCGTGCTGGATGATGCGAAGCAACTGCGCCAGAGCCTGGGCGCGGCGGACCGCGTCCGCATAGACGAGTATTTGTCGGTGGTCCGGGGCTTGGAAGCGCGGCTGGAACGCGCCACGATGGAGAAGTCCGACTGGAAACCGCGTGCCTCGTTTGATGGAGTGAGCAAGCCGGAAGGCATTCCCAAGGACTACGCCGGGCATGTCCGGCTGATGCTCGACATGATTGCGCTTGGGTTCCAGACAGATACTACACGCGTGGCGACGTTCATCTTCGGCAACGAAGTGAGCAACCAGAATTTCTCCTTTGTGCCGGGGGTAAGCGGCTCGCACCACAGCTTGTCCCACCACGAAAAGGACGCGGACAAGATGCGCCAGTATCAACTGATCAACCGCTGGCATGTAGAGCAATACGCATACCTGCTGAACAAACTGCGGTCAATGAAGGAGGGCGATTCCGATGTTCTACACCAGTCGATGGTGCTGTTCGGAGCCGGCATCCGTGATGGCAACAAGCACGATCCGCATAACCTGCCATTGATTCTCGGCGGGCGCGGGGGTGGGCGGATCGCGGCCGGGCAGCATATTGTGTATTCACCCGATTCCCCGCTGGCGAACCTATATGTATCCATGCTCGACGCGTTTGGAGCACCGGTGGAGCGTTTCGCCGACAGCACGAGTGCGGCAGCCGGGGTGCTGGCGTAGCAACAGTAACCGGGCATACTTTTCTCTTCGTGGCGGCCTGCTAACCCCTTGCGCAGTAAAGGCTTGCATAGAGGGAAAACCCTAGGGATCGAAATCGGAGAAATGATGTATACTGACATTGTCCGTCGGGCATTGTATGACATTGCTGTTCTCGTTGCATGCAACCTCTCTGAAGCTATTCCAAGCGCGAATGGCCTGACCTCCTGAAGCACAACAATGGCACCTTTCTCGTTTCCGTTTGCGCTATTGACCGCCAGCACAACCGTGAGCCGGTGGCAACGCGCCTGGTTTGACGATACCTTCGCCGGCATTCATTCGCTTTCCTGGTTTGATTATGCGCTGCTGATCCCATATTTCACCGTGCTGGTGGTGCTGTCGATCTACGGTTTGCACCGGTATGTGGTGATCCGCGACTATTTCAAGCACAAGAAGAAGCTGAACCACCCGCCCGCCAAGCTATGGGCGGAACTGCCACGCGTGACTATCCAGTTGCCTCTGTTCAATGAACGGCTGGTTGTGGAACGTCTGCTGGAAAGCGTCGTGCAGATGGATTATCCGAAGCATTTGTTGGAGATCCAGGTACTCGACGATTCCACCGACGAGACGCATCCCTTCACCGAACGCCTGGTGAACGAATACAAAGCGATGGGGTATCCGGTGGAATATCTTCACCGGACGAACCGGCATGGGTTCAAAGCCGGCGCGCTGCAGGCAGGAATGCAGAAGGCCAGCGGGGAGTTCATGGCGATCTTTGACGCCGACTTCATTCCGCCCAAGGATTTCCTGATGCGCACGATTCACCACTTCACTGATCCGGAAGTGGGGATGGTGCAGACGCGCTGGACCTATCTGAATCGCGATTACAACCTGCTTACGGAAATCCAGGCCATGTTGCTGGACGGCCACTTTGTGTTGGAGCATGGGGCGCGATTCGGGGGCGGCACCTATTTCAATTTCAACGGGACAGCCGGCATCCTGCGGCGAAAGATGATCGACGAAGCCGGCGGCTGGGAGCACGACACGCTCACGGAGGACAGCGACCTGTCCTATCGTGGGCAGTTAAAAGGCTACCGCTTCGTGTATGTGCCCGATGTGGAGTGCCCGTCGGAATTGCCGGTGGAGACGTTTGCTTTCCAGGTACAGCAATCGCGTTGGGCCAAGGGGTTGATGCAGGTGGCGATCAAGCTGTTGATACGGATCCTGCGAGCACCGATTCCGTGGCGTGTGAAGGCCGAGGCATTCTGCCACCTGACGCCGAACATTTCCTACCCGTTGATGATCATTGTGACGGCGATGATGCTGCCTGTAATGATCGTGCGCTTTTACATCGGCTGGGCCGAGATGCTGTTCATCGACCTGCCGCTGGTGATCGCATCCTTCTGGTCGATTTCGGCTTTTTACGTAATTGCGCAGCGCGAGTTGTATCCGAACTCCTGGAAGCGGGCGTTTCTCTTTTTGCCGGCCTTGATGAGCGCCGGCGTCGCATTGACAATCATCAACACGAAGGCTGTGCTGGAGGCCTTCCTCGGGATTCAGACAAGCTTTGTGCGCACGCCGAAGATGGCGATCGGCGGCCAGAAGGTAAAGACACAGGTGAAGAAATACCGCTCGCGCAGCGGGTGGCTTCCGTTCGCGGAGCTTGGCGTAGGAACCTATTTTCTCTTCATGGTGGCTTATGCTATCGACACGCTGAACTTCCTCGCGGTTCCGGTGCTGATGCTTTTCGTGGGCGGCTACTATTGGGCCGGGTTCACGACGCTGTATCAGGAGTGGCAGGACCGGCAGCGGTATGCCGCGGCGCGGCGCGAAGCGGAAGCCAGCTAGGAGATTCCCCGCTCAATCCTCAACACGTCCCTCACACGGCGACCCCGGCGAGCCCTGCCTGGTCGGCAGACTTTACGGTGCACCCTATGTCGTGAACTCCACCCACATGACGGAGAGCCCGTCCTTCAGCCGTGCCCGGAACCGCCGCGGGATTGTCGTACAACGTGGGGCGCGTGAAGTCGGCGGGCGGATGAACAAATCAATGGAGTGTTTCGTGCTGTGTTTTTTTTCACTTGACTTGTACTAGTAAACTAGTATAATAGTGTTTTAGATGTCTCTTCTCGTCAAAGACGGTAAAGCCATTGCGGGGTTCCTCATCGACCTCCACTCCGGCGTGCCTGTCTACCGGCAGATCATTGACCAGATCACAGGGGGCATTGCCACGGGCGATCTCCGGCCCGGGGATCAGCTCCCCACGGTGCGGCAGCTCGCAGTCGATCTCACCGTCAATCCCAATACCGTCGTACGCGCCTATCGCGAGCTGGAAATCCGCGGCGTTCTGGAAACGCAGCAAGGCACCGGCACGTTCATCGGCGAACGCAAACCCGAAGGCGCGGCATTGGAACGCCAGCGGCAATTGACGCAGTTGGTGAGCGAGTTTGTGGCGCGCGCGGGGGCCTCAGGATTCACGCTGCAGGAGTTGTTGGCAGAGTTGCAGGAGCTGGCATCTGACCGTGGGAAGCCCGAGAAGGGCAAGAAAGGACGTTAAGTCATGAAAGCGGAGTTGGTGGGGATTAGCGACGTCGGCAAAGCGCTGCTGGTGATTTGTTCGGTGGCCGGGGCCTTGGGTTCCGCGCTCACGGAGAAGCCGGGATTCGTCATCGCCGGAGCCCTGATAGGTCTCTACTTCCTCTTTGCCATACGCGTGGCCAAGCAATGGGAGAAGATCGCGGTGCTGCGACTTGGACGCTATACCGGATTGCGCGGCCCAGGACTGTTCCACATCATTCCAATCGTTGACACCGTCAGCCGCCCGGTGGATCAGCGGGTGCGCATCGCCAATGTCTCGGCCGAATCGACGCTGACCCGCGACACGGTGCCGGTGAATGTCGATGCCATCGTGTTCTGGGTGGTGTGGAATGCCGAGAAGTCGATTCTGGAAGTACAGGACTTTGAGGCCGCCATTGCGATGAGCGCGCAAACCGCGTTGCGCGAATCCATCGGACGCCACGAGCTTCATCAAATGGTGGCTGAGCGCGAGATGCTGGGGCGCGAGTTGCAGCGGATACTGGACGAGAAGACGAACCCGTGGGGGATCACGGTGCAGTCGGTGGAGGTTCGCGACGTGCAGATCCCATCGCAGTTGCAGGATGCAATGTCGCGGGAAGCGCAGGCGGAACGGGAACGGCGGGCGCGCATCATTCTCGGCACGGCGGAAACCGAGATCGCCAACAAGTTCGCGCAGGCAGCGGAGACGTATCAAGGCAACCAGGTGGCGCTGCATTTGCGCGCCATGAACATGTTGTACGAGGCGATCAAGGAAAAGGGCTCGATGGTGATCGTGCCTTCGTCGGCGGTGGAAACGATGGGTCTGGGGGGAATGCTGGCCACAGCGACAATGGGCGGAGCAAAACCGTCCTAGCTTCTAGGGAAGGGCTTGCTCCACCATGAAAAAGGGCAGGCTTTGTAGGCCTGCCCTCTTCGTCAATCAGGATTTGCCGCGGTCTAGAAGTGGTACTTCAGACCGAACTGGATGTTGCGAGCCGCGCCAATCTGGCCGCCGATCGCTCCGAAGGAGGCCGGATCCGTGATGTTACGGCCGGGGGCTCCGAGGCTGACGAAATTCAGAATGTTGAACATCTCAGCGCGGAATTCGATCCGTTGGCGTTCCGTGAGGTTGAAACGCTTGCCGATCGAAGTATCGAGGTTGAAGTACCCTGGTGCGCGCTCGGTGCCGACGCCGGAAGTGCCCAGTTCTCCGAGTGCGGGGACACCGTAGGCACAACCGCCCGTGCTCACGCCGGCGGCGCAGAACGTCGTCGTCGTCACGTCTCCGAACCAGCGGTCCACGGTGCGAACCGAGGGTTCCGGAAGCGTTCCATAGCGGTTGGCACGCACGTTGCCGCGCGGGGTGCGTCCCGAGTTGGTGTTCTGCGTCGCCGCGAAGATGGTCACAGGGAAGCCGCCACGGCGGGCGAGGTTGTAGTTGATGTTCCAGCCGCCAAGGATCAGATCCACGGCTTTGGAACTGCCTGCGCCGTACTTCAGTCCCTTGCCGTACGGGATGTTGAACACCCCGGCGGTGGTGAAGTTGTGACGCACATCGAAGCAGGCCGGGCCGTAGTTGCCCCGGCGGTTGTAAGCATCCTGCCAATAGGCGCCTTCCGCGTTCACACCACCGCAGCCGTAGTAGCCGAGGCCGTCGGTGTTGGTTTTGGAAAACGTGTATTGGAAGAGCATCTCGAGACCGCCGGTCATGCGGCGGCGTCCGCTGATCTGCAAAGCGTTGTACCAGCTTGTTCCGCTCGATTCGGTGAGCGCGATGTTACCGACGTTCGGCAGCGCGGTGGCCAGCGGACGGCGGTCGTTGATCGGAGCCCACGTGCTGTAGGGGCCGGTTCCGGGCAGCGGATTGTTGGCTTCGTGCGGAATCACGAGGTGTGTGCCACGCTGGCCGACGTAAGCAACGTTGATGTTGGTGGCCAAGTCCAACTGCCGCTCGATGGCGAAGTTGAACTGGTTGGTCATCTGCGGACGCAGGTCCAGGTCCCATGCGCGGCCCTGGTAGAACGGGGCTGCGGTGGGGGTGCTGCGAGGTCCAGTCAGGTCGCCGCGAGCAACCAGATCAGAGAAGCCAACGGACATCCTGCCCGGCAGAGTGCTGTCGTAGGTGACGTTTGATTCGGTGAAGAACGGCGGGTTCAAGGTCAAGCGCAGGTTGGCGCCGGTGCCTTCGAGGAAGTTGGAGAGGCGGTAGGCCGCGCGTACGACGGTCTTGGGATTGAGGCTCCACGCCAACCCGAGATTCGGATTGAACTGCTTTTTGTACGAGCGGTAAAGGGCGCGTCCGAACTCGCCGCTTCCGGGATAGATCAGCTTGCCGGTATAGGTATTGATGTTCACCTGACGGTCGGCTACTTCATAGAGAGGAGACATGTACTCCCAGCTCAAGCCGTAGTTGAAGGTAACGTTGCGGCGGATCTTCCAGCTATCCTGGGCGAAGATGATGTTGCGCCATCCGCGGTGTCCCCAGGGACCGGTAACCGCACCGCGGCCTTTGCTGGCCAGCGTGTCCAGTAGGAAATCGCCGAAATCGACACCAGAGTAGGCGCCGTTGTAGCTGAACGAACCGAGCGCGCCGTTGTTGCCGGCGTAGTAGCGGTTTTGGCGCATGCGAAGCAGGTTGACGCCCATCTTCAACAGGTGCGCGCCAGTCTGGTACGTGTTGTTGGACTGGAACTGGAACTTGTTATCCCGCGTGTTGGCGATGGTAGCCGCCGATCCAACACCCGTCAAGGTTCCACCCAGATTGAAACTGGAAAGGCCGGGAATCGGCTGCCCGCCGGGAATACCGAACTTCGAGTTTCCATCAGCGCCGAGCTGGCCGCTCCAGTCGATCACGCGATCGTCGATGCCGATCAGGCTATAGGAAAAGCGGTTGTCGGACACAAGGGTGGTGCTCCAGGTGCGCGTCCAGTTCAGAACACCGGACCACGTCGGGCCGTAGTTCCCACCCGTCAGGCTGGTGGGCAGCGCGGCCTGAGAACCGAACGTGTCATAGACGCCTTTCGAGTACCGGAACATCAGGTTGTCGCGATCGGAGAGGCGGTAGTCCAGCTTCGCATCGCCCTGCTTGTTGGAAAGGTAGTTGCGAGTGGCGCCGACATAGTTGCTGCCAACTCCCAAGTTACCGGTGCCAGCGTTGTTGGGGAGTGGGTAGAGCGACGGGTTGGAGAAGAGGAATCGGGCCGCCGGGCCGAACCGGGACACCGGAATCTGGTTGCCGGGGAAAGGAGTACGAGTGAGAGTGGATGTGCCAGTGGCCGGATCTCGCACGGTTGGGAACTGGCTCAGGTCGCCGTTGCGCCATGTGGCCGGAGCAACCGCC
>JACQZR010000207.1 GCA_016213775.1 Acidobacteriota bacterium
ATCGCCTGGTTGAAGTAGTGCCCCTTGGAAGGCGCCCCAAGCAGAACTTCGTGCACGGTCGCCGGAACGCCGAAATAGTGATAGACCGCCCGACTGCGGAACTCCAACTGAAGCAGTTGGCGGGCTTCGTCATAAGCAACCGTTGCGAGTGTGGTGGACTCGACGGCAGTGAGATGCATGGAACGGCCTCCTTCTGGAGGCATTCGCCCCAAAACAGAATATCATCACGCGACCCGCGCGGCACATCCGCGCCATGTTCTCCGATGGCCTCAATCGTGTGCTGGTAGCTCTCTAATGCGCAACCCAGCAACGACGCGGATTCCTGCGCTGGCGCATGCGAGGAGCCTTCGTCAGCCCCCGCTTTTCTCAGAATGTTCAGCAGATCGTGGAGCATTTGCCTGTACTACTTGGGGCATATCGGCACAGGCACGCGGTTTATGAATCAGCGGGGAGTAGCGTCAGCCTCCACTTCCCCGGTCAGCCATAGCAGTGCTCCTGTCAACACCTTCTGCGCCCGCTCGTCCGTCCACGACCAGTCAAAGTGGCCCAGCGCCGTGTAAAACACTCGTCCAGCCCCGTACGGCCTCACCCACGCCAATGCAAAGTCCCCGTCCGTCCGCGCCACCCCCGGCGCGTTCAAATCGACGGTCGACGTATCAAGCGAAAGCAGTACCCGCACACGTTCCCGCGAGAAATTCCGGAACTGGTATATCTCATCGACGATCCGGAAACCACCCTCCAGCGTTTCCAGGCCCGGAAAAGCCGGATCCTCCACTTTCAGGTTGACCTCTTGAGCCCACGGGTGCCCGTCGAAGTACGCACCGATCATTTCGCCATACTCCGGCCACGTGTAGAAGGTATCGGTGGCGCAATGGGCGCCTCCAAAGCCTTTTCCGCTTCGAACGAACTCCAGTAGATCGGCCTTCTGCTGCGGACTAAGGTCCAACTCGCCACTGGTGAAGAAGAAGACCGCGTCGAAGTCCCGCAGCCCCTCCGCGCTCAGCAGCGACAGATCTTCCGTTGCCACCACTTCCAGCTTTTCCGTTCTTGCCGCCATCTCTTGCATGGCTTGGATCGCAACCGGGATGCTGTCATGCCGGTAGCCCGCCGTGTGCGTCACAAAGAGTATCCGTTTTGCCTCCACCGACGATCCAAGCAGCGTGAAGCAGCAGGCCAATTGCAGAAAGCAGCGAATCATCGAATCAGCCCCCTTACACGGATAAACCCGTCCGGAGTCCATTATGGCTCGCCCCACGCAGAAAAGCTCAGAAAAACTGTGGACTTTCCCCCATGTGCCATCTGACACCGCCCCGACTCCTTGCCTCCCCTGCCTGCGGCAAAACCCGCTCACGTTCCTAACTGCTTGATGCTACAGGGCCGCGAACGGAGAGCCGTTCTGTCACCCCCCATGGTCCCTCTCGTGCAAAGAGGAAGTTGTTTGCATGGAGGTGCACATGTCTTGGCTTCCGGTATTACTGCTGGTTACCCCCACCTTTGCTGCTGAGCCTCCGGCCCAGGCTGCCCGCGGCAAAGCCATCTTCGTCGATGCTGCCACAAAGACGAGCTGCTACAACTGCCATGAGCTGAACAAAGAGGGCACGGCCGTCGGCCCCGATCTCAGTAAGATTGCCCGGCTCAGCCCACGCGCCTTGAAGATGTCCATCATGGCAACTCGTACTGTCTACGCCAAAGAAGTGGAACTGAAAACGAAAAAGGCGTTCCCCGCCATGGTCGCCAGTGAATCAGCCAGCGAGGTGAAGGTTCACGACCTTTCCACGGTTCCACCCACCGCGATGACAATTGATCGCAAGGAAATCTACTCCATTCGCGACAACGCGACCTGGAAGCATCCTCCCGAAAATGTCGGATTCTCCAACCAGCAACTGGCGGACGTGATTGCCTACATCCGGTTCGCCTCGTTCGGCGACACCAAAGGTGTCAGCGTCGAAGAAATGCAATAAGCTCAACTCCTTTCTCACGTTCCTCCTGGTGGGAGGTGCGCGGACGGCGTCTGGCACGGAAGTCGGACGCCGTCCGTTGGTCCGTTACATGGCCGGTTTGCCCTGCACCTGCAGGCACAGATTCAGCACCTTCTGCGCACGTTCTGATCCACCATCACTAGCGTCTTCCTCGCTAACGTCTCCGCTTCCGTTACCTTCCCCATTCCCACCATCGCCAACGTGAGATTCAGTGCTGGTACGGGGCTGGAAGGATCGAGTTCCATCGCTTTGCGAAGATAAAACTGGTCAGGCACGGGGACATTCTGCATCTCCATACCTGACCAGTGCAACTGGAATACCAATGCCGGCCGTGCGCTACCGGAATGACGACACAGGGGCCTGTTTCCCTTGGGCCCGCAGGCTGAGATTCAACACTCTTCCGGCTCGTTCGGAACCGCGGTCGATGGCGAGGGCGCGGCGGGCAATTCGCTCGGCTTCCGCCGGCTGCCCCATGACGATCAGCGCCAGTCCTAAGTTCAACAACGGTGTGGAGTTCGACGTGTCAAGCTCCGCCGCCCGGCGGAAGAACACAGCCGCCTCGGCGGGTTCGTCCTTCTCCATCAGACGCCCACCCAGATTGTTGAGCGCCTCGACAAAACCCGCATCAATGGACACAGCCTTTCGTAGGTGGTCCAGCGCCTCATCGATGTGCTTCTTCTTGTACGCTTGCTCGGCCTTTACGAACTCCTGCATTGCCTTCTTGGGCACCTTATGGCTCAGTCGATAGGCCGAAATGGAACCACCCGGCAACTGCGGTGATCCATTCTGGGTCTTGAATGGAATCGACACTGGAAACTGCGCGGTCCCGGCGCTTACCCATTCTTTTTGCAGCACGTCATGGGACTCGTTCACGATCCGGATCTCAAACCCCGTTTCCGGCGCCGGCGAGTAGAACCGAAAGCTGCCGTTGACGTTCACCGGTACCCGCTCGGAGATCACGTGACTCACGGGATCGGCCAGTTCCACAAACAGCCGGTGAGCGTCAGCAAGTCCCGTAATCTCGCCCTGGACTGGATTCCTGGAGGAGGGGGCTCCCCATAGCATGTGCGGGCTCTGCCCAAATGCAAGCGCTTCCAAGGACAACGACACTACCAGCAATGCCAGCCAGCGGCTGGCGCAAATTGCAAACAACATACACCTCCGGTTATTTCTTTTAGTGAATGTGAAAATTCAGGAAGGACCCTCGAAGGGTCCCGCTCGTCGGGGCGCGTCTCTCAGGGGGCGCGGAGCTTCTATTGACGGTTGGCGGAAATGATCCAGCGGAGCTGGCGGGGCTCAAACGGGGCGGAGCAATAATCTGACGCGCCGGCTTCAATGGAATCAATCCATTCCCGGGCTTCCGGATGACGCGTCACCACTACGACGGGGATACGGGGGGTTGTCGAATCAAGCGAGGACAGCATCGAAATGAGCTGTCTCGAGTACGGACAGAAGATCACCTGCGGCGAGGTGCTTCTCGCATACTCAATACACTCGTCAAGCGTCCGGCAGTTCGCCGGTGCCATTTCCGGGGTTGCGCAGCCAAGAGCGGAACGAAGCTCGTGAGACAACGTTTCTTCCAGATTGTAGAACAGAGCTGTAGCGGGAGCAGTCCCAATGGACGTCATAGAATCCTCCATTGAATCAACCAACTTCTGTTGCTCAAACGAGGAGATCAAGCATCAGCGGGGACGAAAGGCAACTTCCATTTATAGGATAGCTGGGATCTGTGAAACCGTCCAATCAATTCTGTGAATATGCTATATAGAACCTGTCCTCAGGATGGATCGATAAGTGGCATCGATGCAGACCCCTATCCAGGCAACACTTTCGTGATGTCGTTGTAAAGCACGAACACCACTACCATCATCAAAAACACGAATCCGGCTTTGAACACTGCCTCCTTTACAGGCAAGCTCAGGTCGCGCCTCATCAGCATCTCGATGAGCAGCAACAGAATGACGCCCCCATCCAGGATGGGTATGGGAAGCAGATTGAAGATCGCCAGGTTCAGACTCACCATCGCCATCAAACCAATGAACGAGGATGGCCCTTCCCGGGCAGCCTCAGTGGAGATCTGCGCGATCCGGATTGGCCCCTCCAGCGACTTGGGCGACATCCGACGCTCGACAATCCCTTTCAGAAACCCGAAGATCAACCCTGCATTGCGCGTATTCGCCTTGATCGACTCCTGAAGCGCCTGCGGTAGCGGCAGAGCCACGTAGGTCACTGGTGATTCCAGTTGCACGCCGATGACCCAACGGTTCTGCCCGTCAATAGGCTTAAACTCGGGCGTTGCACTCACGCGGTGCCGTTCGCCTGCCCGCATGTACGTCAGATCCACTGGCCGGCCTTCCGATTGCTTCATCACTTCGTGCAACTTCGGAATCGACCGGATTGCGCTTCCGTTGGCCTCCACCAGTACATCGCCTGGTTTCAAACCTAATTTTTCGGCCACCATACCGGGCGTTACCCGCGCAATCAGCACCTGCATCTGTTCCGACCAGCCGAGAACCCCAACCCCATTCTTTTCATCCAACACCGGCTTCATACGGATGTGATCCTGGCTCTTGTCGGCGCGTTCAATCAGGAATCCCATCTCCCGGTTCGCGCCCGCCATCTCCTTGAGCGCAATGTCTTCCCAGGTGGGATTGTTGATTTCCTCAACCGCAAGTACGCGGTCCCCTTCCCGGATGCCCGACTTGCCCGCCACCCCCTCAGGATTCACAAATCCCACCGTCGGCGAGTGCGTCACCGAAATCTTGGGGAATCGAGTCGTGAAGAGGCCCGTAACCAGCACCACAGCCAGCACGATGTTCATGAACGGGCCGGCAAAGGCAATAATCAACCGCTGCCAGCGAGGCTTAGCCAGGAACGACCGCGGGTCATTCACCGTCTCCTCGCTTCCCTGCTCGCCCGCCATCTTTACGTATCCGCCGAAAAGAATCAACGAAAACCGGTACTCCGTCTCGCCCCGTTTGAAGTAGAAGAGCTTCGGCCCGAACCCGAAACTGAACGCCTCCACATGGACGTCAAAAAATCGGGCCGCCCAAAAGTGGCCCAACTCGTGAATCAGGATCATCACCCCGATCAGTACGAGCAGCCACCAGATGTTCTCTAGAATACCCATTGAGGCTCCTACGCTTTCCCTGCGGCGCCTTCAGCGGGAACACTTCCCGCCACTGCGCGGTTGCTCAGATTCGACGACACCCGGCGGGCCACGTCCCGCGACAGTTGGTCGATTTCCAGTATTTCCTGTATCGACCGCGGAGTGCGTGGCGGCATCTGCTGTAAGGTCTGGTCCACCACCTCAGCAATGCCTGGGAACGGAATTGACCCTTCTAAGAATGCTTCCACGGCCACTTCGTCAGCCGCGTTTAGTGTGCACGTTGCTGATCCACCCGCTTCCATCGACTGGTAGGCGAGTTTCAATAAGGGGAACTTCTCGAAATCGGGCGGATGAAACTCCCAGTGCCGCTCCTGGGTCCAGTCCAACCGCGGCACCGGTGCTTCCCAACGATCTGGATACGTCAGAGCATATTGGATCGGCATCCGCATGTCCGTCGCCGACACTTGGGCGATCACGCTCCCGTCGCTGTATTCCACCATCGCATGAATTGAGGACTGCGGATGCACCACAACCTGCACCTCAGAAGGCGCTAACCCGAACAGCCAACAGGCCTCAATCACCTCGAAGCCCTTGTTCATCAGAGTCGCCGAATCGATCGTGATGCGCGGACCCATCTTCCATGTTGGATGATTCAGGGCTTGCTGCGGAGTGACGAATTCGAGTGCGGAGGCAGGAGTTCGGCGGAAAGGGCCACCCGAGGCAGTCAACAACAGTTTGCGCACCTCATTCCGGCGCCCGGCGCGGAGGCATTGATGCGCCCCGTTATGTTCACTGTCGATGGGTAGCAATTCCGTTCCGGATTCGCGCGCCGCCGCCATTACCAAACCTCCGGCGGCAACCAGTACTTCCTTGTTCGCCAAACCGACGTTCTTTCCACGCCGGATAGCTTCATAGGTAGCCTCCAGTCCCGACACCCCCACTATCGCGGATACCACGATGTGGACTTCGGGCGCGATAACGGCTTGAATTCGGGCTGCCGCTCCACTTCCCAGTTGAGGCCAGTCGGAGGGCGGCAGTCCCGAATCTCGGAGGCAATCCAATAGACGCAGCAGTTCTGTTTCCGTTGCGACAACCGCCACCTTCGGACGGAACTCCAAAATCTGGGTTGTCAGGGACTCGACGTTTCGCCCCGCTACCAGCGAGTACACTCCGAAGGAATCCGCATTCCGACGGATTACATCGAGGGTGCTGGTACCGATTGAACCAGTCGAACCGAGGATTGCTACTAACTTCACCCATTGGCATGATACCAGAAATGGTAGACAGAAGACAGTCGGCAATGGCGGCAAGCCCCAATCATGAGGGACACAGTGATTATCGTTACTGATCTAGGTTTTGGGGGAGCCGGTTACCGGCATAGGGAAACCCTTACGGGCGCCGGGGAGGTTGCTTCAGGGGTCTTTATGAGGTTAGTCTCGCTTTGGTGGGAGTTGCCTCCCCGGCTTACTTCCAATAATAATATATGGAATTTGGGAATGCAATAGGAATCTGCAAACTATTTTTGGGAGGCCTTCACTTCCACCCCCGTCATCCCTTCCAACACCTTGATTGTAGAGCAGATATCCTCATCCCCGTGCCCCTGCGCAATCGCTGCACGGAACAGTTGCTGTGTAAGCCCGGTTAACAAAAGTGGCACATCCAGCTCCTTCGCCGACTCCAACATCAGCCCAATATCCTTGTGCATCCATTTTACGGAGAAGTTCGTCTCGAAATTCCGCGCGAACACGTACGGTGCCTTGAAGTTGATCAGCCCGCTCTTGGCGGCGCTCTTGTCCAGTATCTCCAACATCAGCGTCGGATCCACTCCAGCCTTTGTGCTCAACACCATACCTTCATTGAACGCCTGCAGTATATTGGAGAGCACCAGGTTCTGCGTCAGCTTGGCATGCGTCCCCAGCCCATGACCACCACAATAGAATAGTTGCTTGCCCATGGCTTCCATATATGGTCTGACGCGATCGAACACTTCCTTGTCCCCGCCCACCATGAAGGTCAGGGTACCTCCCTCTGCACCGGGCTTCGACCCCGTGCAGGGAGCATCCATATAGTGCACCCCCTTCGCGCCCAGCGCGTCCCGCATCTCGCGCGAATGGCTCGGCGCAACCGTCGACGCGTCCACAATCACCGTCCCAGGTTTCGCCCCATGAATCAGCCCGTTCTCGCCCAGAATCGCCGCCTTCGACATCGCTGTATCCCCGACGCAGAGGAAGATGCATTCGGCATGCTCCGCCACTTGACGAGGCGTATCGCAAGCGACCCCGCTCTTCTCATCAGCGGCCAGCTTTGCCGCCTTGCCTGCTGAATTTGTCCAAAGCGCCACGTCATGTCCGGCGCGAATCAGATGCCGGGCCATCGGATAGCCCATGATGCCGAGTCCTAGAAAACCGAGTTTTGCCACACGAACCTCCACTTAGGTTGGGATGAGGAAACTGCCATTGTACCCAATTCTAGGGCGCAGCCACGTTCACAATCGCATCCAGTCCGGTCAAATCGAACCCCGGTTCGGCGTTGAAGTGGGTACGGCCCGCCCAGGCGTCCACATCGGCCATCTTGAACTCAGTCGGCAGCAACACAAACCGCTGCGGATTCCCCTGAAAATCGGTCTCGGTGAACTTCGCGGGGTCTGTGATCACCTTGGCCTCCACCTTACCAGTGGCCGTGAACTTGCCCAAGTCATTCTGCCAGTCGAGCCCACGCCCATCGTTATACCCCAGCGACAGATGCGTCTTGCCCGCGCGCGGGCCTCCCTTATCTCCGAGCGTTTTGAACCGTGCCAGCACGTTCCCCTTCTGATAGAAGAGTTGGTAGCCGCCATCCGGCCCGAACGGCTCGGCCTTGATCAGCTTAAACCCGTCTGCCAGCAGCGTCTGATGCAGTTCGCGAATGCTCCGCACCACCATGGTATTCGTCGCCGCGTTCACCAGCTTCGGAAGAATCGATCTCGCCACTCGCACGGCAATCTGCAGCGGCGTCATCGTGCTCGACGGCATCCCGCCCTCGATCACCCGCAGCGCCGGGCGCGGCTTCGGGGCCTTCGCCTGCAGCTCCCCAAGCTTCGGAACCAGCCAGGCAATCAACCCCCGCGACTTCGTGTTCAGCCAGCTATCCGTCAACTCACGTACGTTCTCGGCCGACTTGCCCTTCGCCGTTTTCGCCGCCAGCCACAATAGCAGCGCAGACAGCAGGAGGCCACAGAAGATCCCAATGGCCTCGGCGATCATCCGCGACGCCATATCGATGGACAGTGCCAGCACTTGCCCGGTAAACACGGGGCATTGGTTGATGGTGAGGTCGTAGGCGGCAATCAGGTGCGGCACGCAGTCATTGATGTGCTGCCCGACGTATTCCACAAGGAAGGCGACGCCGAGCACTTGGAGCGCCCCCATTGCGACGGCCCGTCCGATCTGCCCCCCCAACTGCCCCATCGCGATCGCCGCTGCCGGATTGCCTCCGGAAACATATGCACCGAGCGCCGATCCCCCGATGGCACCGCCCATCTGGCCGACGAACACCAAGGCGAGCCCACCGACAGCGCCGATAATCGCCCCTTCGGCCACTTTGATGAAGTCCTCTCCCGCATGCTTCTTGATCGATTCCCAGGCGTAACCCTGTTTCCAGGCACGCTCCCAGGCCTCGTGCGCATAAGTAACACCTTCTTGCATCGTTTCCACAGAATAGCCGAATCACGCTGGGCAAGCCAGCCCAAAAACCGCGGGCCCCCAGCTAAAATAGGAGCTTGCCCCAAGTCCGCTTTGAGATTGAAGCCATCTGCCCGCAAACCGGCGCCCGGGCCGGCAAGCTCCACACCCCACACGGCATTGTGGAAACCCCTGTCTTCATGCCCGTCGGCACGCAGGGCACCGTGAAGGGTGTCATGCCGCGCGACATCGCCGAAGACACTGGCGCCCAAATCATCCTTTCCAACACCTATCACCTCTACCTCCGGCCTGGCCATCTTCTGATCGAAAAGCTCGGCGGACTCCACCGTTTTATGGATTGGCCCGGAGCCATCCTTACCGACTCCGGCGGCTTCCAGGTCTTCAGCCTCTCGCAACTCCGCAAGGTCACTGAGGAAGGTGTCATCTTCCGCTCCCATCTCAATGGCGACCCGCACACCTTCACTCCGGGATCCACAGTCGATGTCCAGATCTCGCTCGGCAGCGACATCCTGATGGTTCTGGACGAATGCCTGGAATACCCCGCCAGCCACGAGGCCGCGCGCCGCTCCATGAGCCGGACCATCCGCTGGGCCGAAGAATCGTTCCTCCACTACCGGAAACGGCTCGAACAGAAACCCGAAGCCGGCGCGCTGTTCCCCATCGTACAGGGCTCCATGTTCAGCGATCTGCGACAACAGTGCGTGGAAAGCCTTCTGGCTCTCGATGCCGACGGATACGCCATTGGAGGCCTCTCGGTGGGCGAACCCCGCCCGCTCAGTCATGAAATGGCGGGAATCAGCGCGGCTCTCCTCCCTAAAGAAAAGCCTCGCTACGTGATGGGCGTGGGAATGCCCGAGGAGTTGATCGAATACGTCGCCCTCGGCGTCGACATGATGGATTGCGTGATGCCCAGCCGCAACGCCCGTAATGGTTGCCTATTCACGCGTCAGGGTAAGCTGATCATCAAACAGGCGCAGTATCGCGATGACAACGCTCCCATCGATTCCGCTTGCACCTGCTACGCCTGCCGCCGTTTTTCCCGCGCCTACCTGCGGCACCTGTTCCAGGCCGGGGAGATGCTCTATTGCACACTCGGCACCATCCACAACCTGCACTGGTATCTGGACATCATGCGCGAAATTCGCATCGCTATCCTCGCCGGCGCCTTCCCGGCATTGCTGAATCGCTGGAGATCGTCAGCTCAGTAGAGAAGGTACTACACTGCCAGTTTGCGGCGGTGCGGGTCGAGCGTAACCGTCTTGCGTGTGCGCTTGGTCTGGTACATCCGCTCGCTGGCGCCCGCGGCTGCATCGGCCAGCGTCTCGGCTTGCACTTCCACTGCTCCCCAGCTAAACAACACCGAGAAGTTAGATATCGAACGGAGCTGGAAATTCCACAGCCGTTCAGAGATGGACGTCAACCGCCGCTGCGCCGCTGCCCCGGTCTCCTTCGGGAAGATCAGAATGAACTCGTCTTCGCTCGACCGGCAGGCGAAGTCCATCCCGGGACGCAGAAGCCCCGTGATCATACCCTCCACCGAGCGCATCAGATCGGCCATGCTCGACGCGCCCAGCTTCTCCAGTTGATGCGCGTACTCGTTGATTCCAATCGCCACTACAACACCCGTTAACACGTCAGGCGATTGGATCAACTGCTGCAACACAGACTTGTCATGGAATCCGTCCGGCACACTAAGCTCGGGTACCGCCGGCAATGATGGACCGCGTTCTTGCTCTTCGTCAACCGAAGCGACCGGTGCTAAGAGAAGCGGTTCGACCGCTGTTTGCACGGTCTCAGACTCAACCTCCACTCTCGCGGTTTCTTCGGGCGATTCCTGTCCGAACGACATCCCAACCAGCTTCGCTTGCGCCGCCGCCCACTCTTCGTAGGTTTCGTAGAGCGGAGTGAGCGACTCATCCGATGCCGGCTCAGCGTCAGCATGCACCACCGTCACCGGCCTCACCGGTTCATCCGCTGCGAAAGACTCCTGCATCGGTCCCGACGGCACATCGACGGCCACCGTGGAGATCTCTTCGACGCTCTCGGCAACTGGTTGGACAACCACTGGCGCCGCCGTTCCCGCGACGGCATCTTCCGCGTTCGCAGCAGTCTCGCTCACCACCGCCGGCGGAGCGGCAGAATCCACCAGCAACGATGGATTGACGGCGGGTTTCCTGGATGCCCATGCCAGCGCGGCCGCGAAGGCCGGCTTCGGCTGACTGTCCTCCACTACCACAGGAGGCTTGTGCGTGGTGGCCGCTACCACCCGGTCCAGCAGCCCTTTGTACGTCCAGAAGTTGTCTGGCTGGGAAGAAGCATCCGCCACAGGCGCAGCTTCTGTCAGCACAGCGGCCTCCGGCACCTTCGGAGAGTCAGCGTGCGGCGCTTCCACCTGCTCCCATTCACGCTTCGCGCGCGCCGCCCGCTCTTCCTGTTCCTTCTTTACCCAGGCCGGTACCGGCAACGATTCCAATAGCCCGGGTGCACTCGACGGACGACCCTGCCGGCGGCTCCTTGCCTCCGCCAGAATCGACTTCCGCGATTCGTCCGCCGACTGCGGCTCGGTAGTGGCCGCCACTTCCTGAACCTGCGTCATCACACCCTGTTCGGACATCTGTGCCACCACCTGCGCAACCAGCGGTACGCGTAGCGGTGGCGCGACGACAGGCTCGGAATTCGGCGCTGGGCGCGATGGTTGAGCCGGGGCATGATTGCCCCGCTGCCCGCCGCCGTTCGCCGCGTATTCTTCCGTGTGATCCGGATAGTGTCCCGCCGGAGCATGCGTTGCCGCGGGGGTCACTGGGGGTACATGCACATGCGAACGCAGCGGCCCTCGCATCGAGGGAATCGGAACCGGATCGGCCGCCTTCGCGGCAGCCTCGCGATCGAGCGGCCTCCGCCCGTCAGCAGCTTTGGCCTCCGCACGGGCCTCGGCGGGCCGCGCCTCTGCGCCTCTCGCCTCTACGCCCCCGCGCGCCGGCCGCATCTTCCCGAATCGCACCGGGTTCCGCTGCTTCGCCCCTAACAGCGATTGCAGCCATTCCGCCGCTTCCGCGGGCCTTTGTTTGTCTTGCTCCTCCTTGCGGACCCGCAACTCGATGTTGTGCTCCCGCAAAGTCTCATTGTTGCCCTTCAAATAATCACACACCAGCGCGACAAACGCCGCGCCAAGTACGACGATCAGACTGACAAAGATTTGGAGTTCCAGCGTTCCTGGTTCCATACGCCTCGCTATGATCTTATCGGCGTATTACCGGGCCTGAAATAGGCCCAGGGTCTCAAAATACAGTAGTACTGTGGGTGGGTTTTCTCGGCACGAAGGTAATGAGGAGAATCCCTTACGGTTTCGCCCTGCGTGCACCACGCAACCACTGAGCAGGAGTACGGTATTCCCCTTATTTTCTAGCCTTTCCGCCCTTTATATCCGCGGACGCCGCCCTACGCCCGGCAGTGAACTCGGCTTCTTCACCGGCTCTATCCCCCCACCCCCACTCACAGAACTCCGCCGCTGCATCCCTCCGAACTCCAACTCCTCATCGTCAAAAAACAAGGAACGGTCCAGAACCATCTCAATCGTCGTCCCCTTCGCCAGCAATGCATCCGGTCCGCGGGACAGCAGTACCCCCACCATGCCCGCCGCCGCACCCGCCGCCGCGCCAATCCCTGCCCCCATTCCGGGGCGCCCCGCGGCGGCTCCCGCCACCGTCCCGATCCAAGTCCCCGTCACCGCCGTCTCACCTACCGTCCTCGCATCCCCCGACTTGTTCCCCTCGCTGACGACTTTGCCTTCCTTGCGGTCCAGTTCCTCGCTGCTGCGCCCATCTAATCCGCTGATCCGCGCACGGAAGTCCCGCGTCACGCCGTTCGGCAGCGTCAGTGAGTCAAAGCGCAAGTAGATTTCCCCTCGGCCTTTCACACGCCCCGGCCGCTTCACCTGCGTCACCGTACCAGCCACGTAGCTCCCCGGAGGAATCACCATCCGCCCGGTCACCACGATCGGGAACGCCGTTTCCAGATAGACACGATCCCCCTCGGCAGCGTTCCTAGTACTGACACTGTTTATGAGATTGAGCGGAATCCGTGTGCCGGAATCCACCTTGTAGTCGGCGGGCTTGTTCTCACCCTCGGCTGGCGCTGGGGTCTGTGCACCGGCGGACATTGCCCAAACCAATGCAATTGTGAACACAAATCGGACGGGACGCGGGGACATGCTATCGTACCTCTAACCTACATTCTAGTCTTTATAATCCGACGCAGTTAACGCGTGATGAGTTTCCTTTCGCCAGAGGCGCCCCTCCACAACGGCGGTTTTCGCGCGACAATGTTGGCTGGAGGCACGGGTCGAATTCTGAAGTTTGAGGAGCTCATCCAATGAACAAGTGTTTGATCGCAGTTCTAGGTCTCGCCCTGGCCCTGCCCTGCACGGCGCAGCGTGGGGGTGGTTCCCGCGGAGGTGGTGGAGGAGCGCGCGGAGGCGGAGGCGGCGGCGGATTCCATAGCGGCGGCGGTGGCCGCGGTTTCTCCGGCGGCGCTCGCGGCTTTTCCGGAGGCAACGCCGGCTCGATGAACCGGGGGTACTCCGGAGGCTATCGCGGCGGCTCCAGCGGCGCCTACCGTGGTTATGGCAACAACGGTGGGCATGGCGGTTTTCGCGGCAACTGGGGAGGAGGTTCCCGAGGCTGGGGCGGATACAGCGGCTATCGCGGCGGATACAGCGGCTATCGCGGATACAACAGCTATCGCGGATGGTCCGGATACGGCGGCTGGGGGGGCTACTACGGTTGGAGCTACCCGCGTTATTCGTTCGGGATTGGCTACTACCCTGATTACTATTACCCGTATTCGTATTGGCCCAACGACTACTACTACGATTACGGCTACGACTACGATCCCTACGACTACTACTACGCGCCCCCGCAGCGGATCCGGTACGTACCTGCGCCTCGCACCATAGTCCGCCGCGTCGCACCAGCACCCGCACCCGCCGTCTCCCGTGAAGCCTACGTGGGAGACGGCAAGTGGCACCGCTTCGGCGAATAGCTACTGCTTGATGATCTGGCCGTCGCGCTTGCGGACCTCGCCCCAACCACCATTGAGGCTCTTCTTTCCGCCCTGTTCGCCGTATCCGAACGGATACTTCGCGGCGGCCTTTTCATTCACTTCGATGCCCCATCCTGGAGCTTCATTGGCGTAGAGGAATCCGTCCTTCATGACGGGGCAGCCCTGGAACACTTCCTGCACGCGTTCATTGAACGCCGAGTACTCCTGGACGCCGAAGTTGTAGCACACCAGATCCAGCGTCACATTGGCCGCATGTCCGATGGGCGAAACATCGCCGGGTCCGTGCCACGCCGTGCGCACACTGAAGTGCTCGGCCATGGCGGCCAGCTTGCGGCACGGGGTGAATCCACCGGCTTGCGACACGTGTACACGGATGTAGTCGATCAGGCGTTCGGCAATCAGCGGATTCCACTCATGGGGGCTGTTGAACAGTTCGCCCATCGCCAGCGGTGTGGTGGAATGGGCGCGCACCTGGCGGAACCACGCGATGTCTTCCGGCGACAGCACGTCTTCCAGAAAGTACAACTTGAACTGTTCGCAATCTTTGGTGAACTGCAGCGCCTGCGTGGGATGAATGCGCTCGTGGGTATCGTGCAGCAACTCGACTTCATCGCCCAACTCCTTGCGGCAGGCCTCGAACAACTTCAACACGCGCCGGATGTAATATGCGGGTTCATACATCGGCCCGCCGTGCAGCGACTTCATTGGCGCCGTGGCCCCCGCGCCGCGCGCGCCATAGCCTTCCATGCCCGGAATGCCCACCTGCACCCGGACGTGGCGGAAGCCGCGGGCCATGTAGCTCTTGGCACTCTCCACCACCTGTGCGATTTCGCTGCCGCTTGCATGCCCATAGCAATCGGCGGCTTCGCGCACCTTGCCGCCGACAAGCTGATACACGGGCATGTTGGCCTGCCGTCCCTTGATGTCCCACAATGCCTCATCCACGCCGCTGATGGCATTGTTGAGCACTGGCCCATTGCGCCAGTACGAGGAATTGTACATGGCCTGCCACATATCGTCGATGCGATCGGCGGGCTTGCCGATGAGGAACGGGCGCAGATACTTCTCCACTGCCGGAACCACCAGATCCGCGCGCTGAGTGAAACACGCGCAGCCGTAGCCATAGAGACCGTCCTGGTCCGTGAGCACCTTTACCACCGGCAGCCGTAACCCGCCCGGCGCGGTCTGAATCACCTGTACGTCTTTGATCTTCGGCGACGGCAGACCACGAGTGGCCCGAGCCACTTGCTGCGCCGCGGCCGCTTCCCGTTTGGTCATCCAATTACCGCCTGCAGCGGCGGCCACCAGTTGCATCACTTTGCGCCTGTTCATGAAGTCCTCCCTAAAGGAACAACCAATCTACTACACCCGCTCGCCGAGCTTCCATCGCGGGGCAATCTGATCAGTCTCATCCGCGGTGATCAGAAAGTCGAGCAGCCGGTCCTTGTACTCGCGCACGGCGCCCTGATGCGCCGGTTCGCTGTATAGGTTGCGCTCCTCGTGGGGGTCATTGGCGAGGTCGTACAACTCTCCGCCGTTGCCCGGATAGTAGTTGAACTTCCACCGCCGCCCGCGAATCATCTTCGCGTCGGGGTGGCGCACACCTGCCACGCCCTTGCCGGGAACGTACGGCATCTCGAGAGTCCCTCCGGTGATCACCTCCGGGATGATGTTCTCCGAAAACGCAAATTCGCGCGGCGCAGCCGACACCAGAGAGCGGCCCTGCATGGAGGTGCGCGCGGGCAGTCCGCAGATGTCAAGTAATGTCGGCATTACGTCCACCATCTCGGCGAACTGGTCGCGCTTGCCGGCTGCGATGCGCGGCCGGTACGAGATGAGAAACGGCACGCGTACACTCGCTTCAAAGAAGAGGTTCTTGCCCTCCAGACCGTGCTCCAGCAGTTGATCACCATGATCGGTACTGAACACGACGATTGTGTTGTCCGCCTTGCCGGACATCTGCAACACATCGAGGATCTCGCCCACTTCGCGGTCAATCATCGAGACCGATGCATAGTAGCTACGGTAAATCCACTGCAGCCGCGTGCGGTCCATGTTGTACGCTGGCTGCCGTCCGCGCAGGATCAGCTTCTGCAACGGCAGCGGCAGCCGCTGAATCTCCTCCAGCGTCATCTGGCGCGGCAGCGGGATCTGGGCATCGTCGTACATGCTGTCGAACGGCTCGGGCACCGTGTAGGGCGCGTGGGGCTTGAAGAACGAGATGTACTGGAAGAACGGTTTCTCCCCGCCGGCGAGCTCGCGCAACATCTTCTTCGCCTCGGCGGCGGTCCAGCCGGTGGGCGTTTCGTTGTAGGGCGCCGCGCCGCGGAAGGGGTTCTTGCCCGGGAGCGGTGCGGTTGCGTGATAGTTCTTCCGCTTCACCGTAGCGACGTAATCGGAGTAAGCGTCAGTGCCACCGATGCCGTCATCGAGCCGCACGCGATCCCAGCCGAGCGACCTCGCGTGCTCCGCGGTCGGCGGCCAGTAGTGCAGCTTGCCAACCACGCCCGTCTGATAGCCGGCATCGTGAAAGATCTGCTGCCCGAGCACCTCGCGCGAATCCAGCGGCGTGTAGTTGACGCGGTTTTTATGGCTGTGCGGATAGCGCGCAGTGAAGTAGCTCACTCGCGAAGGTACACAGACCGGCGACTGCACAAATGCAAGCTGGTAGTTCGCCGAGCGCGCGGCCAGCTTGTCCAGATTGGGCGTGCGCAGGATACGGTTGCCGTTCGCCCCCAGACAATCGAAGCGCTGCTGATCGGTCATGATCCAAAGAACATTCGGCCGCTGCGTAGACTGCGCCATCGCCGCGCTGGTTGCAGTCGTGAGAAAACAACGTCTACTGAACATGAATGGGCACATGATACACCGCACCCACACTACCCGTGAAACCCACCAGCCCGAAGAGATCGTTGTGCGGCGCGCGCTGTATGCCGCCGAGCGCATCCAGGCCGTCAAGACCTTTGGTTGCGAAGCCGGTTGCGAAGGTCTGCGTGTCGATGAAGAGCAGTCCGGCGCGGCCGTTCTGGATCACCGGCACCACCACCAGCCGTTCATCGCGCGTGAGGGCAATGCCCGCCGGATTGCCAAGCGTCAGCTTCGACGCGATGCGGACGATCTCGTGGCCGGAGATTCGATACACCGCGCCGCTACGATCGGCTACGTACATGTCCTCATTGCGCGCGATGGCAAGACCGTCCGGGCTGACAAGTGGGTCGCCCTTCCAGACCGCGACCGGCGGGCGCGGATTGTCCGCGGTGGTACGCAGGACCGCGGGCGAACCATCGCTGAAGTCGCGGCCTGTGTAATAGAGGATGTCCTGCGCGTCCTTGCGAACCACCGCGATGCTCTGCGGCACGGAGGCCAGAGTCTGCGGCAGTTCCTCAGTGGCATCGGACAGCGGATCGTAGACAAACACGCGGCCGCGCCCCTCTTCTCCTGCGCGCGGATCGGCGATGTAGATCAGTCCACTGACAGGCGAGATGGCAAGCCCGCGGGGATCAGTGAATGTGCCACCGGCAACGACCGCATCCTCCTGATCGGTGCGATAGACACCGGGACCATCCTTGCCTCGCGCGGTGAACGTGAACGACGTTCCATCGGCGTTGGGAACCACGTCGCGCACGTTGGACATGGCTGACGACGAGACGCCTGCGTCCTCGATCAACCAGTCTCCCAATGCGGTGGCGGCCGTGATAGTAAGCACCGCGCGCAACAGGCCTGCCTCGGTGAGAAACGTCCGGTAGGTCACCTTTGCCGGCATCCAATCGCTGTAAGCTTTTGTGGCGGTGATCACGGAGCCTTGCAGCACCGATTCACCAGTGGACCGGTCCACCAGACCTGAGTAGTAGCCTTCGATCGACCCGCTGGCGTTGTCCAGCTTGAAGAAGGCGGATGAGGTGACTGACGCCTGTTCGAGAGCCGGGTCAAAGACCTGCATGCCGCGCTCGCTGAAGGTACCTTCGCGCACTGGCTGCGACCACTGGAAGCGAACGGCAACGCGGCCATCCGGTTGGACCTCGCGAACCGGCTGCCCGCCGGGGTTGGGGATGGACACTTCCAATGTCTCCTGCGCGCTGAGCAGCGCAGGCAAGAGTAGAAGGCAACCGGGCAGCATCTCGATTGCAGGATAGCAGGGCTTGCCACCCCCTAAGTTAGGACGCACGCTAGACTAGAGACAGAATGAAGCCGCCGTTCCAAGCCACGATCGCGCTTTCCTCGGTCGAGTCGCAATGGTTGTCTCCCAGCGTCCTTCCGGAGTTGCCGCTGCCAGGAACCAAGAGTTTTGCAACTGTCCTCAAAGTTCTGTCGCCCTACGGGCCTGATGCCAGCCGGATCACCGTCGAAACGCCCTCAAACCGGCTCTCCGACGTGGAAGTCCGGTTCGGTCTCCGTGGTGGCAACATCCAAGCTTCACTTCTTTACAGCGGCTTCAGAATTCAAGTTGCACCATTCGAGAATGCGTATGAGAAGGACCTGCGAGAGTTGTCCGCGCGTCTGTTCGACGCGATCTCATCCCCCGATCTGCTGCCTCCGGGAGGCCGGTTTCAGATTCGGTTTCAATGCCACTTGACGTTGTCTGGCGCAACCGCGGACGATTACCTGAGTGAGCGGGTGAGTGGTTCGTCAATGAAGCCGGAGGGATGCTCATACCAATTCGTTCCGCCGGCAACGAGCGGGCTGCAAATCGCACGCGTGATCTTCGAAAAATCGTCTCGCGTGCCTGCTGGGCTTTATGTTTCCTGTAACATGGAATTTGACGCGCTACTGCCGCTCGACGAACTGACAACAAAGGCACTGGAGGCAATCGGGTATGCTATCATCACCGGCGGAATCGCTCTATAATCAGCAACTCACATGCGGAGAGGAACTGGCTCGAAGACCATCCGCACCGCCGTTCTTGCTGGCAGGGCGCGCATGGCTGACTTTGCCGGCGCCCAGCGGCGTGATGCCAGCCGGGGCGACTAGACCCACCCACCCATTTATCCCCAGACCGGCATCGGGAAGCGGTCCCCATACACATCAGTTGCCGATTGTTCCTTCCCTTCGGCCTGAGCAGCAGTGGCTGGAAGATCACGAACAAGAGTACAAAGGCCAATGGGTAGCGATCGAAGGGGATCGCCTCCTCGCACATGGTGTCGATGGCCGAATTGTCTCACAGCAGGCCAAAGCGGCTGGTGCTCGCAGCCCCTTCCTTGTGTTTATCGAGGCTAACCCGCTGCCCTTCGCCGGATGGATATGAGCCATACCGTTTATTACGACTGGCTGGAGCTATATAGCCAGGCAAGCGGAGGCATTACCATTCCGGTCGTGCTCCGTTCGGCCAGAAGCATCCAGGTGGTGGCTCGGGCAAAAGTGGATACTGGCGCAGAGTACTGCGTTTTCAGCCGAATCCATGCCGAATACCTGGAGTTGGATGTGGAGGCCGGGACGCCCCTCACACTGTCAACCGTTGCTGGTTCATGCCCTGTTTTCGGGCACGAGTTGACTCTCGTCGTGATGGGAATGGAACTTCATGGCACCTACTATTTCTTCCAGGACGAGTCCATTCGCAAGGATGTTCTCGGAAGAAACGGTTGGCTGAACAGAGTGCGGATTGGTGTCGACGACACCGGACCAACGGGGCTGTTGTACGCTGCCCGTCCCTAGCCCTTTTGAGCTTCGTGCTCGGCGATCATCCGCTTGACGCCTTCCAACTCGCGTTTGAGGCGCTGTTCGCGCGCCACGATGGAGACCACGTAGAGCGCGAGAATCAGCCAGGCCGCGCCGAGCCCATAAAACATATACGTGAAATTACGTTCGTCCATGAAGTCCCCCTAAATGGCGTGCGCGAACCGGCGCATGCCTTCGATCTCGCGTGACATGGTTTCCTGACGCATGCGGATTGCCACCAGCACGGCGGTGAGCAGCATCAGAGCGGCCCAGTTCTGGTAGATGATGCTTTCCATGCGCGGGTCCATGGTGCCGCCGCCGGTGCGAAAGCTGAGCACGGCGCCGGGATGCTGGGTACGCCACCAGTCGATGGCCTTGTAAGTGATCATCACACTGGCGAAGGCGAAAATGCAGAGCACCGCGGAGTGCCGCGCGCGAGTGGTCGGATCATCGACGGCGCGGCGCAACATCAAATAACTGGCGTAGACGATGTAGGTGATCAGCGCCCAGGTGAGCCGCGGGTCCCATGTCCACCAGATGCCCCAGATGATACGGGCCCAGATCATGCCGGTGACCAGGCCGACCATGGTGAACACGGTGCCCACTTCGACGGCGGAGACGGCGAAGGTGTCGTACTTGAGGTCCTTCTTCCAGAGGTACAGAATGCTGGCGCCGCCGGCGAGGAAGTAGGCGGTGAAGCAGGTGAACCAGCTCGGCAGGTGGAAAAACAGGATGCGGTAGATGGCGCCCTGCAGCGCTTCATCCGGCAGACCGAGCAGGATGACGTAGAGGTTGCGCAGCAGCCAGAGGCCCGCCACGATGCCCATCCCGTAGAGTATCTTTTCGCGCACAGATTCCTCCTAGCCGACTAAGACTACATCCACCAATGTTACAGCCAGCGACGTAAAGATCACGTCGAACCCAACTAACAGCCTGAACCAGATCTGGTCATCGGCGGGGATCGCTTCCCCGTTCACCAGCAGTGTCGTCAGCCGCATGGCCGCCATCAACACCGGAATCATCATCGGATAAATCAGCATCGGCAGCATCAGTTCGCGCAGCCGCAGGTTGACGGTCAAGGCGCTGAAGATGGTACCGATGACGGTCATGCCCCAGGTGGCGAGTAACAGCACCGGCGCCAATAACAGCGGCTGACGGGCCCACGACATGTTATACAACACGCCGAAGACCGGCAGGGCCACGAGTTCGACAATCAGCAGCAGCACGAAGTTGGCAAGGGCCTTGCCGAGGAACAACGCCGAAGAGGGCACGGGCGAAGCGACCAGGGCATCGAGGCAATCGTTGCCCAACTCGCGGGCAAAGCTGCGGTTGAGGACCAGCGCTCCGGCGAAGGCGAACACGAGCCATAGCAGTCCGCCGGACATCTCTTTGATCTGATCGGCGGACGGGTCCACCGCGAAGCTGAACAGAACGAGAATGACGACGGCGAAGGAGACGGCCGCGTTCAACGATTCCTTGGTGCGGATCTCGCTGCGCAGGTCTTTGCCCGCGATGGTAAGCGTCTGCCGCAGATAGCGCATTTAGCCCTCGCCATACGTGCGGTACAGCCACGTCGGATCCTGAATCATCTCCACCGGGCGCTCGCCATGAAAGAGGAGCTTGCCGCGGTTCAACAAAGCGACGTGAGTGGCGAGCTCCATCGCCTCGCGCAACTGGTGCGTCGACATGATGATTGTAGCGCCGCCTTTGAGCGCACCGGCGAGCAGCGATTGCAGGAGGGCAATCGCGCGATCGTCGAGCGCGGTGAAGGGCTCGTCCAACAACAGCGCCTTGGGTGCGTGAAGGAACGCGCGGGCCACGGCCAGACGCTGGCGCATGCCGCGCGAGAACTCGCGGACGAGCGACCTTGCGACGTGATCGAGAGCGGTGCGCTTCAACCACTGCGCGGCCACCTCGTTGGGATTGGCCAGCCCGTACATGCGGGCGAACAAGCGAAGGTTCTCTTCCGCAGAAAGCTCGTCGTAGACGCCGATGCCATGACCCAGTAAGCCGATCGCGTCGCGGGCCGCCGAGTGGCGCGGGTCGTTGCCGAAGATGCGGACGTCGCCCTTCTGCGGCCGCATGAGGCCGGCCATGATGCGCAACAGGGTAGTCTTGCCCGAACCGTTGCGGCCGAGCAGGGCCAGACACGTGCCGGGAGCGATGTTCAACTCGATATTGCGAAGGGCCGGAAAATCGCCATAATACTTCCAGAGCTGCCGCACATTTATGGCAGCTTCCGGCGGGACGGCGCTCATCCGCGGCGCTTTCCTTTCCCGGAACCCTGTGGTGTGGCCTCGGCCAAAGTGGACTGGCCGGCGCCGGCTGCGCTGCGATAGAGCAATAAGAAGCCCAGCAGAAGGATGGCGAAGACGAGAGCGAGGACGACGGGTAGCTTGGTGTAGATGCGAGGGAGGATCTCCTGGATGCCAGGGCCCTCTTCCTCGCCTCCCTGCCCGCCGGCGGCGGGGGTGTCGCGCAGCGTGCCCGCACCTTCGATCTCCACCTTGTAATCAGCCTTCGCGAGGTTGTAAATCAGCGCCTGAGTGGCGGGCTCGCGGCCGAGTTCGCTGATACCATCGCCCTTCAGCGTGATTCCCTTGGGGGTCACTAACCGCGTGGTGCCTTCCTTGTGCAGCAGCTTGCCCGTGTAGATCATCGGCGCGGTAGCGGGCATCTCATAGATCAACTGGAAACGCGTGTCGCCGGGCTTAATCGGGAAGTCGACAGAGTACTGATTCTCGCCCTTGCCGGGGTTGGTGGCACGCTCCACCGGCATGCCGTTGGGGGCAGTGGCCATGACCTTCACCTTACCACCGGTCTCGGGCGGGAGATAAAAGCGGAGGGTGCCGGCGGCCGGGTCGTTGTAAGTGGTGGTACCCGTATTTTCGTAAACAATATTCTCGTTGATAGTGAGCTTATTATCAGCTACTTCAAAGAGCAGCATGTGCTGGGTCACCTTCGCGCCGCCCGGCTTGGCAGCGGATTGGTACACCTCAACCTCGACGCCCGTGCGCGGCTGTCCGGGCTGGAGCATCTTATTGTAAGTGACCCCGTCGTAGGCCGCCTGAATGAGATAAGGGCCAGCCTCGGGATTTGTGGTCATCTTGAAGGAGCCTGTGGCATCGGACTTGACGGTTTCCACGGACTCCATGCCGGCTCCGCCCAGCTTGTAGAGCGTAACCGTAGCAGCGGCTTGCGGCTTGCCGGTGGTCTTATTGATGACGGTGCCGTCGACGGTGGCGAACAGAGGGAGCGCACAGAAAAAGGCGAGGAGTTTCATACGGCATCTCCAGTCATGGACTTGCCGCATTCGCCACAGAACTTGAGCGATCGCTCGAACCTGGCGCTACAGTGCCTGCAGACAAAGATGGTGGGAGACGGAGGGGGCGCCGCGGGGGCGGCGGCAGCCTTGGGGGCCGCACCCCTGATGCGGTCCATTTCCGCGAGGACTTTCGCAAGTTCGGACTGTAACTCCAGCTTGGTTTTCTGGTAATCCTCATCGGACAACTTACCGACACGGAATTCGAACTGGAGGTCGCGGAGGTTCTCGTAGATTTGCGCCTTGCGGTCGTCGAGGTAGGCACCGGGCGAGGCGGGCGCGGTAGCGGGGATATCTTTCTCACGTACATAGAACGTAAGCAGGATCGCCCCGGCGATGATGAGTACGGCTGCGGCAGTCAGCATATTATTCGAGTTTTGCGAGATCCTTGTCGATCTCGTCTTTGTAGCGGTCGAGCGCGGCGCGGTCAATCGGCGCTGCCGCCGATGCCGGACGCTGGTACCGTTTGACGAAGAGATAAATTACCCAAAGGCCGATAGCGATGGAGATAAAAGGCATCGCCCAGCTTAGGAGATGAAAGCCCTCGGCGGGCGGAGCGGCGAGGGCACGCTTGCCTTCGCGCTTGATGAAATCTTCGATGATGGCGTCGTCGCCCATGCCCTGCGATTGCAGTTTGGCGATCCGCTCGCGGGCCGGGGCGGAATAGTGGCAACCGAGCATCTGGCAGGTGGCTACCGTGTTCTTGCATGATCCGCAGAGACAGGCCAGACGGTCGCCCACACGGCGGATGGCCGGGGTCAGCATGTCGGAGGACTGCTGGGCGAGGCAGAGCCCCGCGAGGAGGATCAGCAAGAATGGACGGAAAGACCTCATGGCCACTGATGAACTAGGATACTGGGACATTTTGCTTTACATAGCCTACGGTTTCGGTCTTGAGATATTGCATTTTGACTTTTGGCGGAACCAGGCAGATCAGGGTTCCGGCCATCAGGACATAGAAGCCCACCCAGATCCAGGTTACCAGCGGGAAGACGTAGGACTGAATGATGGCTAAGTTACGGCCATCGTTGGTGACGCCGGCGAAGTTGAGGTAGAGATCCTCGTTCAGGCGGCGGCGGATCGCCACTTCTGAAGTAGGCTGGCGGCTCGCTTTGTACACGCGCTGTTCGGGCTCGAGGGTGTCAATCTGTTCGCCGCCGACAGAGATGTCCACAGCGGCTTTGCGCCAGGAGTAGTTTTCGTTGTCGCCATCGAGAAGGTCGCGGATCTTCAGCTCATAGCGGCCGATAGAGAACTTGTCTCCGACCTTGACGTCGTGCGTGCCGTCCTTATTGAACGCAGCGCCCGTGAAGCCGATGAACATCAGCACGATACCCATGTGGACGATGTAGCCGCCGTAACGGCGGGTGTTGCGGTGGGTGAGCTCCACTGCCGCGGCGATCAGGTTCTGACTGGTCTTGTGGGCAATCGCGCGGGAACCTTTCCAGAACTCCATCCCGATGGTGCCTGTCACAAAGGCGCAGAGGCCAAAGGAGACCGTGGCGTAGAAGTGGCGGGAACCGCCGGCCACCGCTCCCACCATCACCATGACGCCGATGACCGTGGGCCAGAGGAAGGCGCGCTTGAGACTTTCAAACGACGACCGGCGCCACGCAATTAAGGGACCGACTCCAGTGAGGAATAGCAGGAACAATCCGATAGGGACATTCACCCTGTTATAGAACGGCGCATCGACGCTGATCTTTTCACCAGTAACCGCTTCAGAAATTACAGGGAAGATAGTGCCCCACAGGACAGCGAAGCAACTCGCCAGGAGAATCAGGTTGTTGAATAGGAAGCTGGACTCGCGGGAGATAACGCTCTCTAGCTGGGCCTCGCTCTTGAGGTATTCCAGACGGTCGAGGATGAGATAAACCGTGGCCGCGATGCCTACCGCCAGGAACGCGACGAAGTATTTGCCGATGGGCGATTGCGCGAAAGCGTGGACCGAACCCACGATGCCGCTACGGGTGAGAAAGGTGCCGAAGATACACAAAAAGAAAGTAGCGGAGATGAGGACCATGTTCCAGACCTTCATCATCCCTTTCTTCTCCTGCATCATGACGGAGTGAAGGAAAGCCGTTGCCGTAATCCAGGGGAGGAGCGAGGCGTTTTCCACGGGGTCCCAACCCCAGTAGCCGCCCCAACCGAGCACCGCGTAAGCCCAACCCGCGCCGAGCAGAATGCCGGTGGATTGGAAGCCCCAGGTGATGATGGTCCAGCGGCGAGTGGTGTGAATCCAGGCGTCGCCGGGCTGCTTGGTGATCAAGGATCCGATGGCAAAGGCGAAGGGAACCACAAAGCCGACGTAGCCCATATAGAGCGTCGGCGGGTGGATGGCCATGGTCCAATATTGCAGAAGGGGATTTAGACCATTGCCGTCCGGAACTTCAGTGATTCCCTTTCCTACTGCCAATACCTGGAAGGGGTTTTCAATGAATCCAATCAACACCAGGAAGAAGCATTGCACCGCCATGAGAATGGCAGTGACATACGGCATCATGTCGCGGAACTTGTTGCGGCAGGTGAAGACCACCAACGCCGAATAAGAGGAGAGGACCCAGGCCCAAAGGAGGAGCGAGCCTTCCATGCCACCCCACCACGCGGCCACCTTATATAGCGCCGGCATGGCCCTGTTGCTGTGTTTGGCAACGTAGGCGAGGCGGAAGTCGCCTACGATGAGGGCGTATACGAGCAGGGCGGAGGCAGTAGTGAGCAGTGCCCAGATAGCGTAGACGGCGCGCTGACCACTAATGGTCAAAAGAGGCTTTTGCTTGCGAGCGCCGACCACCGAACTCAGGACGGAATAGATGGAAAGGCAGAATGCGAGCAGGATGGCGATTGCGCCGAGATTTTCCATGGACGCTCCTTATGGGTTGAGCTTCGGGCTTACGATTTCTGTTGATAGACAGGCGCGCTCGGCTGCTGGCCGGGTTTTTCGCCCGGTTTGGCTTCGTATTTAGAAGCGCACTTGGCCTGGATGCGGCTGGCATGGAACAAGCCGTCGGGGCCGAGTTTTCCATCGGCGACTGCCTGGGCACGGTCCCGGAAGGTATCGGGGAGAGGGTCAGTGCCTTCGTAGACGACTTTCAGAGACTTGTTTTCCTGTGTGAGGACGAACTCGACGGACTTTCCATGGCGGTAAATGGAGCCAGGCTGGACGTCTCCGGCGACACGAAGGCGCTTTGCTCTGGCTTGGGCGTCCAATCCGCTGATCTCGGCCACGGTTTTGTAGTATGTTTTCGTCTCATTTACGCCTCCGACGGCGAGCCAGACGAGTGTGCCAACAATAATGACTACCAGCAACCCGAACTTTGCGTATGTGCTCATCAGTTCCTCTCGAAGTTACAGTATAGCCTTGGGTAGGGTGGGGAGATTCTCCATAGTTGCAAAAAGTTGTCTCCCTACGGTTTAGCTTTTGGTTTGGTTTGCTGCTTTTGACAGCGCCAGCAGGGCTTCGATCTCGGAGTTCACGCCGGGTTTGGCTTCGTTCCTTACGTTTTTTGTCGGGTCGATCAGGGCCGACTTGTAGGCTTGGGCTTCCTTCATTGCTTTCACTACTTCTCGTAGGCGGCACAGTGCGCTGAAGCTGTGTGGGGCTTGCGACTTGATGGGCACCTCGGACTTTTCTTCGGGCGGGAAGGCCTGGAGACGGGCGCGGATTTCGGTTTGGATCTCTGACAGACGCTTGATGGCGCGCTCTCGGGCGGTGTAGTTGGACCGGTAGAACTGGCGAATGCGCTTCAGTTTGGCTTCGTTCTTGTCATCGACGAGCGGATCGATGTTGGGGTCGTCCTGACGCTCGTAGACCTGCACTTCGGCGATCTGGGCACGGATGAGGTTC
>JACQZR010000206.1 GCA_016213775.1 Acidobacteriota bacterium
ACCTCGCGGCTACGCCTTGCGTTTCGCTACGGTTGCCTGTCATCGGCTCCGGTTGGCTCCTTTCATCCAACAAGATTCTGCCCATGCTGGGCACACTGGGGCGGCCAATCCTGGCCGCGGCTGGCCTTTCCAGGCCAGCCTAGGATCGTGATAACGATCCTCTTCAGCGTTAGGTCTATGCTAACGATAATGCGGATTCGCATTTGGTACCTCCTTCTCCGGGTTCGGCTTCACGGCGCTCTTGCAGGAGCGTCGTGGGCCTCCCGGCCTAACGGAAGGAGAATCCCGAACTCACGGCTCCCGCCGCCGATAGGCCAGCAACCCAAACCCCGCCAGCAGCACCACTACTGGAATCAGCAGCAACACTATCCCCCGGTTCATCGCCGCAATCCCCGCAGCCTGTTGCGCCCCCGCACTTCGTGAACACTGGATACACTGCCCTATCAACCATCCAGGAATCAACCCCAATACCACAAGCCTCACAACCCACCCCCGATCCGCACCGCATCCGGTAATACCGCGAGCAACGACACAATAAACGCCACCAGCAACGGAAACAACAGCCACCCCAAAACTCGCGGGCTGAACTTCAAATGCATGAAGTGATTCACAATCAGCGCCGTCTTCCCCACCGACAATCCCAGCAGCACAATCACAAACAACCCCGCTGCCAGCCGCGGCACTGCCAACAGCACCTCCACCACCGTCAGCCCCACCAGCAAAGCCCATATCCAAACCAGTTGCATCGCCCGTCACCCCTTCAACGACATCAGATACACCAGCGGAAAGATGAACATCCACACCAGATCCACAAAGTGCCAGTAAAGCCCGCTCGTCTCCACATCCTCAGCATCAAACCGGCCCCGCGCTACACCAAGAGCTACCACTCCCAGGTACACTACCCCGACGCTCACGTGCAGCATATGCAATCCCGTCAGCCCGAAGAACGTCGCCCCAAACAGCGGCAGACCCCACGGATTCGACGCAATCGTGATGTGCTCCACACGAATCAGATGCAGCCATTCCCGCGCATGTAGCACCACAAAACCCGCACCCAAAGCCATCGTCGCCCCAACCAGCCGCACCGCCTTACCGCGCGCCCCCACCCGCATCGCCTGCACCGCCAGCGCCATCGTCAAACTCGAAGTCAGCAGCACGAACGTCATCACCGTCGCCTGCAAAATGCTCTGCCACCCGAACGGCGCCGGCCACGCCGTATTCGATAGCCGGCAGTACGTATACACCACCAGCATCGTCGCAAACGTCAGCGCGTCCGACACCACAAACAGCCACATCCCCAGCGGCTTCGCCCCTATCGCAAACGGCGACCCGCCGCCGTGCCACGTCATTTCACGTTCCATCGGAATCCCTCCATGGTAACCCCACTTTGCCAGACCCGATTCGCCAGCAGAAATAAAACACTTCACGCCACCCGCAAAGGCATATACTGAGGGCATGATTCCTAACATCCGCTTCAGGACCGTGTGTGCTCTTGCGGCTTTCGCCATATGGGCGACCCCGCTGATGGCCCAGACCTTCCAGGCCCAAATCACCGGCGTGGTCCAGGATCCCACCGGCGCCGTCATCCCCAACGCCAAGATCACCGCCACGAACGTCGCCACCGGCGTCGTCTTCAGCACCGAATCCAACGCCCTCGGCATCTACCGCCTTCCCGCACTCCCTCCCGCGCAATACCGCCTCACCGCCACAACCATCGGCTTCAAAAGTTTTGAGCAGGGTCCCATCACTCTCCAGGTAAATGACGTCGTCGAAATCCAGATCACCCTCCAGGTGGGCGACGCCTCCGAAAAAGTCCAGGTCAGCGCCTCCGCCGAACTCCTCCAAACCGCCACCGCAACCGTCGGCCAGGTTGTCAACACGCGCGCCATCGAAAACCTGCCTCTCAACGTCCGCGACCCCCTGGCCCTCGTCGGCCTCACCGCCGGCGTCACCTTCGGCGGCAACTTCGGCAACGGCGGCGGCCAGGAGCTCGGCCGCAACTTCTTCAAATCCGATTTCAACGTCGGCGGCGGACGCTCCGGCTCACAGGAACTCCTCCTCGACGGCGCTGCCAACACCACCCCCGACGTCAACCGCGGTATCATCAACCCGCCCGTCGATTCCGTCCAGGAATTCAAGGTCCAGTCCAACAGTTACGACGCCGAATTCGGTCGCACCACCGGCGGCATCGTCAACGTCATCACGAAATCCGGCACCAACGAAATCCACGGCCTCGCTTACGACTTCGAACGCCACAGCTTCATCGAAGCCAACAACTGGTTCAGCAATCGCGCGGGCATTCCCAATCCCTCCTTCAAGCGTCACCAGTTCGGCGGAAACCTCGGCCTCCCCATCGTCAAGAACAAGACGTTCTTCTTCGGCGATTACGAAGGCCTCCGCCAAGGCTTCCCCGTGACGTTCACCACCACCGTCCCCACCGAAGCGATGAGGACCGGCAACTTCACCGGACTCACCAACATCACCATTTACGATCCCACTACTCTGGTCACCAACGCCGATGGAACCCGCCGCCGCTCTCCATTCCCCGGCAACCTCGTCCCCTCCACCCGCTTCGATCCCGTCTCCGTCAAAGTGATGAGCTTCTACCCGTCCCCCACCCAGGCCGGTAACGTCAACAACTACGTGCGCAGCCCCGCACAGTCGATCAACACCAACAAATACGACTTCCGCCTCGACCAGAACTTCGGCGAGAAGACGCGACTCTTCGGCCGCTTCTCTCAACAGGAAGACGTCCGCTTCGTGCCCGGCCCGCAACCCCTTCCCATCGGCGGCGGGCGCAGCACCACCGACACCTACACCCAGGCCATGATCGACGCCACCCATGTGCTTTCTTCCCGCACGGTTGTCAATGCACAATTCGCCTTCAGCCGCGCCCTCGCCGCGCAATTCGGCCTCTCCAAAGGCTTCGACTACAAGCAGCTCGGCTTCCCCGCCAACCTGAACGCCATCGCCACTGACCAGTTCATTCAAGGCTCCATCGCCGACATCGGCGGCATCTCCAACGGCAGCGACTCGTTCATTCAGTACCAGCCACGCAACACCTGGACCTCCCGCGCCACCGTTTCTCACCTCCGCGGTTCGCATAGCATGAAGGCCGGCGTCGACTGGCGCATTCTCAACTTCAACGAAGGCCAGAACACACAGCCCAACGGAACATTCAACTTCGGGCGCACCTTCACCCAGGGCCCCAACCCCGTCCAGGCCAGCTCCGCCGGTGGCCACGGTTTCGCCGACTTCCTTCTCGGCATGCCCAACAGCGGCTCCATCCGTCAGTTGATGCCCATCTCCACCCAGGGCCTCTATTACGCCGCCTTCTTCCAGGACGATTGGCGCGTCAACAGCAAACTCACCCTCAACATCGGCGTGCGTTACGACATCAACGTCGGCAACCGCGAAAAGTACAACCGCATCGCCTACTTCGATCCCACGGCCCCCCATCCGCTCGCCTCACGCGCCGGCCTTCCCAACCTCACCGGCTACCTCCGCTGGATTGGCGAAGACAACGAACGCAATCAACAATCCACCCCATACACCAACTTCGCACCCCGCTTCGGCTTTGCCTATAAGATCTCCCAATCAAGCGTCCTCCGCGGCGGCTATGGAATCTTCTTCGCGCCCCGCAATATCCAAGGCAATGGCCTCGGCGCCGTGGCCGCCTTCCGCGACACCCCGATGGTCGCTTCCATCGACGGCGGTCTCACAAACGCCAATCGCTTCAGCAACCCCTATCCCTCCGGAGTGCTGCCTGCCCTCAACGACCGCGATCCTCTCACCAACACCGGCGCCACGATTCAAGGCCCGCTGCACACCACCAAGGATCCCTACGCGCAAGTGTTCAGCTTGAGCTATCAGGCCGAGCTGCCCGGCGGCATAGTCGCCCAGGCCAACTACTGGGGCAACAAAGGCACGCACCTCATCTCCGGCGGATGGGCTCTCAATCAGCTCAACCCCGTCTACCTCAGCCAGGGCAATGCGCTCAACGGCCAGGTCCGAAACCCGTTCCAGGGGCTCGTCCCCGCCGGCACCGCTATCTCCGGCGCGACAATCTCCCTCCGCCAGTCCCTCCTCCCCTACCCGCAGTATTCCGGTGACGGCGGCGTCTCACAGGTCTTCGTTCCCGCGGGCAACGACACCTATCACGCCTTCACGCTCCAGGCCGAAAAGCGCCTCTCCACCGCTCTTACCTTCCTCGCCTCCTACACCCGCTCCAAAGCCATCGACGACGTCGGCGGTATGATCAACATCTACAATCGCCGGCTCAACAAAGTGCTATCCGCCTTCGATACACCCAACCTCTTCATCGGAAGCTGGGTGTACCAACTCCCCTTCGGCAAAGGCCGCAAATACGCTGCTTCCATGAGCGCTCCCCTCAATACCATCCTCGGCGGCTGGGACTTCGACGGCATCATCCGCCTCCAGAGCGGCCAGCCCGTCGGCGTCGGCGGTAACAACGTCGGACGCAGCGGCAAGCTCGACAATCCGACCATCGCCAAATGGTTCGACACCACCGCCTTCGTCCCCACGCCGGCCTTCACCATCCAAACCACCGGCCCCCGCTCGCCTGACATCCGCAACGACGCCCTCCAGAACGTCGACGCAGTCCTGGTGAAGAGCTTCTCCATCCCGTTGGCCAGGCGCGAAATCACCGCCCAGTTCCGCGCGGAATGCTTCAACCTCTTCAACACCCCGCGCTTCGGTTCGCCCAACGGCGCCGTCACCAACCAGGCCTTCGGCACCGTCACGAATCAAGCCAACACCTCGCGCCAGTTCCAGTTCGGCCTCAAAATCAAATTCTGATCTTGGGTCTACACTGGTAACTGGAGACCAATTATGCCGTTCAATGAAATCGACTGGTCTGCTTGCCCACTTGTGGAAGTCGACCCGGACCGGGTTGGTGGCCGCCCCGTCTTGAAAGACACCAGACTGCCTGTTGACGATGTTCTCGCGAATCATCGGTACGGTGTGCCCGCATCCGAGATTGCGGAACAATTCAGGGTTCCCGTTGAAGCCGTAGAGGCTCTGATCATCTACGCGGAAAGGTACTCCGCGGTTGCACGTTCTCTTTGATAAGAACGTCCCCTACGGGCTGAAGCGCTTCCTCAAACACCACCTTGTGGAAACAGTGGATGATCGGGGATGGGGACGCATTAAGAACGGTGATCTGCTTCATGTCGCGGAGCAGTCGGGATTCGACGTTGTCCTCACCGCCGATCAAAATATTGTGTACCAGCAGAACCTGAAGCACCGGAAGATCGCACTTGTAGTGGTGGGCGGCAACCTATGGCCGATTGTGCGCAATCACGCGCGTACAATCGTGGCTGCGATAGATCGATCCTCCGTCGGCGGTTATGCCTTCATTGAAATGCCGTCTCCGCGAAAACCCTCCAGCTAGTCCGCGCGGAATGCTTCAACTTTTCAACACCCCGCGCTTCTGATCCGCCGCAATCACCGCTCCGGCTCTCTTTTCCGTAACGCCCGAACATCAGTTTTGTCCTGATCGCGCCCCACTGTCTCTTTGTTCCGGATCAGCGCTTCCCGGCCGATAAAGTAAACCGGAACCCCATCAATTTGCCCGGCCACACGGCTCTCCCAAGCCTCCTCAAAGCTCACGCCTGCGATAGACGTGATTAAGTCGATGCGATTTGGTTTCACGCCCAATTGAATGATCTGCCCGGGCATCACCAGATCCGGAACACCAACCGGAAGGCTCCCAAACCCCAACGCCCGCAACGTCGCGACAACCCGTTCCGCATTGGCTGGATCCGGCCGGACCAGAATGTCAATGTCGGCTGTGAATCTCGGATACCCATGCCAGGCAACGGCGAAAGCACCGACAATCAGATACTCAACCGCGTTCGAATTGAGTAACTCGACAAACCCTCTCAAATCCTTGTTTAGATGCATCCGGAAACATGCGCTCCTGCAATTCGAGAACAATGGAGATGCGTTGCTCCGGAGACATCTTCATATCTTCGAGTGCCTCGGCCTCCTCGGCTTCCTCCCAACTGCGAAAGTGGCGGACGACTTTCTCCATACACCCCATCTTACCGCCGCCCGCGCCTCACGCCACCCCTTTTCCCACTACACTGATTAGAAGTGCAGCGCCGAATCTTCCTCGCCCTCCCCGCCGCCTCCGCCTGGGCCCAACCGTCCTCTCCGCTCCCCCGCGTCGCCTGCATCATGAACGTCTGGTTCCCCAACTCCCACGCCGACGTCTTCCTCCCCCGCCTCCTCGACGGCTATCGTCTCAACGGCGCCTGGCACCCTCCCCGCCTCCAGGCCGTCAACTTCTACGTCGATCAGAAGCCGTTCAACGACATGGCCATCGAACAGGCGTCCGAATACGGCATCAGGGTTTGCTCCACCGTCGCGGAAGCCGTCCAGGGCGTCGATGGCGTCGCCGTCATCGGCGAGCACGGCAATTATCCCCGCTCCCCCCTCGGCAATTTCCAGTACCCCCGCAAGCGCTTCTTCGATGAAGTCACCCGCGCCTTCGAACAGAACCGCCGCACCGTCCCTCTCTTCAACGACAAATACCTCGCCTACACCTGGCCCGACGCCCACGCCATGGCCGCCAAAGTCCGCACCATGAAGATCCCCTTCCTTTGCGGCTCCACCCTCCCCTGGACCTGGCGGCGCCCCGCGATCCAGTTCGCCCCCGCCACCCAGTTCGACGAGCTCCTGTCCATCAGCTACAGCGACATCGAAGAGCACGCCTACCACGCCATCGAGCTTCTCCAGTCCGTCGCCGAAACCCGCCGCGGTGGCGAAACCGGCGTCGCAGCCGTCCGCTACCTGGAAGGCGACGAGGTCTGGAAAATCTCCCCCACCCTCCGCGACGCCGCCCTCGCCACCCGCGTCAATCCACCACCCGAGGACAAAGGTCAAAAGCCCGAAGCCATCCTCGTCCGCTACCGTGACGGCCTCCAAGCCTCCATCCTCAACCTCAACTCCAAAACCCGCGACTATCTCTTCGCCGCCCGCGTCAAAGGCCAGTCCGCGCCCCGCGCCGCCTGCTTCTACATCGGCCTCTACACTCACGCCCACTGGGGCTTCCTCGTCCGCGCCTTTGAAGACCTCGTCCTCACCAAACGCGAACAGATGCCCATCGAACGCACACTTCTCACCAACGGAATCCTGCTGGCGGGCCTCACCTCCCGCCGCAAAGGAGGAGCATGGATCGACACGCCCGAGCTGGCATTCTCTTACTCCTGGCCGCGCTAACCCCCGCCGCCGAATACACCCTCGTCGATGTGCAAAAGGTGCCCGTCTCCGGCGACCCTTCCTCCGCCATCGTCCGCGCCATCATCCCTGACAAGCCGGCGGAGATCACCTGCGACATCCTCGTCGCCGGCGGCGGCATGGGCGGTGTCGCAGCCGCCCTCGCCATCGCGCGCCACAACCGCACCGTCTGCATGACCGAGGAGACCGATTGGATCGGCGGCCAAGCCACCTCCGGTGGAGTCTCCGCCCTCGACGAAAACCGCTTCATCGAATTCACCGGCGGTACCCGGTCCTATTACGAATTCCGCAACGGCATTCGCAAAGCCTACGGCGGCAAAGCGAACCCCGGCAATTGCTATGTCTCGCAGCTCTGCTTCGAACCCCGCATCGGCGTCAATGTCCTCCAGGGCATGCTCGCGGGAAAACCCATCCGCACATTCCTCCGAACCCAAATCGTTGCGCTCGAAAAATCAGGCGAGAAATTCACCTCCGCCCTAGCCTGGCAATTCGACAAGCGTGAAGCCCTCCGCTTCCGTTTCAAATGGATCCTCGACGCCACCGAAATGGGCGACCTCCTCCCCCTCTCCGGCCTCCCCTACGTCGTCGGCTCAGAAGCCAAGGCCGACACCAAAGAGCCCCACGCCGCCGAAAAGGCCAACACCGCCTGCGTCCAAAGCTTCACCTATCCCTTCGCCATCGAACGCCGCGACGGCGAGTCCCACACAATCCCAAAACCCGCCGATTACGACGCCATTCGCAAACGCCAGGACTTCACCCTCCGCATGAACTACCCCACCGAGTACGGCTGGAAAGGCCTCGTCGAATACACCTTCTACGGAGAGGACGCGCCCGTCCCCAACAACATGTCCCCGCGCCCCTTCTTCCGCTGGCGACGCCTCCGCGCTGGCAACCCGCAAATCGCTCTCATGAACTGGCCCCGTCAGGACTACGCCGCGGAATCCATCCTCGACCGCACCCCCGCCGACACAGCCCGCATCCTCCAGGAAGCCAAACGCACCTCCCTCGCCTTCCTCTACTGGATGCAGAACGATCTCCAACACCCGGAAGTGAAACTCCGCCCCGACATCATGGGCACCACCGACGGCTTCTCCAAATACCCCTACGTGCGCGAATCCCGCCGTCTCATCGCGCAAGGCCGCGTCGTCGAACAGGATATCGTCGAGGATTATCAGAACGGCCCCCGCGCCCGCCGCTTCCGCGACTCCGTCGGCACCGGTTTCTACATGGTGGACATCCACCCCTGCGGCGCCAATGAGCGCGGCCGCATGATGATGCCCAAGCCCTTCCAGATCCCAATGTCGACCCTGCTCCCCAAAGTCGAAACCAACTTCCTCCCCGCGGGCAAAACCCTCGGCGTCACCCACCTCACCAACGGCGCTTTCCGTCTCCACCCCATCGAATGGATGATCGGCGAGGCCGCCGGAACCATCGCCTCGTTAGCAATTGCAGGGAGCGCGCTCCCCGAAGCCTCCGCCGTACAGGAAGACCTCGCCCGCGCCGGCGTCCCCATCTTCTGGTTCGACGATCTCCGTACGGATCACTCTGCCTTCGCAGCCATTCAACTCGCCGCCGTCCGCAACATCTACCCGCTGTTTGCCCTCAACCTCCACGCCTCGCCCGACGCGCCCATGACCCGCGCCGAAGCAGCCATGGCGCTCACCGCCTTTTTCCGCCAGCGCGCCGATCGCGATCAGTCCATCCGCATCGCCATCGAGAAAGGTTGGATGGCCACCGACCACCGCAACTGGTTCCACCCCGACCTCCCCGTCCTCTGGACCGACCTCCGCGAAGACAAAATGCCGCACCCGCTCCCCAAGGCCACCCTGCCCCCAGGCCCAATCACAAGAGCCGCCTGGGCCCGTCGCCTCACCAACCCGTAGCTGCTCTTCAGTGTTCATCGCTGTTGCTCCGAAAACTCTCCCAACCCGTCGATACCCAACGAAAACCCACCACGCCAGACTCCGCACTTTTGCGCTTTTGCGTCCTCCTTTGCGTTTTTGCGTGAAACTCCGCGTTCGCATTGACACCCATTGTTCATAATTTGTTACCGCGCCATCATCTCCTCCACCTTCCCCACAATCGTCTCCTCCACCGACGGCGCAAACCGCACCGGCAGCCCAAACGGAATCATCGCATCGCCAGCCTCATACCCGCCTTCCTTCCAAACCCGCAGCGACGGTATATACGCAAACACATCGTTCGAATACGACGCCACCCACAGATTGTTGAACCCATACTTCGCCCGCAGCCGCAGCGAATAGTCCACCACCACCTCACCCGCCAGAGCCAGCAGCGTGAACCCCTTCCCAAACCTCCAGACCTGCACCGCATACGGATACCGCTCCATCAGCTTCCCATCACGATCCAGAATCGCCAGCATCTTCTTCGCATGGGTCGCATAATTGATATTCGGATCGTTTGATCGCCTAACCCATTCCTCCCGCGTGGGCATCGTGTCAAACGCCACATCCACTCGGTCAAACACGGCCGTCAACGGCCCGCTCAACGGAGTCATCTTCGCCCGCAACGCCTGCCCTACTGCCTCCGCAATCACCCGCCCATAGGTCTTCGCCAGTTCCACGCTCCGCCGCGGCAGCGGATTCTGATCCGCCCCGCACCCCGCCACAAACAGCGCCATCGCCCCCGGATTCGCCTTCTCAATCTCCTCCTGCGCATACCCCGGCCAGTCTCCATTGATCTGGTAATCGTTCAACACCGTCGCATGACACGCATACCCAAACACCACTCCGCGCAGCTTCCCATCCACGTCATTCACCGCCATCACCAGCACATCATGATCCACCGGACCCGGAAAATTCCGCGTCGCCGCAGTCACCCGCCGCCGGTTCACCGCGAACCCCGCATTCCCATACGACATCGTCAGTGACGCCGGTGCAAGGTCCCGCAGAGCCTCGCCAATCAGCCGCACCGCCGTATCCACAAACTTCCGTGAATACCGCGCCACCACCGCCTCCTGCTCATCCGTCAACCGGTACGACGTCCTCTCCCGCATCCCGACAATCGGACCGCTATGCGTGTGCGAGCAGTTCAACAACAGCCGCTCCCGCGCCAACCCGTGCTCCTTCGCGGCTCTCTCCGCAATCGGATCCGCAATGTTCCGCGGAATCCCTACCAGATCCAGCGTCACCATCACAAACCGCTTCCCCGTCTCATCCTCCAGCGCCAGCGCCTTCGCATAAATATCCTGCCGCACCCCTTCATGCGGATGCTTCCGGTCCGCGTACCCCGCCATCATGATCGGCTCCGCCGGCGTGATCACCGCCTTCGCCAGCCCTGCCTTCCATCCAAACTTCTGCCCGTACACCGCCGGGCACAACAGCAGCAACAACGTCACAATTCGCATGCTTGTTATACTAACGCGCATCTTGTCCCGCGACGTTCTTCTCCAACTGCTGGATGCCCACCGCCCCTTCACCAATGAAGAGGCGGAGATGACACAACGCCTCCGCGCTTTCGTCGAAGCCCACGAGGCCTGCTTTGAACGCACGCTGCAAACCGGCCATATCACCGGCTCCGCCTGGGTCCTCGATCGCGACCGCACCCACACCCTGCTCACCCATCACGGCAAGCTCGACAAATGGCTCCAGCTCGGCGGGCATTCCGACGGCGACAGCAACACCCTCCGCGTCGCCCTCCGCGAAGCCACTGAAGAGTCCGGCCTCCAAGGTATCCGCCCCATCTCGACAGCTATCTTCGACATCGACATCCACCTCATCCCCGCGCGCAAACGGGACCCCGAACATTACCACTACGACGTCCGTTTCCTCCTCGAAGCCGACCGGTCCCAACCCCTCCGCATGACCGATGAATCCAAGGACCTCCAGTGGGTGCCCCTGGTCGAAGTGGAGCAGCTCACACAAGAGGAATCCGTACTCCGCATGGTGCGCAAAACTTCAGCCCTCACACACGGCGAACGCATTCTCGATCAGTTCACCCGCCAGGCTGTCCCCTTCGCCACGGCGCCAGCCATCCGCAACGAACAGGCCCTCGATCGCATCGTCACCATCGTAAACTCCGCCCCCACCGACACCGTGCTCGATGTTGCCTGTGGCCCCGGACTCCTCGTCTGCGCCTTCGCCCCGCGCGTCCAACACGTCACCGGCATCGATATTACTCCCGCAATGCTCGATCAGGCCCGCCAGCTCCAACAACAGCGCGCCCTCACCAACATCACCTGGTGTCATGGCAACGTCGAATCGCTCCCATTCCCTGACGCGCACTTCACCATCGTTGCCTCGCGCTTCGCCATCCACCACATGCAAAACCCAATGCGTGTGATCGAGGAAATGCACCGTGTCTGTACACCCGGCGGCCAAATCGTCATTGCCGACAGTGCGCCCGCCGCGAACAGAGCAGATGCCTTCAATCAGCTCGAACGCCTGCGTGATCCCTCGCACGTCCGCGCTTTCCCAATGAAGGAGCTCAGCCAGATGATCCGCGCCGCCGGCTTCTCAAAACCGATCACGGATTTCTATCGGCTCGAGAGCGAGCTCGACAATCTCCTCAGCCGCTCGTTCCCCAACCAGGGCGATGCAAATCGCATCAGGGAGATGATTGCAGCTTCGCTCGATGGCGACACTTTCGACATGGCCGCCCACCGTCGTGAAGGTAAACTCTACGTCAGTTTTCCCGTCGGTATTATTGCGCCCAACGGCATTTGTAAACCATTCTTCGCCTTGACACTAGTTTACGCTCCGGCGGCAACTTCATCCCATGAAATGCGTTTAATCATATAGAGCACAGAGCCGCTCAGAGGTTAGCTCTATCGCAAGCGCAACGCTGCGCTTTGCCGCCCAATCGAAATAGGAGAAACAAGATGTTGAAGACTATTACCCGAAGTGTATTCGTACCCGCATGTCTGATTTTCGCCGCGGCTTCCTTGCCCGCGCAAACCCAGCAGACTTCCCTCAAAGGCAACTACATCCTCGCCGACGAAGGCACTGGTTCCACCGGCGCGTTTGCCTCACTCGCACTTCTTACTTTCACTGAAGCCGGTTCCGTCAGCGGCAAGGAATTCGCCCGTACCATGAGTGGCGAGCAATGGATAGACATACAAGGCAACTACACCTTCGATGGCGCAAACCTCGGATCACTGGCACTGACACATTCCTCGCAGGACGCCGAGGGCAACGACATCTCCGTCGTCGAGCATTACAGATTCGCCGTCTCCACCTCAGGCATTCAAGCCATCCGCTCGGATGGTAGCGGACTCTCCAAAGCGACCCTGCTCCCTGCAGTCGCATCGCTCAACGGCGCTTTCGTCTTCACGCAACTCGACAACCTGGCGTCGGAGGCACGCATCGTCGCCATCAACGTGGACACTCTCGGCAACGTGACAGGTACTTCCATCTCGCGCGATCTCGATAGCGTCGATGTTTCGAACGTCAGCGGCACCTTCGCCCCATCCGACAACGGCTTCGGCAAGCTCACCTTCATATCACAAGTCACAGACTCAGAAGACAACGTCCAAACCCTGAACGAGGTCTACTTCGTGCTGTCCGCTGCCGACCGCGCCATCGCCATCCGCACAGCCGGCGGTGACATCCGCCTGACCGTCTTCTCCAAGTAGCGGCGGATTACGCCCGTATCTCTTCCAACATAGGCGCGATTCCGAGCTCTGTCTCGAATCGCGCCTTCCCCAGCAATTCACGTAACGCATCAATCTGCGACCGCCACAGCGGAAACTCAACATGCACCGCGGGCACTACGCCCCCGTTGCTTTGCATCGTCGCATGATGCCGGATCTCAGGATTCAGTGGGAACGGCGCATCCGCAAGCAGTTCCAATAGGTCCTCAAGCAGAAACGCTTCAACGGTCACCCGCAACGAAAGCAGATCCCCTTCCACCCCGCACAAGGGCGATGGATCCTGCGTTGCATATTGCTGCCAGACGCTCATACAGGCCTTCCTTCTTGCGCCGGCGCTGTCCGTTGTCCGCGGAAAAAGCAAAAGCCCCGCGGCGCGATTCCGCAGGGCTTCTGGATTATGAGGCCAGATAAACGGACCCGCCTTTAGCACTTTTTTACGTGGTTGCAAGTAGCTTGGTCTGCCGTCGCAAACCTAAATCACTCCACGTTCATCAACAGAGTATCACCACTCGCCCGCCAATACAATAGGAGATTTACCGCAGTGACAACAGGGCTTCCACGGAGCGCAGCGGAAAGTCGCTCCCGATTCCGCCCCCGGCGATTCCAGTGAACAGATGCTCCCGTGACTTACAGTGAGAAGAATTCGTTGCGAATAGCCGCGATCGCTTCCTGCACCGTGTCGCCGTGGATCAGTAGATGTGCCGCATCCGCGCGCTTCTCATAGACTGCCGTCCGATCATCATTCACGACGCTCCTGCGGCCCTCGTTGCGCCCCCCGCGTGAGCCTGTAAGGCCGTGCGGGTGCGTCTGGAAAAAGTTGATGTTCTTCGCCACGCTATCACCAACCCGCCGGTCAACCTCGCCGCTGGAAAGCGGCACGGCGGCGTCAACCGTGATCATGAGGTCGATCTTGGCCCCTATCCCTATCAACCGCCTCGACAGAGACAGTGCGTCCGTGCCGCCGAGACTATATCCATAGACGATCACCCGCTTGAGAGGTACTTTTGTCTCCTTGATATCGCTGATGGCGCCATCCACTCCCTTATCGGTCTTCAGGAGCGGGTTACTGGGGCCCTGGTGTGACGTGGGGACCGCCCCGTGCCACGCACTCACAACATCCACCTTGGGCCGGGCAATCTTCAGCATCTCCGCATGGACCTGGTCGAACGGCGTCTCACGTGGGATGGGGTCCCCTGCCAATAGGGTGAGGTCTCCGGGCTTGGAGCCGAAGAACACCAGTACGCGCGCCGGCAGCTTTCTCTGAGGCACCACGATGTGCCCACGAATCGCCGCTGGATCACGCGGCTGCCTTCTACCAAACTCTCTTTCGATGCCACCCATTTGCGCTCCTTTCTCTTTTGTCATGCACCAGATTCGCACCACGGTGTGCGGAGGATCTTCTGGGACGACTTGTGAATAGGAATGCGGAAACGAGCTCCGAAACTCGCAGGAAAACCTTACTGCTCTACCCGTGAGCCACCACCGCCCCACCTTCAATCCGGTACCCCTGCGCCATCCCCGTCCCCGTATCATAAATCGCAAACGTCGGCGCCACATCCGTCCGGTTCGCCTGCCCATCAAACTGACACCCCATAATCGACCCCGGATTCACCGCCAGCGTCCGCTCCCCCGCCATATGAATCCGAAACACGTGGTTGTGCCCATAAAAAACCGCCTCATACTCATCCGACGCCGCAATCGCCAGCGCAATATTGTGGAAGTGATTCACCGCCACCCGCCGCCCCCCAAACGTCGCTTCAAAAAACTCCCCATACAACCTCACGTGCGGGTACCCCGGCGTCTTCGCCGTAATCCGGTACGTGTCCGCATCATTGTTCCCGAATACAATATGGATCGGTCCGCCGAACCCTCGCGCCAGTTGATCCAGCACAAACGGCGAACACAGATCGCCGCAGCAAACCATCGCATCCGCATCGCGCACGAACTCCAGCGCCACCGCCAGATTCCACACGTGGTCATGAATATCGGAGAGAATCGCAATCCGCATGCGATTTAGAATAGCGGAGTAGCCTATGCCTCGCCTGCTCCTCGTCCACTGGAACGAATCGGATTCGGAAGAACTCGCCGCCCAGCTCCGCACCTACGGCTGGGACGTCACCCGCCTCTACGTCGCTTCCTCCGGCATCATGCGCGACCTCCGCGCCTCCCCTCCCGACGCCTTCCTCATCCACCTCGGCCGCCTCCCCTCCCATGGACGCGAAGTCGCCATGGGCATTCGCGGCTCCAGGCTCCTCCGCGAAATCCCAATCATCTTCGTCGATGGCGACCCCGCCAAAGTCGCCCTCATCGAACAACGCCTGCCCGACGCCACCTACACCACCTGGTCCAAAATCAAATCCGCCGTCACCAAGGTGCTCAAGACACCACGCAAGCCGGTCATCGCCACCAAAGGCCTGCTCGATTACTCCACCACGCCGCTCCATAAAAAGCTCGGCATCAAGGAGAACTCCCGCGTGCTACTCATCGACGCACCCCGCACCTTCTTCCAGGCAGTCGACCCCGTACCTCCCGGCGTCGAATGGATCGAGGACGTGCACGCGCCCCGCAATCTCGCTATCCTCTTCGCCGAGACTCGCTCCGATATTCACGCCCACCTCGACCCTCTCACCACAGGCTCCCCTCTCTGGATCGCCTACCCCAAGGGCAACGTCTCCGATCTCACGCAGTTCTACGTTCGCGAAATCTGTCTCACCGCCGGATTGGTAGACTACAAGGTCTGCTCCATCGATTCCAAATGGACCGGCCTGCTCTTCAAGGTCCGCAGTTGAGGTCGCAATGAAAATCACCGCCATCAAGACTCTCGTGGTCAACGCGCGCATGCGCAACTGGATCCTCGTCAAGGTCGAAACCGACAGCCCCGGCTTATACGGTTGGGGCGAAGCCACGCTCGAATGGAAAACCAAGGGAGTCGTCGGATCCGTCGAAGACCTGTCCGTCCTGTTAATTGGCCAGGACCCGCGCCGCGTGGAACATATCTGGCAGATGATGCATCGCCAATATTTCTGGCGCGGCGGCATCGTCACCATGACCGCTATGAGCGGCATCGACCAGGCCCTCTGGGACATCATAGGCAAGGAACTCGGCAAGCCTGTCTGCGAACTCCTCGGTGGCCCCGTCCGTGACCGTCTCCGCCTCTACGATCACCTCGGCGGCGGCCTCATGGAAGACATCTACCAATCCGAGGCGCCCGAGACTTTCGCCGAACGCATCCACCTCAGCCTCGAAAAAGGCTTCACCGCCGTCAAGGCGATGCCCATCCCTGTAGCTGAGTTGATCGAGAGCCCGGCCACGCTCCACCGCGCCGCCCGCTGCGTCGAGGCGATGCGCAATGCCGTCGGCGACAAGATGGACATCATGCTCGATCTCCACGCCCGCACCACTTCCGCCGCCGCTATCCAGTTCGGACGCCTCCTCGCTGACTACAACCTCTTCTGGTACGAAGAGCCCTGCTGGCCCGAGCATGTCGATGCGCTCGTCGAGGTGTCACGCGCTCTTCCGTTCCCCGTCGCGACCGGCGAGCGTCTCGTCGGCCGCTGGGAATTCCGCGAGCTTCTCGAAAAACGCGCCTGCGCCATCATTCAACCCGACGTCAGCCATTGCGGCGGCATCAGCGAAGCACGCCGCATCGCAGCCATGGCCGAGACGTATTCCATCCCTGTCGCCTGCCACAATCCACAAGGTCCCGTCAGCACCGCGTCGTCCATCCACATCGGTTTCGCCGTGCCGAATTATCTCATCCAGGAAGTGGTCCGCGCGGATGTCCCCTGGCGCAACGACATCCTCACCGACCCGCTCGACATCGCCCGCGGCTACGTCGACCCGCCCACCGCACCCGGCCTCGGCATCGACATCAACGAAGCCGAAGCCGCCAAACACCCCTTCGCCCCCGAAGTCACCATGGACTGTTTCCACCGCGACGGCTCCGTCGCCGACTGGTAGATCAAAACAGTGATACCCCGATTCCAATATCGCAAACAACCGCGCAATCTGCGAACGACGCGGAGTTGGATTACACCGCGGCCGCCTTGTCCCCGTTGGCAATCAGGTGGAATTCGCAACCGCGCCATCCCATAATGTCAGTTTGGACTCTTTGTAGAGTTCCCGCGGAGGCGTCCTTGAAGTACATTGAGATCGAGTACAACAGAGAACTGAAGCCGCTTGAGGCTGTCCTGTCCGGTGTGAAGTACCCAGGTGACTTTTTCGTCTCCGCCGCCGTGGAGATACCGATGCCAAAAGTAGAGGTCGCTGGTGTTGGAACGCTGTCGTTCCCCATACCTGACACGCAGATCGCGTCGTTGGTGCGGCGGGCGGATCGGGCGCCTTACGGCCGTGGCGAGGAAACGATCGTCGACACATCCGTCCGCAGCGTATGGCAGATACCTCCCGGGAAGGTCAAAATCAGCGGCAAATCCTGGGCGGCGAATTTCGAGAACATCCTCTCGAAAGTGACGGCGGGCCTGGGATGTGACGACGCAAGCGTCTTCGCCGAACTTTACAAGTTGCTCGTCTACGACAGCGGCGGTTTCTTTCTCGCCCACCGGGACACCGAGAAGACCGATGGGATGTTCGGAACTTTAGTTCTGACACTCCCGTCAATGTATCGCGGTGGTGCAATCCGAATACGCCATGCGGACCGCGAAGTTACAGTCGAGACCGGCGCCGCCGATCCCTCCGTCCTTTTCTGCGTCGCATTCTATGCCGACTGCGAACACGAGGCTCTGCCGGTGCGCGAAGGCAATCGCGTTTGCCTGGTGTACAACCTGGTTCAGAAGCGCTCAAAGGGCAGGCATAGGATTCTGAAGGCTCCAGAGTACGAATTCCAGATTACGGAAACCGCCGCAATCCTGGACTCGCTGCAAGCCCCGTCTGCGCCGGCGAAAATCGCGTGGCTCCTCGATCATCAGTACAGTCCGGCGGGGCTTTCGTTTTCGGGGTTGAAGGGCGCCGACGCGGCAAGAGCCCGAGTCTTGCTGCAGGCGGCCGCGCGAGCGCAATGCGTTGCCCATCTCGGCATCGTCCATATCGGCGAGTCCGGCGGCGCTGAAACGGACGAGGACCTCTACTACAGATCGCGCCGCCATCGTTACCGGAGCTACCAACCTGAAGACGACGAGGAAGACGAGGAAGAAGACGAGGATGACAACGGTGAAGACATCAGCTTCACGCCCGTCTCGGTTGACGATACCTGGCAATACGTGGACGGATGGCGAGACACCGAGGATCGTGCCGTCAAGTTTGGCCGCGTCCCTCTTGCCGCCGGCGAGCTCCTCCCCGATGGCGCGCTCGACGGCGAGGCTCCGGACGAGAAACGGCTGACGGAGGCTTCCGGCAATGAAGGCGCAACATACGAGCGGTCGTATCATCGGGCGGCGCTCGTCATCTGGAGGCGGGACCGCACGGCGGACGTTCTGCTTCAGGCTGGAGTTGTTGTCGCCCTGCCTTATGTAAGGCGCTTGGCTGCCGGCGGCAAGCGCGCGCGGCCAGAAGCCATAGCAGTAGCGGAACGCATACTGGATGCATGGCCCGCTGATGCACACCGTTGGGACAGTTTCTCCTTCTCGATCGGTAGAGCGTCGCCGGGACCATCCGAGCGGATGGAGATGATTGACGTCCTGGTGAGGCTGAACGCTCCGGCCTTGCTTGAGCGGTTCCTGAGGGGGCCCGTAACATCGAGCTACGACGGCTCTGAGAACACGACCCTGTTTGCCTCCGTAAGCCTGCTCGAAGACGCGTGCGCCGCCTCGGTTCTTTCTGCTCTGGTGTTGGCGCGAATGGCGGCCCGCACGAACGAGTGCGCCGGCCTTCTGCTGATGCTTGCCAATGATCCCTCGCCGTCTTTTCAGGAAGTCGCGGAGGCCGCCGTTGCCGGCCTTGATGGCATCGGAATACGCGATGAAAGATCCGAAGCCCGCGGGTGGGAGTGGAGAGAGAAGCATCCACTGGTCCCCCAATTCATCGAAAACCTGCTCCGCGGTCTACAACGTTTCGCGGGCGGGATGTTGTGCGGCACTGCCGCTGAGAAGATCGCCTCGCGCCCCGGCATTTTCAGTCCCGTAACGCTGGTTGTGCCCGCGATCGAACGTATCTGTTTGGGGCGTAAAAAGGTGACAGCGGCGGTCGACAGCGCGGTTCAGCGCCTGTGGACTGGCGCGGCGGAGTTTCTGCTCGCGCGCAGCGAGGTTCCTCCTGCGCCGCCATCGGATTGGCGTTTGGATGTCGAACTCTCCTGTTCTTGTCCCGATTGCCGCGAGCTTCAAGCCTTCGCCCGTAACCCCGCCGAGCATGTTCATCGTTTTCGTGTCAGGCAAGATCGGCGGCGCCACCTACATCGCGTGATCGAAGGGCACCATCTCGACATGACCCACGTAACTGACCGCGTGGGTTCGCCCCAAACGCTGGTTTGTACGAAGGACCGCCGCACCTTCCACCGGCGCGTCAAGCAATACCAGGATGAGATCGCCGCCATGCAGACGCTCGTGAAACTGGCGCACAAATCCGGCAGCGCCGCCTTGGCGGCTAGGATGGACGCGGCCGTGAAGCTTGCCGCTGATCTGAAGTAGATAGGACCGCCCGTCGATATGACCCGATCGAGATACTCTACCTGCACGCTCGCTGGTGAAGGGGTCGTCCCATGGCTCGCCTGTGCTGGAGAACTAGCCTACTCCCCCCAGTCCCCGCCGGAAAGGGACTACTTTTTTCAGTATTCCTGGGTTGTTCCGGGAGTACTTCGCGCCGGTTCGAGGGAGCGGCGGCATTTCTGGTTCGGCGGTTCCTCTAAGGATTGTCCGGAAGTGAGACTGCTCTTCACCTTCTGGAATAGAGCCAGACACGGCGAATTTGATGCCCTGTATGTATCAAATGGAATGGCTACGGAGAGTGTAACAGCACTAATGGCAGTCTACCGCCATCCGGACCCGTCTCCTTCCGCGAGAGAACGTCTGATCTTCATTCAGCACGGCAGCTATCTGATCGCGGATATCAAGTCGCAACCCTATATCGATCGCGGCGAGGCCGTCTCTATAGAGGTATTCACAATGCCGGGGTGTTTTCCTTCCACAGGCTGTCTACCGCGGACGTCCGGTTGCGTTTGATGAGGGTTCACGCCCGAAGCCTGCGCGATTCCGTCGCATCATTCAACGCCGTGCACTGCAATGTGTCAAGGACAGAAACGGAATGCTTCAATGACCGTAGCTTCACGCTTGGCGACCTCTGCATGCAGGAAGGCCTCGAACCGGCACCTCCCATCAAATCTTTGCTCTACTCCGCGTACACGCTTGAGGAATGGTGCGCCGCCAGAAAGTTCGGACCCAATTACGTGAAATTCCGAACCCCACTGACGAACATTCGCATCACGACCTTCGTGTGTAACGAAGCCGAGGTCAAGGTGGTTGACCCCAACAAACTCGAGATCATCGAGGCGGTCGGCTGCAAGGTCGGCGAAGTGTGCATCTAATCTACAAATGAGCGAAACTCACGCCGTGCCCATTTCCCAAGTATCATATCCAGAGCAATCAAAGGAGCCGCTATGAACCGCCGTCACTTCCTCCTCGGATCCGCCACTCTCCCCCTCGGCCGCAAGGCCATCGCCGCGAGCGACAGAATCAACCTCGCCATCATCGGCATCCGGGGCCGCGGACGCGCCATCGCCGGCGCCATCGCGGGCATGCCCCAAGCCAACATCGCCGCACTCTGCGACGTCGATGAAACAGTCTACTCGCGGACTCTCCAAGCCGTCCAGGAGAAGAACAACTCCAAGCCCCCGCTGGTAAAGGACCTCCGCCGCGTCCTTGACGACAAATCCATCGACGCCGTCGCCATCGCCACTCCGGACCACTGGCACGGCCCCGCAACCCTCCTCGCCTGTGCCGCCGGCAAGGACGTGTATGTGGAGAAGCCCGCCTCGCACAACCTCCGCGAAGGACGCCTCATGGTCGAAGCCGCCCGACGCCACAACCGCGTCGTCCAGCTCGGCACGCAAGGCCGCAGCCGCCCCTCCACCGTCCGCGCCATCGAGCGCATCCGCGCCGGCGCAATCGGCAAAGTGGTAATGGCCAAAGCCTGGGACGTCCAGCTCCGCGACGACATCGGCCACAAGAACGACGGCCCGGTCCCCGCCGGCCTCGACTACGACACCTGGACCGGCCCCGCCCTCATGCTCCCCTTCAACGAAAACCGTTTCCACTACAAATGGCACTGGCATTGGAACTACGGCACCGGCGACATGGGAAACGACGGAGTCCACCAGATGGACATCGCCCGCTGGGCCCTCGGCGTTGACGTGCCAACAAAGATCAGTGGCATGGGGAAAAAACTCTTCTTCGACGACGATCAGCAAACCCCCGACACCGCCAACATCACCTACGACTACGGCGACAGAGCATTGATGTTCGAAATGCGCATCTGGAATCCCTACGGCATGCAGGATATGGAAAACGGCGTTGCCGTCTACGGCTCCACCGGCTGGATGCAGATCGGCAAGATCAACCGCACCTGGGGCTACCGCATTTTCGATAAAGCAGGCAAGCTGATCGACGATCAGTCCGACGGCCGCGACGGCAACGAGGTCCATCACTTTCAGAACTTCTTCGATTGCATCCGCTCGCGCAAGCGCCCCAACGCCGACATCGAAACCGGACACAAGTCCACCATGCTCTGCCACCTCGGCAACATCGTCGCCCGCACTGGCCGCAACCTGCAGTTCCACTCCGGCAGCGAGACCCTCGTCAACGACGCCGACGCCAACAGGTTTCTGCGCCGCGAATACCGCAAACACTGGTCCACTCCCAAGGGAGCCTGACCATGAAACGCCGCAACTTCCTGCTCGCTTCCGCAGCCCCACTGCTGCATGCCGCCGGCGATGACTTCGCCGTCCGTTGGGAAACCGGCCGCGTCGATGTGCTCTGGTCCAAAACCGGTGAGCTCTTCACCAGCTTCCACTGCGGCGACAAATGGAACAAGCCGTTTCTCTATCCGCTCAAATCTCCCAGCGGAGTGGTGATGTCTCGCGGCTGGCCAGTCGATCCGCGCCCCGGCGAAACCAACGACCACGTCTGGCAGCGCGGCATCTACTGGGGCCACGGCGACATCAACAAGCACGATTTCTGGAGAGAGCAGGGAAGAGACAAGACCAGCATTCTCGCTCTGGATGGTCCGCCCAAGGTTAGCACCGCTCGCAGCGCGGCATCCATCTCCGCGCGCTTTCATCTGCGCAGCCCCAACGCGGACCTTGGGTCTGTACAGCAAAACTATACACTCGCCTATATAGCCGAGCGTGTCTGGATCATGGCCACCATCACCGTGAATGCCGGCAAAGGCATCCCACTCACCTTCGGCGACAGTGACGATGGCGGCTTTGCAGTCCGTCTCTCCGACGATTTCCGCCAGGACCGCGGCGCCGTCCTCGTCAACTCCGACGGCCTCCAGAAGACCGAGAACATCTGGGGCAAGCCCGCCAAATGGGTCGACTACTCCACCAACGTCAACGGAAAACCCTGCGGTGTTACGGTAATGGATCACCCCTCCAACTTCCGCCACCCCGTCGAATGGCACGCCCGCGGCTACGGTCTCTTCTCCGCCAATCCCTTCGCATCCCGTAGCTTCGCCAAAGGCAAGGATCCCACCAAGGACGGCACGTACACTCTGCCCGCCGGCAAGCAACTCCGCTTCCTCTACCGCGTGATCCTCCACGACGGCATCGCCGACCCCGTCGCCACCCACCGCCTCTACGCCCGGTTCGCGGCAGCCGGCCCGCAGGACGCGAAGATTTAGGCTGGTACCCCACACCCACTCACCACGCCAGACTCCACCCCAACCGGGCAGGACCGGTTCAACCTCTTGTCCATTTGCCCTATCACTGCTCATCACTGTTAATCGGTGGCCATTAGCTCCGTTTTCCGTCGCCAGATTCGCACGCCCAGCCCACAAGACGCACAATAGTAGGTTGGACTCAACCATCCACATTCTCGGCGGCGGACTCGCCGGATGCGAAGCCGCCTTTCAAATCGCCCGTGCCGGCCTCTCCGCCGTGCTGTATGAAATGCGCCCGGCAGCCAACACACCCGCACACAAGACCGATCGCCTCGCCGAACTCGTCTGCAGCAACTCCCTCAAGAGCGAGACCCGCAACACCGCTCCATGGCTCCTGAAGGAAGAGCTCCGCCGCGCCGGCTCCGGACTCCTCTCCGCAGCCGAAACCGCGCGCGTCCCCGGCGGCCAGGCACTCACCGTCGATCGCACCCTCTTCGCCCAAGAAGTCACCAGCCGCATCCACGCCCTCCCCCAAATCGAAGTCCGCCGCGAAGAGGTTCACGCCCTCCCATCCGATGGCATCGTGATAGTCGCCACTGGCCCGCTCACCTCCGACGCTCTCGCTACTGACATCGCACGCATTACAGGCTCCGGCCGCCTCTACTTCTACGACAGCATCAGCCCCATCGTCGATGCCGAAACCGTCGACTACTCCATCGCCTTCCGCGCCTCCCGCTACGGCAAGTCAATCGACTCCACCGACGACTACGTCAACTGCCCCTTCACCAGCGAGCAATACGACGCCTTCCTCGATGCCCTCCTGGAGGCCCGGAAGCACACGCCCCACATCCCCGATGACGTGCCCTATTTCGAAGCCTGCCTGCCCATTGAGGAAATCGCCCGACGCGGACGCGACACCCTCCGCTTTGGACCCATGAAGCCCGTCGGCCTTACTGATCCGCGCACCGGCCGCTGGCCCTACGCCGCCGTGCAACTCCGCCAGGAGACAGCCCGCGCCGACAGCTACAACCTCGTCGGCTTTCAAAACTATCTCAAATACCCAGATCAGAAGCGCGTCTTCCGCATGATCCCCGGCCTCGAGAACGCCGAATTCCTCCGCTACGGCCAGATCCACCGCAACACCTACATCAACGCTCCGTCACTGTTGAGTGCCACATTACAGTTGAAACAGGACCCACGTGTCTTCTTCGCGGGCCAGATCTCCGGAGTCGAAGGCTACGTCGAATCCATCGCCACTGGCCTCATCGCAGGCCGCCTCGCCGCTGCTCTTGCCCTCAGCCAGGATGTCGCCCCTCTCCCGCGCGAAACGGCGCTCGGCTCCCTCTGCCACTACATCTCCCACGCCGAAGCGAAAAACTACCAGCCCGCCAACATCACCTTCGACCTGCTGCCGAAACTCGACGACGCCACCGCGCGCCGCTTCCGCAGCGACAAGAAGGCTCGTCACGCCGAAGTCTGCCGCATCGCGCTCGAAAAGCTGGAGGGATACCTGAGTGTTGCTGTCTGAAGCATCCCGCCGCTTCCTCGAAGACCTGGCCCGCGCTAACGCCTCCGAACACACGCTCCGCGGCTACTCCAACGACCTCGCTCAATTTCAGGAATACTTCGCCCGCGCCGCTGAACCCGACGTCACCACCATGACCGCCGTCGATCTCCGCGAATGGCTCGGTCACCTCTACCATCTTCGCCTCACCACCGTCAGCATGCGCCGAAAGCTCGCCGCCATCCGGTCACTCTTCCGGTTCCTGCATACCCGCGGCATCGTGCGCATGAACATCGCCAAGCTCATCCGCACCCCAAAAGCCCCGCAGCGCCTCCCGCAAGTGCCCAGCGAAGAACAGACCAACGACTTGCTCGACCGCGCCGCCAAGGGCGAACTCGACCGCCCACACCTCAAGCGCGACATGGTGATCCTCGAGCTCCTCTATGGCTGCGGCATCCGAGTGGGCGAGCTCTGCAGTCTCGACCTCACCGACATCGATTTCACCGACCATTGGATCCGCGTCAAAGGGAAGGGAAGGAAGGAACGTCAGGTCCCATACGGCAGGAAAGCCGCGTCAGCATTGCAATTATGGCTCCCCGAGCGCAACGCCGCCCCCACAGTTCCCGCACTGGTAGTCGGCGCTCGCGGCCAGCGAATCAACCCCCGCGAAGTTCGCCGCATCGTGAAGTTCTACGCCATCGCCTTCTCCGGCGACGACTCGCTTCATCCCCACACGCTCCGTCACGCTTTCGCCACCCACCTGTTGCGCGACGGCGCAGACCTCCGCGCAATCCAGGAACTCCTGGGACACGCACAACTCTCCACCACGCAAAAATACACCCAGGTGTCGTTGCAGGATCTAATGTCGGTGTACGACAAGTCCCACCGCAAAGCGAAATGAATTCCCGCGCCGGCCTACTTCGCCGGATACGCCTTATCGTAGGCCACAATCGCGTCCTTGGTGACGCTCAACGCCGGCTTGAAGTAGATCGTGTTGCTCACATCCACCACCACATCGAGCTGCTTCTCTTCCGCCAGTTTCTTCACCACGTCGCGCATGCGCGTCAGCGCCCGCGTCCCGACGTCGTTCTGCTCCCGCTCCAATTCCGCGTTCACGTCCTCTTGCAGCCGCTGCAGTTCGCGCTGCTTCCGCTGCCCCTGCGACGTCAACTCGCCTTCCCCTTGCGGTGTCAGCTTCCCTTGCAGCGATTGCAGCTTGCTCTGGAGATCGGCCAGTTCCTTCTGCAGCTTCTCCGCCTCGGCTTGTTTCGGCTTCAGCCGCGTCTCCAAAGCCGCAACCGCCTTCTTCACTTCCGCGGTGCCGTTCACGGCCTCGCGCATGTCAATGATGGCAACCTTCACCTGCGCCGAAGCAACGGCGGTAATAAACAAGGCCGGAACCAACGCCAGACGGAAAACTCGAGACAACATTTGAGACAAGACTCCTTGGGGGATTGTGACGGATGCGATCCTCCGCCGGGGTACAAACAACTAGCTGAGGACCGCGAGGATCTCGTCCTCGCGCAAAATCAGGTACTCTTCTCCATCGATCTTCACTTCCGAGCCGGAGTACTTTCCGAAAAGGATAATATCTCCCTCCGCCACTTCCATCGACAGGCGGGTGCCATCCTTCTGCTGCTTGCCGGCGCCCACTCGCGCCACCTTCGCTTTCTGCGGTTTCTCCTTGGCCGAGTCGGGAATAATCAGACCGCTGGCTAACTGTTCATCTTCATCCAGCCGTTGGACAATCACTCGGTCGTGAAGCGGACGAATATTGGCTGCCATGTGTACATCACCTTTCGAAGAGGATCGGCCGGTTCTTGCGCACGCGCTTCCCGCAGCCGCCGCAAGCAGGCGGTCCACGACGCGTTCGTTCCGGCGATTTCTCAGCATACCATACTGCTTCTGAACCTTTTTTAATCGAATACGGTGAAGCCCCCGCTGCCCGTACCGCATCCTGATTTACGATGGATGTTGGTGCCCCTATGAGAATTGGACTGCTCGCAACCTCGTTCCTTCTGATCACTTCTTCCTTGTTTGGCCAGTACAAAATGGAAACTGCCGGAGCCCCCCCTTCGGACATTCCCGCTGCCATCGCCGGCGTGCTTGCCAAGGACGGCGTCAAAATCACCAACAACGGCCAGCCATACGCCGAGCTCTGGTTCCGCTCCACGGCGCCCGTCTCCTCATCCGCCAATGAGGACAGCGTCACCTGGACCGGCGTCGCTCACGGAGCCCTGATCGGTGTGGTCCGCTTTCCCGCCAAACTTACTGATCGTCGCGGAAGCAATATCCCCGCCGGCACCTACACCCTCCGGCTCAGCTTCTTCCCCGTCAACGGTGATCATCAGGGTGTCGCCCCACAGCGCGACTTCCTCCTCGTTTCCAAAATCGCCGAAGATCAGAACCCCACCGCTACTCCGAAATTCGACGACTTGGTTGAGGCCAGCCGCAAAGTCACCGGCACCCCGCACCCCGGTGTATTCAGCATGTGGAAAGTCGAGAACGACTTCAAACCCGGCTTCGACAAAATGGGCGAAACCGATTGGGTCCTCCAGGTCAAAATCGCCGGCACACCCGTCGCCATCATACTCGTCGGCAAGACCGAAGCATAACCCCACTGCACGAATCCTCAGTTTGGGAGAGAATCATGGGAAGCCATGTCTTTGCTCTCTCGACGCGTTCTCATTCAATCCGCGGTCGTCCCCGCCGCGCTTGCCCAAACCTCTCCACGCCCCAACATCCTCTTTATTAGCTCCGATCAGCATTCCGGACCCGTCCTCGGGGCCAATGGTCACTCCATCGTCCGCACCCCCAATCTCGACAAGCTCGCCGCCCGCGGAGTGAACTTCCGCAACACTTATTGCGGCAGCCCTGTCTGCGTGCCCGGCCGCGCCGCCATGATGACCGGCATGTTCGCCTCCGACGTGGCCTCCTACTGCAACAGCACTCCTTTCGATGGCCGCGTCCCCACCTGGGGCAATCGCCTTCGCGACGCCGGCTACAATTGCTGGGCCACCGGAAAAATGGACCTCTGGATCGGAAAAGACTTCGGCTTCCAGGAGGAAGGCACCTCGCATGGCCACTCCAGGGACCCCGACATCTCCTCGCTCTTCCGCGCTCCTGTTTGCTGGCGTCCCGGCGAACGCAACAACGCCAATGGCACATTCTCTGACCGCCCTGCCCCCGATAAACCAAAATCGGACAAAACAATCCGATTTATCAGAGACCAATCCCGCGCAGGCAAGCCGTGGTGTGCCTATGCCGGTTTCACCAAGCCCCACCCCAAGTTCGACGCCGCTCTCCGCTTCCGTGATATCTACCCGCCTGACAAGATGCCACTGCCCCTCATCCCGGACGGCTACCTTGAGCGTCGCCATCCTGCCTGGCAGGTGATGGCCAACTTCAAGAACATCCAAACCCCCGTCCCAAGGGACCGTATCCAACGTGCCCGCGCCGCCTACTACGGCCTTATCACCGAACTCGACGAGCTCATCGGCAACATCATGACAGAGCTCCAGTCCACCGGCCAGCTCGACAACACTGTAGTCATCTACACGAGCGATCACGGCGAGATGCTCGGCGACCATGGCCTCTGGTTGAAGAACGTCCTACTCGAAGGCGCCGCCCGCGTCCCGCTCATCATGGCCGGACCCGGCATCCCCAAAGGCCTGTCCTTCGATACTCCCGTCATGCATGCCGACATGGTGGCCACCATGCTCGACCTTGCCGGCGCCTCGCGCGCCAATGGCCTCCGCGGTCACTCCCTCCTGCCCTTGATGAACAACCGCGGCGCCCACCCCGGCATCGCCTACTCCGAGTCCCACTCAGAAGGCAACGGCACGGGATCGTTTCTCATTCGCAAGGGCGACTGGAAGTACATTTACTTCACTGGCGAGGAGCCGCTCCTCTTCGATCTCAAGAACGACCCCGGCGAGCTGAACAACCTCGCCGCCGACAAGCGCCAGACGGCCATTCGCAAGGAGCTCCACTCCGCCCTAACCGCGCTCGTCGATCCCGACGCCGTCACCGAAGCAGCCTTCCGCCGCCAGGGTGAAGTCCTTCGCAAAATCGTTAGCGAGAGCAAGCGCGACGAGTTCTACGACAGCCTCGTTGGCCGCCTCGGCGCCATGCAGGCCCGTGTGCTCACCAATCTCCACTACAGGACATAACTCCGCATGTTGCGCACCACAGCATTCTTCCTATTCGCCACTCTCGCATCTGCCCAGTACTTCCCTCCGCAAGGGGTCGCCTGGCAGAAGCGGCCAGCGGCTGACGCCGGCTTCGATCCCAAGAAGCTCCAAGCCGCCCTCGCCTTCGCGCTCAATCATGAAAACACTTGGGACTACGCCAAGGATCAGGAGCGGGTCTTCGGCCGCAAGCTCGGTTCCGTCCCCGCGTCACGTGGCGCGGCAAACGTGGTAATCGTCCGCGACGGCTACCTGATCGCCGAATTGGGCGACACCCTGCGCGTCGAGCCTGTCTACAGTGTCGCCAAGAGCTTCCTCTCCACGGTTGCCGGACTCACCGTTGATCGCGGCAAAATCCGCGACGTTCGCGATCCCGTCCGCGCCCTCATCCGCGATGGCGGCTACGACTCGCCGCACAACTCCCGTGTCACATGGCAACACCACCTCCAGCAAACCTCCGAATGGGAAGGCGAGATGTGGGGCAAACGTCACGACTTCGTCGGACGCCCCGAATTCGGTACCGCCGAGCAAAAACCGCGTGACCTGACGCCCCCTGGCGAGCATTACCAGTACAACGACGTCCGGATCAATCGCTTGTCCCTCTCCCTGCTCCGTCTCTGGCGCGAACCTCTCCCTGACGTCCTCCGCCGCCTCGTCATGGACCCCATCGGCGCCTCCCACGATTGGAAATGGCTAGGCTACGACAATTCCGCAGTCGAAATCGAAGGCCACAAAATCGTGTCGGTCCCCGGCGGCACACGCTGGGGTGGCGGCATTCACATGCACTCCCGCGACCTCGCCCGCTTCGGCCTGCTCTTCCTCAACCGGGGCCGCTGGGCCAATCGGCAGATCCTCTCCGAAAAATGGGTCTCCGCCGCCGTCACCCCCGGCCCCGTCGGCCCGGATTATGGTTACCTCTGGTGGCTGAACACCAAGGGAAAACAATGGCCCAGCGCCCCCCGCTCCAGTTTCGCGGCCCTCGGCAATGGCGGCAATATCATCTGGGTCGACCCAGATCATCGCCTTGTCGTTGTCCTGCGCTGGCTCGCCAACGGGACCTTCGACGAGTTCGTGCGTCTCCTACTCGCCTCCGTCGTGCGTTAGCCCAACACCCGGGGATTTGACTTTCCTCGTGTGTTTTCAGTAGTCTGGAATTGACCCCACCGTTGTGCCGGTGTAGCTCAGGTGGTTAGAGCGACGGTCTCATAATCCGTAGGTCGTAGGTTCGACTCCTACCGCCGGCACCAATCCCCACCGCCCCTAGTGCCCTTCGGTAATCACCGAATACAGCCTGTGCAACTCCTCTTGGCTGTAATACTCAATCTCGATCTTCCCCCGCTGCTCCGACTTCTCCACGATCTTCACGCGTGTCCCCAGCACCCGCTGCAATTCGTCGGCAGCCGCACGCACGTTCGGGTCCTGCTTCTCCTCTTCAGCCGGCTCCTTCTCCTCCCGGTCCGCCGACATCTTCTGCACCATCCGCTCCACTTGCCGCACCGACATCCCCTGGGCGGCCGTCTTCTCGGCCACCTGCCGCTGCTGTTCCGGATCGCTCAAACCCAGCAATGCGCGTGCATGGCCCATGCTAATGCGGTGTTCCGCTAATAACACCTGTATATCGGGGGGTAGTTTCAGCAACCGCAGCATATTCGTCACGGTTGTCCGCTCTTTGCCCGTTCGCCGCGCAATGTCCTCGTGGCTCAGCAGGTGGTCCCGATGCAGCTTATCAAACGCCTGCGCCACCTCCAGCGGATTCAAATCCTCCCGCTGGATGTTTTCAATGAGGCTCACTTCCAGCAGATGATCGGTCGCCGTGTTCTGCACCACCACCGGAACTTCCGTCAGTCGCGCCAATTTCGCCGCTCTCCAGCGCCGCTCGCCCGCAATCAGCTCAAACCGGTCACCCTGAGCCCGCACAATCAGAGGCTGTATAATCCCATTCGCCTCAATGGACTGAGCCAACTCCCGTAACCGGTCCGGCTGGAAGACACTCCGCGGCTGTAGCGGGTTCGGGTCAATGCGGTCGATGGGGATGTACAACGGGCCCGGCGTCGGGCTTGGTTTTTCCGCCAGCGGCGGGGCAGCGGGCGTAGCCACGGGACGCTGCGGCAACAACGCCGCCAGTCCTTTACCGAGCGCCTTCCGTGGCGGTTCCTGCGGCTTGTTCATGGGTCAGGATTTCCTTCGCGAGTTTGATGTAGCTTTCGGCCCCCTTCGAGCGGGGATCATAGAGAAGTATGGGCTTGCCGTGGCTCGGCGCCTCCGCAAGCCGCACGCTGCGGGTAATGGTCGTCTCAAAAACATCCGCCTGGAAGAAATCCCGTAAATCGCCCGCCACTTGACGAGTGAGGTTATTCCGGTCATCGTACATCGTCAACAATACGCCTTCCAGCGCCAGGGTGTGGCCAAACGACTCCCGCACGCGCTCAATCGTATCCAACAACTGCGAGACCCCCTCCAGAGCAAAGAACTCGCACTGAATCGGCACAAGTACGGAATCCGCCGCCACCAGCGCATTCAAGGTGAGGAAATCCAACGCTGGCGGACAGTCAATCAGAATAAAGCTATACTGCTGCCTGGCCCCGTTCACGGCAGCCTGCAGCCGTTGCTCCCGATCCGCATGCTCCACCAACTCGATATTGGCGGCAACCAGATTCCGGTCCGCGGGCACAATATCCAGCCCGTCGCATTGCGTAGGCTGCACCGCTTCCGCAACAGTTGTCCCATGCACAAGCAGATCATACGTCGTGAGCTGTCCAGGCGTTTTCGTAACACCCAGTCCAGTGGTCGCATTTCCTTGCGGGTCAGAGTCTATGAGCAAGACTCGCAGATCATTGGCAGCCAGCGAAGCCGCCAGATTGATGGCAGTCGTGGTCTTGCCCACGCCGCCTTTTTGGTTGGTGATGGCGATGACTCGTGCCATTGGGGGAAACTGCTATCCTACCACCAATTCCCGACTCATGGGGGCGCATGAGAATCAGTCACTTCCGCAGAAGGTTTCACGTGGAACGTCAGCGGAGGGTTTCACGTGGAACGTGGAGTTCAGGCCCGCGCCAGGAGTTGTTTGTACAATCGCCTTCTTGTGGGGCGGGCAATCCTGGACGCGGCTGGCCTTTCCAGGCGAGCACCGCGGCGGGGCCAACCGCCGCAGCGGGCTCAAGCCCGCGACAGGTTCATGTACACTTCCAGTACCGCCACCGCCGCCGGCGTGACCCCAGGAATCCGGCCAGCCTGACCCAACGTCCCGGGCCGAACCCTATCCAACTTCTCCGCCACCTCCCGGCTCAACCCCGGAATCCCCCGGAATTCCAACCCTGCCGGGATACGCCGATCCTCCGACTCCCGCAGCCTCTGAATCTGCCGCCCCTGCTGCGACATATACCCCGCATACTTGTACTCGGTCTCCAAAGTCGTGAGCAGCCCAGCCACCGGTTCTTCCCCAAGATACGCCGTGATAACAGACCGCAATTGCTCAATCCTCGCTTCCGGCCGCCGCAACCAAGCCTCATACGTAGGCCGATCATCCCGCGCCAACCCCACATCCGCCGCCACCACCCGCTCCCGCTGCAAAAACATCCCTAACCGGGTCTTCTGCCGCTGCTTTCGCTCATACAACTCCCACCGCCGATCGCACACCACCCCCGCCCTCCGCCCCACCGGCGTCAACCGCTCATCCGCATTGTCAATCCGAAGCTGCAGCCGGAACTCCGCCCGCGACGTAAACATCCGATACGGCTCATCCGCGCCCTTAGTCACAAGGTCATCAATAAGGATACCCGTGTACCCCTCCTCGCGACCAACCACCACCGGATCCTCCCCTTTCAACCAGCACCCGGCATTCATCCCGGCGATCAGACCCTGGCACGCCGCCTCTTCGTACCCCGACGTCCCATTGATCTGACCAGCCAGAAACAGCCCCTCGATCTTCTTCACCATCAACGTATGATGTAGCTCCCGAGGGTCGATCGCGTCATATTCAATCGCGTACCCCGGTCGCATCATCTCCGCATTCTCCAACCCCGGCACGCTCGCCACCATTGCCGCCTGCACGTCAATCGGCATGCTCGTCGACATCCCGTTCACGTAGACCTCGTACGTGTCCAGCCCCTCCGGCTCCAGAAAAATCTGATGCCGCATCTTGTCCGGAAACTTGACTATCTTGTCCTCTATGGACGGGCAATACCGCGGCCCAATCCCCTCAATCTGCCCACTATACAACGGCGACCGCGCCACGCTCTCCCGCAGAATCCGGTGGGTCTCCTCCGTCGTATATCCAATAAAACATTGGATTTGCGGTGATACTATTTTTGTAGTTAAAAAGGAGAACGGCGTCGGATCCTTATCCCCATCCTGTGGCTCAAACCTACTCCAATCGATTGTGCGTCCATCGAGCCGCGGTGGCGTCCCAGTCTTTAATCGCGTCCACTGCATCCCCAGCGACCGAAGCACGTCACCCAACAACTGGGACGGTGCCTCGCCATTCCGCCCGCAGCTATACTTACTCTCCCCGACGTGCGCCAGGCCGTTCAAAAACGTCCCGGTCGTCACGATCACCGCCCGCGCCCCTACCTCGCGCCCATCCCGAAGCTGCACCCCAAGCACTCGCCGCCTCTCCCCGCCATCCCCGTCCAACCACAGACCGGCCACTTCCGCCTGCAATATTCGGAGGTTTTTCTCTTTTTCTAAAACCTCGCGCATCCGCACCCGGTACTGCTTCTTATCGCACTGCGCCCGTGGCGACCATACCGCCGGACCCCGGCTCGTATTCAGCAGCCGAAACTGAATCCCCACCGCATCGGCCACCTCCCCCATCACCCCGCCGAGCGCATCCACTTCCCTCACCAGGTGCCCTTTCGCTATCCCCCCGATCGCAGGGTTGCACGACATCTGTGCAATCAGGTCGATGTTCATCGTGATCATCGCCGTCCGCAGCCCCATCCGTGCACACGCCCGAGCCGCCTCGCACCCGGCATGGCCGGCGCCAACAACAATCACATCGTATTTAATGCTGCGTCCCAGATTCGACATAACAGCCAAGCGTGCAAGCCTTGGGGTATCCTTCAAGTTTACCGGACTTATGGCATTGTCAAGCAACGAACATGTCAAACCACTCCCTGTCCGTCACGGCTCGGAACCCGTTTCTGAGCCGCGCCCGTCAGAGCGTTTGAAGAATTCGATCTTAGCCGCAGGTGAACGCGGATGAACACCGAAAGGCCTTTTCTTTCCCATCAGCGTTTATCACTGTCGCTCCGAGAATTCTCCCCCCCCGTTGATGCCCAACCAAAACCCACCACGCCAGACTCCGCCCTATTTGCGATTTTGCGTCCTCCTTTGCGTTTTTGCGTGAAACTCCGCGTTCGTATTGACACCCATTTTTGTCCATCCGGGCGACCGGGCCAAAGGCCGCTCGTGAGGGGTTCATCGATGGCCCTGTTCTTTCGCAGCTTCTCAGCAACCGGTCCACTGCATCGACAAGGTTATTCCGTAACAATGCCTATGCACCCAACCCACAGCCCCCACAGAAAGGTCCACCCTTGAAAGCACTGGTCATCGGCTCGGGCGGCCGCGAGCACGCCATCGCCTGGCGCCTCGCCCTGGAACCCGGAGTCGAAGTCTTCTCCACACCCGGCAATCCCGGCATCGCTCGCGTCGCAACCTGCATCCCCTCTGATCCCACTCCCGCCGGCTACCTTGCCGCCGCCCGGTCAGTCAACGCAGACCTCACCATCGTCGGGCCCGAAGCCCCCCTCGTTGCAGGAGTTGCCGATGCGTTCCTCGCCGCGGACCTCAAGATTCTCGGCCCCTCACAAGCCGCCGCTCAACTCGAAGCCAGCAAAGTCTTCTCCAAGAAGGTAATGGTAGAAGCCGGAATCCCCACCGCCGCCTACCGCATCGCAAACACCATCGAAGAAGCCCGCGCCGCCTTCCACGAATTCCACTTCCCCGTAGTCCTCAAAGCGGACGGCCTCGCCGCGGGAAAAGGCGTCATCATCGCCAACAACGCCGCCGAAGCCGAGGACGCCCTCGCCGCAATTCACTCCGCACTTGGCCCTCGCATCGTCATAGAAGAGTTCCTCACCGGCGAAGAAGCAAGTTTCATCGCTCTCTGCGACGGCGCCTCCGCCATCCCACTCGACGCCTCGCAGGATCACAAGACCATTTACGACGACGACAGGGGCCCCAACACAGGAGGCATGGGCTCTTACTCCGATGGTCGCGTTCTTACCCCTGCGCAAATGCAGCACGCAATGGTCGCCGTCATCCAACCTACGCTTGACTACATGCGCGCCGCCGGCACACCCTTCGTCGGCTTCCTCTACGCCGGCCTTATGATCACTCCTGCTGCCATCAAGGTTCTCGAATTCAACGTCCGCCTCGGCGACCCCGAAACCCAAACCCTCCTGCATCGCATCCAGGACGGTTTCGCTGACGCCCTCCTCCGCGCCGCCAACCACAACGTCGCGGGCGCCGAACTTACCTGGAAATCGCACCCTTCCGTTTGCGTAGTCATGGCCGCGCACGGCTATCCTGGTAAGCCCCGCACCGGCGACGCCATCCATGGTCTCGCACAAGCGGAAGCCACAGGCGCAACGGTGTTCCAGGCAGGTACCCGAGCCGCCGGTCACGCCATCGCCACCAGTGGAGGCCGCGTCCTCGGAGTCACCTCCTCCGGAGATTCTCTCCACTCCGCAATCGCCAACACCTACCGCGCCGTCGAACAAATTTCCTTCGATGGAATGCAATACCGCAAAGACATCGGACGCAAAGGACTAAAGCGCTGGTAGAATGTCATTGGTAGCGGGGACGTAGCTCAGATGGATAGAGCGGTCGCCTCCTAAGCGACAGGTCGGCAGTTCGAATCTGCCCGTCCCTACCACGAATCTAACTTGGCGGCACGCTCAGGCGGGAAAGGACAATCGTGGCTAGCGCAGATCCCAAGCACGCCGTCACGCAGTTGCTCTCCGATTTGCAGAACGGCAAACGCGGCGCCGCCGACGAGCTCCTACCGCTCGTCTACAACGAACTCCGCCGCATCGCTGCTTCCTACATGCGCCGCGAGCGCGCCGATCACACCCTCCAGGCGACAGCCCTCGTCCACGAAGCCTATCTCCAGTTAGTCGACCAGACCCGCATCGATTGGAAGAACCGCGCCCATTTCTTTGGAGTCGCCGCGCAGCTAATGCGCCGCATACTCGTCGAACACGCCCGCTCCCACCACGCACAAAAGCGCGGAGGCGACGCCAGCAAGATCGCCCTCGACGATATCATCAATTACTTCCCTCAGAAAGAGGTTACTTTGGTCGCCCTCGACGATGCTCTCAAAGAGCTCGAGCGTCTCGACGCCCGCCAAAGCCGCATCGTCGAGCTCCGCTTTTTCGGCGGCCTCACTACTGAGGAGGTAGCCGAGGTCATCGGCATCTCCACCGCCACGGTGGAACGCGAATGGCGCGCCGCCCGCGCTTTTCTCCATTCGCAATTAGCTGAAGTTCGTTGATACGTTTCCTTCCCTTTTCTCGCCTTAATAGGTGAAGGCAGTTGCGAACGCAACAAGAGAAGCATAGGCAGCACGGTCCCGCGCGTAAGCGGAATAGTAACCACGAAGGCTAAGCCGGCACTCCGTACAGCAACACCAACTGCCTAGTACTACTGTGTCACAACCTCTCGCTGGAGTTTGGACATTCAGCCGTCTTGTGGGGCGGCCAATCCTGGCCGCGGCTGGCCTTTCCAGGCCAGCCATTTCGTACCCCAGTCGATGCCAAATCGAACATTCTTCCCCAGACCCCTCCGTGTGAAACCGCTACGCCTCCACAATTCACGCATACTATAAAGGATGCGGGGCCTCACCATCGGATGACACCGGAGCGCTACCAACACGTCAAGGCAATCTTCCAGAAGGCACTCGAGCTGCCTCCCGCGCACCGCCCTGCCTATCTCGCCCAATCCTGCATTGGCGACGATCAACTCCGCGGCGAAGTGGAAACTCTCCTTCAGTCCGACACCGCCGAGACCTCCTTCCTCGACAAGTCCCCAGTCGATCCCGTCAGCAAACTCCTCGAGATGGCCGACGCGCCCCCACCAAACCGCATCGGTCAGTACGAAATCATCCGCGAGCTCGGCCGCGGCGGCATGGGCGCCGTCTACCTCGGCTCCCGCGCCGACGATCAATACCGTAAACAGGTCGCGATCAAAATCGTCCTCCGTGACCGCGAGAACGCCACCGTCCTCGAACGTTTCCGTCGAGAGCGCCAGATCCTCGCCAACCTCGACCATCCCAACATCGCCCTTCTCCTTGACGGCGGCGCAACACCGGAAGGCCTTCCCTACTTGGTCATGGAATATGTCGAAGGTCAAGCCATCGACAGCTATTGCGACGAGCTCCACCTCGACGTCACGGCGCGGCTCCGCCTTTTCCTCACCGTCTGCAGCGCCGTCCAGCATGCTCACCAGAACCTGATCATCCACCGCGACCTCAAACCCGGCAACATCCTCGTCAAGAAGGATGGCACCGTCAAGCTCCTCGATTTCGGCATCGCGAAACTCGTCTCCACGCAGTCATCCACGCAGACGCTCGACAAGACCGCAACTGCCCTGCGCCTCCTCACACCGGAATACGCCAGCCCCGAACAGGTCAAAGGTGACCCCGTCACCACCTCCACCGACGTCTATCAACTCGGCGTCGTGCTCTATCAGTTGCTCACCGGACATCATCCCTTCGCATACAGAAACCGCGCCGCAATTCTGCAAATGCTCCTTTCCGACGAGCCCGAGCCTCCAAGCAAAGCCGTCTATCGCATCGCCGAAGAGGAGAACATCGACGGCACAGTTTCCGTGGTTCGCACACCCCAATCCATCAGTGAGGCTCGGGCCGCATCGGCCGACACGCTAAATCGCAAGCTGCTCGGTGACCTCGACGCCATTGCCGCCCGTGCCCTCGCCAAAGACCCAGCCAAACGCTACACCACCGTCGAACAGCTCGCCCACGATGTTCGCAATCACCTCGAAGACCAGCCAGTCAACGCCCGCCCTCAGACCATGCCCTACCACGCCGCGAAATTCTATCGCCGCAATAAGCGCTCGGTCCTCGTCGGCGCCATGGTCATCTTCCTGTTGGTTTGCGGAGTTGCCTTCGCCAGTTACCAGGCCTTTCACGCGCGCGGCGAGCGCCTCAAAGCGCAGCGTCGCTTTGATGAGGTGCGTAGCATCGCCAACTCGTTTCTATTCGAAGTTCACGATGCAATGGCGCCCCTCCCCGGCACCACGCAAGCCCGCCAGTTGATCGTCCAGAAGGCAATTGAGTACCTCAACAATCTCTCTCGCGATGCCGCAGGTGATGAAAACCTGCAAAAGGAGCTCGCCACCGCCTATCAGCGTGTGGGCGATTTGCAGGGAAATCCCAGCGTAGCCAATCTTGGGGATACCGCCGCTGCAATGGCCAGTTACTCCAAGGCCCTCTCCCTCCGCCAGGACATCCTCAAACAGTATCCATCCGACGCTCCTCTCAAAGCGGAGCTCGCCGCCACCCGGATCGCCATGGGTGACATCCTCGTCACGAACGGCTCCGGCAAAGAGGCCCTCGAACAATACAGTAAGGGCCACTCCGTTCTCGAGGATCTCGCCCGTCAGAATCCGTCCAATCGCCGGGTCAAGACTCTCCTCGTTCGCAGCCATCAGGAACTCGCCGCTCTATTCGCCGCTTCGGGCGACATCGCCAAAGCCAAGGAGCTCAGCACCGGCTCCCTTCGCCTCAGCGAGGAACTGGCCGACTCCGCAAAGCCCGACACGCTGCGTAACGTCGCCGTCGCCCATTCCCGCGTCGCCGCCGTTCTCGAACGGACTGGTGACTTGGCAGGTGCCCAGCAGAACTATCAGCGTGCCCTTTCCGAATACCGTCGTATCGCCACCAAGCCCAACGTCCAACAACAGCGCGAGATTTCTATCATTGAGGAAGACCTCGGCCGCGTGCTCCTCGCCCGCAACGATCCAGCCGCTCAGGAGCATTTCCGTACCGCCCTCTCCATCCGCCGCGAGCTGGCGGTCAATGATCCAAAGAACGCCCAGGCCGCTCGCGACCTCGCTTTCATTGAAATGCGTCTCGCCGATTCCGCTCCGCCGCCCGCCGCCCTGCAAGGCTACCGCCGTGCCCTCGAAATGTTCCGTACACTCGCCGAAAAGGACCCCAGCAACCTCATCGCGCGCCGCGACCTCGCCCTGGTATTTGAACGCTTCGGAAACCTCCACGCTGCCGCTGGAAACCCAACCGAAGCCCTCAACAACTACCGTCAACTGAAGACCATCGCGTCCGAGTGGGCCGCCAAGGATTCCACCAATGCAGTGGCAATGCACACCCTCGGTGTCGCCAACTTGAAGATCAGCGAGATGCACTCCAAGCTCGGCGATCACACGTCGGCCGCGTCCGGAGCAGATGAATCCGTTCAGGTCTTCGGCCGACTTCTCAAGGCCGACCCCGACAATATCGAGAATCTCCGTGGTCTCGCCTGGGCCTGGATTCGAAAAGCCGAAGCCGCCTCGGCGGCCCTCACCAAACTCCAGCCAAAAGAGAAGGTGATCCGTTGGAAGGACATCGCCGACTCCTACCGCCAGAGCCTCCGTCTCTTCACTCAGGTGGCTCAAAAGGGACCGCTCCGTCCCGCTGATACAGCCCTTCGCGACAAAGTCCAGGCCACCCTCACTCAGCTCGATAAGGACCGTCAACGTCTGGAAGACGAGATCGCCTCAGTGCGCATCTGACCTCCGAAATACCGGTCACAACCAATATCTGTCTTTACTATCAATCACTTCACTCATTCCTGTTTGGAACGCGCTGATACAATGGATGTAGGTTCTTTGACATCTTCATACCGCCGTACCTCGCAAATACAGCACCCCGGAGCGGCGATGCCAATGTTGCTCCCGCTCCGGTCGGCGCGGCTGTTCGAAGCCTGCACTTTCTGCGTCTTGATCGGGTCGAGTGACGGGGTTTGTGCCCCGTCACCCTCCCACACCACCGGACGTGCGGTTTTCCGCATCCGGCGGTTGAACGCAGCGGTTTATC
>JACQZR010000211.1 GCA_016213775.1 Acidobacteriota bacterium
AAGGGCTTCATCGCTCACGCGGCGTCGCTGCATCAGGGTTTCCCCCATTGTGCAAGATTCCCCACTGCTGCCTCCCGTAGGAGTCTGGCCCGTGTTTCAGTGCCAGTGTGGCCGTGTGCCCTCTCAGGCCGGCTACCGATCTTTGCCTTGGTGAGCCTTTACCCCACCAACTAGCTAATCAGCCGCGGGCTCCTCTTTCGACGTCTTTCGACTTTCCCCTTTCGGGCTTATGCGGTATTAGCCCCGGTTTCCCAGCGTTATTCCCCATCAAAAGGTAGATTACCCACGTGTTACTCACCCGTACGCCACTTTACTCATGGATTGCTCCACTTTCTCGTTCGACTTGCATGTGTTAGGCGCGCCGCCAACGTTGATTCTGAGCCGGGATCAAACTCTCGTTTGAACCGTTTGAGTATTTGCCAATCTTCCGGATCCTTTTCAAGACCGGAGACCAGCTCTATCGTCTCAGCTTAGAACTCTTCAATTGACGAAATTGAATGTTTAATCGTCCAACCAGATTGTCAATGATCTGTTCCTCAATACCGACGATCTCGCGAAGATCGATACAAGGAAGGCCTCGAAACCCGTTGAGTATGCAGGATCGCACAATATTGCTACTACGGCTTATCCCAGATACTCGAGAACTTGGAATCTCGAAAGAACTTGTTCGGAGGTAGCGGGCAACCAACACTACCCGGCTGCCGGCTTCAACTGAGGGCTCCTGCTGCTTTTACTGCGGGGCGGGAACGACTCCAACTTGCTACACTCGCTTGGCTGTTCTCTACAGCCATTTGCCAGTCTATCGAACTTTTCTGCCGCGCGCAAGAGGCTTTCGAACTTTTTCGTCCCATCCGGCACTTTTACTGCTCTCACCGGACTGCCCTGCGACTGGCTGTTTTGCGCTCCCTCGCACTGCGCGGCTTCCCGCTTTCGCGTTCTGCTCCCTGCTTTGCGCCTGCGCCTTCAACCGACCGACTCTTGTAGACTACCATCCCAAAAACACTTTCGCAACATCTGCCCCGTTCTTTTTCCAGAAAAGTTGCTAACTCTCTATAGAACAATAGGTTGCGAGGAGAGATTCCCATCGAATCCCCCCTCCTCACCCCTAGCCTCCACCCTAACGTGGGTACGCCCCCGCAATGTAATTGTGCAACGCGTGAATCGTGTCTTCATGATGCCCGACAATCCATTTCACCAGGTCTCCAATCGACACCACCCCCACCACATACCCCGTCTCCACGATCGGCAAGTGCCGGATTCGCCGCTCCGTCATCAGCTCCATCGCGTCCCCTACCGTGTCCGACGGCGTCATCGTCACCACTGGACTCGACATGATCTCCCGGATCTGCGTCTCCTTCGACGATTTCCCCTGCAAAATCACCTTCCGCGTGTAGTCGCGCTCGGATACAATCCCTACCAGAGTCTCCCCATTCATCACCAGCAGGGCGCCGGCGCTCTTTTGTGCCATCAATTCGATGGCGGAGTAGACAGTTGCACTCGGCGGCAAGGCGTACACCTTTCCCCCCTTGTGCTTCAAAACAGAACGGATGGGTTCAAGAATTTCCATAGGCACCCTCGGCTCTCGAATCGGACCTCATCCCCCAGGTTGCCATTGTTTACCAAGCCCGCGAGTGGGTGTCAAGGGGGCTCGTCAGACCACGATCGCGCCGCACCGCATCAGATTCAATGGCCCCACCCCGGGAAACCTCTCCGGATTCCTCTCGACTCCTCCGCGAATCGCCTCGAAGTCGCCAGGATTGTTGTGTATCAGTGTCATTCCGGCAACCATGGCCGTTGCTGCTATGATGCCGTCGAATCGCCACCGCGCCAACCGCTCGGATCGCGACTCCGCCACCCGGTGCGAGCGCTTCGGCGGCGTTGGTGGTTCCGCCACAAGGGCGAGAATCTCGCCCGCCACAAGCGCTGTTGCGGCGTCGATGGGCAGGACTTTGCCAACTGATTGCAGATACGCTACTCGTGCCGATTCGATCAACTCCCGCCGCCCGGAATCCGCCGTGCGCCACAGCCTCGCGTACCCTCGAACCCTCTCCAGAACCGTAACCGCCGAAATGGAGACCGCATTCCGGCCTAAATACGCTCTCCACCACTTCAGTGCCCTCGGATCATCCGTTCGCGCGAACCAACTTTCGGCGCTGGTGTCAAACAGAAATGGCCCCCAACGGCTATCACTCATTTGCGCCCTCTACGATTCCCCTCCCCCGGCGCCCGAGGCTCAACCGTTTCCTCCACGAGAATTCCGTCCAACAACAGCAGTTCCTCAGGGCTGAAACCGGCGAACGCCTTCCTGTAGGACCGCAGGATCGCATCACTTCTCAGGTTCTGCTCCTCCTCACGCAGTCCACGTTCCAGCGCTTCACCGACGATGGCGCTGAGATTCAGGTGCCGGCGTCGCGCGATCCGTTCCGCCAGATCGAGGCTTCCCGTCGGAAGGGTTAGAGTAGTACGGCGTGTGGTACGGTGATTCATTTGAACATCATCCCTGACATCATAGTGTATCACTTGAGGCGAACACAGGATTCGCCACCCGATCCCCTCCGGCGCCACGTGCACCCCGAACAGATGCGTCACCTCCGCCCCCGCACATTGCTCCGAAAACACGCACAACACCACGGATGGTCGCGCCGAGCTCAAAACCGTCATCTTTAGCGTCTTCCGTGGCGTCTTTGCGTGAAACCAGCCACGCCCCAGGCCGGCTCTGCACTCGACCCTGTCACGTACTCCATCTTGTCCTTCGCGCGCGACCGATCCAACGGGTCGGTCATGTGGGGTTCATCTGAGCTACTCTCCCGCTAACCCCGCCAGCGACACCTCGTACGGCGCCCGCGCCACACCCTTCTCCGTGATAATCCCGGTCACATACCGGTTTGGCGTCACATCAAACGCAGGATTCGCCACCCCAATCCCCTCCGGCGCCACGTGTACCCCGAACAGATGCGTCACCTCGGCCCCCGCGCGTTCCTCAATCGGAATCAGGTCCCCGCTCGCCAGCGTCAAATCCAGCGTCGATATCGGCGCCGCCACGTAAAACGGCACGCCATTCTCCTTCGCCAGCACCGCCACCGAGTACGTGCCAATCTTGTTCGCGACATCCCCATTGCGCGCAATGCGGTCCGCACCCACCACCACGCACCCAATCTTACCGGCCTTCAAGAAGTGACCCGCCATGTTGTCCGTAATGAGCGTGGTCTCAATCCCGTCCTGCTGCAGTTCCCACGCCGTCAACCGCGCGCCCTGCAAAAACGGGCGCGTCTCATCGGCAAACACGGCGATCTTCTTCCCTGCCTCCACCGCCGCCCGGATCACCCCCAGCGCCGTCCCATAGCCCGCCGTCGCCAGCGCGCCCGCATTGCAGTGCGTCAGCACGTGCTTGCCGTCCGGAACCAGCGGCCCGCCATGCGCCCCAATCTGACGGTTGATCGCAATGTCTTCCTCGTAAACCCGCTGCGCCTCCGCCACCAGCGCGGCCTGCACCTCCGCCAGTGGACGCCCCTCCATCCCTATCGCCAGCTTCTTCATCCGGTCGATCGCCCAGAACAGATTCACCGCCGTCGGCCGCGTCCGCGCCAGCGTCTCGCACACCGTGTCCAAGTGCGCGCGGAAATCGCCGCCGTCAAAGTGCGCGAACCCGATCGCCACCCCCATCGACGCCGCCACGCCAATCGCAGGAGCCCCGCGGATCACCATGCTTCGTATGGCCTCCGCCACTTCCTTGTAGTCCCTGCACGTAACATACGTCACCACATGAGGAAGTTTCGTCTGGTCGATCATCACCACTCCCTCGTTCGTCCATTGAATCGTTTCAACCATGCTTAAAAAAGGGCTCCCTGCGCAATGAGTGCGCTGAACAATGTGAGGTTATAGGATGCGTGCGTAAGCGCTGCCGCCGCCGTTGATCCCGTGATATACCGGACCCGTCCGAACGCCGTGCCCACCAGCGTCAAAACCAACAAATGCCGCCACGACCAGGCGTATTGCGGCCCGTGCAACAACGAAAACGGCAGCGCCGCGACAATGATCCCCGGCCACACCCCCAAAGACCGCACCAGCACCGGCATCAAAAATCCGCGGAACGCCAGTTCCTCGCAAAACGGCCCGATCGTCACGCCAAACACCCCCGTCAGCATCAGCGTATACCGGTCCTGCAGCATTTTTTCAAAAGGCATTTCGATCGCCGGAGTCCGCAACACCGTCAGCAAAAAACCCACCGCGAAGGCGAGCATCGGACCCTGCAACACAAACCGCCAAAACCCCTGCTTTGGAATCACCCACGCCAGCGACGACAAAAACGGCGCATCGTAGCGCACTCGCAGCAGCAACACCAGCGAAGCGAACCACATGACGTAGCCCACCATCTGCGCCAACAAAAAGTACACCGGCTGCGACGGTTTCTGCGGCAGCAGCAGCGAAATCCCTTCCATCACCACCACTGACAACACCAGCGATGGCAGCCCCATCCCGAAAAACAATCCCACGTCTTCGTAGTTCCAAAACGGATACCGCAGCGCCTTCGGCAGTTCCGGCTCGCTCTCCGGCAGACGCGGCTCCGGCACCATTGGCAGCGGCGGCGATTCTCCCGGATTGGACTGAGGTTCTGGCTCGTGCATCAGGAATCCCGTTCAATCAGCGCGGCAGCCAGGAGCGGAATCATCAGTTCATGATGCCCTGTAATCGCATAGCCCTTCCCTTCCCGCTGACTGTGCGGGCGTTCCACCACATTCACTTTCGGCCGGTAATGCTGGAGAAAATCGAAATTCACCGTCGTAAACCGCCCCAGCGGATTCCCCAGGTTGCGCACCACCGACACTGCCTTCAAAAACACCTCCGGCAACACCACCGCCGACCCGACATTCAAATACACCCCGCCCTCGTGGAGCTCTTTCACCACCGCACAAAACAGTTGGAAATCGCGATGCGTCGCCGCCCCTATCGCGCTCCCCTCCGCCGCTGGATGCGTGTGCGGCGTGTCCGTCCCCACTGCTACATGCACCGTCACCGGAACCGCCGCGCGCCATGCCGACAGCACAATCGAGTACTCCGCGAACTCCGCCAACGCCACACGCTCCAGCCGCGCTCCCAACGCCTCGCCCATCCCCAACCCCAGTGCCACGCCCTCCACAATCGCCGCGTTCATCTCGCGGCCTGTCTCCTCCGCCGCGCCAAACCGCCCGTCCGGCAGCACCGCCTCCACGTCCTCGCTCGTCTGGCCCGCAATCCCGATCTCAAAATCATGAATCGACGACGCGCCGTTCATCGCGAAGGCAGTCACAAAACCTCGCCGCATCAGATCCAGCAGCACCGGCGCCAACCCGCACTTGATCACGTGCCCGCCAATCCCCCAAATCAACGCCCGTTGCCGCTCCCGGGCCTGCCACACCGCGTCCACTACCTTCGCAAACGACGGCGCCGCCAGAATGTCCGGCAAAGACGCCAGCCACCCGCCCACACCGCTGCCCTTTGCATACGGCTTCGCCATGTGCGCGATTGTCACCTTGCCGCCGCGATCGGCAATCGGAACCGTGCTCAATTTCTCGAAACTCAGTGGCGTTTGCCGGTACTTACTAGGCAAGCTTGCGTTTCCCTTCCTGTTGCACGGCCTTCAACAAGGCCTGCCCCGTGAAGCTCTTCTTCACCTTCATCACCGCTTCCGGCGGGCCGCAGGCCACCAGTTGGCCTCCCCGCTCCCCGCCCTCCGGCCCCAGATCCACAATCCAGTCAGCCGCCCGGATCACATCGAGCTGATGCTCGATGATGACAACAGTATTGCCTAAATCCACCAGGCGTTGCAGCACATCCAGCAGTTTACGTACATCGTCAAAATGCAGCCCGGTCGTCGGTTCATCTAATATGTACAGCGTCCGCCCCGTCTGCCGCTTGCTCAATTCCCGCGCCAGTTTGATCCGCTGCGCCTCGCCTCCCGACAATGTCGTCGACGATTGCCCCAGGTGCACATACCCCAGCCCGACATCCACCAAAGTCTGCAATTTCTGCTTGATTTGCGGGATATTTTCCAATGTCGCCAGCGCGTCTTCAATCGTCGCCTCCAGCAGATCCGCAATCGACTTCCCCTTGTACCGCACCTGCAGCGTCTCCTGGTTGTACCTCCGCCCGCGGCAAACATCACAAGTCACGTAAACGTCGGGAAGAAAATTCATCTCGATTCGCTTCAAGCCGTCGCCTTGACAAGCCTCACACCGGCCGCCCTTCACGTTGAAGCTGAACCGGCCCGGCTTATACCCCCGCTCGCGCGCCTCAGGAAGCATCGCAAACAGGTCCCGCACCGGAGTAAACACCCCCGTATACGTCGCCGGATTCGACCGCGGCGTCCGCCCAATCGCCGCCTGATCAATCTCCACGACCTTGTCGATAAGCTCCAGCCCGGTAATGCTCTCATGCTCCCCGGGATTCGCCTTCGACCCGTAAACTTCCTTCGCAATCGCCCTGTACAAAATATCGTTTACCAGCGTCGATTTCCCGCTGCCCGAAACGCCAGTCACCACCACCAGCGTCCCCAACGGAATCTCCACGTCGATGTTTTTCAGATTGTGTTCGCGCGCCCCGCGCACCGCCAGCAAATTCCCGTTCCCTGGCCGCCGCACCTCCGGAACCTCAATCCGCGCGCGCCCCGACAAATAGGCTCCCGTCAGTGATCGCGCATTCGCCTCGATCTCCTTCGGCGTCCCGTGCGCCACCATCTCCCCGCCCAGCCGCCCCGCGCCGGGACCCAGATCAATTACGTAATCCGCGCGCTCAATCGTCTCCGCATCATGCTCGACAACCAGCACCGTATTGCCCAAATCCCGCAACCGCGACAGCGTGTCCAGCAGCTTCTCGTTATCCCGTGGATGCAGCCCAATCGACGGCTCATCGAGTACATACAATACCCCGCGCAGCCGCGTGCCAATCTGCGTCGCCAGCCGGATCCGCTGCGCTTCCCCGCCCGACAGCGTCGCCGCCGACCGGCTCAGGCTCAAGTAGTCCAGCCCCACCGCCGACAGAAATTGCAGCCGCTGCCGGATCTCCTCCAACACCCGCCCCGCAATCTGCCGCTCGCGCTCGGTAAGTTCCCACCCATCCACCAACGGCAACAACCGCGCTACCGGCGTAGCCGTGAAATCGGCAATCGTCACTGCCTTCACCCGCACCGACAGGCTCGACGGCTTCAGCCTCGATCCCTTGCACACCGGGCACGATGACGGAGTCATCAAGTCAAACAACCACTGTTTGTATTCCTCACTCGGCGACTCATCGTAGATCTGCTGGAGGATACTCAACACACCCGGAAACCCATTCCCGCCTTCCAGCAGCAGTTTCTTCGTCTTCTCCGGCAATTCGTCGAAAGGCTTGTGAATCGGCACTTTCAGACGCTTGGAGGCATCGTTCAAATGGTGCAGCATGACGCTCGATGATGACCCCGCGCTCAGCCCTCCATCCAGCAGCGGCTTCGCCCCATCAGCGATTACTTTCGCGGCCTCAAACGAGTACTGGCTCCCCAGTCCGTGACAGGTCTCGCACGCCCCATATGGGCTGTTGAACGAAAACGACCGCGGCTCCAACACTGGCACGCTCTCGCCGCATTCCGGACAGGCCAGCTTTTGCGAATACAACCGCTCCTCGCCATTCACTACCGCAATCAACACAATCCCGTTCGCCAGCTTCGTGGCCGTCTCCACCGACGCCTCCAGCCGCTTCTCGATTCCCGGCTTCACCAGCAGCCGGTCGACAACAACTTCAATCGTGTGATTCTTCCGCTTGTCCAGCGGTATGTCCTCATCCAGCGACCGCAGCACCCCATCAATCCGTGCCCGCAGAAACCCCTGTTTCGCGTACTTCTCCATGTCTTTTTTGTATTCGCCCTTGCGCCCGCGCACCACCGGCGCCAGAACCATGATCCGCTCATCCTGGCGCAGCGTCACGATATGATCCAGAATCTGCTGCGTGCTCTGCTGCGTGATCGGTATATTGCACTTCGGGCAATACGCCGTCCCGATTGACGAATACAGGACGCGCAGATAATCGTAAATCTCCGTGATGGTCCCCACCGTCGACCGCGGACTCCGCGACGTCGTCTTCTGCTCAATCGAAATCGCCGGACTCAGCCCGTCAATCGAATCCACTTCCGGCCGTTCCATCTGATCGAGAAACTGCCGCGCATACGGCGACAGCGTCTCCACATACCGCCGCTGCCCCTCCGCGTATATCGTGTCAAACGCCAGCGAACTCTTGCCTGACCCGCTCAGCCCCGTGATTACAGTAAAGCTGTTGCGCGGAATCTCTACGTCAATGTTCTTCAGATTGTGCTGGCGCGCTCCGTGGACAGTGATCTTGCTGAGCATTTCTTGTAGGGCGGACGCCCACGTCCGCAGCCGGCCCCCTGGCCGGCTTCCGAGTGTGGGAGAACATTCCATTGTAGCGGTTCGATATAATGGGTGGATTCATCCTATGCGAAGTGCGGCCTGCCTCCTCTGCGCCATGAGTGCGTTTGCCCAGTCCCCCAGTGTGCCCGAATGTACCTTCCAGCGAAACCCTGACGAACTCCTCACGCGCCAGTTGCGCGCCCACCGTCAGGCCTTTGACACCACCACCAAATTCACCACCCGTGCCGCCAAAGGCTCCCTCCGCAACCTGCAACCCTCCGCCGCCCCCCGCCGCAATCTCATCGACGAGTACGTCTTCACCCAACTGGAAGAGCGCGGCATCGACGCCGCCCCCATCTCCACCGACGAAGAATTCCTCCGCCGTGTCACCCTCGACCTCACCGGCCGCATCCCCTCGCCCGCCGATATTCGCGCTTTCCTCGCCAGCGAAGATCCCGGCAAGCGCGACCAGGTCATCGAAAAACTCCTCGCCAGCGACGAGTTCATCGACAAGTGGACCATGTGGTTCGGCGATCTCCTCAAAAACAATTCCTTCCCGTCTAACTTCGATCGCCAGTTGGCCGGCCGCAACGCCTACTACGTCTACATGCGCGACGCGCTCAAATCCGACAAATCCCTCAAGACCTTCGCCTACGACCTCGTCACCGGCTTCGGCAATCACTTCGATCAGGACTACGCCGCCGCGGCCAATTACCCCATCGCCTCGAAAACTTCCATGGGCCCCATCCAGGACACCTATGACACCATGCTGTCCATGACGGCCTCCACCTTCCTCGGCCTCGGCGAAATGGATTGCCTCCTCTGCCACAACGGCCGCGGCCACCTCGAACAGGTCAACCTCTGGGCCTCCAAAAAGACCCGCTACGAAGCATGGCGCATGGCGGCCTTCTTCAGCCGCCTCAACATGCCCCAGCGCAACGTCCCCTCCACTGACAAGTACTACCGCAGCTACGATGTGAACGACCGCACAAGCGGCACCTACGACCTCAACACCAACTGGGGCAACCGTCCCAATCGCGATCCCGTCGCCGGCATCCGCAATCTCACTCCCGAATACATCGACACCGCATCTGCTCCCAAGGACGGCGCATGGCGCATTGCTTTCGCGGAAATGATGGTCCAGGACCCCATGTTCGCCCGCAACTTCGCCAACCGCCTTTGGAAGGAGATGTTCAACCTGGCCCTTGCCGAGCCTGTCGACAGTCTCGACCCCGCCCGGCTCGATCCAAAAAATCCGCCCGCCGAACCCTGGACTCTGCAAGCCTCCCACCCCGAGTTGCTCGAACAACTCGCCGCGTTCCTCAAGTCCTACGATTACAACCTCCGCGGCTTCCTCCGCACCATCACGCAATCCACCACCTATCAGCTCAGCACCCGCTATGAAGGCGAATGGAAGTACGACTACATCACCTCCTTCGGCCGCCACTACCCGCGCCGGATGATGGCCGAAGAAATCCACGACGCCGTCGTCAAGGCCACCGGAGTTACCGCTTCCTACACCGTCACCGGATTCACTCAGCCGCTCAACTGGGCCATGCAACTGCCCGAACCCGCCGAACCCCGCAGCAACGGCGCAGTGGCGACTTTCCTCAACTTCTTCCTGCGCGGCAATCGCGATTCGCAGCAGCGTTCTTCCAGCCAGTCGCTCCTCCAGCACATGTACCTCATGAACGACAGCCTCGTGAACAACCGCACGCGAATCACCTCATCACCAAACCTCACCGCCGTTTCCAAAATGTCCAGCGATGACGAAGCAGTGGACGAGCTCCATCTCCTCTTCCTCTCGCGCATGCCCACTGAGAACGAGCGCAAAACCACCGCCGCACTTCTCGCCGCGGCTAAGGATACCGCCGCTCGCAACGCCGCAATCGAGGACATCGCCTGGGCCCTCATCCAGAAGCCCGAGTTCCTCTTCAGCTACTAAGCGCGAGGCAACCATGAAGAACCATCCCACCACCGGCACACAATTCTGGAAGCGCCCCACCCTCGGACGGCGAATGTTTTTCCGCCACACGGCGTCCGCCATCGGCGGCTACTTCCTCCTTCCCTCCCGCCCCATGGAAACCATCGCCAAGGCGGCCCCTGCCCTCAAAGCCACAGCCAAGCAGGTTATCTTCGTCCTCATGTCCGGCGGCCCAAGCCAAGTCGATACCTTCGACCTCAAGGAAGGCGCCTGGACCCCGGCCGCTTTCCGGCCCACCTCCTACGGGCCCATCCGCTGGCCGCAAGGCATGATGCCCAAACTCGCCGATCAGATGCAGCACCTCACCATGGTGCGCTCCATCCGCGCCTGGGCACTCGTTCACAATGCCGCCCGCACCTGGATCCAAATCGGCCGCAATCCAACCCTCAGCGGCTCGCGCATCGCCCCGCACATCGGATCGGTGATCGCCATGGAGTCCGCCGCCACAAACGCCAATGCCCTCATGCCCGCTTTCGTTCACTTGAACGTCACCACCGGCCCGGGAAACGGCTACCTCGCCCCCGATTTCAGTCCCTTCTATATGAGCCCCGGCGGCGGCGGCATCACCAACAGCACTCACCCCACGGGCCAGTCGCGCTTCAACTCCCGCATCTCTCTCCTCGAATCCATGAACGCCGATCTCAAAACATCCGCTGAGCTCGGCCCCGACGTGCAGGAAACCTTCGCCTTTCAGCAAGGCGCCCGCAAGCTCATGTACAACCCCGAAGTCGATCGCATCTTCACCTTCGACCAGAACGAGCGCAACCGCTACGGCCCAACCGGCTTCGGCAACGCCTGCATCGCCGCCCGCAACATGATCCGCGCCCGCGCCGGCGTCAAATTCATCCAGATCAACCAGGGCGATTGGGACCACCACGAGAACATCTACTCCACCACCGGCAACGCCCACCTCGTCGTCATGCCGCAGTTCGATAAAGCACTCGGCACTCTTATTGAGGATCTCCGCAATGACGGTTCGCTCAGCGAAACCCTCATTGTCGCCTATGGCGAATTCGGCCGCGTCCCCGGCAACATCAACGCCGGCAAAGGCCGCGACCATCACGTCCAGCAGGCCGCCATGTTCGCCGGCGGAGGCGTCCAGGGTGGTCGCGTCATCGGCGCCACCAGCGCCCTCGGCGATTCCATCATCGACTCCGGCTGGTCCCGCAAACGCGAAATCCGCGCCGAAGACATTGAAGCCACCATTTACTCCGCACTCGGCATCGACTACACCATCATCCGCCGTGACGACCCCATCGGCCGCGGCTTCGAATACGTGCCCTTCTCCGACCGCGACCTCTACGGTCCCATCAACGAGCTGTGGGGCTGATGTCGACCTCCGGCCCAAGAGACCGCCGCCTGGCGGCTTACCTCGATACCCTCGCCACAGCCGTTGGGCATGCCGACCGGCACGCGCCATTCAGGAACTACTGCAAAGGCTTGTTGCTCCCCTGCGAACGCAAGAGCATCGAACCCATGGCCGCTCTTCTTCAACCGGACGCCGTCCAACGCATGCGCCAGTCCTTGCATCACTTCGTCTCCCAGGCCCCCTGGAGCGACGATGCGGTCCTTGAACAAGTCCGCAACCAGGTGCTGCCCCACATGCAGCGCAACGGCCCCGTGGTGGCATGGATTGTCGAAGACACAGCCTTTCCAAAACAGGGCCGCCATTCCGTCGGTGTCGCGCGCCAGTTCTCCTCCGAGCTGGACAAGAAAGCGAACTGCCAATTGGCCGTGAGCCTCTCGTTGGCAACCTGGAACGCGAGCCTCCCCGTCGCCTACCGGCTGTTTCTCCCCGAACAGTGGACCCTCCACCACCCGCAAGACGGTCCATTTCAAACCAAACCGGAAATTGCCTTGGCCCAGATCCGCGCGGCTCGCGAATCTGGCGTGCCACAGGGCGTCGTCCTCGCCGCCGATGATTTTGGCGCAAACGCCAAATTCCGCGCTGCCCTCACCGACCTCCGCCTCCCCTATATGGTGAACGTCACCGCCACAACCGGTAAGGTGAGGCAAATCGCCATGAAACTCCCGCCAGAGTCCTTCCGCATCGTTGCCTGGCGACAAGATACGCCATACGAGTTCCGGTCCCGTTTCGCCGCGGTGCGCGTCTCCATCACTCCCGGCTCCACCGAATGGTTGCTCATCGAATGGCCCGACTGCGAATCCGAACCCTCCCGCTACTGGTTGTCCACAATGCCCGCCAAAACCAGTCTCATCGCGCTCGTGAAAATGGCCAAGCACCGCTGGATCGTTCAGCGCGACTTCGACGAGCTCAAACGGGAACTGGGCCTCGGCCATTTCGAAGGCCGCAACTGGCGAGGCTTCCACCACCACGCCACTCTCTGCATCGCCGCCTTTGGTTTCCTCCTCACCGAGCGAACCCGTTTCTCCCAACCCGCCCGCGCCGGCAGCCTCGGACTACATTTCCCAAAACCACCGGCCCGCTTCCACCCCCGCGGTGCTCCTGAATCATAACCGCCCCCCCCGCCGCCTCGCCGCCCACCTCCTCGCAATCGAAACCCTCGGCGCCCAGCCCAACCGCTTCGGTCTCCCCGCCTGCAACGCCCCAGATCAACAACTCGCCACGCGCACTGCCTTCACCCTCGGCCACAGCAACACCCACAAGGTCCCCCTCTGGACCGCCTACCAGTTCGCCCCAGAAATGCTCACCGCCCCCTCAGCCCCGCGGCAGCACTTCCGCCGTGGCCCCGAACTTGCCGCATCTGCCACCGACGCCAACTATCGCCACTCGGGTTTCCACCGTAGCCACCTTGTCCCCGCCCTCTGCGTTAGGCGCACGCCATTGGCCGGTAATCATCATTTACCGGCCAACCTGTGCCTACTTTCTTGTCCAGGTGGACTGCACTCCGTCGAGCCAACATGGCGGCAATATTCACCTGCCTTTCGCGGAGCGCAAGGCCAAAGAAAGGATGGAGGAGGTGACGCTTGGCCAGTGCCCAGGCTGCCCTGGTACTTTGGCCACCCCCAGGTAGGCTGGTCAGGCAAGCACATCTGGAAGAAAAGACCCGCCTTAACCATCCCAACCCATACGCCTGTCGATTGGCCGGTAAATGGATCACGGCCGAAATGAAAATATTTTTCTGTGTGATTGCAACAGCTTGCGAGAGGAGTTGACGTGCAGCCGCTTGACAGCATCCGACACTATAGCCGGATGCGGTCCGCCAAACCGGTGCCGCAAAACCTCAAGAAAGTCGAGTTGGAACAATGAATACCCGAATCACCAACACCATCAACGGCCTCGTCGAGGATCTCAAGAACCATCGCACGCCGTTGTCCCCCTCCATCCTCGGATCTGTACAGGGCGAAGGGAATTACATCCAGGTTCGCGATGCCTACTTCGCGGAGTACAACCCCGTTGGCCCAATGGAGACCCTCCTCGTCAACCGGATTGTCAATGCCCGCTGGCGCGTTCGTTGTGCCCGCAATCAGGCGCCTGCCATCATGAATGCGGAAATGGCCCGAACCCGGGACGCCCTTGACGCGAGATGCACGGGCGTCACCCCCGAGTTGCGCCAGGTGTTCGCGATGCTTACCATGCACCCCAAGGATACGGCCGCAATCAACAGCCTGGAGCGCGACGAGATGAAATGCCTTGATACTTGTTCAGACGCGCGGCGCAGGCTCATCAAACTTCAGACACAACGGCTCGGCCATCCGCCCGTGCGTAACCCGCAGCCGGCGTCCGGCACGCTGCCGTATGCCAGTTCGCAGTACTGAAGCCGCTATTCCTTGATCCAGATATTGCGGAACTGCACGATGCTGAACTGGTCGTGCAGTTGCAAACCGATGGGGCCGCGCGACGGCCTCTTCGGGTCCGCCTGGATGTCCGATACCAGCTTGCCATTGAGCTTCACGCGGATCATCCCGTTGCGGGCCTCGATGTCGAACGTGTTCCAGTCGTTCTCCTTCATCGCCTCCTTCGGCGCTTTGTTGAACGTGTAGACACTGCCCGTAGGCGTGGGGTCCGGATACTGATTGTTGATCTGTATCTCATAGCCAATTTTCGAAGGGGTCTTGTTGAAGTCCGGCGGCTTCGAAATACCGAACTCGGCGCGCGATGTGTCGCGAATCGAGATTCCGCTGTTTCCTTCAGTCTTGGTCCAGAACTCCACGTGCAGGTTGAAGTCGCCGAACTCAGACTTGGTGTACAGCCACGCCTGATTATCCAACCATTGCCGGTACGACCGGTCGTCCTTGAACGGAGTCTTGCCTGGTGACAGGAACATCCGTTCCCACACCCGCTGCCCTGCGAGCGTTCCATCTGAGAGCACCATCCATTTGCCGTCACCACGCGTTTCCCACCCGTCGAGTGTCTTTCCGTTGAACAGCAACCGGTAGCCCTTGGGCGGCTTGACGGTCTGTGCCGCCGTGGGAATCACAGCGATCAATGCGAAGGCGAGAAAGATCATGACGTCAGTATACTCGGAGACCTCTTCCACCGGTCCCTGCGCCTCGCTTCGCCGGTGGATCTTTTTGCAGCGACATCGCCAATACCACGAACGCCACCGCAACCGCCGCCCAAACGGCGATTGCCTTTCTGCCGAGCCCCGGTGGAGCGGACTCCTCCCGCCGCACGAAATCGATGCATGCCGCGATCGCCAATACCAGTCCGCCGCCGGCCCCCAGCCAGAAGGCCGCCATAACCCGCTCTGGCGCCTGCTGGTTGATGGCGTTCACCGGCAGAAGCCACGGATAATATGCACCAACGCGGGCCGAAGCCGCGAA
>JACQZR010000209.1 GCA_016213775.1 Acidobacteriota bacterium
AGACTTGCATTCCTTACCAAACACACTTGGCGCGCTCAAACGCGACCCGCGCTTCTCCGAAGAGCGTCTCACCCATCGATCCGTAAAAGACGAGATCCGCGAAAACCTCATCTCCAAACTCGGCGAACCGGGCCCGCTGTTTCCCGGTGTGATCGGCTACGACGAAACGGTAGTGCCGCAAATCGTCAACGCGGTTCTTTCCCGGCACAACTTTATTCTGTTAGGGCTCCGCGGCCAAGCCAAGACACGCATTGTGCGCATGCTGACAACGCTGCTCGATGCCGCGATGCCGTTTGTGGCCGGGAGCGAGATTCGTGATAACCCGTACATGCCGATCTCGCGCTATGCACGCGAACTGATTCTGCATCGCGGCGACGATACCCCCATTGCGTGGATGACGCCGCATCAGCGCTACATCGAGAAACTGGCGACGCCCGACGTGACCATCGCGGACATGATCGGCGACATCGATCCGATCAAAGCGGCACGCCGCGGGCAGGACATCAGCGACGAACTCACGATTCACTACGGGCTGGTTCCGCGCGCCAATCGCGGTATCTTCGCCATCAACGAACTGCCTGACCTCGCCGGGAAAATCCAGGTGGGGTTGTTCAATATCATGCAGGAAGGCGATGTTCAGATTAAGGGCTATCCGCTGCGCCTGCCGCTCGACGTGATGCTGGTGTTTACCGCCAACCCGGAAGACTACACCGCGCGAGGAAAGATCATCACTCCGTTGAAGGATCGAATCGGCAGCGAGATCCGTACCCACTATCCGCTGACGGTGGACCAGGGTATTGCGATCACGAAGCAGGAAGCGTGGGTGCGCCGGGAATCGCCCGCCGAATTGCGCCTGCCCAAGTACGTCCAGGAAGTGATCGAGACGGTTGCGTTTCTCGCTCGCGACGACAAGAAAGTGGATAAGCGCAGCGGTGTGTCACAGCGTTTGCCGATTACGGTGAGCGAGAACGTGGTGTCCAATTCCGAGGCGCGGGCGTTGCGATGTGGCGATAGGGCCGCGGCCGCGCGAGTGACCGATATCTACAGCGCGCTGCCTTCGATGACGGGCAAGCTGGAGTTGGAATACGAAGGCGAGTTGAAGGGATCGGAAGTTGTTGCCCGCGAGTTGATCCGGCTGGCAGTGGCGCGCGTGTACAGCAACTACTATGAGGGCGTCAATATGAACGCCATTATCCGCTTCTTTGAGCATGGCGGCAGTGTGAAACTGTTGGCGAACCAATCGGCGCAAGAGGCGATGGAGTGGCTTCAGGCTGTGCCCGATTTGATGGAGAAGACCGCCGCCCTCGGTATCGGCCCTGGCGAAGAGGTCGCCGTGCGCGTGTCGGCGGCGGAGTTTGTTTTGGAGGGCTTGTACGCACACCGACGCATCAGCCGCAGCGAGGAGATGGGGTTCACCGGGACGGAACGCCGTCGCGATCCCGAACCGGAAACACCCGATGAAGAACCCTATCGCGGCAAGAAGCAGAGGCGGCAGTTCAACTAACGTTCCTCCGGGAGGCCTGAAATGAAGTGGGTACGCTACGGCCGCTACACTCCGGAAGATTTTGAAGTCAGCAGCGAGGATTTGCTCAAGGCGCTGTCTGACTTTCTGCTCAGAAGCGGTTTCGACAATCCGTATGACCCGACGCCGGGCCGCAAGCTCTCGTTTGAAGAGTTGAAGCGGGCAATTGAAGAAGCGCTGTACAACGACAGCCTCTTTGATGAAGAACGGCTGGAACAACTTCGCGAGATGCTGCAACGCATGTCCCAGGAGGACATCGACAAGCTTGTCCAACGGTTGGCCGACCAATTGGTGAATGAGGGCTACCTGCAGCAGGATGGGCAAGGACAAACGGGTGCGGGTGAGTCGCCGGAAGGCACCGTCGAGGTGACTGACAAGTCCATCGACTTCCTCGGATTTAAAACGTTGAAGGATCTCCTTGGATCGTTGGGCAAGGCAAGCTTTGGCGCGCATGATACGCGGGACATGGCCACGGGCGTGGAATCGAGCGGTGCCTCGAAGCCTTACGAGTTCGGCGACACGATGAATCTCGACATTTCCACGACGTTGTTCTCCGCCATGCAGCGCGATGGCGTGCAGTTGCCACTCAATCTGGAATACTCCGATTTGCATGTGCATCAATCGGAATACCGCAGCTCCTGCGCCACTGTGTTGATGCTCGATTGCAGTCATTCGATGATTCTCTATGGAGAAGACCGTTTCACGCCGGCGAAGAAAGTTGCGCTCGCTCTGGCACATCTCATTCGCACGCAGTATCCGGGCGATTCGCTGCGGCTGGTGTTGTTTCACGATTCGGCCGAGGAAGTGCGACTGGCCGATCTGGCGCAGGTGCAGGTTGGGCCTTGGTACACCAATACGCGCGACGGGCTCATACTGGCGCAGCGGCTGTTGGATAAAGAGCGCAAGGACATGAAGCAGATCATCATGATCACCGATGGCAAGCCTTCGGCGCTGACGCTGGAGGATGGCCGTATGTATCGCAACGCTTTCGGGCTTGATCCGCTGGTGATCAGCCGTACGCTTGAGGAAGTGGGGCGCTGCAAACGCCAGGGGATACTGATCAACACGTTCATGCTGGCGAGCGATCATGGTCTTGTGCAGTTCGTGCAGCAGGTGACGCAGCTATGCCGAGGGAAGGCGTACTTCACCACGCCCTATACACTCGGCGAGTACCTTCTGCTCGACTACATGAATCGAAAGACCCGCACGATTCACTAAGACAGATATGCTACCCTGTGACGCGTGTTGAAAGACAAGATCGCTATCGTTACCGGAGCGGCAGCCGGCATCGGTGAATCCACTGCGCTGTATTTCGCTGAGCAGGGCGCCCATGTCGCCGTAGTGGACCGTGACCCCGAGGGCGCGAACAAAGTCGCGCAACATATAGCCTCCATCGGCGGGCACGCCATCGCCATTCACGCCGACATGCGCGACCGGGCATCGCTCGAAGCGGCGGCGGTGGCCACGCTCGCCACCTACGGCCGCATCGACATCCTGATCAATAACGCCGGCATCTATCCGCGCCAGAGCTTCCTCGCGATCACGGATGCGGAGTGGGACGATATGCAGGACGTGAACCTGAAGGGCACGTTCCGCATGTCGCAGATCGCGGCTCTGCAGATGGTCCGGCAGGGTGGCGGCAAGATCGTCAACATCTCGTCAGTGACGTTCTTTCTCGGCGTGAAGCACCTCAGTCACTATGTGGCGGCCAAGGGCGGGGTGATTGGGCTCACGCGCGTGATGGCGAAGGAACTCGGCGAGCACAACATCCACGTCAACTGCATCACGCCGGGTGCGATTCAGACTGCCTCGGAGAAGTTCTTCGTCACCGATGAGCAGGCGAAGGTGTTCCTCGAGTCGCAGAGTCTGAAGCGGCGTTTGCAGCCTGTGGATGTTGCGCGGGTCTGTGCGTTCCTGGCTGGCCCGTTGAGCGATGGCCTCACAGGGCAGACTGTCAATGTGGATGGCGGGTGGATGCTGTATTGATATGGGCCGTTTTGCGGGCAAAACAATCGTCGTCACAGGCGGTGCGTCGGGTATCGGGAAGGCGTGCGCGGACATGGCTGGGGCCGAGGGCGCGTCGGTGGTGGTGCTCGATCGCCACAATTGCGATGTCTCCGACGCGGCAAGCGTGCAACACGCACTCGCGCCCGTCCAGCGCATCGACGGCCTGGTGAACGCCGCCGGTATCGCCGAGAGGTTTCCTCTCGCCGAACAGGACGAAGCGGGATGGCGATCGGTGATCGACGTCAACCTGTTCGGCGTTTACCTCACTACCAAGTACGCGTTGGAGCGCATGAGCCGCGGCGGCAGCATTGTCCACATCTCGTCGGCTGTCGCGTTGATCGGCGTCAGAAACCGCGCCGTCTACACCGCGGCAAAAGGCGCCATCGTCGCATTGACGCGCAACATGGCCCTCGATTATGCGCCCAAGGGAATTCGTGTGAACTGCGTCTGTCCGGGTTTTGCGCGCACCGGCCTCACGCGCGGCATCTTCGCCGATCTGGAGAAGCGAACACGCATTGAAGCGATGCATCCGCTGGGCCGAATGGGCGAACCGGAAGACATCGCCAGGCCTGTTCTGTTTCTGCTCTCCGACGATGCTTCGTGGATTACGGGCATTGCCATGCCGGTGGACGGCGGATTCAGCGCCGGTCACCAGCAGGACGTGTAGAGAGTTGGGGTGAGGACAACTGCAAACCGGGATTGGTGTATTCTTATCTGACGCATTATGGGAAGAAAACTCCTCGTCCTGGCTCTTCTGTTCACGGAAGGTTCGGCCTTCGCTCAGACAGTTCCCGTAGAGATATGGCGTGTCGATGGGATCATGTTCCCTCTGCCTTGGGAACTAGTGCTAAAGCGGGAGGGGAGGCAAGGCCTTGTCGGAGCGGTGAGCAGTTGCCTGGCGGGCCGGGCCGTTGAGATCGCTGACGGCAAATATTCGGGGGACGCGCTTTCGTTCACATGCACGAGTCCGGACGGAAAAAAGAGCTTGTCGTTCCACGGCGCGATTCGGGGCGATGAGATCACGTTTACTTGGGAGATCGTAAAGGGGGAAAATCTCTATCCGACCGATGGTCTGTTTGGCCCCAAGGCGCCAAAGCGGTTCACGGCGATGCGGGCTTCGCGTGGGTCTTCAACGGTGGTACGAATGGCGCAGGAGGCGCGATCACACCCGGACATCGGCTTCGAGAGAATTCTCCAAAGTGAAAGAGAGCCAGAGAACTGGCTCACGTATTCCGGATCGCTATCCGGCCACCGTTTTACTCCACTCGCGCAAATCACTCCGGCGAACGTGAAGAATCTGGAGATGGCGTGGGTCTGGCAGGTCCAATCACCGCTTCCGTTTATTGCTACATCATTGGTTCTAGACGACGTCCTCTACACAGTCCAGCCTCCAAACACCGTCGTGGCGCTGAATGCCGCAACCGGGCGTATCATCTGGACCTATGTTCATGAGCCGATCCCGACTGCTCGGGCGAGTGGAGGAGGCGGACGCCCGAATCGCGGCTTGGCCATTCTGGGTAACAAACTGTTCCTGGGGACACTCGATGCGCATCTGCTGGCAATCGACGCATACAGCGGGAAGCTGATCTGGAACACAACGGTGGCTAACGCAGCGGATCCAGCTTGCCAGGGAAGAATGTGCTACGTGATCACGCATGCCCCGCTAATCGCAAAGGATAAGGTGATCGTCGGCGTTGGAGGAGGCGAAGGCCCAACGCGCGGATTCATCGCAGCGTTTGATGTGTCATCAGGGAGAGAGGTGTGGCGCTTTCATACCGTGCCGGGACCAGGCGAGCCCGGAAATGACACTTGGGCAGGGGAATCCTGGAAGACGGGTGGCGCCGGGGTCTGGAACACGGGCACCTATGACGCGGAACTCGGCCTGACGTATTGGGGAATTGGAAATCCCTATCCACCGTGGAAGGGTGAGACGCGCTCCGGTGACAATCTCTACAGCAATTCTGTAGTTGCTCTCGACGCAGACACCGGAAAACTGCACTGGTTCTATCAGTTCACTCCTCACGACACGATGGACTGGGATGCGGCTCAGATTCCTGTACTTGCCGACCTCGCCTGGCAAGGGAGACGCCGGAAGCTGATGCTGTTCGCGAACCGGAATGGCTTGTTCTACGTGCTGGACCGTGTGAATGGGCAGTTTCTTTACGGTAAGCCATTTGCCGAAGTGAACTGGATGGACGGAATCGATGAAAAAGGCCGTCCCAGGACGCTGATTGAGAAGCTCAAATCATCCAAGGCCGTTGTGATGCCAGGGCTCGGAGCGACGAATTGGTACCCGCCGTCCTACAGCGCGAGAACAGGACTGCTCTACGTTCCCGTGTGGGAGAGAGGTTCTGTTGATGGACTCAATCCGCAACGGGGTCCGGCCTATGGGGCTATCCGCGCACTCGATCCAAGCACGGGGGAGAGGAAATGGGAGTTCCGCAAGGAGAATGTCATTTTCACGACGGGAGCCCTCACAACCGCGTCCGACTTACTGTTTGCCGGTGTGATGGGCGATGACTATGCAGGAGATGAGGCGGCCCGTCTGGCGAACGGTTATTTTTACGCACTCAATGCCCGTACAGGCGAACCTCTCTGGCAGATGGCTCTACCAGGAGAGGTGAGAAGCGGAGTCATCAGCTTTGCGGCGGCCGGCAGGCAACACCTTCTTGTTGCTGCCGGGAACACTGTTTTCGCATTCGCGCTCCGTAAGTAAGTTGATGCGGGCGTCAAGCCGTGTTGACGCCCGCGGTCGGAGTGACCTACCAGATGGCTTTCAAACCGAACTGGAAGTAGCGCGGTGCGCCGACACTGGAGATCTGGCCGAAGGCGCGGTTGCCCAACTGCGTGTTGATGTCCTGCAGGTTCATGTGATTCGCGACGTTGAACGATTCGGCTCGAAGCTGCAGCTTCAGCCGTTCAATGATGCGAATGTCTTTGAGGGCGAAGGCGCTCAAGTCGATCGAGCCCGGTCCGCGCACGACCCACTTGCCGGCGTTTCCGAAGGTCCAATCCTTCGGACGCGCGAACGCCGCCGTGTCGAAGTAACGGAACAACGAACGCTGATCCTCCGGCAGGTACCATTCACCCACGACATCGGGCCGGGTTGCCACTTGGCGCGCCACCCCTGTGAGAGACGGCGAATACAGACGCCCGGTGTTGATGGTCCAGACGCCGGTGAACGACCATCCGCCGAGCGCCCGGCCAACGAGGCCCTTCTGACTCTTGAACCACGGCAGTTCATAAGTGTGCATGATCACCGCATAGTGGCGCCGCGACTCTTCCAACTCGCTGCGGTCGGCGCGCACGTTCCGCGGATTCTGAATCCCGCCCGCCACGCCTTCGTTGCCATAGCCGATGATCTTGCCAAGCGTGTAGGAGAAGCTGTAGGTGAGCCCGCCGGACCGCCGGCGCGCGGCAATTTGAAGCGAGTTGTAGCTCGACGTTGCCGCGGGTTCCACAAGGTTGATGCCGCCCAATCCGCGGTAGGGAAGGAATGGGCGCGGATCGACACCCTGGTGCGCGGCCTGCTCTTCCGGGGTGAGGAAGTTCAGCGCGTGGCCGAGTGAAAGGTGGCGTCCGCTGTTGCCGACGTAGCTCATATCCAACTGCGTCTTGTATGGCAGCAGTGTCTGGATGCCAAAGCTGTAGTTGTACACCACCGGGGTCTTGTATTCCGCCGGGAGTGACCCTGCGTCAATCGGAAATCGCGTTGTGTTGGGAATGCCGCTGGACGGATTCTCCGCGTTGCCGTTAGTGATGGTGGAGTTCTGTGTCAACGGCGGTCGCGCGCCGAGATACCAGCCCGAGTAGGCGATTCCAGTGACGCCATGGAATACGCCGACGCCCCCGCGCACTGCGAGCTTGCCGTTGCCAAACACATCGTAGGCAAAGCTGAGCCGCGGCTGGAAGTTCGTCTTGCGAAGAGGATTGAAGCCGTTGGGAACGCCTCTGAACAGCGACTTGATGGCCGGGTCATCATACTGTGCGATGCGGCCCTTGGCGGCATCGGGCCAGCCGGACCCCGGGAGCACCAGTCCGTTGTACGGATCCCCGGTGCCGACAACGATGGATCCGTTGGCGGCCACTTGCGGAGCCTTGTTTCGATCCCAGTATTGCTGCATAAAGGCGACAACGTTGTTGAGCTTCGCGCCCCACGGTGCGATGAACGACCAGCGCATGCCGATCTCTACCGACAGGCGGCGATTGATGCGCCACGCGTCCTGCACGTACAACTCGCGTGCGAATGAAGTGTAGATGGTCTGCACCGGAGAGGACGATTCGCTGTAGGTATCAAAGTTGCCCAGCAGCGCATTCGCCCACGGGTTGATCGCATTGCGCGGGTTGTTGGCCGAACTGCCGAAGCCGAACGCACCGTTGTCGTTGGCCTGGTTCAACTCGTTCATGCTCATCTGTTCCCAATAGAGGCCGGCCTTCAGCGTGTGCGAACCGATGATCTTGCTGAAATTCTCGCGGAAGATCCACGTGGGCGTGCGCGCGTAGCTCGGATTGCCTGACCCGCTGATGCCCGTAAATCCCGTGACGCTGACGCCGGGAATACGGTCGTTGCGATTGCCTGCGTAGATTTCAGGGAAGGTGAATCCCCAGGTCTGACGCTTCATACCATCGCCCAGAAGGACGAAGTCTTCGCGGTAATCGGAATAGCCGAACGTCATTTCATTCACCGTTCGCGGGTTAACCGCGGCGGTGAAGGACAGCATGTAGTTGTTGCCCTTGCGATCGCGGAAGGCCTGGAACAACGGGATGTTGTTTCCGGTGTTGTCGAAGAATGAAGTGAAACTCTGCGTGCCGGGCAAGCCGCGAAAGGAGATCTGCCAGCCGGGCTTCAGGTTGTAATCGCCGCGGAAGATGATGTCCTTCGAATCGGTGGGCTGGCTGTTGCTGGCATAGAAGTTGCCGCCAGGTCCAGTGTAGTTGGGGTTCGGATAAATCTTCTGCAGCGCGCGCCCAAACGCGCCGATCCGCGAGGCGGGAATGAGATTGTTGGGGAACGGCGACTTGGTGTCGGGGTCGATGGGTCTAAGGGCGGGCGCGCTGGCGGAAAAATCGCCGCCGCGCTCCAGCGCCGTCGGCACAACGGAGAGCTTCTGATTGAAGCCGGAGTTCGTGCGCGCTTCCAAGCCGACGAAGAAGAACAGTTTGTTCTTGTCGGTGTTCCACTTCTTCGGAATGTAGACCGGGCCGCCGAGTGTAAAGCCGTAGTTGTGATAGCGGATGCGAGGACGTCCTCCCACCACGTACTGCTGCGCGGCGAACGCTTCGCTGAAGTAGAACTCGTAGGCCGAGCCGTGGAAATCCTGCGTGCCCCGGCGCGTGGTGAAGTTGATCTGCGCGCCGGTTGACCGCCCATATTCGGCGGCATAGCGCGTGGAGGACACTTGAACCTCTTGCACGAAATCGACGCCCATGATGTTGTTCTGCTGGACCCCGTCGCGCACGCGGCCGTTGTTGATGCCGTCCACCGCGATGAAGTTCATGTCCTTACGCTGGCCGTTAATCTGCAGGCCTCCCATCGAGTAGCTGCCGCCCCGGAAGTCGGTCATGAAGTTGCCATAGCGTGAGACAACGCCGGGCATGATGCCGAGCATATAAAAAGGATTACGGCCGGGCAGTGCGAAGTTCTGCAATTCGGCCTGCGCGATGGTTCTCGTTATTTCGCCTGAAGAGGTTTCCACCAGCGGAGTGGTCGAGGTTACTTCCACTCTTTCCGAGAGCTGACCCACTTCGAGCTGGAACTTGAGCGTGAGCACAGCGTCGTTTTCCAGCCGGATGTTTGATCGTTGGAACGTCTTAAAGCCCGCCGCTTCCACCCGCACATCGTATTCGGCCGCGGGCAGCGAAGGTACAGTGAAAAAGCCGGCCTCGCTGGTGACGGAGGCGCGCGTGAGGCCTATGGCTGTCGAAAGGACGGTGACTTTGGCCTGCGGAATCAGGGCTCCGGTCGGGTCAGTCACTTCGCCGGAAAGTGTGCCGCGGCCTTGCGAGAATGCCAGCCCGCAACAGGCAAACACCAATGTCAGTAAACGTATTTTATTCATTGAATGAACTCCCACTGCATGGAGTTTAGCAGGCTTCACTAGAGGAGCAGGAACGCTGCTACAGCGAGCAACCCGAGCGCTGTGAGGCCGCCGCCTAACACCAGCGACCACGGTCGGAATTGCAGCCGTATCTCATGTCTTCCCGCGTCCACCACGACGCTTCGGAAAACTCCGTACGCCTCCCAAATCCGCGCAGGATTCCCATCGACGGTGGCTTGCCAACCGGGGAACATCGTATCCGCGAGAACCACCAGTCCGCGGCACGACATGGTGGCATCGATGGTGATGTCGTCAGTGGAGTATCGAGTGAGCCGAACCTGATCGTCGCTTGCACACCGTTCGAGCGACGGCGGCTGACCGACGGCAAAGATCGCGGTGCGGCGCAAGTCCGTTTGCGGGTCCTGAATGGCGACGCGAAGATCGCCGGCGGTGGCTGCGAGCTGCGCTTCATGCACCGTGCGCACTCGCGGGAACGCGTCCGGGTTGCGATAGACATTCAATCCATCGACACCCCGAAACACCTCGGTCTGATGTGGCTTATCGGGCTGTTTCCCAATGAAGTGGGTGAGCGCGAACAGATCCTGCGTGCGCTTGGTATGGAGTTCATGCTCGGTCACGTTGAGACTCACTCCAGCCACGTAACCAAACAGCATGTCGATGCCGTGCCAATCGCCGAAGTTGGCCCCGTTCAGTTGCTCGTCTACGTGGACGCGCACCGGTTCGCCCGGAAGGCGGCGGAGGTAGTCGGCCACGTCGCGGTGATGCGTCAGGGCCTTCAGGAATTTGTCGCCTTCCTTGTCCTTGCGGTGTGTGTACGTCCCGGGACCGGCTTGGGTGAGGTCGATCAGGAACAGACCAAGCAAGCACCACGCCAGCGCTCGTGGCGAGATGGCTTGTCGTTGCCATCCCGCGAACAGTGCTGCTCCGCTCAGTGCGACTATGGCGGCCAGCAGCAGGCAGTCGTCCATGCGAGGTGCGAACCATTGCGAGGTGATCACCAGCAGGCCCGTCACTCCGAAGAACCACTTAAGGCGGCGCACCCACGCAAGGGCGTGATTGGACAACAGAGCGTCCAACCCGTAGGCCGCCAAAACGATCAAGGCGAAATCGGCAATGGCGATGGCGCGCATCGGGATGCGAGCCTTGTCCACCAACGGAACCAACGCGTACAACACGCCATTCAACGGGGCAAACACGCCCATCGAATAAACAACGGCCAGAGCGCCCAAAAGGGTCATGCGCCGAACTGCCCACTCCCCCCACCGCAGGGCAACTCCGGCCATCGCCAACCCGAAGGGGATCAATCCTATATAAGGACTGGCGTCGGCGTAGCGGCCGAATCCCGGCAGTAAACTTGCGAGCAGCCCTTGCGGAGGTAACGAATAAAAAGTGTGGGTCAGGTAGGGGATCTTATCTTTCCAAGTCACCGAATCGGGCAGACCCAACCAGCGCCGCGAAAGTCGGCCGAACTCCAACGTCGGCAGCGCCTGGATGGACGCAATCAGCCCGGCGATCACAAAGAACAGGACCGCGTACCCGATCAGATCGCGTTTGCGCAGCCATACCACCGCCGACGCCATCGAAAGCAGAATGGGGACTTCATGATGGCCGCTCAACCAGGCGATACCCAGAAACAGGCCCCCGAGCGCGGCACTTCGACGTCGCCTGCGGGAATCGGCTCCGGTGTGGGCATCAGCAATGGTGTCGCTCCCCCGGAAAACGAACAGCATTACCAGCGGGATCCAAATTGCGCCGTTCACCACATCCAGCCAAGCCACCGTGCCCACGAAACCGCCGCACGCAAACAGCACACCGGCTACCAGTGCGGTATGGAAACCCAACCCGCGGTCGCGGGCCAGAAGGAAGCAGAACCAGCCCGCCAGCCAGTGGATTATCACCCAATACCAGTTGAGCGCCGCGAACTGCAGGTAGCCGTACTTGAGGTTCACCATCCCGAAGATGAGGTTGAGCGGGAACAGTGGGCCCGGCTGTGTCTGACCGATCATTGGCTGGCCGCTCCAGATGTGCGGGTCCCAAAGCGGCAGACGGCCTCTATGCATCTCCGCAGCCTGGAATTGCAGACGCGGGATTTCCAGATAGGCCATGTCGGGATGATCGAACCAAGTGTATTGCTGGGTGAAGGCGATTTTCCAGTAGAACCCAGCCATCAAAGCCAGCAGGAGGACCGCTCCGGCCACAGACTGACGCCAACGCGCTGGTGCTTTCGAATCGATGTGGTGGTTTTCAGCCATGCTCCCGGCTACGCCATCTTAGCAAATCCGATTGAAAAATAAAGAGATCCGGAGTGGAAGGGGAATTGCCACTAGAAAGTCGCGAGAGAGATTGGAGGACCTATGCTCCCCGGCACCTTCTTCAAGATGACGCGCTGGCAACGCACCGGCGCGCTTTTACTGCTTGCGTTACCTCTGGCCCTTGCGCAGGGCCCCGATCCGAACGCTCCGCAACCCGACGAATCGGCGGACAACCGTCCCGGCCGTGGTGTCGCCCGCGTAAGTGTCGTGGCGGGCGACGTTTCCATCCGCCGCGGCGATTCCGGGGATTGGTTGGCTGCGGCTCCCAATGCCCCGCTGGTAGTCCAGGACACGGTTCACGCGGGCGTGAACTCGCGGGCCGAAGTCCAGATGGACCGGTCAAACATCATCCGGCTGGCGCCCGATTCGGAGATCCGGTTTGCGGAGCTGGAATACCAGCGCTACGGGATTCAGGTTGCGTCCGGCACGGTTTCCTACCGCGTGCTGCGGGAACTGGAAGCCGACGTGGAAGTGAGCACGCCGCTTGCTTCCATTCGGCCCACCCGGCGAGGCGCGGCCTTCCGCGTGACAGTGCGCCCGGACGGCACTACGGAGATTACGGTTCGATCGGGAGATGTGGAGATCGCCACGGGCAAGGGGACTGAGCGTTTGTCCGCTGGCCGCACCATGCTCGTCCGAGGCACCTCTGCCGATCCGGAGTTTCAACTCATCAGCGCAATTCATCGCGATGAATGGGATCAGTGGAACGAGAACCGCGACCGGGAGCTGGAACGGTCGAACGCTTACAAGTACGTCAGCAGCTCCGTGTACGGAGCGGAGGATCTGGATCAGAATGGACGTTGGGAATACGATCCGCCGTACGGCAACGTCTGGGTGCCGACGGTAGCCGCCGACTGGGCTCCGTATCGCAATGGACAGTGGAGCTGGGTGGATTACTACGGTTGGTCGTGGGTAAGTTACGACCCTTGGGGCTGGGCGCCGTATCATTACGGGCGCTGGTATCATGGGCCCCGCGGCTGGTGCTGGTGGCCGGGTTCCATCGGAGCGCGCCACTATTGGAGCCCGGGACTGGTGGCCTGGGTCGGTTTTGGCCATGGCGGCGGATTCGGACGAGTCGGTTGGGTGCCGCTCGCACCGTATGAGCCGTACCACCCCTGGTATGGTTGGAATCACTATCGGTCCGGTGGGCGTTATGGCGGGTCGCATATCGTGAACGATGTGAACATCACCAACGTGTACCGCAACGCGCGGGTCAACAACGGGATGACCGCAGTCAATTCGCATGATTTCACAGCAGGACGCGCCGTTCGCAACGTGCGGCTGTCGGCCGGTGAAATGCAGCAGGCCAATCTGATGCGCGGCCAGCTTCCGATTACCCCTGAGCGCGCGAGCCAGCGCTTGGCCGAACGACAGCTTTCGAAGACGCCTAATTCCACCTCGCGGTCGTCATTCTACAGTCGTAGAGAAACCTCTGCCTCCGCTGTGAACAGGCCAATCCCGTTCGATCAGCAACAGCGTAATGTCCAGGAATTGTCGCGTAGGGTGATGAGCGGAAACGCCACCGCCGGCGCTGTGGATTCGGGGCGTTCCAGCGGCATGCGCCGGTCCGAAATGGCGGCCAGCCCAGTCGGCTCGTCTTCACGGATGAGTGAACGGTTGGGGAACGGCTCCCAGCAGACCGAGCGTGGAGGGTGGAGGAGATTCGGCGATCCTTCGCCGTCGAGCGGCAACGCTGTCCGATCAGGCGAAGCTACGGCGAATCCTGCTCCAGCCCGTACGGAGCGCGAAGGCTGGCGCAGGTTTGGTGATCCGGGCGGCCGCTCCAGCGTTTCCTCGCAGCTATCAACCTCGCCGAGCCGCCAGCGCAGCTTTGAGCCGGGGAATTCGCCGAGTTCCGGATTCGGGTCCGGATCGCGGCGGTCGCCCGAGACGACATATACACAGCCGCGGTCGACCTACGAGTCCCCGAGACAGGGGACCAGCGGCCGGACCAGCCGTGGCAGCGGCGGAGAATCCATCGGTGTCAGCCCGTCCATCGTAAGGGAAAGACCTCAGCGGCAACCGAGCTATTCGGCTCCATCGCCGAGCTACCGCGGGATGGATAGCGGCAGTTCTGGCCGGTCCGGTGGATTCTCGGCGCCAACGCGCTCGGCACCCTCTTTCGGCGGCAGTTCCCGCGGCGGATCGGCTCCGTCAGGCGGGTCCAGCGGTGGATCGAGCAGTGGTGGAGGCGCTCGGAGCGGTGGAGGCCGCGGGGGGCGCAGCCGGTAAAGTTTCCTGAGTAGACTAACTCCTTTTCTTCCCTTTATCCGCTTTGGAGGGATTCCCCTCCGAGGCGGATATTTTTTTGGTATGATAGGGCTTCTAGCGGATGTCAGTTCAGGCCTAGTGAGAGACTGCTCGCAGAAAAAGTCTCCAGTTTGGCCACTTTGTATTGACTTTCCTGCTAGATTGAGATAGAAGTTACGTTTACGAATCATCTTGGTGTCTTGTACCTTGGTGTGTTCGCGTTTTGTGTCATTCCAATGGGAACTTGGAGGAGGGAAATGAAGCGTCTTTGGGCATCGGCAGCCGTGCCATTGGCTGCCACGCTGTGCCTGACGTTCGCTACGTCGAACGTGGCGAGTGCACAGTCCGGAGCTCGTATCGTGGGATCCGGGCCGGAAGGGACATTTGAATATTCGCCGCTGAACACGCGCCGTCCTGGTTTGATTGATCCGTCCTGCGGATTGATCGGCGGGAATGCGGTGCAGAGCGCGGCGTGCAATTCACAGGATGGACGAGAGTGG
>JACQZR010000210.1 GCA_016213775.1 Acidobacteriota bacterium
CACTGCCAACCTGACCTCGATCGCCCGTCTTCCTTTCCCCCCTCAGCCGATTCACCATCGCATCGCCGTTTTTAATCCCGTCGGCCGAAGCCTCTGGCGAAGGCTGGCACTCCTGCCCTCCCCACTGTCTGAATCGCAGAACAGCGTAAGGTTGGCCTTGTTGCGAGGGACCAGCCCGGGATTCTTTTCATCGTTCATCTTGCATTCGGCGGCGGCAATGTCGAAATCCTGTTTGGCGCAGCCGGCGGAGAACTTCTTGAACGCAGTGAATGCGTTCGGTCCCATCGCCCACGCCATACTCAACAGGCCCAGTTGCGCGTCGGCGGGCCAGTTATCGAAGTCTTTGAAAGGGCGCTGGGCTTTCAGCTTGGTTTCGTTGTCGGCGAGGCGTCCGGCGATCAGATCGTCAATGGCTTCGTTGCTCAATTCGAGGTTGGTGAGCGGCTCGCAGGCGCGGTGCCCCTTGGCGGCGAGCGTCGTGTCCCCCTTGATTCGATTCCATTCGGAACGGATCTCAGCCCTGGTGGCGCGGTTGCCCGCTTTGGCAAGATCGGGTCGCTGTTTCCATCGGAAGGGGAGCTCCATGGCAAGCTCCGCCGGATCAATCAGGTTGCCCACCCCGACGGTGATGAGTCCCTTGATGTCCTGGTACATGAACGGAATGGCGCCCTCGAGCGGTTCGTTGAAGGCGCGGAACTGAGCTTTGACAGTTGGCTGCATGCATCCTCCACCGGGGAGCTTACAGCGTGCTGGCCTGCTCCCGGTATTCTCCAAAGACTTTGCGTAGTGTATCGGAAATTTCGCCCACGGTGGCGAAGGCTTCGGCGCAGTTGAGGATGGGGGGCATCAGATTGCCGGAGGATCGCGCAACGGACTCCAACTCGGCTAAACGGTCAGCCACCATCGAAGCCGAACGTGAGGAACGCAGTTCGCGCAGCCGGTCCACCTGCCGGCTCTCCGCCGCTGGATCGAGCCGGAAGGCCGGTATGGAAGCGGTTTCCTGCGAGCGGAAGCGGTTCACGCCAACCACTACCGTCTTGCCGCTTTCGATCCCGCGCTGATAGTCGTAGGCGGCGTTTTGGATTTCGCTCTGGATGAAACCCGCTTCGATGGCCTTGAGCGTTCCGCCCATGGCGTCGATCCGTTGGATGTATTCGCGCGCTTCGCGTTCAATGCGGTCTGTCATTTCTTCGATCGCATGGCTGCCGCCAAGCGGATCGGTAACTTTGGCAACACCGGTCTCGTAAGCGATGATCTGCTGGGTGCGTAGCGCCAGCCGCGCCGATTCCTCGCTGGGGAGAGACAAAGCCTCGTCGCGCGAGTTGGTGTGAAGCGACTGCGCGCCACCGAGCACGGCAGCCATTGCCTGCATCGAAACCCGAACCAGGTTGACATCCGGCTGTTGCGCCGTGAGTGTGGAGCCGGCGGTTTGGGCGTGAAAGCGAAGCGTGAGGGAACGCGGGTTGGTCGCGCCAAAGCGATCGCGCATGATGTGGGCGTACAGCCGCCGCGCGGCGCGGAACTTGGCAACCTCTTCGAGGAAATTGTTGTGGACGTTGAAAAAGAACGATAGCCGGGGAGCGAAGGTGTCAACAGCGAGTCCCGCGGCAACTGCCGCCTCGATGTACGCAATGGCGTTCACCAGCGTGAAAGCCACCTCCTGGGCGCAGGTGGATCCGGCCTCCCGGATGTGATAGCCGCTGATCGAAATGGTGTTCCAGTCGGGAACGTTCACGCCGGCCCATGCAAAGATATCAGTAATGATGCGCATGGCGGGACGCGGCGGATAAATATAGGTCCCGCGCGCAACGTATTCCTTCAGGATGTCGTTCTGAATAGTCCCGTTGAGCTTACGGGTGTCAGCCCCCTGGCGGCGCGCGGCGAGCACGTACAGCGCCAGCAGAATGGAGGCTGTGGAATTGATGGTCATCGAGGTGCTCACCTGTTCCAACCGGATGCCCTCGAAGAGGCGTTCCATGTCAGCCAGTGAGCAGATGGCCACACCGACGCGTCCTACTTCCCCCGCAGCCAGCGGATGGTCGGAATCCATGCCCATCTGGGTGGGAAGGTCGAAGGCGACCGAGAGGCCGGTGATGCCCTGCGACAGGAGGTAGCGGTAACGGCGGTTGCTCTCTTCGGCGCTGCCGAAGCCGGCATACTGGCGCATGGTCCACAGGCGGCTGCGATACATCTCCGGGTAGATGCCCCGGGTGTAGGGGAACTGGCCGGGTTGCTCGGGAGTAGGCATGGGATTAGCTGCGTCCGATGCGCCGCGCGCGGAGGAACGATCCGATGCCGAAATAAAGCATAATGGCGCAGAAGCCGAGGATCAGGAATAGTCGCCCGGGTCCTTCGTTTCCGGCATCAAATTCGCGGTAGGCTTTGTAGGCTTGAAACAGCGGAATGACACCCAGGCAGACGAAGACAAATCCGATCATCTCGTTCCACAGGATACGGATAGGGCGCATGACGCCCGGAAGAACATGTGACAGGAATTGCTTTGTACGGCCGACCATTTCCAGTGTCTATCGTATCAGCTATGGGCGCGGCAATTCGGTGCCGCACCGCGTAGTTCCTACGCTGCGCTCCGATGAGGATTAGTGGATGGGAAGGCCGGGACAAAGGCGGCAGAAAAAAGATGCTATTCTGAGGTTGTCCTGAAGATGGGCAGCCTGAGAAGCAGGCATTAGTGCAAGCTCTGAACGAGTGGACCGCTGAAAGAGTGAAGAACTTGGACGAACAACTCAAAGGACTGATGCAGGAACTGGGGAACGCGATCAACGAGTCGTTGTCGGATTCAGATCGCATCGCCGAAGCGATTGGCGAAATCAAACGTGCGGGTTACGACGTGTTCCTGGTGCTGGAAGCAACCATCGGTTTCAACAAGCGCGACGAGTCGGAAGAAGAAGAGCCGGAGATGGCGGGTAACTTTGAACCTCTGCAGCAAGGGTCCACCAAGATCAAGTGGACCACGCAGGATCACAAATTCCTGAAGGCTCTCAAGATTTCCACCGACGAAGAGAAATAGGCCAGGAACCAATCCCGGTTGCGGGGTGTCCATTAGTAGTTGGAGGCTCACGTGACCACCCGCCTGCGGTACACCTTGTCCATCCTCGCTTTCGCGGCCGTTTCGGCGTTCTCCCAGACCACTGGATTCACCGGTTCCTGGAAGCGCCTGGACGGTTCCGGAACGGTCACAGTTACCATCACCCAACAAGACTCCCGGCTGACGATGGCATTTGCTTCGCGGTTCAACGCAGGCCACCTTAGCGGCAGTCTGGCAGATACGCAGACCTACACCGTCGACGGTAGCGAGCGCGTCGACAAGACGCCTGGTGGGCGCGAAACCTGGACAACCGCATGGTGGCAGGGCGCCTCCGTCGTCATCCAGCGTGTGACCAAGAGCGGCTACCGCGTCAGCATCACTCGCGACGTGTGGAGCCTTTCGCCAGACAAAGCCGAACTCACGCGGGCAAGGCGCACAATCGACATGGACGGCGTTTCCGAAAGTACCGAAGTTTATCGCCGCCAATGAGCTGTGCGGAGCCCGGGAAACAGGAGCTGAGTCTCCTGAAGCGAGCGTCAACCGATAGGTGGGAGATTCAGCCGGGCAATGAGCTTTTGGAATCGTGGCTCACCTCGAAGCGGGTCGTAAAACGGAGTCACCCGCATCCACAAAAGCTGGGCATCGTGCTCCGAGTACGCCTTCTGCAACCAGTCGAATGCGGCGTCGTTGTTGCCAAGTCCCATGTGAATCCACGCGCGGCAGATCGCCGGGACGTGCCGGCCAGCCGCCGCCTGATCCAACCAGCCCAGCATTGCACAAGCCTTCTCATGCTCGCCGGCAGATCCGTAGACCAGCCCCAGCCACGCCGCGGAGAAGGGATCACCGAACACCTGCACGGCCTGCTCGAAAGTCGCGGTTGCTTCCGCGAATGACCCTTGCGCCAAGGCGGCCAGACCGAGGACGTACCAGGCATGCAGCGACTTCTCATACATTCCCAGCGTCTCGCGCGAATACTGCATCGCGTGCTCGTGGTGGCGTGCGAAGTAGAGCCGCCAACCTGCCGCCAGACGTACTCCGATGGAGAGCGGATCCAATTCGCGGGCGAGGGCGATCTGGTGTGCCGCTGCATCCTGGTCCTCGCGGATCACAGAGAGGAATATCGCCAGACTCCAGTGGGCAGTTGGGTCATTGGGAGCGAGTTCCACTCCACGTTCGAGCTCCACCTGAGCGGTTGCAAAGTCCCAGCTATGGAACCAACGGAATCGGCCCAGCACCGTGTGAGCTTCGCCCAGGGTGTCATCGAGTTCCAATGCCTTCCGGGCCGCGGCTTGGGCCATCGGGTATGCGTCCGCCGGCCGTGCAAAGCCGAAGAAAGCGGAGAAGATATGAGCCAGGGCCATACGCGCGTAAGCCGGCGCATATGCCGGATCCTTGGCGATCGTCTCCCGGAAGCATTCGATCGCTTTTCTGAAGCCGTCTGGCTCACCCCAGCCGTAGTAATATAGCCCGCGCAGGTATGTTTCGTAGGCGTCCGGGTCCAACGGGTGGGCCCGCCGCGGCCTTCCTTCTTCCAGAGGCAATACGATTCTCATCTGCGCGGCGACGGCCTCGGCTACCTCGCTCTGCGTTTTGATTGTGTCGCGGAGTGCGGCATCGTACTTCTCCGCCCAAACGTGGGTCTGGTCCGTGACATGAATGAGCTGTGCGCTGACGCGAATGCGATCCTCGCTGCGGCGCACGCTGCCTTCCAGCACATAGTCAACGCCCAACTCCCTG
>JACQZR010000212.1 GCA_016213775.1 Acidobacteriota bacterium
GCCGCTCCGAACTTCACTGAATCCACCCGGCTCATCTGACCCGCCCCCGAGCTGATCAACTGCCCTTGCTTCGCATACACAATCGCGTTCGATTTCACGTGCTTCACCACGCGCCACCCAAACGCCAGCGCCGTCCATTCCGCCTCCGCCGGCTGCCGCTCCGTCACGACGCGCACGCTCGCCCGGTCCAGCGGCTTAACGTCCGCGGTCTGCACCAGGATTCCGCCACTGATCGAACGCATCGCCAGATCGGCCGAAACCCCACCAGCCACCTCCAACAAACGCAAATTCTTCTTTGCGTTTAAAACAGAAAGCGCCTCCGCCGTGTACTCCGGCGCCGCAATCGCCTCAATAAACGTCTTCGCCACCTCGCGCGCCGTCTCCTCGTCCAACACACGGTTGAACGCCAGCACCCCGCCAAACGCCGATACCGGATCCGCCTCAAACGCCTTCCGGTAGCTCTCCGCCAAACTCGCCTGCTCCGCGCATCCGCACGGATTCGTGTGCTTGATGATCGCCGACGCCGGCTCCCCGAACTCCTGAATCAACTGCCACGCCGCGTCCAGATCCACCAGATTGTTGTAGGAAAGCTCCTTGCCCTGCAACTGCCGCGCCCCCGCGATCCCCTGCCCACCCGACGCGTACAGCGCCGCCGCCTGGTGCGGATTCTCCCCATACCGTAGCGACATCGCCCGAGGCACGCGCAGCGTCAACGCCGCCGGCAAAACATCCCCTGGCGCATCCACCTTCGCAAGCCGTTCCGTGATCGCCGAATCGTACGCCGCGGTCAACGCGAACGCCTTCCGCGCCAAACCCCAATGCGTCTCCGCGCGCAGCGCCCCATCGTTCTCACGCAGCTCGGCCAGCAGCGCCGCATAATCCTCCGGCCGCACCACTACCGCCACGTCCTGATAGTTCTTCGCCGCTGCCCGGATCATCGTCGGCCCGCCGATGTCGATATTCTCGATCAGCCGCTCCAGCGTTGCCCCCGCCTCCGCCGCCACTTTATCGAACGCGTAAAGGTTCACCACCACCATGTCGATTTGCGGAATCCCGTGCTCGGCCAGCGACGCCATATGGTCCGCCTTCGAGCGTACGGCAAGAATCCCCCCAGCCACCCGGGGATGAATGGTCTTCAACCGCCCATCCATCATCTCCGGAAATCCGGTCACTTCCGACACATCCCGAACCGCCAACCCGCTGTCTCGCAGCAACTTGGCCGTCCCTCCCGTCGAGATCAACTCCACTCCCAATTCGACAAGCCCGCGAGCAAACTCCACCGCCCCCGCCTTATCGGTAAGGCTCAATAATGCACGTCTGATTGTTGCCATGGAAAAACCATTCTCCCATACCGCCAATGCGGACTTGCACCCCGTGCCTGAGCCATATTATCGTAACTATATTGTCACTATTCCGTCTCGCAGTTGTAACTGTACTGCTGACTGCCAGCCTCGCGCATTCGCAGCAGCCCCAGCCTCCTCCTCCCAAACCGGCTCAGGCCGCCCCCGCTGACCCTGCTACTCCCGCGGCGCCGGTCAGTCAGGCCAATTCCCAGTCCGGCGAGAGCCGCCGAAACGAAAACGTTCAGTTCAACATGATTGACAATAATGCGCTGAAGGACCTCAACATCCGTCTAGGCACAACCGCAACCCTGGTCAACGAGTTCCAACCCCAACGGCAATACTTCGGCGTCGAGTTCGGAAACACCCCGCCCGCTCCTCCTCACCTCTCGGTTCTCAAGCTGCCGGCCGCCATTCACGGTACCCTGTACGCCACCCACAACAACAGCATTTTCACCGCTCGGACATTCTTTCAGGCCGGCTCTGTCCAGCCCGCTCGCGAGAACAACTACGGCCTCGCCATCACCGCCCCGCTCTGGACCAAGGCTTTCCTCACACTCGATGGATCGCAGCAGAAGATCCGTGGCAGCGTGAACGGCAATGTGCTCATTCCGCTCCCTTCCGAACGTACGCTGCTCGCCACCGACCCTGCCGCCCGAGCCATCCTCCAACGCTTCCTCGACGCCTACCCGGACGTTGCCCCCAACCGCACTGACATCGACCCGCGCGCCCTCAACACCAATTCACGCCAGAGCGTGAACGCCGGCCGCGCGTCATTCCGGCTCGACCAGCAGCTCGGCTCCCGCGACCGCCTCATCGCCCGCCACGCCCTCACCGGCCAGACTATCGACGCCTTCCAGTTTGTCGCCGGACAAAACCCTGACACCACCATCAAGACCCACCAGTCGCGACTCACCTGGCAGCGCACCTGGTCGCCAAACCTGGCCGGCACCTTCACCGTCGGCTTCGATCGTGCCAGAAGCATGCTGGTTTCCGAGCCGAACGCAGTCGGACCACAAGTCCAAATCGGCACCGCCTGGACGGTCCTCGGCCCCGCTTCCAACATCCCCCTCGACCGCATCCAGAACCGCTTCCGTTATGCCGCAACCGTCAACCACCGCCGCGCCAATCATAACTACACCGCCGGCGGAGAACTCGTTCGGCTGCGTTTCAATGGCCGCGAAGCCAGCAGCAACCGCGGCAACTGGTATTTCCGCAACGACTTCGGCCGCGACGCAATTACCAATTTCCGCCTCGGCGTTCCCAACCGGTTCTCCACCGGTATCGGCGAGCTCGACCGCGGTTTCCGCAACTGGGAACAGGCATGGTACGCAGGCGACGTCTGGAAAGTCGCTTCCCACCTCACTCTCAACTATGGAGTCCGCTGGCAACCGGTTCTCGGCCCCACAGAAGTGAATCGCCTCACCGAAACCCCATACAACTGCGACTGCAACAACCTCGCTCCCCTCTTCGGCTTCGCATACAAACTGCCGCGCCAGTGGGGCGTCCTCCGCGGCGCTTATGGACTCCATTACGGAGAACTCTACGCTGCTACCTTCCAACAGCTCCGCTGGAATCTTCCCAACTTCCAGAAGATCGAGGTCCAGGGCCCGGATTTCCTGTCACCGCTGGGCAACGCCGAAATCGGCCCCAACGGCCGCAGCACTTTATTCGTTGTGCCTCCCGGTTTGCGCACGCCATACTCCCACCAGTACAACTTCAGTTGGGAAGGTGCGCTCCGCGACGGCTGGCGTTTGCAGGTGGGGTACGTCGGCAGCCGCACACACAAGCTCCTCCTGATGAATCATCTCAACCGCGCTGTTCAACCAAGCGCCCTGCCCATCTCCACCAATACCGTCACCCAACGCCGTCCGGACGCCCGCTACTTTGAGGTCCGAAACGTCGGCAACTCGTCCAGGGCCTACTACGACGCTGCCCGTGTCACGCTGGTCCTGCCGGAACGCCGCGGCCTTACCGTCGACGCTTCGTATTGGTTCAGCAAAGCAATCGACGCAGGCGCCGCTTACACCAACACCGCCGCCGGTGACGACGCTCTCCAAGGCTATAGTCAGAGCCAGAATCTGTTGCAGGCCGACCTCAAGGGCCCCAGTGCCTTCGATCAATCCCACGCCGCGCTGTTCCGCGCCCGCTACGCTCTCCCGGCTCGCCGGCTGTGGGGCAAATGGGTTGCCAGTTCCATTGTCCTTGCGAAATCGGGTATGCCCTTCACCATCATCTCCGGTTCCGACGGCCCTGGTTTCGGCAACGTCGATGGCACCAACGGCGACCGCCCCGATGTCGTCGATCCGTCCATCCTCGGCAGAACCATCGGCAATCCCGACAACTCCACTGCCATGCTCCCTCGCTCCGCGTTCCGCTATATCCCAATCGGACAAACGCGAGGAAACATCGGCACTAGCACCTTCCGCCGAGCCGGTATCTTCAATTGGAATGCCTCTCTATCCCGAGGCTGGACGTTCGCCAGGGAACGCGAACTCACCTTCCGCGCGGAAACCGTAAACCTCACCAACACACCCCAGTTTGCCGCCCCCAACGTGGATCTCAGCTCCCCGTCCTTCGGCAAAATCACCAACACACTAAACGAAGGAAGAACCTTCGCCTTCACCCTGCAACTGAAGTTCTGAACCTGTGACTCCCCATTATCCGAGTCCAGTCGCGGTAGGGACGCCCGTTACCGGACGCCCCCCGCACAGATCCGTACGGGCGCACTTTAGCGCATACGGCTCCTACCTTGAGTCTTGGCGTCGAAGCGGGCGTCAGGGTACGGATGCAGGATTCGCGGTGTCGGCAA
>JACQZR010000213.1 GCA_016213775.1 Acidobacteriota bacterium
CGCCCCACCCGCTTCATCTGGGTTGCAGAGCGCCTTCGACAAAATCGAGAAAGAAATCGACCTGCAAATCCGGGAGGCAAAGCTGGTGGCCTGAAACTTGACTTGTTTACATCAACTCTTGAAAGTCAAGACCCCTAGCGCTGACGCTTGCGCGACTCCGCTATACATGCGCTTAGGCCTTACAGACGCGGCCATAGCGGAAGCAGCGAAACTCCATCATTGCTCGGTGCTCACCAACGATTCAGGTTTATTTGCGGCTCTGGCGGGTGAAGGTTCGTCCGTTGCTCTGTTCAATCATTTAAGGGACTTGCTGTAAGGGGTTTAGGCGCGCGATTGCCAGGACTTCGTGCGCCATCGCAATCGGACCGCATGACGCGCCACAGGGACCGGGCCGAGCACATGTCGATTAAAGGCCAGTGGCGATTGGAGGCCACTGGTCATGAAGCAGAAGATTCAAAGTAAGCGGAAACTTCGTACGCCCAAGACGATCCTGCGGCTGCCGGACCTCGAGGTCGCAAAGTCAGTCTGTCCTCAATAGCCTCTCTTGTCCTGACGCTCAGCGGGGTTACCGGCATGCGATCGACGAATTCGTGGAGTGGTATTGCTCGGAGCCGCGGTTGTCGTTCAGCAAGACTGTGGTCGTCCGGTACCGGATGCATTTGGAGTCTCGCAAACTTGCCCCGGGCACAATCAATCTCCGACTCGGAGCGATCCGTCGTCTCGCGTACGAAGCTGCGGATTGCGGGCTTCTAAGCGCCGATTTGGCCGCCGGAATACGGCGAGTCAAGGGCGTTAAAAGGCTCGGAGTGAGGATCGGGAACTGGCTTACAGCCGACCAAAGCCAAGCTCTCTGGCAGGCTCCGGATCAGAATCGGCTCAAGGGCAAACGAGATCGGGCCTTACTTGCTGTTCTTCTGGCTTGCGGACTTCGGCGCCATGAACTCGCCGGCCTGACAGTCGACCACTTTCAGCAGCGTAAAGGCCATTGGGCAATCGTGGACTTGCGTGGGAAGGGTGGTCACGTTCGAACTGTCCCTGTCCCTGACTGGGTGCGCGGCCTCCTGGATGACTGGATGAAGGCCGCTGGAATCACCGGTGGCCGCCTCTTCCGCCGCGTGAGTAGCGCTGGCAAGGTTTGGGCGAAATGGTGACCGAGAAGCTCGTTTGGCACGTCGTCAAGGAGTTCGCGGCGAAAATCGGTGTGAGCAAACTTGCGCCGCACGATCTTCGACGGAGTTGCGCTCGACTTTGTCGAGCCCTGGAGTTTCTACATTTTCTCGGGCGTCAGCAGCCTGAACTAGAGCCGGATCCGTGATTGTGAAGCCGAACGGGGCGAGCAATTCCGGTTGTTGTGCCATTTCCTTGCGCAGAAGCGTAATGAGATCCAAACAGGAGGGCCGGCGAGCCTTGAGGCGCCACTTGGGGAGCTCGGCATATGCCTTTCCTCGCTCAGCGCCGAAGGCCTGCAGCGAAGCCAGTAACACAGCGCTATAGGAAGCCACGGCCAGGACGGGCTGTTTAGGCACAGAAGTAACGTTCCATAGCTGCGCTTGGCCAACCCCCAGAGTGTCCTTCTCTTCGCGGTTATTGACCTCGATCTGCCAGCGGTCGAAATAGATTTGCAGCAACTGTTTGATGGAACTGCGCAGGTCGCTGGTCAGCAGGTAGGCTGGATCGCGATAATACAACTTCTTGCTCTTGGCTTTGCGATAGGGAGTGGGTGCGATCACGATCAGGCGCAACGGACGCTGCTTGGCGCCGTTCTGCCAGAGCACCCCGGCAACCTCTTTATAGCGGATCTTGCGGCGCTTGCCGCCATAGAAAATCTTGGTGGTCTTCCAGGGGATACTCTCGTTCTGGCGCACTTGTTCCGGGGTAAACTTCTCGACCCCATAAAAGCGGCGCGAACCGGCCGCGGCGCGAAAACACAGCTTGGCATCTTTGCGGGCCCGGACCAGCAACACCGACCTCTCCGGGATCTCTCCAAAGCAGGTGCGATTACAGAAGCTGCCATCGCCTGCTAAGACGAGGATCTTCTCGCCGCCGCCGGCCAGATCCAACTCCTGCCGCAGTTGCTGGCCCATCTGGACAAAGCTGCGCGACAGGTTGCGCTGTTTGACCGCTTGGAGATACTGTTTCTTCATCTCTTCGGTCGCTTTCTTACCCGGACGCTTGACGCGCGAGACCTCCTCAAAACGGATCGGTAGGGCGCGAGCGCCGACCGCAGCGGTGCGGTGTAGCGGCACCAATAGGGAAGCCGGCAGAAAACGCAAGCCGAGCACGAGATTGACGTGAAACGGTGGAGACAAAGGATCGCGTTGATAGAAGGCTTGCGGGATCGAGCGTCCGGTCTTGCGCAAGCGGGTATCGTCGAGTGCCACGCCGACCAGGCGTTGTGGGCAATGAGTCAAGGCGCGTTGCAGAATGGGGCGGAACAAATGCTGCGGTTCCCACCGGCAGCGGGAATGAAGGAAATACTCCGCGCTCCAACTGCGGTTCTGGCCGCCGTTGGTCCAAATGATGCGGGTGAGACAGCGCCGCCCCAGGCAGACAAGTGATCCCAGGGCTTGGCGCACGCCGCGGACAAAGGTGCGCTGTTGGGGAAAGACGTCCCGCCAGGGCTGAACAATGGAGAGGAATTCGGCAAGGAGGGTCATAGTGCCTCGGGGCGCAGGGAGAAGGTATTCTTCTCTGGGCGCAGGAAGCGATCCCCGCGGGCCACCTTTTTGGTGAGCGAGGAGACCAGGCTTTCGCGGTCGACGGTTAGGCCGAACTGGGAATGGATGCGGTGGAGTATGTCGGAGACATGAAGAGGGGAGCGGGCCATTTTGAGTATGTCGAAGGCCATATCCACTTGTGACAGACCTTTACGGCGACGTGGCTCGGCGGGAGAGGGTTCGCCTTGGCGGAGGCGACGGACCGCACGGAGCTGGGCATCCAGAGAGGCTTCAAACACACTGAGGATCAGATCTTTGGTTTCATCGTTCATGGGGGTCTCCTGAAGCATTGGGGCTCAGGATGAGGATGGCACATCAAGGTCGGTCTGTCAACACAATAATCAACCGACCGACTCATTTCCTGGCGAGCACACGGCCCACCAATGAACGGGATGGATAAAACAAACTGGATCGAAAATGTAGAAACTCCAGCGCTCGACTTTGTCGAGCCGCCGGCGGCGAATTGGAGCAGATCAATTTCTCCTCGGCCACGTCTCGGTGCAGACGACCGAGCGTTACCTCGGCTGCACCCAACGAATTTCATCCGCAGTCAACGACCGCATCGGCATAGAACCGAAACCCTGAGTCGTAAGCTCCGGAAGGGTTGCTGACTATTCGCCCAGAACCGGCGAGGCGGCACTTCTACGGATAGGGCGTTTCTCAGCCAAGTGGCGTGTGATACCTTCTGCGGGATTCCTACACGCTGCGCGACTTTGGGTAAGTAATTTGCCACGCAGCAGTGAGTCGGCTCTGGTGTCTTGAGATTGCGGCCGAAACGATTGCCACGAAATCAGGCGCAGTCGCACCCAAATTGTGCGTGTGCCGCGGACGCGGGCCGGCTAAGGCTCCCGAAGTTGTTGAATCATGAGCACAATCCACACCAGCGAGAACAATAACGGAATGCCCAGATCGAGCTTCAATCGGGTCGGCCGCCAATTCCCTCGAATACCGAAGACCTCATTTGCCTTGACTCTGCTGACTCGATCGTGCACATACTCCCTTTCTGTGCAGATTTGCAACCGTCCTTCCGGAGGGATGGACGATCCGAACTTGTAGTAATCGACGATCCGGTGTCTTGCAACGACTACCGGCATCCAGATCATGAAAATCATGATCTGGCTTACAGCTGCGGTTGCGAAAAGCACCAATGTGCTCTTCCCTACGACGATAGCGCCAACAGCAAGCAGAAACGACTGTGAAGAAATGAAGATTGAGCGATACGATTGCAAAAGAGATTCGTTGATGCTCCACTTTGTGATTTCATCCATCGATGTCGCCAATTCGTATTCGCCCCTGGTCTCCTCACACGAACGTCTCCGTTAGAAGAGTAGCCGCGTAAGCTGCCAAGGACAGCCTGCCACGTAATCGATTCTAACAGTTTGCGGACTTGAGGGCTGCCCCACGGCGCGTCGTATGTGCGGTGATCGCCGGCCGAAAGTGACAATTGACCGGTAGCGCGTGACAGTGAGATTGGGCCGCCTTAGATCTTTCCTGACGGCGCAGCGTTTACCAACCAACTGAGTGCGGTCCTCGCCGCGGGTGATCGCTCATGAGTTGGCCGTTGTCATGTTCTCTGTCATAAGTTAGCGCTTATGGGCAGAAACCCTCGTCTGCCCCGCCTCTATCGTCCCGCGAGCAAATCCTTACCAGCAGCACTGGGCAACGAAATCACAAGCAGCCGCGCCGCCGTGGCAGCCACGACCACCAACTCTCCGCGAGGCAACTCCTGCTTCTTCACCCCAGGCCCATACGCGAGAAAAGTTGTATCTAGCGTTTCCGGCCCGGCGCATACCCGTGCATCCCTTTCGTCCTCCCTGACGGCGTCACACACGCTCCGGTCCGCCCGCCGCCATTGGTGAATCCCTCCGCGAGATTCACCGCAACAAACGGCTTCGGCCACGATTTCAGTTGATCCATTTCCGCGCGTTCCAATATCCTGTCGATTCCAACCCGCCATCCGATTTGAGCGTCTTCAGCATCCGCATTCGGGTCCTTGGTAAAGAACGCCACCGAAACGCCGGCGTCAAAGTCGCCCCGACGTCTGTCAACTGGGGAACTGATCAACTGATCAGGGTGCGTCCAGTAATCGAATGGTGGAAGGCGTTGCCCGATGCGGGCAGACGAGAATATGAAACGGAAGCACCTGATTGAAATCGCGATAGACCGACGGAACGGCTGACATATCCTGCGACTCGGCGACCAGGGCGGCCCAACTCTGGGTCTGGTTCGGGAAGTCCGACGCGTTCGTGCCGTTTTCGGTCCGCCACGCGAAGATATCTTCAGGCCGCTCGGGCACGAATTCTCGTTGCTGGCAATAGGTGAAGTGACGCCACTTCGCAGTAACGAGATCGCGGCGGCCCCGGCGCACCAGCATTTCAAGCACGGGCCGGGTGATATACGAACTACCCTGGTAGCCATCGAGATCCGCGTCCTGGAGACGGTCCGGGATCTGTGAAGCGAGAATCTCTTCGATGCCGAGATAGGGAGCGGGGAAGACGGATCCCTGTCGCCGGAAGTTTGCCTCTGTAAGATCCGTGAAGATTTCGTCCAGCAGCTTTCCTGCGAGCAAGGTTTCATTGCGCGATTCAAGGAACCTGATGATGAAAAACAGATACGGAAACGCCGAGTCGCCCCAGACATTGAGCCGGTCGATATGCGTTCTAATCAATTGAAGGACTTCATCCGGTGACCGGTCAGTCTTCCACAGCCCCGCGGGAAGGACCTCATGACAGGCAAGTGCGCCCAGCACGATCGTGGTCCGCACCCGCAACATGACGCCGCCATCGGTGCGCCAATCGCCTTCGAGGAAATCCTTTCGACCCATGGCATCCTTCCGAAGAAGGGCGAGATTAGCCTCCATCTCGGCCATTACGAGGTCAAGGGATTGGCGCCAATGGTCCGCCGGGATCGCGTGCCGCGCCGCGTATCGCGCGATACATGCGGCCAGAACTGACCAGCCCTCAGCCATGGCGTAATGGTTTTCGGTGGCCTCGAATGAATTCAGGAGATAGCTGACGATGACGAGGCTGCTGGTGATTGCGTCCAGGCCATCGGATTTCTTCGCGGGTTTTCCGCTGAATGATGAGGCTTCGAGGACCGCGAACAGCTCTTGCTTCGCCAGCATGCCGCGCCCGTCCTTCAGGTACAGTTCGAGGAAAGCGCGCATGTCCGGCAGTTCGCGCGGCACGAAGCGGCCCTGCGCGTCGACGAAGGACTTCATAAGAGAATCGCGGGTGGTGACGTCCAGGGGCGCATATCGGCGGCCCTTTCGCACGTTGTCTTCGTTTCGGTCGTTGATCTGTGTGCGAACCGGATCGGTGATAGCGCCGTTGGTGACGAGGTGGGCGCGGTGGGGCTTCGACTTGTCCACGCCGGGATAGTCGACAGGCAGCTCGATTAGTTCTTGGATTTCACCCGAGATGCCTCGCCATTCGGTCAGTCCGATATCGCCAGTCTTGGTCTGGTAGGCGTGACACTCCCCATCGGGACCTATCGTGATGATGTCCTTGCCCTGTTCCATCGGGCCGTGCACGGACGAGTGAAGCACGCGATGCCCTTGGTGCATCAGCACCTGGCAGAACGCCGCCTGATAGTTCCGCTCGTTGGTCCTAGTCAACCAGTTTTCGATTGCTCTCTCGATCACGCCACTCTTCTCGCTTCTTCAGCATGATGTCCCGGTACCGTTGCTGAAAGGACTCGTCCTTTTCCCATTGCTCCATCAGCGCACGCGCGCGCTCAGCCTGATCGGGATGCATGACCATTCGCCTTCCCGAAATATCGGGGCGGCCCATCTCGTCGAAGTCGATCTGGACGGTCTCGAGCATCTGCAAGTAAAGCTCGGCCGAGAATGGCTGCCCGCCGGCATCGACCTTGTTACCAACACGCTCCGTGGCCTCGGCGACTCTTCGCAGCAGCATCTCGTGCATGGCCCGAATCTGAAGCGCGGTCGCTTTAGCAAGACTCTCGCGAAAGGCGTCGAGGCCGCGTTCGATGATCGCACTTCGCTCGATCTCGTAGGGAAACGCCCTGACGTCGGGCAGGGTGTGCTCTACATAGCCGTCAACGTCTCCGGTGGCAAAGCGGCGGCCCTCGTGATACGGAACCGCTCGTATCGCACCGATCAGTTCGTCCGCCTGGATGCGGCTGCGGTACTCGAACCTCGCTAGACGTAGCAATCGTTCCTTGAGCTTTGGGAAATCGGGCAACATCGTAATCCTGATTCGATCTATGGACGATTATCCTCATTTCTACGGCCCGGCCGCAAAGTGCACAGGGACGTCGTTCGTGAGAAACCTAAGACGGTTGAGAGCGACCGGGACGGCCATCCTCTCTTGGCCGAAACGGGGTTTGAGGAAACTTCCCCTGATCGGTGCCAGGGTTAGTGACGGTCAACTTAACGCCTAAAGCCTGCTGCTAACATTTTGCCGGGTGCCGCCGGATAGATCTCCGCTGACAGCGCAGTGTTTACGAATCCAAGTTGACAGGTTGTCGCCATCTCGGAGATTTGGCCTCGCCCGCCATTGTGGCTGGATGACGCCACTCGTACAAAGCTTGAAATTTGCCGACGCGGGTCTGTGATTGTGCGGTCGCCGGACAAGCCGTTTGACACTCTGGCGCCGGCATAGGAATCACTATCGTCAACCAGATCCAAATAATGGGCCTTGGCCATGCAATCTTTTACATAGCGACGACCCAATGCAGTCGGCGTGGCGTTTGCAGGCGCTGGCGGAGTTTTGCAACTTGACGTGGCGCCAGTATCGAAACTTCAGTTAAGCACCGGTGCCGACTGTTCCCCTGACGTGACCCCCGGCAGCAGTTCCATAATCCTGATGTTGCGGAAGTGAATTTCCTTGCCCTCTGACTCCAAGCACAAATAGCCCTTCTTCTGCGTCGATTTGCTGATGCCGTTGACAAATTTACCGTTGACGGCCAGTTTGACGACGCCATCGATCGCCACGACGTCGTACGTGTTCCATTCACCGCGACCCTTCGCTCGATTCTCCAGCGAACTGCTGCGAACACCGCGTGGGTTGTCTGGTACGATCTCGACCCCTCCAACACCAAACAGGTCGCCATGGACATAGCCGGGCGAGAGAGGCTGGCCATCGCGCCCCTTACGAATGGTTATGGCATCCAATTCCAGCATCTGCACTTCGACACCATTCGGCAGGCGATTCTTCTCTCCCGGCTTCGCGTCACTCCAAACGAAAACCCCGGAATTGCCCCCCGCTTCGATGTGCTTCCATTCGATATGGAGGACGAAGTTCTCATATTGCTTGTCTGAACGCATTACGCCGATCGGTTGGCCTTTGCAGATCAGGATTCCGTCCTTCACAGTCCAGGTGTCTTCGTCTGTGTTCACGTTTACCCAGCCAGTGAGGTCTTTGCCGTTGAACAGGTCGCGAAAGACCGGAACCGATTGGCCGGCGAGCGGGACGACGGCAAGCCATACTGCGGCGAGGAGCACTATACGATTGAAACGCCTCATCAACGCAATGCTAACACCGGCGGTGCCTACCTATGCGGAATGAAGCATCCGGGACTGCGCTCGATCACATCCGTCAGTTCAGCCGGCGACCGCGCTCGCCGCGCGGCTGGTGCGGTAACGAGCCACGCTGCGCCTGACGCAGAAGCAGGCTGCCGCGAAGATTGGAGTTGATGAGGGGACGCTGGCGATGTGGGAGCGCGGGGAAAGAGAGCCGGGTGGTAAGTGGCTGCGGCGGGTTATGCATCCGCCCTTGCGTTAGCAGTCTTCCCCCGCTACCCAAACCGAAGAACAAATCCTGAGCGCTCATCCTCACATCACCTTTGGAGAATTGCCGTTCCCAAAAAATCCGGTGAACTAAACCGCTTCGCGGTATCACGACCTGCGATCCACCGCCCAGTTCACCATTGCCCGTGCTCACCTGGCTCAGACATCCCGTTTATCCGTTTCATCCGGGTTTATCCGTGACCCATACCGTCCTCTTCAAGCAAAGAATCCACCAGACCTACGACACGAGACCCAACAAAAAATCCATCCGTGGCTGCATATGTGATTGGCCGGTAAACCGCGGTATCACGACCTGCGAACCACCGCCCAGTTCACCATTGCCCGTGCTCACCTGGCTCAGCCATCCCGTTTATCCGTTTCATCCGGGTTTATCCGTGACCCATACCGTCCTCTTCGAGCAAAGAATCCACCAGACCTACGACACGAGACCCAACAAAAAATCCATCCGTGGCTGCATATGTGATTGGCCGGTAAACCAATCCCAAAAAATCCAAATTTATTTTCCCCTTTTAATCAACAACTTCCCTCTCCCGTTCGAGAGCCTTCGCTGGGTCGCCATGCTCCGCTGAAGTCAGGAGTATTACGCATATGTCTATTTCTGAAGCGCATTCCGACGCCGCTCGCCGCAATGGCGCGATGTCAAACGGCCCCGTATCAGAGGAGGGCCGCCGCCGCTCCTCCCAGAACGCCCGGAAACACGGTTTCTTCTCTTCCTTCGCCTCGCTGCCGGAACACGCCCGAGCCGAAATCGAAGCCATGATCCAGTCTTACACTGAGGAGTACCAGCCCCAAACCCCCACCGAGATTCACTATGTCCGCGAGCTGGCCGACGCCGAATGGCGCCTCCAACAGGTCCGTGCTCATTACATAATCCTGCAGAGCCAGGCCACGCTCCACTATCCCGGCGAGAATGACCTCGAAGTCGCTGCCGACGCCTTCAAGCGTCTCGCCGGCGACGGGCCCGCCTTGCCGCTTCTTCTTCGCTACGAAACCAAGTTCCAGCGCCAGTACGATAAGGCGGTCCAGCAACTGCTCAGTTTTGCTGATCGCCGCGTCAAGGCCGATAACGCCCGCAAGGCCTCCAATGAAGAGGCCTCCCTCAATAAGCTCGAGCTCACCATCGACCAGTTGGTCATAGCGATCGCCGCCCAGCACGCGCCCCCTCAGCAGCCTCCGGTGACACAGGCCGAGATGTCAGCCGCCAACACGCAACCCGCAACAGCGCCGAAACCGCAGCCCGACCCCTCCGCATCCCCCATCGGTTCGTTTTGCAATTCGCCTGTTTCCGTGAATCCAACCCCTTCGGATGAGCGCGATAGGGGTGCTTAGTCGTCCTGGGAAAGCGAGGAATTTCTGGTGGGCATTCCCCAGGACACAGGAATTTTGGGAGCGACGGGCAAACCGGAAAATGGATAATGAAGGACGCATGCATCAGAAGCAACTGTTTGGGATCATCCCGCCGTTGGTGACGCCTTTCCGGCAGGATGGAACGATCGACTACGAATCGCTCCGCGCCGAGGTGGAACATATGATTCGCGTGGGCGCTGCCGGAGTGGCGGTGTGCGGAAGCACAGGCGAAGGGCATACGCTTTCGACGGAGGAGACGCGAGCGATCGTGGGCTGCGCCATGGAGGCGGCGGCTGGCCGGATACCGGTGATCGCGGGGATCATCACCAACAGTACGGCGTCGGCGGTGGAGCGGGGCCGCGCGGTGGCCGGCCTGGGGGTTGCGGCATTGCAGGTCACGCCTCCGCATTATGTGTTCCGTCCAGACGATGAAGCGATGGTCAGGCACTTCGCGGAAATCGCCGGCGGGACTGGAGTGGGGGTGGTCATCTACAACGTTGTTCCGTGGTCGTATCTGTTGCCGCCGCTGCTGACGCGGATTCTGCGGGAGTCGGATGGGGTGATTGGAGTGAAGCAGAGTGCCAGTGATATGAAGGCGCTGGCGGATCTGCTGTTGCTTCTGGAGGAGGCAGGGATTCTCGGCAAGAAGAGAGTTCTCTCGGCCGTGGATGCGCTGTTGTACCCATCGTTCAGCATCGGCGCGCACGGCGCGATTGCGGCGATTCTCACGGCGGTTCCGGAGTGGTGCGTGGAGCTTTGGAACGCGGTAGGATCGGGCGACCTGGCCACGGCGATGGTGCTGCACAAGCGGCTGCTCCGGCTATGGAATGCGATTGACGCCCCCAATCTGCCGGCGAACACGCGGACAGTGATGGCTATGCGCGGGCGGCAGGGCGGCGTCCCGCGTCCGCCAATGCCGGTGAGTTCTCCGGCGCAGGTGGAGAAAATCCGGCTGGCGCTTGCGGAGTGATGAAATGGACCGCTACAACATTGCGCGCAGCTACGATTGGAACTACGAGCATGTGCCTGCTCCAGTGGATGGGACGGGCGTGCCTCCGTGTCCGGGCAACTGGCGGTTCTGCGGGTACGCGGTGAATTCGCCGCTCGGCGTGCCGGCGGGCCCGTTGTTAAACAGCGGATGGATCCGGTATTACGCAGGGCTGGGGTTTGACGTACTTACATACAAGACCGTGCGGTCGGCGTACCGGGCCTGCTACGATCTGCCCAATCTCCTGCCGGTGAGTGGGGCGCCGTTGGATTCCGAAGGGCGCACGCTGGTGACCACCAGCGAAACGTCCGATTCGTGGGCGATCTCGTTCGGCATGCCATCGAAGGACCCGGCGGTTTGGATGGCCGATGTAGCCGAAGCGCGGCGAGCATTGGGTTCAGGGCAGGTTCTGGTGGTCTCGGTAGTGGCGTCGCCTCAACCCGGTTGGGGATTGGAGGAAGTCGCGGAGGACTTCGCGTTGTGCGCGCGATGGGCCAAAGAAGTCGGGGCTATGGTGGTGGAGCCGAACCTCTCTTGTCCCAACGTCTGCACGCAGGAGGCGGATCTGTACCTGTCCGCTGAGGCGAGCGCGAGGATCGCGGAGGCGGTCCGGACCGCCGTGGAAGACCTGCCTGTTGCGCTGAAAGTGGGGCTATTTCCAGACCGCGACAGCGCGGCGAGGTTTGTGAAGGCGGTGGCAGGGAAAGTGACCGCCATCTGCGCCACCAATTCCATCACGGCGCGAGTGAGTGGGGCGGATGGGGAGTTGCTCTTTGGGGGACTGCGCCGCGGCATCGGCGGGGCGGTGATCCAGGAACGGTGTCTCGAAGAAACACGGATGCTGGCGGAACTGATTCAGCAGCACGCCCCAGGGACGGAACTGGTTTCCGTGGGCGGGGTGCGGACCGCGGCGGATGTCCGGACGAGGTTGGAGGCCGGAGCGACGCATGTGCAGATTGCGACGGCTGCGATGTTGGACCCGGAGGTGGCAATGCGGATTCGAGGGGCGAGGGGTGTATTCTGAAGCAGGAGTATTCATGTCTCTCTCTGCATCCGTTTTCCGAGTATTTGCGGTCAGCGCACTGGCAGTTACCGCTGCCAGTGGCGACGAACCGCTGCTGCTTCAAAAGCCGACGATCAGCAAAAGCACCATTGTGTTTGCGTATGCCGGCGATCTTTGGAATGTTCCGCGTGAGGGTGGCAACGCGGTGCGGCTCACTAGTGGAGCCGGCACGGAAACAGATCCCATGTTCTCGCCGGACGGTACGCGGGTTGCGTTTACCGGGGAGTACGACGGCAACGTGGATGTGTTCGTGATCCCTGCTTCGGGCGGCGTGCCGAAGCGGCTTACATGGCATCCGTCGTCAGACCGTGTGATGGGCTGGACGCCAGACGGTAAGCGGATTCTGTTCAGTTCGGCGAGGCAGGCGTTCTCGCGCTATGCCGAGATGTATACCGTGCCTGCCGAAGGAGGCATTGAGGAGAGACTTCCGTTCCCAAGCGGCTATGAGGCATCGATGTCGCCTGATGGAGAGTCGATCGCCTATGAGCCCATCGGGAAGGCGTTCGTGATGTGGAAGAAGTATCGCGGCGGAACGACTACACGAATCTGGCTGGCTCGCATGTCGGACAGCACAGTGACGAAGGTGCCTCGGGCGAATTCGAATGACTTCAATCCCATGTGGGCCGGGGACCGCGTGTACTTCCTTTCCGATCGAAGCGGCCCCACGACGCTGTTCTATTACGACGTGAAGTCGAAGGCCGTGCGAGAGGCGCTGCCGGGTCGTGGCCTCGATTTGAAGTCAGCGTCGCTTGGGCCAGACACGATTGTCTATGAGCAGTTTGGCGGCATCTCGGTGTACGATCTCAAGTCGGGCAAAGCGAAACAGGTTGCGATTAAAGTGAGCGGCGATTTTCCAGAACTGCGGACGAAGCTGGTGAATGTGGGCCGGCGGTTGAGCTCGCCCGCAGTATCGCCCAATGGCGCGCGGGCTTTGTTCGCGGCGCGCGGCGATGTGATCAGCGTTCCGGCGGAAAAGGGCGATGCGCGGAATCTGACGAACACGACCGGAGTGATGGAGCGGGATCCGCAATGGTCGCCTGACGGGAAGAGCATTGCGTATCTGTCCGATGAATCGGGCGAGTATGCGCTTCATGTGCGAGCGCAGAGCGGGGATGGTACGGTCACGAAGATTCCGCTGAAAGCCGGATTCTACCGTTCTCCGCGGTTCGCGCCCGACAGTAAAAAGATCGCGCTGGTGGACAGTTTCGCGCGACTTTCCTATGTGGACCTAGAAACGTCGAAGCAGACGGAGGTGGATAGCGACACCTATCAGATGCGCGCTGGCGAAATCTCCGGTGTGTGGTCGCCGGACAGCAAATGGTTGGCCTACTCGAAGGTCCTGCCGAACCAGCTCAGCGCGATCCATATGTTCTCTATCGCCGACGGGAAGGCAACTCAGGTGACGGATGGTCTGAGCGACGCCGCCAACCCGGTTTTCGATAAAGACGGCAAGTATCTCTACTTCACGGCGAGCACGAACTCAGGTGAGAGCCTCGGGCTCGATATACACGCTGTTGGCCGAACGTCAACGAATTCCATTTATCTGGCCGTTTTGGATAAGACACTGCCTTCTCCCTTCGCACCGGAGAGTGATGAGGAAAAACCGGCGGACGACAAGAAGCCGCCCGAGGATAAAAAAACCACGGACGCCGCGAGTGGTCCGAAGCCTCCTGAAGCGCCCAAACCGAAGCCGGCCGCGCCCACGGTGAAGGTGGACCTTGAGGGGATCGACCAGCGGATTCTGTCGGTACCGATGCCTGCCCGGCGCTACGTTGGTTTGCAGGTGGCCAAGGCTGGAGTCCTGCTGGCGCTCGAAGTTCCAACGGCTACTGTTCCGTCAATCGGTGGGGGCGGGTTTGGATTGACAGTGCACCGGTACGATCTGAAGTCGCGGAAGAGCGACGCGCCATTGACAGGCGTAAGCAGCTTCCTCATGACGTTCAGCGGTGAGAAAGCGCTGTATCGCCAGGGCGAGAATTGGACGATCGCCGCCCTGCGTCCGATGGCCACCGGCGCGGGCGGGGGCCCGCCCGCAACTGCCGCGCCGCCCCCGAGTGGTGGTCCCGGTGGCGGGCAGGGCGGACTCAAGATCAGCGGGATTGAAATGCGCGTGGATCCGGTGCAGGAGTGGAAGCAGATCTACCACGAAGCGTGGCGCATTCAGCGTGACTTTTTCTACGACCGCAACCTTCACGGACTGGATTGGAAAGCCGCGGAGAAGAAATACGAGCCTTACCTGAGCAACGTGGCCGCGCGTGCCGATCTCACTTATCTGTTGGAGGAGATGCTGGGCAACCTGACCGTCAGCCACATGGGCGCGTTCGGCGGCGACACGCCGGAAGTGAAACGCGTTCAGACGGGCCTTCTCGGCGCCGATTACGAAATCGCCGAAGGGCGGTATCGCTTCAGCCGCGTCTACAATGGCGAGAACTGGAATCCGCAATTGCTTGCTCCGTTGACTCAGCCGGGCGTCAACGTGAAGGCCGGCGAGTTTCTGCTCGCCGTCAACGGACGCGAGGTACGCCCGCCCGATAACATCTACAGCTTCTTTGAAGGGCTTGCGGACAAGAGCGTGTTGCTGCGGGTAGGACCAAATGCAAATGGCGAAGGATCGCGGGAAGTCACCGTGGTGCCCGTGGGCAACGAGAGCCGATTGCGGAATCTGGCCTGGATTGAAGGCAACCGCCGCAAGGTGGATCAACTGACCGGCGGCAAGGTGGCCTACATCTACATGCCCGACACGGCCAACGGCGGATTGACGGCGTTCAATCGCTACTTCTATGCGCAGATCGGAAAGCAGGGGGCGATTGTGGACGAACGCTTCAACGGCGGCGGGCTGTTGGCGACGGATATCGCCGAGATTCTCAATCGCAAGCCGATGAGCGCGGCTGCGAACCGTGTCGGGCAGGACCTGATTCAGCCACAAGGCATTTTCGGACCGAAGGTGATGCTGATCAATGAGCGTGCCGGATCGGGTGGCGACGCGATGCCGTGGTACTTCAAGCGCGCCGGAGTGGGCAAGCTGATCGGGACCCGTACATGGGGTGGGCTTGTGGGCATGGCAGGCGGGCCGCAGTTGATGGACGGCGGGTTCGTCGGGTCGCCAAGTTCGGGGATATACAACCCGATCAGCGGAGAGTGGGAAGTGGAGAACATCGGCGTGCCCCCGGATATCGAAGTGGAGCAGGACCCAGCGCAGGTCCGCAAAGGACGCGACCCGCAATTGGAACGGGCGGTGGAGGTGGTGATGGAAGAGCTCAAGAAGAACCCGCCTCCCGTCTTGCGGCGTCCGGCTTTTCCGAACTACAACAAACCCGCGATGCGATAGCAGACCGTACGGCCCGCGGCTGACGTAGAATGTCGGCAGTGCAAGGTAACGGGAAACAGGTAGGAATCAAAGCTGTCGCCAAGCTGGCGGGAACCTCGCCCGCCACCGTCTCGCGCGTGCTCGGCGGCAACGCCACAGTGCGTCCGGACCTGGTGGCGCGTGTGATGGACGCGGTGAAGCAGCTCAACTACGCGCCCAATCCAGCGGGCCGGAATCTGCGCGTTGGCGGAAGCCGGACCGTCGGTATGGTGGTTCCGGACATCGAGAACCAGTTCTACACTTCTGTGTTGAACGGCGCCGACGAGGTGTTGGCGGATGCAGGATACACGCTGATCCTGGCGCACTACGGAGAGAATCCGGAACGCGAGCGGATGCACCTGGCCCGGCTGCGGGCGGAGAACGCGGCCGGCGTGATCTTCGCACCGAGCCGCAAGTTGAGCGATGAGTATTCCAGGATGCGGGAAGCGGGAATGCCGCTGGTGGCCGTCTCGCGGAGGCCGCACGGCCTGGACGTGGATCAGGTGACGGTGGCGGAACGCAAGGGCACTCGCGAGGCTGTACGGTATCTGCTGCAACTTGGGCACAAGCGAGTGGGAATGGTGAGCGCGTCCCTGGACACAAGTACGGCGCGGGAACGCAAGGCTGGTTTCGTGGAGGCGTTTTCCAGTGATGGAGCGGCCTGCCGGCCCGAGTTGGTGATCTGCGCGCAATTCCATTCAGTGGGCGGGTACCACACTGGCGGGTACCAGGCGATGCAGCGAATGCTGGCACTTCCGGAGCGGCCAACGGCGGTCTTTGTAGGGAGCAACAACCTGACGTTGGGGGCACTGCAGGCGATTCACGAAAGTGGGATCGAGATCCCGTCCGGAATTGCGGTAGTGGGCTTTGACGATATGCCGTGGGCGGCTTCATTGCGTCCCGCGCTGAGCGTGGTGGCGCAGCCGGGCCGTGAGATGGGCGCGGCGGCGGCGCGGCTGCTGCTTCGCCGGATCGCGAGTCCGGAGTGCGCGACGCGGGAAGAAGTATTGGACACGCGATTCGTGGTCCGCGAGTCATGCGGGTGAGCGGGTGGCAACGGTTACAGAAGCAGCCTTCGGATTTCCTTGCGGTGAGTGAGCAGGTAAGGGAGTTCGCCATCAACGGTCTTGCGCTCGCGATCGGCGCCGGCATCGAACAAGGCCTTAATGATGCGAGCGTTGCCGCGAGCGGCGGCCTGGTGCAGCGCGGTCCAGCCACGGTCATCGGTGATGTTTGGGTCGGCCCCCATGCTGAGCAGCCATGAGGCTTGGTCCAGTTGACCCCAGCGGATCATTTGATTGAGCAGCGGCTTGCCTTCGTCACGCGCCTCGTTGATGGAACCGCCGTGCTTGATGGCGAGTTCGGTCCAGTCCCTAAGCCCTTTCCAAACGGTGCTGCCGATGGCTTCGGTGGGATTCATGCCGCGCTCCAGGAGCATGGCAAAGATGTCCTTGTTGCCGCCGTTCACCACGTAATAGGACACCGGAAGATCGCGACTCCACGACTTGGTTCTGGCATGGATATCGGCGCCGTGATCGGCCAGCAGGCGTGCGATCTCGAGCAGGCGTGCCGCGGTTTCGCGGTTCCTTCGGCCCATGCCGGAGTAGCCTGCGCACTGCAGAGCGGTGAGCCCTCCCTGGTCGCGGGCAGTGGCGAGCGATGGATCCTGCTGGAGGGCTTTGCGGACGGCATCCACATCACCCAGAGCCGAATTGGAAAAGAAGTCCATGTGGACGCCGCGCTCCAGTAGGACGTCCACATAACCGGACTCCCCGGTAAAGGCGGCAACAAGGATGGCGCGGGCCGGTGGAAAGGCTCCGGAGAGTTCGGGGTCCGCGCCGTGGTCCAGCATCCAGCGCATACAAAGCTGCCGGAGCCGTGTGGCCAGCCGCTTGTCCTTTTGCTTTTCCTTGTGCGGCCGTTCCTGGATGAGCGCATGTAGTGGACGGTACCCGCGGTAGGTGGCATTGAGATCGCATCCGTTGCGATGCAATACGACGAGTCCTTTCTGATAAGCGAGTTTTCCCGCCTCCACGACGACACGTGCGACGAGGGCAAGCTCAGGCATTTTCTCAAGGATTCTCTTGACGAGAGCAATATCATGCTCTTTGAGAGCTTCGAGGAGTTTATGCAGCATGCGGCCTTCTGAAGAACGATAACACGGGAGCGGAGTCACGTCGCAACGGGTGTTGAGCCTGCGGAAACCGTCTCCCTAACGGTCGCGGCTCGGAATCGGAGGTGTTGATTCCGAGTCGGACGCATTCAGTCGTTGAGGCTGCGAAGGGCGGTGGATATCCGGGCGAGTTCGGCCTGCAGGGTTCGTAGTGACTTTGCCAGTTCATGTAGCTGCTGGTTGGCCTCATCCCAACGCTTGCCTTCCACTGCTTCGCGAATGCCGGGCAGGGTCTTGGCGCCATAACCGGTGTACATGCCGGGGGCGGACACCTGATGACGGTACCAAGAACGGCCGGGCAAGCCGGCGGGGTTGAGAAACGCACGTTCGCTGCGATAGATCAGTTCGTTGAGCTGCTGAAGTCTTTCCGGCTTGGGCTGGTTCCAGCGGCGCATGGCGTTGGAGTAGTCTGCCTCCGTGCTCTTGGCGGCAACGGTGAGCTTGTTCAGTTCGGCACGCAGCTCTTTCCAATCGACGCGGGCGCCCTCCTTACCGGCCTCCTTGGTGATCTCACCGATGTAGCGGTCGATGGTGCGCGCCACCGTCGGGAACTCGAAAGGCAGCAATGGCGCGGAGGATAGCCGGAGGATTAATGTGCCCATGACGGAGCTGAGGGCGCGGCCGTAAGCGAAGTCGGAGTCGGAGAAACTGGTGTACCAATGGAAGCTGTCATAGATGGAGTGATAGACGCCGCCGCTCTCGCCGCCAAAGCCGAGGTTGAGTGAAGCCGCGCCGAGGTGGTGGACGAAGGCGACGTAATCGGAGCCCGCACCGAGCGAGCTGAGAGAGAACGGCTGGTTGGTTGAGCCGCTTCCGTTGCCGCGGCCTTCGCGGCGCACCTCAATCAGAGGAACGTTCTGTACGGGGTCTTTCAATTCACGCAGGATCTCGGCGACGAATTGTTCCAGCGAAGGGACCCCGCCGGCGCCGATGCGGCCCTTGCCGTTGGAATCGGAATTAATGTAGGCGACGAGTTTGCGATCGAGTTCGGTCTTGTGTTTTTCCGCCCATTCGGTGGAGCCGATGAGTCCGAACTCTTCCGCATCCCAAAGTATCAGTTTGATGGTACGCTTGGGCTGCCAGCCGGATTTGCGCAGTTCGGCGAGGCCGCGGGCCGTTTCCAGCAGCGCGGATGCTCCGCTTACCGGATCGCTTGCGCCGTTGACCCAGGCGTCGTGATGATTGCCGTAGATGATCCACTGATCGGGAAATTCGCTGCCGGGGATTGTGGCGACCACGTTCAGCACGGGGCGGGTGGAGTTATCGAACTCGAGTTTGACGCGAACAGTGGCCGGTCCCGGGCCGATGTGGTAGGTGAAGCCGAGCGCGCCGCGCCAGGGCTCCGGAGCAACAGGTCCGCCGAGTTGCTGTAGCAACTCCGAGGCGTCCTCATATGACATCGGCAGCACGGGAATCTTCATCAGTGAAGTTGCTTCTTCGATCTTGAGGCGTTTGGAGCCGGGCTCGGAAGCCCAGCCTGGAGAGAGGGGATCGCCGACCATCAGGGGCATATCCATTACGCTGCCGCGCTGCACGCCTTGCGGAGGGCGGAAGGCGCCTCGGGGATAGATGTTGCCTTGAAAGTAACCGTCATCCCGCGGATCGGAATAGATGATGCAGGCGGCAGCGCCACGTTCGGCGGCAACCTTGGGTTTGGTACCGCGCCAGCTCTTGCCATAGCGGGCGATGACGATCTTGCCTTTGACGTCGATGCCCTGGCGCTTGAGGTAATCGTAGTCGTCAGGGAGGCCGTAGTTGACGTAGACAAGCGGGGCGGTGACATCGCCGGATCCGGAGTAGGCGTTGTAGGTGGGGAGTTGATCGGCGTCAGAAGAATCGGAGTCGGCCGCGACGACGGGTTCCTTCAGTCTGGCGGTGTAGCGGACCGGAGCGATCATCTCGACGACACGGGAAGCGGGATACGGCAAGAGGGCTTCGAAATTCTCGATGCGGGCGTCGAGGCCCCACTCTTTGAGCAGACCGAGCGTGTAATCGGCCACGGCACGGGTACCGGCGGAACCGGCATGATGCGGCTCAGCGGACATGCGCTGCATGTAGGTGCGGATCCGCTTGGCCTCGGGGAGGGCGAGGAATTTCTGCTCCCATTGGCGCTGCTGCTTGGCGGCGTCAGCAGGGAAGCCACGGATAGGCGATTGCGCGGATGCAGCGAGGCTGCAAGCGAGTAGAGTGGTAAGCAAACGAGACGGCATCCCTAATAGGGTACGCGAGTTTGAGGGGGAGTTTGGGGTGGGTAGAGGGATTTGAACCCTCGACATCTGGAACCACAATCCAGCGCTCTACCGACTGAGCTATACCCACCGTGTTGGGGACTCTTTCATGGTAACAAGGGGGGCCCTTGGGCTGCAACGCTCGCTCGCGATGGAGGGTGCACACAGAAGTGGATCATCCGCCGATCGCTCAGCACTATGCCGACACCCGAGCGTCTCGGCGTGAGTGCCGAGACAGGCTGGCCTGGAAAGGCCAGCCGCGGCCAGGATTGGCCGCCCCACAAGGCGGCGAATGTACAAAGCTCCAGGTCTCGGCATGAGTGCCGATGCGCCACAAAGAACTGCCCAGACCTAGCGGAGGAACGCCTCTGAGAGGCCGGCGTCGACGGGAATGACGTTGCCAGTAGTGCGGGCGCTGCGGTCGCTGGCGAGGAAAACGATAGCTTCGGCGCAATGGTCGGGATGGATTGGCTCCTTGAGCAGTGAGCGCGAGGCGTAGAACTGGGCGAGTTTGGCGCGGAGGTCTTCCGTAGTGTCGTGCGGGTCGAACTGGATGTGGTACTTGGTGAGAGAGGAGATGACCCGATCGCGAGGGAACATGGTGGAACCCGCGACGACAGTGGCAGGTGCGATGCCGTTGACGCGCACAGTGGGGGCCATGCCGATGGCGAGTTCGCCGATGAGGTGATTGACCGCGGCTTTGCTGACGTCATAGGCCTCGCTACCTTTTTTGGGGACGACAGCGTTGGCCGAACTGGTGAGCACGATGACCGCGTCGAGATCCTGGACCTCGAACACATCGTCGGATTCGCGGGCCAGGAAGTAGTTGCCGGTGACGTTGACATCGAGCGTGGTGCGCCAGTGGTGCTCATCAAGGTGGCCGTCGGCATCGGGGGGGATGAAGACCGCGGCGGTGTTGATGACGCCGTCCATGCCGCCGAACTGGAGGATGGTCTGTTCGATGGCGGCTTTGATGGTTTCGCGCTTGCGCAAGTCGACGCTGCACGATGCCGCGGCTTCCTTGTCGAATCTGGCGCAGAGGGCGACGGTTTCAGCGGCGGATTCGGGATGCAGGTCGGCGATCATGAGGTGCGCGCCGGCCGCGGCGAGTTTCAGTGCGGTGGCGCGGCCGACACCGGAGCCGCCACCGACGATCAGGAAGATCTTGCGGCTGAACTCGGCTTCGGGAGGCATGCGCCGGAGCTTGGCTTCTTCCAATTGCCAGTATTCGATGCGAAACGCTTCGCTGCGCGGAAGGGAGACGTAGTTGTTGAGGCTGACGAATTCGCTGGAACGCGCAGGGTCCTTGGCGTGCGGCAGCGGACCCGCGGCAGGTTTGCCGTTGCCCATGCCTGTGGCGCCGGCCATGACACGAATGGCATTGCGATAGAACTCGCCAGTGATGCGGGCTTCCTTCTTCGAACGGCCGAAGCTCATCATGCCAACGCCGGGAATGAGGACGACGGTGGGGTTCTGATCGCGTAGAGCGGGAGAGCCGGGTTCTTTGTGGGCGTCGTAGTAGGCAGTGTAATCCTTGCGGTATTGTTCGAGACCGGCATCGAGGGCGGCGTCGAGGGCGGCCAGGTCTTGCGTTTGCGGGTTCCAATCCACCAGCAACGGGCTGATGCGGGTGCGCAGAAAGTGATCGGGGCAACTTGTGCCGAGGGCGGCGAGACCGGGCGCGTCGACGGAGTTGATGAACTCGAGGGCTTCGGCTGCGCCGTCAAAGTGACCGATGGAACGCCTGGCCTGGCAGACCTTGCCGCGAACCAGCGGGAGCGCCTGAGCGGCGATGTGGGCGGCATCCTCGCGGGTCTGGTAGCGCGGGCCGCCGAAGAGCGTCTTGCCTTCCGCGTGCCCGAGGACGAATTGGCCCAATTGATCGATGATGGTGACGCTGTTGATGTAGGATTCGCGCTGCGTGTTGCCCCAGGTGAAGAGGCCATGGCTGCCGAGAACGATCCCAGCACAGGTGGGATTGTCTGCGACCGACTGGCGCAGCATGAGCCCGAGCTCAAAGCCGGGACGCTGCCAGGGGAGCCAAACCAGATTGTGGCCAAAGCGCTTGTTGAACACTTCCATCTTCTCTTTGCCGTTGCGGCTGGCGGCGAGGGCGATGCCCCAATCAGGATGGAGATGATCAACGTGATCGAAAGGGAGGTAGCCGTGGAGAGGAGTGTCGATGGAGGCTGCGACAGTGTTGCCGGCGAAGGAGCAGGAGGGGTACAGGCCCACCATTTCGTCTTCGTACTTTTCGCCGCGGTAGACGTTTTCAAGAGCGAGCAGGCGGTCCATGTAGAGGATGGCGAAGCCGGTGGTCTTGATGGAACCGAGATCACCACCACTGCCCTTTACCGCCATGACCTTGACGATATTGCCGCTGAGCGGGTCTTTTACTTCATACTTGGAACTGGTATTGCCGCCGCCGAAGTTGGTGATGCGCAGGTCGGCGCCCAGGAGGTTGGAGCGGTAGCGAAGAAGTTCGAGTTGGTTGCCGCCGAACGTAGCGGCTTCGAAATCATTCCAAAGGTCTTTCAGGTAGGTGAACATTCTCTTCCAGGATACCGCGAAACTGGTCCTGTTTGCGTTTCTTTAAGGGTAAAGTAAAGTTATGGAACTGTCACGGCGACACTTCGTATTATCGAGCGCGGCCCTGGGCGCGCAGCAGGCCCTGCCGGCGCAGATGCGCACGCGGCCGAACATCCTGTTTGTCATGGATGATCAGCACCGGGGGGATTGTCTGGGTGCGGAGGGCAACCGCGTAATCGCGACGCCGAACCTGGACCGGCTGGCGAAGGAGGGCATCCGGTTCCGGCATGCGTATTCCACCACGCCTACCTGCACCCCCGCGCGGGCGGCTCTGTTGACCGGCCTGCAACCGTGGAATCACGGCCTGTTGGGATTGCAGGCCGTGGGAGCGAAGTATCCGTACACGATGCCGCAGGCGGTACGGGATGCCGGCTATTACACGATGGCCATCGGCAAGCTGCATTATTCTCCTCAACGCAACTTGCATGGGTATCATCAGGCGCTGTTGGATGAGTCGGGCCGAATCGGGTCAGTGGATTTTCGCAGCGACTACCGTTCGTGGTTCTGGAGTGCGGCGCCGAATCTGAACCCCGATGCGACTGGGGTGGGCTGGAACGACTATAAGGGGAAGGCTTACGTATTGCCTGAGCGGCTTCATCCCAGCACATGGATTGCCGATTGCGCGGTACGTTTCCTGGAGACTTATCAGCGGCCGGAGCCGTTCTTCCTGAAGGTGTCGTTTGAGCGGCCGCATAGTCCGTTCGATCCGCCGCAGCGCTGGATGGACCGGTATGCGGATGCGGACCTGCCGAAGCCGCAAGCGGGCCAGTGGGCGGATAAGTATCGCCAGCGAAGCTGGAATCGGGACGATATCTGGCATGGGGATATGGGGGCGGAGACGCGGGTGTCGCGGCAGGCGTATTACGGGTCGGTGAGCCACGTGGATGAGCAGATCGGGCGTGTGCTGGCGGCGTTGGAGAAGCGCGGACTGCTGGAGCAGACGTTGATTGTGTTCACATCCGATCACGGCGATATGACGGGCGATCAGCACCTGTGGCGCAAGTCGTATGCCTACGAACCTTCGGCACGGATTCCGATGATCCTGCGATGCCCACGCGGAATGGCGTCAGATGCACGGGGCCTGGTTTCGGAGCATCCGGTGGAGTTGCGGGATATTTTCCCGACCTTTTTGGATGCGGCGGGTGTGCCGGCTTCGCGGAAATTGGATGGGCGCAGCATGCTCGACATCGCGCGTGGAAAGGCGTCGGACTGGCGCAAGTGGATCGATCTCGAGCACGACGTTTGCTACAACGCGTCGAACCACTGGAGCGCATTGACGGACGGGAAGGCGAAGTACATTTATCATGCGCCGACTGGGGAGCAGCAGTTGTTCGACCTGACGCGCGATCCGCATGAGTTGCGGGATTTGAGCGGGGACGCGGCGCATTCCGCGGCGCTGCGTTTGTGGCGCGGACGGCTGGTGAAGCATTTGGCGGAGCGCGGGGAGGCGTTTGTGAAGGGCGGGGACCTGGCGTTGCGGGAGAAGGCGTTCGGGCCGTCGCCGAATTATCCGAAAGCGAAGTGAGCGGTGGGGTGTGGGAGAATCGGAGCTATGACGAGTGATGTCGGAGCCCGCTTTGAACGGATTGATCGGAATCTCGATGCGCTAAAGACCATCGCGCTGCAGCAGGCGGAGCGAAAGAGAAAGCTGCAATTGGCCTTGGAGGAACTCGCCATCGGTCACCGGCAGTTGTTGACTGCGCAGGTGCTGTTGTCGGCGAAGATAAGCAGACTGCGGATAAGCTGAACGATCTGGCCGATTCGCAGTTGCACACCGATCAACGGCTAAGCGCGCTGAGCTATGCCGGCGCTATGGTGACCTTACCAGCGCCGTCGCCGTAACCTTCCAACATGTCGAAGGCCGCTGAGATTCTCTCCATCGGCATGGTGTGAGTCAGCAGCGGGGCGAATTTGCCAGGGGCGTCCGAGAGCAGCTTCAACGCCATGTCCGTTTCGTGATTGGAGCGGCGGACAGTGTAAAGGATGAGTTCCTTGCGGCGGACGTCGTGGAATTCCAGCGGCACGGTCATCTCGGCGGGGATACCGGTGTAAACAACCCGGCCCGCATTGCGCGCTACGCGGACGCAGAGGTTCATGGTGCCCTCTTTGGCCGCGCAGTCGATGGCGATGTCAACGCCGCGCTGTCCGGTGTCGGCCTTGATTTGTTTCACCGCGTCGAGCGAATGTGGATCGAGTGCGACATCAGCGCCCAGCTTCAACGCCATTTCGCGGCGATGCGCCAACGGCTCCACCACCCACAAACGGCCGACACCGGAGAGTCGAAGGACAGCGACAGTGAGCAAGCCGATGGGCCCGGCGCCGAACACAACCACCGTGTCACCGGGGGAAGGCTGCGCAAACTTCATTGAGTGCAGCGCAATCGCCATCGGTTCGGCGAGCGCGCCTTGATCGAAGCTAAGGTTGCGCGGCAGAGGCAGCACATTGGCGGCCGGCAGATTCATCACGTCGCGGAAGAAACCGGGATCGGAGGGCGTAGAGAAGAACCGGAGGTGAGCGCAGACGTTGTGGTGGCCGGTGAGGCAGTGCTCGCAATGGTAGCAGTAGACGGCAGGCTCCAGAACCGCACGATCGCCCGGCGACCAGCCGCCGACCCCCGCGCCGAGTTTGAGGACTTCGCCGGCGGGTTCGTGGCCCAGCACCATCGGGTAGACGCACGGAGTATCGCCTATGCCGCCTTCAAAGTAGTAGTGAAGGTCGGAACCGCAGATACCAACCGCTTTCACGCGGACTTGGATTTCACCGGGCGCGGGGTCGCGAAGGGGCTCCTCAAGAAGCCGGAATTGCCGCTGACCGGCAAGTTGAGCAGTGATCATCAATACAATTATTTCTTAAACAGGCTGTCGAATGCTGCACGTGCGTCAGTGGGTGTACGCGGTTCCACCATTTTGGGGCCGTTCGAAAGCACAGATGCCGGTCCAGGGGCGGCAGTGTCGCGTGCCACGGTGATCCGCAGCTTGAAAAGCTGGCATTCATTCGGACGGTCCTTGTAGGCGACACGTTCGGGAATCGGCTTTAAGCATTGGAACCGCGTCGAAGGCTCGAAATGCGCGCACTGCTTACAGCAATGAAGCGGTGACTGGCACTTGGGACAAGTTCCAGTTAAATCGATGTCAGTGGGCAGCGTGCTCGCGCAGTTCCAACAGCGCGTTGCCGTCACCGCTTGCACCAGCCGGGGAAGGCGTGGCCCAGTAACATCGATGGGGGGACGGGGACCTTTCGGCTTGGGTTGGTCGCGCGGCGCGCGATCCCTGTCGGTATCCATGTACCCGTGTTGCCGGTATTTGCGATCGTCCATGGCCGTGTAGAGGCCTCCTTTGAGAAGGGGAGCGATAAGAAGCGAAGTTTTGGTTGTGATCGTCTGGCAGGAGACCAGCAAACACCCACTTCAGGCACATCCAAAATCTAGCGTCCGGAAGTGTCCGCGAGGGAGTGATATGAAAAGCGACGGAATCACTTGGAAAACGGTTCCATGAAATCCCGCAGCCCCTGGTCGAGACGACCCACTACCTATTTACCACGGAAACAGGAAGGATGCAATCTGTTTTGTGTGCAAAGTGGGGTAAACAGTTAGGAGAGAGTACTAGAATCACAGTGGCAAAGGACCTGAGGGTCTGCCCAAGGCGGGACTGAAGTCCCGCGCGGGCTGAAGCCCACCCCACAGTCTGCACCACGTCAGCTCCAACGCATCAGCGAGCGGCAAGGCCGGCTTAAGGGATCCTCGCAGCGGTTCGGTGATACGCGCATGGCGTACCCAAGACGGCCAGTCTGGCTGGGAACGAACTGCGAGGCGAAGACCCAGGCGTTACCATTCTCCGAAGTTGGCGCCAGGGATAGTACCTGCGTGTCCTCCAAAGTCCCGCCGACACCAACGCGTCCCACGACGGCCTCCACTTTGACATCGCCCGGACGGAGACCGGCCAGGTCGAGGGCGGCGCGTAGCGTGATTGGCTGCCCGTTCTGAATCCGGGTATCGGAACTGGCGTTTGTTTCCAGGAAGCGGACGTTGTCCCAAACGTCTCGCACTTCAGAGTTCCAGCGTACCTTGCGGCGCGCGCTGTCGTACTGATCCTGGCGAACTTCCAACCATCCGCGGTGGGCGGGTTCGTACATCTGCATGTCGTACTCCTCCACCATGCGGGTGCAATTGAACCGCGGGCTCATGTTCATCAGGCATTGCTTGACGCGGCGCATCCAATCCTCGGGGAAGCCTTCCTCGCGCCGGTCGTAGAACATCGGAACGATTTCGTTTTCCAGCATCGAACAGGTGGCGCTGGCGTGCATTTCGTCCTGATCTTCAGAGTAATCGTCGCGATCGCCTATGGCCCAACCGCCGCTCTGCTCATAAGCTTCGTCATACCAGCCGTCGAGGATGCTGAGGTTCAGCACGCCGTTGAGAGCCGCCTTCATGCCGCTGGTGCCGCAGGCTTCCTCGCCGCGACGCGGGTTGTTGAGCCAGAGGTCGACGCCCTGCACCAGTTCGCGGGCAACTTCGATGCCGTAGTTCTCCAGGAAGATGATTCTCTTGGAGAGCTCCGGATCGCGCGTGAGCTGGAAGATTTCGCGAATCAGAAGCTTTCCTGCATGGTCTCGCGGGTGGGCCTTACCGGCGAAGAGAACCTGCACAGGCATGCGGGTGTTGAGCAGGAGTTTCTTCAGGCGGGCGACGTCGCGGAACAGCAACGTGGCGCGTTTGTAGGTGGCAAAACGGCGGGCGAAGCCGATGGTGAACGCATCGGGGTCGAGCATTTCCGCCACCTTTTTCATTTCCACCGAAGAGGCTTTACGGGCCGCGGCTTGGGCCAGCAGACGCTCGCGCGCAAACTGTACCAGAAGGCGCTTGCGGTGGCGGTGTGCTTCCCAGAGCTCGGAGGAAGGGATCTCTTTGATCAAATCCCAGATCTTAGGATCGCTGTGATGCTCACGCCAGTCGGGGGTCAGGTACTGGTCGTAGATGGTTGCGAGATCGCCATTCAGCCAGCTCAACAAATGGACCCCATTGGTGACGTGAGAAATCGGCACTTCCCAGTTCGGCAGTTGTGGCCAGAGATCAGACCACATGGTCTGCGAGATCTTGCGATGGAGCGCGCTGACCGCATTGCGATAGCATGAGGTTTCCAGCGCGCTGATCGCCATGGAGAACTGCTCGCCATGATCGGCAGCATTGCGCTTACCCACACTCAGGAGCTGTTCAAAGCGAATGCCGGCCCCTTCGCAGTAGTGACGGAAATACTGGTGCATGAGTCCGGTGTCGAACAGGTCAATCCCGGCCGGCACAGGGGTGTGCGTAGTGAATACGTTGTTGCGCCGAGTGGCTTCCAGGGCCTCTTCAAAGCAAATGCTACGTTCCTGCATCAGGACACGAATGCGCTCGACAGCCAGGAACGCCGAATGTCCCTCGTTCATGTGATAGGCGGTTGGCTCGTGCCCAAGAGACTTGAGGGCGCGGATGCCGCCGATGCCAAGCACAATCTCCTGACGGATCCGGGTATGGACGTCGCCGCCGTAGAGTTCATCGGTGATGTCGCGGTACTCGCTGTTGGAATTCTCGGGAATGTTCGTGTCGAGCAGGTAGAGCTTCACACGGCCCACATTCATGTGCCACACCTTGATGTGAACCTCACCAGCCGGAAGCGTAACCGACACCATAACGTCACGCCCGTTGGCGTCCACGCTGGGGATTACTGGAAGGGTGTAAAAGTCGTTTACAGGGTTGCTCTCCATCTGCCAGCCATCCTGCGTGAGGCGTTGGCGCAGGTAGCCGCGCTGGTAGAGCAATCCCATGCCGATGAGGGGGACCTCGGCGTCGCTGGCCGCCTTCAGATGGTCACCTGAGAGGATGCCGAGTCCGCCGGAATAAATCGGCATGCACTCGAGCAAACCGTACTCCATCGAGAAGTAGGCCACCAGTTTATCGGTTCGTCCAGGCACCTTGACGTAGGCGTCATAGAGTTCACATGCGCGCTTGTAGACGGCGAGGTAGCGGTGATCGCGCGCGGCTTTTTCCAGGGTGGTCTGGGAGATGTGGCCCAACATCAGGACAGGGTTGTGCCCGCTGGACTTCCAAAGCACCGGATCGAGCCGGCGGAACACAGCGCGGATGTTGTGTTCCCAACTCCAAATGAGATTGTAAGCGAGTTCAGACAGTCGCGAAAGCGACTCCGGCAAGGCAGGCTGAACCAGGAATTCCTTGACGGGTTGAATTTGAAACGGCATCCGTATTTGAACCTGTGAAAAAGATGATTTGGAGAAGCGTGCGGGCACACTCTAACTCGGAGGAGGTGATGTCTCTCCGTTACTCTTGCTATTGTCACACTTCCGGAACCTCAAGTGGGAATACAATAGATTCATGAAATTGAGCTCGCAGGAAGAGTACGGAATCCGCTGCCTGATGCACATGGCTCGACTGGAACCAGGACAGAGCCTAAGCATTCCAGAGATCAGCAAGGCGGAAGGATTGTCCGTACCGAACGTTGCCAAGTTAATGCGGCTGTTGCGGATAGGCGGCTTGGTGATCTCCGTTCGCGGGCAGGCGGGGGGCTATACGCTGGCGCGTCCGGCGGCGCATATCAGCGTGGGGAGCGTAATGGAAGTGCTCGGCGGGCGTTTTTTCAGCGAGCGTTTTTGCGAACGTCACTCCGGCGTGGAAAAAGTGTGCACGCACTCCACCGATTGCGGCATCCGGGTTTTGTGGCATGCCATCCAGGGAGCGTTGGACGGGGTGTTAAAGAACATCACGCTCAGAGACCTGCTCTGCAGCGAGGCGGAGATGGCGCGACTTCTTGAATCCGCGGGTTCCGGGCTGCTTCCCATGTTGAGCCGGGTTGAGCAGCGTGTGAACGGGCAGCCAACGCCGTAGCGTGCTGGACTGGTTACGCCGGTTTTCCGGTCCTCTGTTTGCGCTCATAGCCGCAATCGGTTTTTCAGCCAAAGCGATCTTCATCAAGATGGCGTACGCGCAAACGGCGATGGACACGTCGACGCTGCTCGCGTTGCGAATGCTTTTTTCGCTACCGTTCTTTGTGGCGATGGCGGTGTGGGGAGGCAAGGTGGGTGAGCGGACGGGATCCGGCGCGATCACGCGGCGCGATTGGGCGCTGCTTTCCGTGCTCGGTTTTCTCGGCTACTACCTGGCGAGCTTTCTTGACTTTCTGGGGTTGCAGTACATTTCGGCGGCACTGGAACGGTTGATCCTATTCACCTACCCGGGCATTGTGCTGCTGTTCTCGGTGCTGTTTCTCGGCAAGACCATTCACGGGCGCGAGATTCTGGCTCTGCTGCTCTCCTTCAGCGGCATCTGCATTGTCTTCGTGCACGATTTACGAATCACGGAATCGCCGCGGGCGCTGTGGGTCGGGAGCAGGTTGATTCTGCTGAGTTCCATCGCCTACTCGGCTTACCTGGTTGGGAATGTGGCCATCATCCGGCGGCTGGGATCGATGCGGTTTACCGGCGTTGCGGCATCCATTTCTTCCGTGTTTGTGCTGGGCCACTTTCTGGTTCTTCATCCGCTGAGCCAGTTGCGGGTGCCACCGTCCATCTATGGGGTGGTCATCCTGCTGGCGTTGCTGTCGACGGCGATTCCCATCTGGCTGACTTCGGAGGCTATCCGGCGGATTGGGCCGAGCCATGTGGCGATCGTCGGATCAGTAGGACCGGTGATCACCATCGGGTTGAGCGCGTGGCTGCTCGACGAGGCAGTGACCGTCTACACCTTCTTAGGAACACGCGCAAAACGGAGCCCGCCCGCGCCCTGGAGCAGTCCCGTGTTCCTTCGGAATTGGTGGCGCGGACCGTGCCCTTTGCGCTTCTTAGGAGCGCTTCTGGTGCTTGGGGGAGTGGTGTTGGTGTCGGGGTTGCGCGACGCTTGACGGTTGCGTCTTCCGTTCCGCACTCAATCGGAAGCCCTGGAAGCGCTTGGCGAACATTCCCGGCATCACAAATGGCAACAGGAACAGGGCGGCTCCGTTCTCCACGAGAGTGAGTCCGATGGCGTTGAACAGCGGTGCGTCCTTGGAGCTTGGCACTAACGATGCGAGTTCCACCTGCACGAACCGGAGAAAAAACGACACCACCAGGAGCAGTACGAGCATGGGGATCATCACGCGCCAACTAAGCAGCCAGAAAACCTTGAAGGCCTCAGCGTGTCCAAGTTCCGCGGGTGCGTTACCGCGGAAGGCCTTCAGCCGGAATCCCTCGTGTTCCTGGCGGAATATGCGGCGGACCAGATGCGGTCCGATGAAGAGCAAGTAGGGAATTGCGAACACCGCCTGCAACGCCGGGTTTTGCATGTCGAGCAACACATTGGTCACGATCGACCACGAGGCATCCAGGACAACGGCCGGCCAGGTCAGTTGCCAGGCGAGTTGAAACATCTCGCCGTAGTGAAGCGGGCAGCGGAAGTGATCGAGCCAGCTCACATGGGGACCCCGCTGTGGCGTTTGAGGATCTGCGGCAGATTGGTGGAAAACGCCGAGCGCGCGAGCACAATGTCGGCGCCGGCATCTTGTGCCTGCTGCTTCAAATCCACCTGTACGTGCGATACGTAACACATCACGCTGATGCCCTGGAGATCGGCGTCGGCCTTCAGCTTCGTGATCAGTTCGACAGGCGAGGCGCTGGAGATATTCAGATCCATAATGGCCAGGGCCGGGAGTGACCTGGCTTTCGCCAGAAACTCATCGTCGCTCTTGGCGTACTCTACCTGCAGGCCGCTGCGTTTTGCGACTTCGTTGATTTTGACGGTGAACATCAAATCGCTGACAAGGGCCAGCACCTTCTTGTTCGGCATAGTGAATTTGGTTAGTAGGGCGGGAAGGACAATTCCATGGTAGTCTCAGGCGCGGTAGTCGTGCAAACCGGTTTCGATGGCGTGGTGGTGCCATCGCAGCGCCGTGGAGACGATTTCGTCGAGCGACGAATGCCTCGGCTGCCAGCCGAGAAGATCCCGTGCCAGCGTGGCGCGGGCCACCAGGGTTTCGGCGTCGCCGCCGCGCCGCGGGCCTTCCGTCACGGGAACAGGTTTTCCGCCCAGCGTCTCGACGGCACGAATGAGTTCGCGCACCGTATGGCCTGATCCGGTGCCGACGTTGCATGCCGTTGTGACGCCGACATTCTTCAGATAAGCGAGGCCGCTTACGTGAGCGCGGGCGAGATCAGTCACGTGGATATAGTCGCGCAGGCAGGTTCCGTCGGCGGTGTTGTAGTCCGTGCCGAACACCTGAATGGACGGACGAAGCCCGAGCGATGCATAGATGATCAACGGGAGGAGGTGCGTTTCGGGATTGTGCATCTCGCCAATCTCGTGGTCCGGGTCGGCGCCGCAGGCATTGAAGTAGCGTAGCGAAAGCGCCCGCATACCGTGTGCTGAAGAGTACCACTCCATCACCTGTTCGATAAAACGCTTCGATTCGCCGTAGGGATTGATGGGCTCTTTCGGCGCATCCTCGGGGATCGGGATCTCGCGCGGATTGCCGTACACCGCCGCGGTGGAGGAAAAAACAATGTTCTTCACTCCTGTCTCCACCATCGCGTCGAGCAGGTGAAGCGAGTTGGTGAAGTTGTTGCGGTAATACTTGCCTGGAGCCTTTACGGATTCGCCAACGAAGATGTAGCCTGCCAGGTGGATGACGGCTTCCACCTGCTCGAGAGATTTGCGTAGCACGGCGATGTCGGCGAGATCCGCCTTCACCAGCGGTCCCCATTGGACTGCCCACTTGTGGCCCATTTCCAGGTTGTCGTACACAATGGGCTCATGCCCGGCGAGGGCAAGCGCTTTGGAGACGTGGCTGCCAATGTAGCCCGCGCCTCCGGTGACTAGAACTTTCAATCTATGAATCTCCTATTCGGCTTTCCAGCGGGAATCAAAGAACCCGGCGGTGAACGGAACGCCGTCCGGGCCGATGACCGCCCAGTCGCCGAGCCGCGGAAACAGCAGCGCGTTGGTGCCTTTGAACTCTTTCTCGCCGAACGTGTGGCCGGAGTTGAGCACCACATACTTTGCGGGGTTCAGCGGATTGGGATAGATCATGGCGAGCAGTTGGCCCGGTGCCGTGGAGGTTCGTCCGTCGATTTCGATCTTCGCCGGCTCCCATTTGATGGGGAGCCTCGCCATCACGCGCGCGATCAGCTTATTGCTGCCCGGGTCGCCAAACAGGATCAGGTTGTGTTGTGCGATGTCCTGATCAGTGATGTTGGAATCATCCTTGATGCGAATGTCGCCCCGCAGGAATTTATCCCAGTTGGCGCGGAAGGTTTCCAGCTTCTGCAGAGCAAGGGAGTTGGCGGCGGCATCGCGCGGGGTGCCGGTGGGCCGCACGCAGAGGAAGGAATCCACGAACGCATCGTCGATGGGGCCTTGCAGTCCGGAACGTTTTCGCAGTTCTTTGTTGTTGGACTTGGCGGCTGTCCATTTGCCCATCCGCAGTTCAATCAGCTTAGGCGATCCCTTGATGGTCTGCCCGTCAATCTCCACTGACTCGATGCCGTCGAGCCCGAGGTGGGTGACGTTCTTCGTGGTGATCATCGCGTGGCGCCGGTTGCGCGAGGCCTCCACTTCGGCGCGTTCGTACAGCTTCGCCATGCCATCGACGCGGAACCAGCCGCATTCGCCGTAACGGGTCGTGTGCGTAACAAACTTCACGTTGTCCAGCGAGCGGGGCTTGGCCAGTGCTTTGGTGAGGAACTCTTCGGAAATCTTCTTGCTCTCCGGCGCGAATCTGTGGCCGATCTTCGGGCCTGTGAGGAAGAGCGCGGGAATACTCTCAGGCTCGATCTTTTCCGCGAGCAGTTGATTCCTGATGTTGGTAGAGGCCTGCAACTGAGGATCGTCGATGCTGCCATAGCCCACCGTGGGAACGATCAGGGCATTGCGCGCGTAGAGGTAGGCATCGTAGATAGACCAGGCGCGCTGTTCCACCTCCGGTGCTTTTTCCTGCTTCGCGTAGAGCCTGGTTTCAGAGAATCCAGCACCGGCTTCAATAGCGGCCCAGCGATGCGGATGCTGCAATCCGATGTGCCATGTGCCGGCCCCACCCATCGAAAAGCCTCGCAGGACAATCCTCGCGCGGTCGATTTTGTAGTTTCGTTCGACGGCTGCAAGCGCCTCAAACACATCGGATTCGCCGGCCCAGCGATATGCGTTGTTGGTGCGGCCGTAGATGTGGAGCTCGATTCGATCGGGAAGCGGTGTCACAGGCCGGCCCCATTCGGCATCGGCGATGAAGCTGACTTCGTTGAGCCGCGCGTTACGGCCATGCAGCACCACATCCAAACGCATCGGCGCGCCCGCGTAGGTGTCCGGCACGATGACCGTGTACGGTTGGGTGCTGCCGTCCACCTTTGAATAATAAGCTCGGACGGTGCGTCCCTTGCGCGAAGGCCATGATGGCGGGCCCGAGGCGAGTTCACTGGCACGCGCCATCCCCGAGTCGAGCGTCTTCAGCGTGTTGTCGTAATAGGCCTTGGTGAGGAACTCTTCCGGGTGGCGCAGGATGAAATCGGCGGCCTTGTGGAAGATCTCGACGTCCGCCATCACATCGGTGTGGCGATGCCTGGACGGAATCGCGGTGATGCGCCCGGCGAGTTGTGCCATCTTCGCTCGCACCGCCGAGATCTGCTCAGCGGTGGGCTTGTACGGAGGTTGTTCGGTTTGCTGCGCGAGCAGAGTGCACGCGGTTAGAGCTACTAGTATCAAGTTGCAGAAGTTCGCGTCGGCGGAAGGCCGGGCTGAAGCCCGGCGCAGGATGAATCCTGCCCCACGTGAGTCAGTCTCGCCAGTGCGCTTCATTGGAACGGCCTCCAGGGGTTGGGTTGATTAGCTGTGACGGATGACGAGTACGTCGCCGTCCTTGACAATATACTCTTTCCCTTCGAGGCGCAGCAGCCCTTTCTCGCGCAGCCCGCCGTAGCCTTTGAGATCGACGAGGTTCTTCCAATTCACCACTTCGGCGCGGATGAACTTCTTCTCGAAGTCGCTGTGAATGGCCCCCGCGGCTTTCACGGCCGTGCTGTGCGTGGGAATGGTCCAGGCCCGGACTTCGGTCTCGCCTGCCGTGAGGAAGCTCATCAGCCCAAGCAGCGCGTAAGTGGCGGTGATGATGCGGTTGAGTCCGGGTTCCACCAAGCCATAGCTGCCCATCAACTCCTTCGCTTCCTCAGTGCCGAGTTCCGCGAGTTCGGCTTCGATCTTGCCACACACCGCCGCGACACCCGTCTTGGGGCGGTTGCCCAGTTTAGCCGCGTAGTCCTTTTCGAGATCGGCCAGTGTAGCAGCGCTTTCTTCGCCGGCGTTCAGCACATACAGCATCGGCTTGAGCGACAAAAACTGAAAGCCGCGAATCAACTTCTCTTCTTCATTGGTGAAGGTGAGTTCCCGCAGCGGCTTGCCATCCTCCAGCGCCGCTTTGCAGCGGACGAGCACATCGAATTCGTGATCGAGCTCGGGGTTCTTGATCTTCTTGCGGTCCTTCTCCAGCCGCTCCATGCGCTTTTCAATTACCACCAGGTCGCTCAACACGAGTTCCATATCGACGTCGTCACGATCGCGCACGGCGTCCACGCTCCCTTTTTCATGCGGCACAGTAGGATCATCAAAAACCCGCAACACGTGCGCCAGCGAATCCACAACGCGCAGGCTGGCGAGATAGTGCGGCTCGCGCAAGGCTTCCTTTGAGATTCCCGGAAAGTCGACGTATTCGACAACCGCGAAAGTGATCTTGGGTGGATCGAAAATCTTCGCTAGTTCGTCGAGGCGCGGGTCGGGAACCTTGGACACGCCGACGCGGGTTTCCATCGACCCCACACGCGTCGATTCGTGTACGCCGGTGAGGATGGTGAACAGAGACGTTTTGCCCGTCATGGGCAGACCAATGATTGCAGTTCTCATGAAACTCTTTCTTCTCTATTGGGGCACAGCTTATAGGGGCACTTCCACGAAAGTGAGGATCTCTTCCAGGATACGGTCCGCCAGCCCCGCGCCACGCTGGCCGGGTGCGATTCGGGCGCTGAGGACCACCCGGTGCGAGAACAAAGGAACGACCAGGCGCTTCACGTCATCGGGAATGACATGGTCGCGGCCTTCAATGACGGCGAGCGCCTGAGCCGCACGATACAGGGCTTGCGCCCCGCGGGGGCTGACGCCGAGTGCGAGCGATTCGTGCTCGCGGGTGCGTTTGACGATGGCGAGCATGTAGTCGACGAGCGCGTCGTCGATGCGGACCTGTGACACGAGACTTTGCAGAAACGTGACTTGCTCACCGGTGAGGACGGGCTGAATTTCCGAAGCCGACCGCGATTGGTCTCGGAGGATTTCGCGTTCGCTCGCCGGGTCGGGGTAGCCCATGCGCAGACGCATCAGGAAGCGGTCGAGCTGCGATTCGGGTAGCGGGTAGGTTCCATGATGCTCGGACGGATTCTGTGTGGCGATCACCATGAAGGGTTCCGCGAGCGGGTAGCACCGGCCGTCGATCGAGATCTGCCGCTCATTCATGGCTTCCAGCAACGCCGACTGTGTCTTCGGCGTGGCGCGGTTGATTTCGTCTCCGAGCAGAAAGTTGGTGAAGATGGGGCCGGGTTTGAATTCGAACTCGCCTGAGTGAGCGTTGTAGATGGTGACGCCGAGCACGTCGCTCGGCAGCATATCGGAAGTGAATTGCAGGCGGTGGAAGGAGGATTGCACCGATCGCGCGAGTGCATGGGCAAGGGTGGTCTTTCCCACTCCAGGCACATCTTCAATAAGAAGATGGCCTTTCGAGATCAGACAGACGAGGGACAGGCGCAGTACTTCTGCCTTACCCCGAATGGCCGTACCGAGCAGGGTTTCCAACTTGCCCAACTGCTCGAAGGCGTAGGGAAAACCTGAAGGGGCCTGCGGAGGGTCCAATGTTTCCCGCGGGCTCATCCTTTCTAGTTTAGCTGGAAATCCGCGCCGGGCTTGGCTCAATCGGAAGTTCCAGCTTTGCCCGGGAGGCAATGGCGAGAGCGAGGGTCCGGTACTCCTTACCGGTATCCTGTGCCGCTTTCAGAAGGGAGGCCATGGCGCCGTCTCCCGGTTTGAGCTGGAATGTCGGCCTGCGGGCTTCGTGGGCGAGCGACAACAGGCCCGGGTATTCACGGATGGTGGCGAACCATTCGGGGCCCGACATAAGGAGTTGGATCGCGCTCCAGAGTTGTGTGGACATCGGCTGCCCCAAACGTACGCTCCGGCGAAGCAAGATGTAGCCGAGAAGCCGAACAGGCTCGGGCATCGCCTGGAAAGCGTCGCCAAGCACGGCGAGGGTGGCCAGGGACTGCCGGTCAGGAGGGAGCGGAACCAACACGTGATCCGCCGCAAGCAGAGCGGCCCGGTTTAAGGGGTCGAACCCCGGGCCCAGATTCATGAGGACGATTCCTGCCTGGCGAGTTTCGGCGGCGGAACGGACCAGATCCAGTCTGTTCCGAATGCCCGGCTCGTCCAGCATCGAGAGGTGGATGCCGCTGGGAAGTAACGCCAGCCCTTCGCCGATGACTTGAAACCGGGTGCAGGGCGGGTCCGCTCCCCAAACCTCTTCCAGAGCCTCATCGTCAACGAAGGTGGCGGTGAGGCGAGCTTGGGGATCGAGGTCAGCCACGAGAACAGGCACACCAAGATCGGCGTACATCCAGGCGAGGTGATAAACAAGCGTGGACTTGCCGGCCGCCACGCGGTTATTGAAGAAAGCGATAAGAGGGGCGTTCAATTGCGGGACCTCAAGATCGCCACCACACGGGTGTCGTCGGCGAGGAACTCCAGAGGAGGATTGCCATTCCGCTCCATCTCCTTCTTCGCGATCTGAATGCCGACTCCGAATTTCTGTACGAGGTTCAAGTGCTTCATGGCCTCGGCAAGGTGCGGGTTTCTGTAGTCGTTGACACCTGGCATTCCAAAGTTAGCGCGGGTGACCCTGCCATACGGGCCACCCGGGCTGTGAATCTCTACCCGGTCAGAGAACCAGTCTACGCGCACGGGAGCATGAGTGCCTTGGTAGTTGCGATGGAGCAAGGCATTGCGGAAGAGTTGGCGGAGAGCATGGATCGGGTAGTTGGGACGAGGAACATCCACTGGGGCGTTGGGATCTCTCGCCGTTTGAATCGTCGTCTCGAACTTGTCCTCTATCAGCCGGATCATTTGCGGAAGGGGCGCGCTGAAGTCGGAAGAATCAGGAATGGGGTCGGAAAGATCTGTACCATCCACGCGCAGGAACTGGACGTAGGCTCCAGGGAGAGAATGGCGCGGCTCTTGCCTGTCACGAGGATTCCAAGAACCGTGGGAATCCATTCGCCATCGCGCCTGGTGATTAGACGAAGCGATTCCATTTGCTGTTCCAGAGGGCGCCGGTTCTCCTCGATGATCTCGGGAGCAACGCTGGCAGGCAGGTAAGAGGCCCGGAACAACTCCAGGTCGAGATCGTTGAGCGTTGCATGCTCAACAGGAGTGGCATCGGTGGGGAGATCCCGTGACCGGCGCTTCTCGTTCAGCCGCCGCTCTTCCTCCGGGGTGGCCGGCGAAAGTCCGGGGCCGACGCGAATCCAGACCCGGCCTTGATAGCGGATAGGGGGCGCGTCGGATGGTTGCACGATCACGACGGCTAACTCGCACCCGTTCAGGACGCGCTTCTGAACGGTGATATTCGGGAATGGGACGGTGTTGCCGTCGGATCGAATGTCGGAAAGTGCAAGGAGCAGTTGGTCCGTGATCGCCAATCCCGCGCACGAGCCGTCGTCCCTTGCGCCAATGAACAGAACTCCCGGCTGGCGATGGTTCGGCAGATCATTGGCAAACGCGCATACGGTCTGCCGGATCTTGCTTGCATCGGCTAGTGACGGTTTACGCTCCACGCGATCTGATTCGATATCGGCGAGCAGTGCTCCAAGTCGGCGTCTGTCATCTACAGACAAGTCTAGCCAAGAATATGTGCAGTTTTTGGCGGCTTTCAGCATGCAGCTTTCAGCTCTCAACTCCTTGTGTAGAGCACGACCTGTTGCAGGTTAAGCCATTAGAAATGCTCGACAAATCAAGGCTTCGTAACATGCCGCACAGATCTGTTGAGCTCTTTCGAACGAGGAACTTGAGCTTTGGAGAACCTACCGGGATGCTTCCGCGGTTTCCATTCGCGTTGGGCGCATCTGCCTTCGTTGCTACGCGCACCTGCTGCTGCATTTTGTCCGCTGGTGGAGTCAGCAACCAGGAGTGGATGTCATGCGATGGGAGGCCAATCAGTTCACCGAATCGACGTTATTGGATTATGCGCGGGCGCAGCGGGAAGAGGCGCGGAAGTATGCGCCGGAGTTGGTGAACAGCCGGTCCGCCACATTGAACGAGCAATTACACGGTGAACTCCTTATGTTACTAGATCAACCCAGGCTTAGCCTGGTGTACCGAAGTCACAAATCGTGCGGCTCTTTTAGATTTTGGGCGAAAGCACGATCTGTCAATCGGATAGCGAGGTGCGCGGTGCGAAGACTGCGTGGACGAGGGGGAATATCGGCGCGCTTCGCGGGATATCTGACCAATGGCGCACAGCGATGCGAACCCACTCCGCAGTGGCTCACCGTTTCTCCTCTGCGCTCGAAATGTCGGGGTTCGGGGCTGGCAGTGCCACGTGCCCGGCGGTGCCGTCCGACACGCCGAAGAACGTTCGTGACGGACGTGGTGTCGACAACGGGCGTCGCAGACTGCGAAGCATCGTCACACGACCCAAATCGCAGAATCTACAGGAGATGCACGCCAGAAGATCGAAAGATCTAAAAGAGCCGAACCCAGTCGCAAAGGCGGACGCAAAGACGCCCAGAGACTTTGCCGGGATCCCGTTCGGCGGACAAGGTTGGCCCAATGGGGATGGTTGATGCAACTTTTTTCGACATCCTTTACGCCAAGACCGCCATTCTCACGCAATCTCAAGTAGGGGGTTGATCTGGGTTGAAGCTGGCCGAGGGAACCAGACCGAAAGGAGGAGCCCGGTCATGCGACGGAGACGTCAGCCGCGAGGCGAGAGTACTGACCGGGCTCATTCGTCACTAAGGAGAGAACAACAATGTTGTGTTTCAGAAATCACTCGTCAACTTCCTTACTCGTCCTGCTGCTGGCGGCGATTTGTTTCACGCTCGCTGCGGAACAGCCCCAGGGACAGCAAGTCGCCCTTCAGATCACAAAAGCAAAAGTCGAGTTTGATTCGAGTAATCGGCCACAGTCGGTGGTGATCACAGGAGCCAGCTTCGGCATTCAGTCGTCGTCGTCGAAAGTGCTCCTCGACTGGCCGGGCGGCGGCGTAATGACTGAGTTGGTCGTCACCAATTGGACCGACAAGTTGATCTATGCACAGATCCCGTCGGGCACGTCGCCAGCAACTTATCTTCTCACCGTTTCCAAAGGGCCAACCGTTCCCAGCGCCACAGCGATCCACTCCGCGAGCATCGACCTTACCATTGGCGCAGTGGGTCCCGTTGGCTCGCAGGGCCCTCAAGGTCCTGCGGGTCCGCAAGGGCTCCAGGGTCTTCAAGGACCGGTAGGACCGACTGGCCTACAAGGAGTGCAAGGCTCCCCAGGTCCAGCGGGACCGATAGGACCGCCCGGCCCTCAAGGACCCTTAGGACCCTCCGGCGTCTCGCAGGTTTACTGGACTTACGGCCCCGTGGATGCACCTGGCCCGATCACGGATATCCCGCCACGAGACTCGTCTCCGAAAACACTGGCGAAGATGACAGTCCCCGCCGGCTTTTACGTTGTTACGGCTGATGTAGGTCTGGAGAATATCGCCAACTTTGCTCTACAGGACAACGACCGCACAGTCCAGTGTCTCATCAGCCCATCCGAATGGAGTTTCAGTACAACGGTTACCGGCGGGACGGGCCTACCCGGAAAACAGGAACGTCTCTCCGCGACGCGGCCTTTCAGCCTGTCTGCTGACACGCAACTCGAGCTGAAATGCGGTGCGATGACAGGAGGAACCGACCACTCCTCTGTGTGGACCGCATATGGGTCTTACGGAAATGGCCGGCCGATGCTGATTGCAATCAAGGTTGGAGCGATCACTCCGAAGTAGAGATAAATGCCGCCCAGCGGATAACCTGCATTTATCGCAGCGCCGGTCAGTCGCTAGTAGAGCCATTCTTTGTTGAAGAGCCGCTTCAGTTCCTCGGCCGATGGAGTACCCTCGACAGACTCCGCGTTTCTTCGGCGTTGAGGCGTATTCCGGAGCGGCCGATCGCCCTTCCGGGTTGAAGCCGATCACGATTCCGGGATGATGCCGATCACAATTCGGCGGATCCCGGAATGGTGATCGCGTTGCCCCGGAATAGAGCACGAGATTGATCTGACCAAACGGTGCTGGATAAACCGGCCGACAATCTGACTTCCACTCGGTGGTGGAGGAAAACAGGTTGCCGCAAAAGAGGTTGTCCATGCGCAAGATCAAGGAAGTTCTCTGGCTTCAGGCTCTCGGACTGACCCAGCGCTAGATTGCCAGAACTTGCTCAATAGGCCAAAGCACGGTCTCGGTCGCTATGGCCCCTTCCAATCCTCAAACTCACCCGGTTTTGTGGTGAAGACCTTTACTGGCCACCGTTGATTCCAGGTTACTTTTCCTCTCTGAACCCACGAACTGCGAAAGTCAGGCTAACGGTCGCGGCTCGGAAGCCGTTACTGAGCCGCGCGCGCCAAGCAAGCGGTCTCCGGGATTTTTCACAGACTCTAACATTCGCGGCTCGGGATCGGCGTGCTGATTTCGCAAGAGTTTCTGTGCACGCACCTCCTACCGGGATGCCTCAGCGGTTTCCATCTGCGTGGGGCGCAGATGCCACAAGGCGTGAGCGCCGTACGCCACGCACCCCATCGCCACTGCCGCAATCGCGTTCGTGCTGATCACTCCAAATGCCGTCAGCAGGAAGCCAGCCGCATCCACACGCCGCATCTTGGGCAGGCGGGCCCACGTGCTCCAACCCATCAACGACAATCCGGTCCATGCCGTCACGGCGGCGAGCGCAGCTACCGGAATGTGCGCCACCAGCAAACCCAAATATTCCACCGCTATCAGTAGCACGACGGCATGGACGATGTTCGAGAGTCGGGTGGCGCCGCCACAGCGAATGTTGGCGAGGCTGCGGGCCGGGATACCAATGCTCATGGGAGCGCCGAACATACCCGCACAAAGGTTGCCGATGCCGTAGGCGCCGAGTTCACGGTCCGCATCGGCAGCTTTATGTTGTTTGTGCCGCCCGCGGAAATGATCCACCACGCGCGACGTTACCAGCAGGTTCACTGAAGAGATAAACCCGAGCATGATGCCGGATGGGAGAACCGTCATGACATCCTGCGGAGTCCAGGAGAAGCCGGCGAAAGGTGGAATCCTTGCCGCTATTAAACCCACTTCGGAAACGCGCCAGCCTGAGGCGGCGACCAGCAACACTGCCGCGACAACGCCGAGCAGCGGCGCCGGGAGCCTGGCCCACCTGGCCGCAACTGTGACGGACACGGCAATCACAGCTAGCGATATCGCGGCGCTGGTCCATTGCACTCCCGGCATACCGTCGATGGTGCGGAACAGCACGGCCAGCATGGTAGCGTCAGGGGTCACCTTGACACTCAGCCCGAGCATGGTGCGAAGCTGCGAGATGATCATCATCGCGCCGATGCCGCAACTGAAGCCGGCCATCACCATTGCGGGCACCTTCGCGGCAAACCGGCCGAGGCGCAGGACACTGAACACGAGCATCGTCACCGCGGCGATGATGGTCACTTTGGCCGCGCCACCGACTCCTTGCGAACGAACCGCTTCCGCGAGGAATGGTACTGTGACCGCGGATGGCCCGCCTATCAGCACAGGATTGCGGCCCAGCAGCGCGGTCACTGGCGCCGTGAGAATCGACGTGAACACACCCAGCGACGGCGGCAGGTCCATAAGTCTGGCGAGTGCCATACCGTAGGGCAATGCGATGAGGGCGGCCAGAAAGCCGCCAAACAGATCGCCCGAAAGTCCCTGCCATCCGTACGCCCGGATTCTGGCGGCAACAGCCTTCAAGCCATCACCTTCAGCAACGCCTTCTGGAATTTCTGCATTTCCTCGGCGGTGCCAACAGTGATGCGGGCGTGGTTCGGCCAGGCCGGCCAGACGCGCCCGATGAAGACTTTTTCCTTGGCCATCAGTTTCACCAGTTCGCCCGCGGGGCGCTTGGCGTCGAGCATGAAGCAGTTGCTGTCGGAAGCCACAAACTGGAACTTGTTTTTGTCGAGGAAGGCGAACGTGTCATCGCGAACCTGTTTGTTCATCTTGCGGCGCCCTTCGACAAGGCCTTTGGTTTTGAGGCTTGTCATCGCCCCGATCATGCCGGTGACCGGGAGTGCGCCCGCCCCGTAGGGACGTATTTTGGCCAGTAGATCGGGACGCGCGATTGCCGCGCCTGCGCGCAGACCCGCCATTCCGTAGAGCTTGGAGAATGTGCGCAGCACGATCACATCCTTGCCGGCAGCCACGAGGTCGCTTGCCGCCTGCGCATCGGAGAAGTGTATGTAGGCTTCGTCAACCAGCACCACTGAGCCCTTCGGCTTGTTGGCCACCAGCCATTCGATGTCCGATTTCTTGGTGAGCGTTCCGGTCGGGTTGTTGGGATTGCAGATGTAGATGAGACCTGCGGTCGCATCGGCGGTAGCCATCGCCTTCACGTCATGCGAGTAGGTCTTAGTCAACGGCACTTTGACCACTTTGGCCTTGATGAAGTCCGCGGCCCGCGAACCGGCTTCGTAACCCGGGTCGCCCATCACCAGGCTTGCGGTTGGGGATGTGAACGCCAGGACCGCACGATGCAGCGGATCGGACGAGCCGGCGAACGGCATCACGTAATCGGGCTTCACCCCTTCCTGCTCGGCGAGTGTTTTTGCGTAGGAGAAGGTCTCCTCGTAGAGGTATCGTCCGCCCTTCTGGATAACGTTGTACATCGCCTCCGCGGCTTCCTTACAGGGACCGAGCGGGTTTTCGTTGGCGTTGATCTTCACCGCGTCTGGCGGGAGCGGTCCGATCATGGAAAGCTGCGCCAAGGCATGTTCACTTGCAAAGGGCAGTGTTGCGCCCGCCGTGATCATGGTGGCCAATTTCGAAAACGCGCGGCGGTTGAACCCGCGGCGCGCAAAATCCTGCGCTTGTTCCAAGCTGAGTGGAGACATTTTCTTCCCTCGAAAGTCGTTCAGAGTATGCGGACGTACCCGACGGAGGGTTCTTTGGATTCCTAATTGTGGACAGGGCTCGCGACAGGGTGAGGGGCCGTAATAACGGAGGACCTACAAGGTCGTCGTGAAGGGGGAAACCGGGCGTAGCAAAACAAACCTACGCTGGGCCTAAGATGCCACAACTGTGGCCATCTGCTCCAATTCAAATTTCTTATGGACTTGATGAAAACTTTCTATTGAACGGCGACTCGCAAGGCCCGTTGCTCGGCCGGCGTGAACGAAAAGCTGCGCGTGGCCAGGTCGCGCACCTTCTGCGACGACTGGAAGAGGCCATGATCGGAATGCTTAGTCTGTCCCGTCATCATGTGGAAGAGTTCGTGGGCCATCACCCTTCCCAGCACCTTGCCAAAAACAGCATCCCGTTTGTTGGGAGACTCGCCACGCAATGACGCGGCCAGCGAGCGTCGCAGCGGGTCACATTCCAATCTGCCGAACGGTTGAATCTGGTGATCGACGGTTGACGCGGAACCCAAGGCTATGACGTCGCCGTAGGGGCCAAGTTCGCTGAACAAGAGGTGAATGCGCTCAGTAGTGCAGTTGCCTCGCATGCGCAGGACGTAGAGGTGGGAGTGGTCTACTTCTGCGTTCCTGCCCTGTTCGATAAAACGCCAGTCGACTCGAATGCCGGCAGGGGAGAGGAGGGTTTCCACCTCGCGCTTCATCTGGTCGAGTGATTGCGCCGATGCCTGCTGTTCCACGCCCAGGTACACCGCGATCCTGCCTGGCGGATCCTTGGACACTTCCGCCATTCCGAGCACCGGCGCCACCAGGGCGAGAAACCAGCATGGGTTTGGTAAGGACATAGGCAGTTCCAGACAGGGAAACTGACGACGATTTCATAGTAGCGCAGAGCGATAAATAGTTTTTATCGGCCCGCGTTACATTTTCATCTGGCTATTCGGACGTGATGTTCCGTATACTGCGAGGGTCTCTGGAAGTTTGCTCATCTACTGCACCGGCCAGTGTCCCCCGCCGGAGATCGCACGAGCCGCTTCCCACGTTCCCTCCAACAATCTCATCTTAACTTTGCCGAGTAGCGCAAGACATCGAAGGGGTACACACATGAAAGCACTGCATCTCGCAGCCGCAATGTTGCTTGGGAGTTTGCATTTGCCGGCGCAATCTATTTACGGGGGATTGCGCGGCCTGATCAGCGATTCGCAAGGCGGAGTTATCGCCAGCGCCAAAGTCACCATCATTGACGAGGGCACCAATCTCACACGGTCGACGCTCGCCAATGCCACCGGCGAATTCAACTTCGCCTCGGTCACACCAGCCACCTATTCGCTTGTGGCGGAGATGGCCGGCTTCAAGAAGTTTGAGCGCAAGGGCATCATCGTGGCGACACAACAGCAAGTGACAGTGGACGTCAAGATGGACATTGGCAATGTCACCGAAAGCGTTCTCGTCACCGAGGAAATCCCGCTGCTGGAGGCGTCCACTGCCTCGCAGGGTCAGGTTGTCGATCGCCAGAAACTCATCGACCTTCCGAATCTCGGGCGCAATCCGTTCATGACGTCGCGGCTTGCGCCGACGGTGCAGCAGGTGGGCAACCCTGCATATAACCGCATGCAGGACCAGTCGGGGTCCTCGCAGATCTCCATCAACGGCGGTCCGGTGCGCGGGAACAACTACCTGCTCGATGGGATCGCCATCACGGACTTCAGCAATCGCGCGGTGATCATTCCCTCTCTTGAAGCGGTGGATCAGGTGAAGGTGCAGTACTCAACCTACGACTCGGAAATGGGCCGCACGGGCGGCGGCATGTTCAACACGTTCCTGAAGTCCGGAACCAACAGTTACCATGGCTCGCTGTTTGGGTATATGCGCGAGACAGGCTGGCTGGCGAATACGTTCTTCAACAATCGCAACGGTAGAAGTATCACCGATCAGCCGTTCCGCAACTACGGCGGCTCGTTTGGAGGACCTGTTGTTATACCGAAGGTCTACAGCGGAAAGAACCGCACGTTCTTCTGGCTGGGCTTTGAAGGCTACCGCGATACGCAGGCCGCCAGCCGTGAGCAATATACTCCCACCGCAGCCGAGCGGCTCGGCGATTTCTCTTCGTCGCGCAACAGTGCCGGCGCCCTGCTCCCTATCTACGATCCGCTGACGACGCAGGCCGACGGAAGCCGGTCGCCGTTCGGCGGAAACATTATCCCGGGCGCACGTTTGGACACAGTGGGCCGCAACATCGCCGCCACCTACATGACTCCGACGAAGACCGCGCGCTATTTTGGCGATCTCAACCTGGCAGGCGCCGGTCCGCTACCGTCCACCGCGGACCAGCTCTTTGGAAAGGCCGACCATCAGATCACCGCATGGTGGCGGGCCAGCGTCAGCTATCTGCGTTACAACTCAAACGAACCCGGCGAGAATCCTTACCCCACCATCTCGTCGCCAGACCAATGGTTACTCCGCCGCCTCGTCGACGCGACACAGGTCAACACCACGCTGACGCCGGGCAGCACGTGGGTGGTGGCCGCCCGCTATGGCTTCAACCGCTTCCCCAACCTCGGCACACAGAAGTCGCAGAACTTCAATGTGGCGAGCCTCGGTTTCAGCAACGCGTTTGTGAAAGACATCCAATCACAGACCTTCCCCAACGTGGCGATGCAGACTGCGTACTCGCTGGGCACCAACAACAACTTCAACTACGTCCATCATTCCAAGAACCTCGGGTTGAGCGTCTCGAAGTACATCGGGCGTCACAGCCTGCGGTTCGGCTACGACTTCCGTCGCCTTCATGACGATGGCTTAGACTATGGCAACAGCTCCGGCGCATTCACATTCGACAACCGCTTCACCCGCGCGAACTCGAATTCGTCGACGAGCGCTTCCGGTGCGGACATCGCGGACATGCTGCTGGGCGCGCCCGCCGTCGCCACGGGGTTCATCCCCACCAAGCTCTACGAGTACATCACTTACAACGCGCTCTACTTCCAGGATGACTTCCGCATCACCCCCAAGCTGACTCTGAACCTGGGTTTGCGGTGGGAGCGCGAGACGGGGTTGCGCGAGACCAACAACACCCTGATCACCGGCTTTGATGCGTCTGCCGCCAACCCCATCGGTACCGCTGCCGGAACAGCGGTAAAAGGCGTGTTTCGCTTCGCCGGGGTCAACGGGCAGAGCGTAACCACGGGCGATCCGAACTTGAACAAAATGGCTCCGCGAATCGGCGTCGCCTATCAGCTCAACAGCAAAACCGTACTCCGCGGCGGTTGGGGCTTATTCTGGGCTCCGACGTTCGCGCTCGGTTCGCCGTTCAACAGCGAGGGCATTACCGCTACCACTTCCCCCGCCACCTCCATCGACGGCAATAAGACTCCGGCATTGTCCTTGTCAAATCCGTTCCCGAACGGTCTGGACAAACCGGTTGGCAACACGCTCGCGGCGCTGACGGGTATTGGCAAACCGATGACGATCTTCGATCCCAACGCGACATCGACGCGAGTGCAGCAGTTCTCATTCGACATCCAGCGTGAGCTGAAGGCAGGCTGGGTGATGTCGGTAGGCTATGCGGGATCGCGCACTTCGCATTTGACGTGGACCACCGCGAGTCTGAACTTCAATCAGCTCGATCCGGTGGATTTCAGCCAGGGCGCGGCTCTCACGCAGGCCGTCGCGAATCCATTCTTCGGCAAAGGCGGGTCCGGCGTGATCGGTGGCGCAACGGTGGCGCGCAACCAACTGCTGCGGCCATTTCCGCAGTTCACTTCAGTCAACTTCAATTTCAGCGATCGCAACCAGGCGCAGTATGATTCGATGGCGCTGCGCGTACAGAAGAGCATGTCGAAAGGGCTGTCTGTATTGTCGGCATACACGTTCTCGAAGAACTTCGACAAGGCTGGGGGCGGTCCGGGGAACAACCTCAATTCCGGCAATTCGGGTCCCCAGGACATCTATTCGTTCACCAGGGAATGGGGTTTGTCCTATCTGCATTCGCCACACCGCTGGACCAACGCGATTACCTATGAGCTCCCCTTCGGCAAAGGGAAGTCGTTTGGAACTTCCCTGCCCTTCGTAGCCGATATGTTGATCGGCGGCTGGTCAATGAACCTGGTTTCCACCCTGCAAACCGGCTATCCGTTGCAGATCTACATGAACAACAACGGCAATAGCGCGCTGGGTACCGCTCGCCAGCGGCCGAACGCATCGGGGCTCTCGCCCGAGATGAGCGGCCCGGTGGGACAGCGCATCGACGGCTGGATCAGCAAGACGGCCTTCACCGATGCCGCACCGTTCACGCTCGGCAATCTCACTCGCACGATCGCTTTGCGTGGCCCGGGCCAATCCAATTGGGACGTGTCGGTGTTCAAGACTGTGAAGGTGTACGAAGGGTTCCGGGCGCAGTTCCGCGCCGAGGCCCTCAACTCCACTAACACGCCGTGGTTCCGGGGTCCGAACACCGCATTCGGCAATGCCGCCTTTGGGCGCATCACGTCCCAAGGCAATTTCCCGCGGATGCTCCAGTTGGGGTTGCGTTTGTTCTTTTAACGAACGCAGGCGGAACTAAAGTTCCGCGCAAGCTAAAGCTTGCCCCACATGGAACACCTGAATGCAGCAATGGCGGAGGAACGGATCCTCCGCCATTTTTCTTGTTCTGTACTAAGCTCGTCGCCGTCGGACGGCGGCCAGCAAGCCGGCGAAACCAGCCGCCATCATCCCAAACGCTGATGGCTCGGGAATCGCCACGTTGTAGGCCGACACAAACCCGAAATCCCGACTCGGTTCGCCGATGCTCCAGAATCCGCTTATGGTCGACTGGAATGAAAAGAGGGAATCCTCGATTATAACGTCATACGCACCTGGAAACCCCGGTCCGATGAGCCCCTCCGCAGTTGTCGGCGACGTGATCGTGAATGGCGGCAGAATGTCGGTCCCCGCATACGAGAAGCTGACGAAGTTCGACAGTGTCAGTGTGAATGGACTACCGGGGGTGAAACCAGTCACCTCCAAAGTGCCGAGGCCGTTGCCTTCGCAATCTGCGCAAACGCCTGAGAAGTTGATGAGAGTGGTAAATGCTACCGCCTTGCATTCCGGCGCGCTGGCCAGCAGCAAAGCGGTGAACGCAACCAGAGAGAGTATGCGTTTCAAAAGTAAGGTCCTCCTTAGAGAGTACGGAGAGATAGAGCGTCGTACACGGACGCCCGCTTGTTCTCTACGGATACCACAGCCGCCCTGGATATATCCAGGCTGTAAGTAACTTTCCTGAATAAGTCTACGTCCTCCACCCTTCAGCAATCAGGTAGTAGCTCTACAGAACGTCCGCGAATCCCCGTTTCAGATGCCGGAAGAACAGCCCGCCAATAAAGAATGCGCCAACGGCGAAGGCGCACAGCAGGAAAAACTCCCGCACATTCGGGAGTGCATGTGACAACATACGGTCGCGATATGCGTTCACCAGATAGGACATCGGGTTGTAGTCCACCAGAAACCGCATCCCTTCCGGCATTTGTTCCCGCGTGATGAAAATCGGAGTCGCCCAGAACCAAAGCGTCAGCACAACCGAGAGCATCTGCGCGGTGTCCCGCAGATAGACCTGCAAGCTGGCGACGATCCACCCGAGCCCCACCGCGAGCAGTCCGATGAGGAACATATACACCGGCAGCAATACTGTCATTCCGCTGATGTGGCCCTGCCAGAAAATGCACACCCCAATCGCCAGCCCCAACGCCATCAAGTGGCTCACTAACGCGGACAGGAACATCGAGATGGGAATCACCTCGGACGGAAAGACCGTTTTTGTGATCAGGTTCTTGTGATCCACCAGGCAGTTGGCCGATCGCATCATCGTCTCCTGGAACAACAGCCACGGCAAGTATCCACAGAAAAGAAGCAGCGTGTAGTTCTGCGTTGGCGAATCGGGGGGAACGGGCGCTTTCAGACAGTACTGAAACACAAATGCCCAACTCGCCAGTTGCACTAGTGGTTGGATGAGACCCCACAGCCAACCCGCGGCCGAGCCGACAAACCGGCTCTCGAAATCGCGCCGGACCATCTGGTAGAGCAGCGTCCGTTGCGAGACGAGGTTTCGAATAAAAAACTGCCCCGGTAGTGTCAACTTTTCAGGCTAGCACGATACCACTCCAGCGTCAGCCGCAACCCTGCCTCAAAGCTGAATCGTGGCGCGTGCCCCAGGTCCCGTACCGCTGCCGCCGTGTCCGCCTGCGAGTGGCGCACATCGCCCGCCCGCGCGGGGCCGTACTGCGCCGGGATCGAAACACCTTCGATCTTCTGCAGCAGAGCCCATGTCTCATTCAGGGTGTACCGGTTCCCATTGCCGGCGTTGTAGAACTTCCCGCTCACTGAAGACGGCGCATCGGACGCTTTCATGCATAGTTCGGCCACGTCTTCCACAAAAGTGAAGTCCCGCGACTGCTCACCGTCCCCGAAAATCACCGGCGCACGACGCTCCAGTATCGCCTTGTTGAACAGCGACAACACACCGGAGTACGGGCTCGATGGATCCTGCCGCGGTCCGAAAACGTTGAAGAAACGCAGCGACACCGTCTCCACTCCAAAACAACAGGAGAACACCTGCGCATAGTACTCGCCCATCAGCTTCTGCGCCGCGTACGGCGACAACGGCGCGGGCCGCATCGACTCCGTTTTGGGCAGCACCTCCGTATCGCCGTAGGCCGAAGAAGACGCCGCATACACCACCCGCCGCACCCTGCCTGCGTGACAGGCCCGCAGCACATTGAAGGTACCGTTGATGTTCACATCATGCGAAGGGATTGGGTCATGAATGGACCTCGGTACCGACGGAATCGCCGCCAGGTGAAACACCGTGTCGGCGCCTTCCACCAGCGGCGCGATGGCGCCGTAGTCGCGAATGTCCGCTACCGCCAGCCTCGCCCCATCCACGCCTTCCAGATTCTCTGCTTTCCCGGAAGACAGATTGTCCAGAGCGAATGCATCCACATCACGAGCGCGCAGCAACGCCCTCATCAGCGCGGAGCCAATAAAACCGGCCCCACCCGTCACTACTATCTTCCTCATGAAATCCTGTTGATCTCCCCTTCGAGATAACGTAATGACTCCGTGGCGATCCGTTCAGCGCCGAACGAGAAATCGAACGCTTCCAGCGAAACCCAACGCTGGTAGCCCTTACGGAGCAGCACTTCAAACACAGGCTTGAAATCGTAGTTCCCCTGACCGCAGTGCTTGCCGTCGAGTTCATTCACGTGAACGTGACGGATGTATTCATAGTAGCGGTCCACCAGCACCGCATGCGGTTCCACCTCATCAATCGCATTGTGCGAATCGAACATGGTCCGGATGGCCGGGCTGTCGATCTGACGCACAATTCCCACCGCTTCTTCCAGCGTCTGTACCACGTCGCACTGCGCTTTCGGCAGCGCTTCCACAAGAATCGTCACCCCCCGCGCTTCGGCATGCGGCGCCACTGCCATCAACCCGTCCGCGTAGCGTGCTGTTGCTTCCTCTCGCGACGAACCACCAGTTGTCGCGCGCTGAAACGGCGATCCGAAGACCATCACACCGTTCGGGCCCAGGTCCGCGCACAAATCCACCAAATTGCGAATGTGCCCCCAGCTCTTTTCCCGTAGAGCATCATCCGGCGTGGTGACGTGCAACCCTTTGGGCGCAACCATCAGCCAGTGCAGGCCAACAAACTCCAGGCCCACAGAGGTCATGATGTCCTTCAGTTCCCTGCGGCGGCCCGCATCGATTTCCGCCGGATCATCGGCCAAGGTGAAGTGGGCAATCTCGATTCCCGAATACCCGGTCTTTTTCATAAAGCGGCAGGACTCGGCGAAGTCCCAACCCTGGAATGCTTCGTTGCAGATGGCTTGTCGTAACCGGTGCATGCAGGTTTTAGTGTAACGTTTTGCGCGGTGTAGTCGTACACTGCAAGAAGTAGCCATGAAACTGGAACGGGCCGGCTTTTGGCGACGCCTTGCCGCCGCGTGGATCGACTGGTCCCTGATCTATGCCGTCTCCAGTATCCTGATCGCCGTAGCGCGGCTTGTCTCCATACGCGTTTCTCTGGGACAGGTTGGCTTGGCTGTGGCCGTGGTGTACGGCGTGGTTTGCCTGAGCCGGTGGGGCGCGACGCCTGGGAAGGCGCTGATGGGAGTGTGGGTCCAGCGGAAGAACGGACAGGCAATGAGTATCGGAATTGCCTTGCACCGTGAAGGCGCGGCGAAATGGGGCCTCACGGTCGTATTGCCCATCTTGGGCGTCAGGCGGCTGGCGGACGGCGTTTGGGTCACGTCGATTTTCGATCTGCTGGTGATCCTCCTGGTAATGGCGCTGGTGCTGGTGTATTGGCTGTTCGCGAAGGCGACGTGGTACGACCAACTTTCGCGCACTGCCGTCGTGCGCGATGCAGGGCAGGGCGCGCTCAACATGCGGACGGCGTTTGCGGCTGTCGCAGCTATGGTGCTGCTGTGCGGCGCGAGCAAGGCTACCGAATACTTCCAGAAGGGCTGGATTTCCTGCAATCTAGGGCTGTTCAACAACAGCAAGTCCACCGGGCCTTATGTCGCATTTCTGAAACAGCCGCATGCTACGCCTATCGACTATGTGATGGGTTTGTTCGACCGCTACGACGTGGTGGTCCTTTGCGAGCGGGCACACACTGAGTTTACGCAGTGGGAGTATATCTACGATCTGGTGAGCGACGGCCGTTTCATCGACCGGGTCGGCCATGTGTTCACGGAATACGGGTTACGCAACACGCAGCCGGTGCTGGACGAGTTCATGAACGCGGCGGATCTCAGCGATGCCGATGTAGCTGCCCGCGCGGTGCGGGTGATGCGCGGCATTTCCATATGGCCCTACTGGAACAATACGAATTTCTACGAGTACTTAAAGAACCTGTACCGTTTGAACCAGACCTTGCCCCGCGAGAAGCGCATACAGCATTACTTCACAAACGTTGCTCTGGATTGGGATACCATCCATTCCCGCCGGGATTTCTACTCCGTCTTGCGCAACAAAGACCGGGAGATGAGCGACATTATCGTCGAAAGAATGACCGACATCGCGGCCTCCGAACCGAGGAAGAAATGCCTTGTTGTGATGAATTACCGCCATGCCTTCAGCCCGATCAGAAATATGAGGGGAAGGCTGATGGATAACACGGGCCGGTACTTGTATGAGGCACTTCCAGGAAGAGTCGCGAATGTTCTGCTTGTCAATCTGGTACCAATCGTGGCGACGAACACAGTGGCTGTGATGGCGCCGGTTCAGGGCGGGGTATGGGACACCGCTTTCCAGGAAGCCGGCAACAGACGGGTTGGCTTTGACATGGCGGGGTCGCCGTTCGGCGCGGACAGGTTTGATCTCTTTCTTTTCGATCCGACGCTGGCGGCGCGGTATCGATACCAGGACGTGTTCACGGGGTACGTATTCGATCGACCGCTCGACGAACAGTACCCCGAAAGGGGAATCCCGGGGTTGTACGATGGCGTTGAACAAATCGTGCTGGAGCGTTCGCGATTGATCGACACCGGCACGTCTGCGTTAGCCGGGAAAATGATCGTGGAATTTGCCGCGAAATCCCGGGGCAGGATGTATCACCAGACCAGCCAGACGCTGGTGGAATCATCGCTCCTGGCGGTCGCGGGGCTCGGGTTCCTGATCGCCGGGATTGCCTTTGGCCTACGCCAGCACTGAGAGCTGAATAGGTGGGCAGCTATAGGGCTTCAGCGTTCATTGCCGGATAGGGCCTCCCGGGTTGGGCCATGCACTCCCCAGTAGACGAGGCAAAAGAGGGCATTTCTACTTTGCCCGACACAGTAATATACTGGTTTGTCAGTGCCAGTGAGGGCTGGTACAATTCACGCCGAACCCCTGGAGCCGTCGGTGTGCCGTGGATCGAAGCCCAACCCGATTCACGGGGCTTTCGAGTTCGAAGTAGTGTTGCAGGGAGGATGATGAATGGGTCTTGTCGGTGGGACAC
>JACQZR010000215.1 GCA_016213775.1 Acidobacteriota bacterium
CGCTGCGTTCAACCGCCGGATGCGGAAAACCGCACGTCCGGTGGTGTGGGAGGGTGACGGGGCACAAACCCCGTCACTCGACCCGATCAGGACGAACCAAGAAGCTATGCGCGTGCGCGGACGCGGGCGAGCAGCCAGTGCATCCACGCGTCGATCCCCGCTCCGCTGAGTGCGCTCGTCTCGATGATCTCGATGGCGGGGTTGATGGCGGCAGCGTTGGCGCGCGCCTGCGCGACGTCGAATGGGACGTACGGCAGCAGGTCGATTTTGTTCAGTACCATCAGGCGCGAGCGGTGAAATGCTCCGGGGTATTTGAGCGGTTTGTCCTCGCCCTCGGTCACCGAGAGAATCACGATTTTGCATTCCTCACCGAGGTCGTAGCTGGTGGGGCAAACCAGGTTACCGACGTTCTCAATGATCAGCAGATCCAGTTCGGGGGAGGGCCAGTTCGCGAGCGCCTTCTCGATCATGCGCGCGTCCAGGTGACATGCTCCGGCGGTAGTGATCTGTTGGACCGGAAAGCCGTAGCGGGCAAGACGCCGCGCGTCGTTGTCGGTCTGGATATCGCCGGTGAGAACAGCCGCCCGCATGGATTGCGGGAGACGCTCCAGAGTGCGTTCGAGCAGCAGCGTCTTGCCTGATCCTGGAGAACTGATGCAGTTCACCACCAGCGTGCCCTGCTCGTGGAAGCGATCGCGGAGCGAAGCCGCGATGCGGTCATTCTCATTGAGGATCTTCTTCTCCACTGTGACGCGTTCCATCACGTTTCGTCCTCCAGTTCGAGGTAGGCGATGTCGAGGTCCGCGGTCTTTTCACGGAACTCGATTTCGAGCGCAGCCCCGGCAAGCGTTGTCTCACTGACGAGCGTTTCAAAGCAGAAACGGAGCGACTCGACATCCACGCCGGCCCATTCGCCCAACCGCACGCCCACGCGAGTGACGGCGGCGCGCGGGTACTCCGCGCACTGCTGATTCACGGCGTCGATGAGCGAAGTGGCGATGGACATTTCGTGCATGGCTAACAGATCCTCGGCAATTGATCGCCCGACAACATATCGACGATCCGAGTGGTCCCGAACGCGGTTCGCATGGTTACCATGCCGGGGTTGTTGCCGGTGACCGTTCCGATAATGGCGGAGTGCGCGCCCTGCGGATGGTGGCGCATTGCTTCGAGCACTGCACGGGCGCTCTCCGGCGGAACAATGGCTACGAGTTTGCCTTCATTCGCGACGTAGAGCGGATCGAGTCCAAGCACCTCGCAGGCGCCGCGCACTTCCTCGCGAATGGGGATGGCCGTCTCGTCGATGGTCATGCCAACGCGCGCCGATGCCGCGATTTCATTCAGCGTGGACGAAAGCCCTCCGCGCGTCGGATCGCGCAGACAGCGGATGTCCGGCGATGTACTCAGCATGTTGCGCACGAGAGTGTGCAGCGGAGCGGAATCGCTCTGCAGCAGGGTGTCGAACTGAATGCCCTCGCGCTCGGAAAGAATCGCAATGCCGTGATCGCCGATGTAGCCCGAGAGCAGGATGATGTCGCCGGGGCGCGCGTTGGCGGCGCTCAAATGAACACCCTCGCGTACGAGACCGATGCCGGTGGTGTTGATGAAAAGCTGATCGCCGCTGCCCCGTTCCACCACTTTGGTGTCACCGGTGACGATGTCGACTCCGGCCGCGCGAGCGGCTTCCGCCATGGACTTCACGATCTTGCCCAACGTGGCCACTTCAAGGCCCTCCTCCAGCAGGAATGCCGCACTGAGAAACACCGGCTCGGCGCCACCCATCGCAAGATCGTTGATGGTGCCGTGTACCGAGAGTGAGCCGATGTTGCCACCGCGAAAGAAGAGGGGCTTCACGACAAACGTATCCGTGCTGAAGGCGAGGCGCCGGCCGTTCAGTTCCAGCGTGGCCTGATCTTCCAGCTTGTTCAGGATCGGATTGCCCAGGTGCGGGAGAAACACCTCGCGCATGAGTTCCGCGGAAAGCCGACCGCCGGAGCCGTGGCCGAGCAGAATACGGTCCTTTGCCGGAAGCGAAATGGGGCAGGAGGCGATGGTCATACAGTCTGCAACTCCGTGAGGGCGTGACGCCGGTATTGATAGTAGGCCGCGCAGGCGCCTTCGCTCGAAACCATCGGCGCGCCTAGAGGCAGATCAGGCGTGCAGCGCTTTCCGAACGCCGGGCAATCGGTGGGCTTCTTCAGACCTTGCAGCACTTGCGCCGCGATGCATTCCGCAGGTTCGGCAACGCTGGTGGTAGAGAGCCCGAAAATGCGCGCCGCATCGTGCGCGGCATACTCTTCCCGGAGCCGGTAACCCGACAGCGGGATCTCGCCGATGCCGCGCCATTTCATGTCCCACGGTTGGAAGACTTCCAGCATTCGCTGGCGGGCGGCGCGATTGCCTTCGCGCGTGACGCTACGCACATACTGGTTTTCCACTTCGTGGCGGCCGGCTTCCAACTGCCGCACGAGCATACTGGTGGCCTGCAGCAGGTCGAGCGGTTCAAAGCCGCCAACCACAAACGGGATCCGGAATTCCGATGCCAAAGCTTCGTACTCGGAGTAGCCCATCACCGTGCAGACGTGCCCCGGCGCAATGAAACCCTGGACGCGGTTGGCGGGTGATTGGAGCAGGAGCCTTATCGCCGGCGGCACCAGCACATGCGAAACGAGCAGCGAGAAGTTGGTGAGCCCTTCGCGTTTGGCCTGGTATACGGCCATCGCATTGGCTGGCGCTGTGGTTTCAAAGCCGACCGCGAAGAACACCACCTGCCGGTGGCGATTCCTGCGGGCAATGTTCACCGCTTCCATCGGCGAATATGTGATGCGCACATCGCCGCCGAGGGCCTTGACGCGGAACAGGTCCGATTGCGAGCCGGGTACGCGCAGCATATCGCCATAGGACACAAAAATCACCTCCGGCTGCGATGCAATGGTGATCGCGCGGTCGATGGTCTCCAGCGGCGTGACGCACACCGGGCAGCCAGGCCCGTGCACGAGCTCGACATTGGCGGGCAGTAGATCGTCGATGCCGTAGCGCATCAGAGTGTGCGTCTGGCCGCCGCAGATTTCCATGAGGACCCACTTGTGCCTGGCCTGTTTGTGAATCTCAGACACAAGAGATTGGGCCAGCGCCGGATCGCGGTATTCGTCCTGGTACTTCATGGTGTTGTCCCCAACTCCTCTTCGATCGCGCCGAGTTGTCTCAGCAGTTGGAAGGTGCGCTCGGCTTCCTCGGGGTCGATCCGGCTGATGGCGAAGCCGACGTGGACCAGCACGTAGTCGCCGGGTTGGGCCTCAGGGACGAAGTCGAGGTAGGCGTCGCGCAGGATGCCGCCGAACTGAATGCGTCCGATGCGCATGCCGTCGGTCTCTTTGGCTTCCAGAATACGGCCGGGGACGGCCAGGCACATACAGCCTCCATTTCTGCGGATTGCTGCGTGATAGGAGCAATCGGGGCACCAAAGGAGGTGGGTGGTTTTGCCGCCGATTCTTGGGCCCGGGTGGGTGTAGAGGAACGCCTCGGGGTGGAGTCACACAGAGGGTGGTTGAGATTCCGCTGGACAGTGCGATCGATTACCGCTATTTCCTTGCGCTGTCAACTGAAGTCACCGCGATTCTCTGGTAGGTGTACGTCATTGGGCGTGGTCCGGGGAGATAACACGTCTTCAGCTCGGGGATGCGAAAGCCTGCCTGAGAGATGATCTCGTCGATAGGGCGGTTGAGATGGCAGCCGCCTCCAATGTGTTTCCAGACAGGGGTCAAGCGATCCTGCCAGACGGCGACGTTGGCATTGGGAGCAGCGCCATGCTCGATGAAGATGAGCTGACCGCCCGGCTTAAGAACTCGCCTGACTTCGGCGAGCGCCTTTGACGGGTTGCCAATAGAACAGAGAGTCCACGTCAGGACCGTGGTGTCGATACTGGCGTTTGCCAGTGGAAGCGGATCTTCGGCGGATTGATGGATGAAGTCGATGGGTGAGGCGTCTGGAGGAATCCGGCGGCGGGCGATCCGTTGGAGCTCGAGGACGTCGCCTTTGGCCATCGGGATCCAGATCTTCCGGAGGCGGGCGGTGTCTTTGCTCCTCATCGCGAGATCGATGAGCCGGGGCAGGACGTACTTTGCATAACAGCCCATTTGCTCACTCCTTATCCGGGTCCCTTCGTGGGATGAGTTTCATACATAACGAACGCGACAACAGCTCCCGAGAAGAACGTCAGGCAGCCGACGGCTGCGATAGCCCAGAGCATTCCAAGACGGTCGGCGAGCGTACCCGCTACCACAGCGCCGAGCGCATAACCGCCGTCCCGCCACAAGCGGTAGACTCCCACTGAGGATGCGCGCCACTCCGGGCGGGCAACGTCACCGATTGCGGCGAGGAGCACCGGGTAGACCATTGCTGTTCCCACGCCGAGCAGCGCTGCGCACACCGCCCATTCGGTGAACCCGGAGGTAAAGACGAGGGCAAGTATGCTCACCCCCTGAAGGACCATGCCACTGGCGATGAGCCATTTGCGTCCGAGACGATCGGAAAGGGCTCCGGTGCCGAGTTGGGTGACGCCCCAGAAGGCGGGGTACAGTGCCCCGAGGATGCTGATTTCCCGAAGGGAAAGACCACGGGAAGCGAAGTAGAGGGGAAAGAGTCCCCAAGCCATGCCGTCATTGAGGTTGTTGATCATCCCGGCCTGGCTGACCGCGAAAAGCGCCCGGTTCTTCCAGCTTGTCAGACAGAAGACGCTCCAGAAGGGGAGTTTGGCGGCGTTGGTGAAATGGGCGGTAACTTCGTGATGCACGTGGTGCAGCGACTCGCGCACAAACGCGACGGACAGGAACAAGCCCGCGGCGGCGGAGAGTCCACCGATGTACAACGGGACGGCGCGCAGCGTCAGGCTGGTGGCGAGGTAGCCTGAGCCCAACGCGGCCAGCGAGACAGCGAGGTAGCCCGCGGCTTCGTTCAATCCCATTGCGAGGCCGCGATTCTTCGGCCCAACCAGATCGATCTTCATGATGACCGTAGTGGACCAGCACAAGCCTTGATTGAGCCCCAGCAGGATGTTGGCGGCGACAATCCATTGCCAGGTGGGGGCATAGAAGATGAGCGGCGGCAGAGGGAGCGCCAACAGCCATCCGGCGATGAGGATCCGTTTGCGGCCGGCATGATCGCTGAGCCGGCCTGCAGCCACGTTTGCCAGTGCTTTGGTGAGCCCGAAGGTCACGATAAAGGAGAGAATCGCAGCGCGGGAGACAATGCCGAATTCCTGCTCGGCGATCAACGGGAGCACGACGCGCTCCATGCCGACCATCGAGCCGACGAACGCGTTGACGGCAACAAGGAGAGAAAACTGCTGCCAGTTCTGGCGAAGCCCCAGGCTCACTCCTGCTTTGGCGGTGGGGATGGGGTTAAGAAGAGACGGCACAACGATTCGCTCCAGCCTCCAGGTCCGCCGGATCACCCTCAGGCAGGATGCCTGCCTCGTTGCATTCCACGATGCGCGTAAAATTGGGCGGTGTCTCCGGAATGCGTGCGAGTATGCGCTCGGTGAATTCCTGCTCGGAGGAAAGCCAGCCGCTGAGACGGCTGCGGATGTCGCCGACGGAGGCGGTGAGCGGCACTCCGTCAAAAGCTATGGGTTCGCTCGCATGTCCAGGCAGGACCAGCATGCCCGGAGCGAAGTCCAGCAGTTGTGCGAGTGAATGATAAAGCAAGCCGGCGCGTTGGCGCGCCGCGTCCGGGTTGGCGTGCAGGTCGGGCCTGCCAACTCCGGAAAGAAAGAGGGTATCCCCAGTGAAGAGCGCCATTCCCTCCAAAACGTAAGTTGTACTCTCCAGCGTATGGCCTTGGGTCAACAGGACCGAAAGCGCCGCTTTGCCAAAGGTGACCTTGTCTCCGTTCCGGAGCGGCGTGAACGGAAAGCTTGCGCGCCCCTGGTGAGGAAGCAGAAGGGCCGCGCCGGTCTCCTCTGACAGTGCCCGGGAACGCGACAGATGGTCCGCATGAATATGTGTGTCGAGCACGAACCTGATTCGCAGACCAAGTTGACCGGCAAGTTCCTGGTAGACGTGCGGGGGGAGGGATGCGTCGATCACAACCGCGTCCGGACCCGACCCGAGGAGGTAGGAAAGACATCCTTTCCCCGTGCGCCGGACCTGGATAACGCGGAGGCTCTCGGCATGTTCATCAGCGAGCGGAACCGTTGCCGTGTTCCATGCCAGGCTCCACGACTTCATGCCACCCTGTAAAAAGAGCGCGTCAAAGCCGCGGGCCTGGAGCGACTGTGAGGCAACCTGACTGACAACTCCCATGTTGCAGATGGTGACCACCGGGACATCTGCGGGCAGCACGGCGTCAGCGAGAGGGCCTGGACTTCCTTGCCTCAGGTGGTGATAGGCGTCAATGTGGAGACTGCCCGGAATCGACCATTGCGCCCGATCGTCGCCGGTGCGGATATCGAGGACTGTCACAGGCTTCCGGCTCGTAAGCCATTGCCGCAGTGTTTCGGCGGTAATCGAGGCACTCACTGCTGCACCCCCGTTGCTACCGGCAGACCCTGCATCTTCCAATCGGGAAAACCCGTCTCGAGACGCACGGCGTGGTAACCGTGGCTGCGCAACAGGGTCACTGCCTCGTCGGCGAAAACACAGTAAGGCCCGCGGCAGTAGGCAACAACCGTGCTCCGCCTGGGAATCTCCTTGAGTCGCTTCTGGAGGGTTGCCATGGGGATGGATCTTGCGTCGGCGATGTGTCCGGCGCGAAACTCCTTCTCCGGCCGCACATCGAGGACGACCACGTCTCTTTTCTTTAGCCGTGCCAGCAATTCGCCGTTGGTGATGGCTTGCAGCGACGAGCGGTCTTTCAGATAGGTCTGCACCACGCGCGACACTTCGGCCAGCCGCTCTTCGCCGACCCGGCGGAACGACAGGTAAAGGTCGAGGACGTTTTCGCCGGCCAGTCGATAGCGGGCGTAGAGTCCGTCGCGTTGCACTGAGACGAGCCGCGCGGCGTGTAAGATCCGCAGATGCTGGGAGCAGTTTGCCACGGAGAGTGATGCGGCTTCAGCGAGTTCCTCGACGCTGAACTCGCGCTGAGCGAGCAAGTCGAGGAGTTCCAGGCGCCGCCCGCTCGACAGGGCTTTGCCGATGCGCGCGAACTGTTCAAAGATCTCGTCCTTGAACCGGCGTTTTGCTATAGGATCCATTACTCAACTATTCAAGCAATTACTTGAATAGATGTCAAGTGACCCATGCGCGTTGCCGGAGGTTGGGGTAGTGCTTGATAGTATGGATGCCATGATTTTCGCGTCATTTCTTGTAGCCGTTTTCGTTGCGATTCCGCAATCGGCGCGGGCTGCGGACTGGATGCAATTTCGCGGTCCGCAGGGCTTGGGGTTGGCGGCCAATACAACGCTTCCTGAGAAGTTCTCACCGGCGGAATCCGTGGTGTGGAAAGTTTCCGCCGGACCCGGGAAATCATCGCCGGTTGTCGTAGCAGATCGAGTGTGCATGACTGCCGCGGAAGAGCGGGAACTGGTGACGTTTTGTCTGGATCGGGGGAACGGCAAACTGCTTTGGAAGCGCGGTCTGGCGCAGACGCGGGCCGAATCGCGGCACAAACTGAATCATGCGGCGTCGCCGACGCCGGTGAGCGACGGGAAGAACCTGTATGTGTTCTTCAGTGACTATGGGTTGCTGTCGTACACGTTGAATGGGAAGGAACGGTGGCGAATGCCGCTTGGTCCGTTCTCCAATTTGCATGGGATGGGGGCTTCGCCGGTGTTAGCGGGGGAGAGGCTGATTCTGGCGTGCGATCAGGATACGAACGCGTTTCTGCTGGCGGTGGAGAAAGACACGGGGAAGACGTTATGGAAAGCAGACCGATCGGACTTCACGCACGCCTTCTCGACTCCGGCGATTTATCAGCCTGCAAACGGGCCTGGCGAGGTCCTCGTGCCGGGGGCGTATCAGATGGTCGGGTATTCGCTGGAGACGGGCGAGCGGTTGTGGTGGATGAGAGGGTTGACCTGGCAGCCGAAGTCGCCGCCGATTGTTGTGGGCGATGTGTTGTACTTCAACGGGTGGGCGCCGGGAGGGGATGCGGGTCAGCAGGCGGACTTGCCGCCGTTTGCGGATGTGCTAAAGCGGGCGGATGCGAATCGGGATGGAAAGCTGGCCCCGGAGGAGATCCCCGCGGATCTGAAACATTCCGGGAGTTGGGGAGCGATTGATCTGGATCACGATGGATATATGAACGGCCGGGAGTGGGGGTTCTACCGGGCGCGGCGGGCGGCGCGAAACTCGCTGATGGCGGTGAAGCTTGGGGGGCGGGGCGACGTGACGGGGAGTCACCTCTTGTGGCGGCACGATAAGTCGCTTCCGGATGTACCGGCGCCGCTGCATCACGACGGCACGCTGTTTCTGGTGCGCACCGGGGGAATCTTCACGACTGTGAACGCGAAAACGGGCGAGGTGTTCAAGCAGGGCCGGCTGACAGGTGCTCTGGAGGGGTACTACTCGTCACCGGTGCTGGTGGGGGACCGGGTGGTGGTGGCGAGCGAGAACGGAAAGGTGGTGGTGCTGAAGGCTGCGGCGCAGTGGGAGGTGGTGGGGATTCACGATTTTGGCGAGGACATTTATGCGACGCCGGCTGTGGTGGACGGGGGGATGTATTTGCGGACGGCGGGGGCGGTGTATCGGATTGGGGCGGGGAAGTAGGGTTGGTGCGGAGCCAGCCCCAAAAGCGCATAGGATCGGCGCCGCTAATTCTCCGGAGCGGTTCCGCCGATATAGGTCTGAGCGATTAAGATATTCGCAATGGCTTCGATTCCACTGGTCGTTCTCGGATTGCTTGCGCTGCTGGTTGTCGTAGCGGCCGTCTACGATGTGCGTTCCAGGAGAATTCCCAACTGGCTCGTTCTCTTGGGCGCCCTCTTGGGGATGGCCCTAAATGCCGTGCTGTACGAACAGGCAGGGCTGAAGTTGTCTGCCCTGGGCATCGGTATGGCCTTGCTGGTGTACGTGCCGCTGTTTGCGATCCGTGGGATGGGTGCAGGAGACGTCAAGTTGATGGCTGCGGTCGGATCCATCGTGGGACCGGTGAACTGGCTGTTCATCTTTGTGCTGACTGCCATCTGCGGAGGCATACTGGCCGTCGTTCTGCTGGTTGTGAAAGGGCGGCTGCTTCGCGCGATCCGCAACGCCGGATTCATCCTGTGGGAATTGTTCCGGCTGCGCGCCCCTTACCGGCGAAACGAACAACTTGACGTAAGCCATCCAGAGGCGGTCTCGTTGCCGCATGCCGTGAGCATCGCCATTGGGAGTCTCGTCTTCGCCGCCATTCTGCGCGTTCGAGGAGCTTCATGACCGGAACAAATCAGCAGATGACATTCACCGTGCCGTTGCGGACGGAACGAGGACGGTTTGTGCCAGTAGTGGAGGTGTTTCTCTATCTCCAGGTACTCGACGTCCTGACGACGATGGTGGGACTCCGTATGGGGCTTGGGGAAGCGAGTCCCTTCATCCGGTGGCTGATGGACCTGGGCCCATTCCCGGGGTTGATGGCGAGCAAAGTCATCGCCGCCGTGCTGTGTGGTTTTTGTGTCTGGCAGCGGCGGCATCATATCATCAGATTGATCAACTACTGGTATGCCGCACTCGTGGTTTGGAATCTTTGTTTGATTCTCACGGTGCTCTCGCGGATGCGGGCGGCTTAGTCCAGCCCGCGGCGCCAGAGTGCGGCGAAAGGAGCGGGTTTGCCAGCAACACCACAAGCGGGATCGACCGGCGGACGGTTCTGGCCGGCCATGCCGGCCGCTCAAGAGGATCTCGACATCCCCGCGGCGCTGGTGACGGACCTCGTATTACGGCGACTCCAAGTGGACGGATCAGGCAGCCTGAGCGGGTTGCGCCGGGAGCTCAAACTCTCCGTGCAGATTGTCGAGGGTGTATGCCGCCATCTGATGCAGCAGCGCCTCGCCGAAAACCGCGGCATGGCCGGCGCCGATTACGTGTTCGGGCTCACCACTGCCGGACGCCAGCTTGCCATGGATCGCATGCAAGCCTGTCACTACGCGGGTCCGGCGCCGGTTTCTCTGCGATCCTACGAGACCGCGGTACGCTCCCAGCGTCCGCGCGTCCGGTTGAATCGCCAGAAGCTGGCGGCTTCATTCGCGGACCTGGTACTAACCAGCAGGTTTCTCGACTTTTTAGGGCCCGCGCTTCAGGCCCAGAAATCGATTTTCCTCTACGGCCCGACGGGCAACGGCAAGACGAGTGTTGCGGAACGGATGGCGCGCATCTATGACGATCGGGTGCTGGTTCCTTACGCGGTGGAGGTGGACGGGCAGATCGTTTGCGTCCACGATCCCGTGGTCCATCAGAACGACGGATTCGAACCGGAGACTCTCGACCCGCGCTGGGTTCTTTGCAGCAGGCCCCTGGTGGTGACGGGCGGCGAACTCACCACCCAGCAGCTCGATTTGCAGATGGACGCAGTCTCCAAGATCTACGCGGCACCCGTGCAGATGAAAACCAACAACGGTGTGCTGGTGATCGACGATTTCGGACGCCAGGCCATGTCGCCCCAGAACTTGCTGAACCGCTGGATCTGTCCGCTCGACCGGCGCGTTGATTATCTCTCGCTCAGCTATGGTCTCAAGTTCGCCATTCCCTTTGAGGTGCTGGTCGTCTTCTCAACAAACCTGGAGGTCCGGAGCCTGGCGGATGATGCGTTCCTGAGAAGGCTGCCCCATAAGATCTATGTCGGCCCGCCGAGCGAGGAGCAGTTCCGCGAGATCTTCCGCCGTGTGGCCCAGGAGCGCGGGTTGACATTCGATCAGGAGATCCCGGAGAGGTTGGCCGAACTGTGCCGCAGCCGGGGTGGACCCACAAGCCTCAATGCCTGCCTGTCACGGGACATATGCGAAATCCTCATGAACATTCAGGACTACGAAGAGCGAGCGTACGCATTGTCGCAATCAGACCTGGAGCGAGCTGTGGAATTGTATTTTCCAGCGGAGAAATGAGCATCAGGCAGTCAGCCGGATCTTTTGAAATTGCGGTATCAACGTAAACGGAGTCTGAACACTGGAAATTGTCTCAGCGATCTGCTTTACCCCGCCGGGTAACGTCTGGCCGGCGGTTTGAGACACGACCAGGTATCCTATGCGCTGGGGATCGATACCCATAACCCGGCAACAGGTTGAGTCCACCGCCACCGGGTCGGAACCCGCTATAACGACACCGGCATTTTTCGGAGATCCCTGAATCGGTCCATTGCCATCCATTCCAACAATGCCATCGACAATGGCGAACCTGCGTGGAAAGAGGCGGTTGATGTCCACGATAGACTGCTCGATGCCCGCCCAGTGAAGTATATTCTTCGGCCATCCGTAAACCGAGCCCGGGACCAGACCGAAGAGGTTCTTCATAGAGAGCGTCGCGCCCACCCAGTGATGCGTCTTCATCTTGGGAAGGGAAACCAGCAGGTCGCAATCCAGCACCGTCTGCGGCAGATAGAGGGATTCGAGCCGCGAGATCGGGTTGGACAGCTTCACCTCGCGGACTTCATCCAGGTTGAGATCCACAAAGGAGTCGTGAAGCTTGGGGAATACCTCCCGGTACCCGGCGGCCTCTGCCAGGTCGTATGTAATCCGGCGATGGCCTGGTCCTTCAGCGATGACCACCGAGGCGGCACCTGAGGCGCGAAAAGCTTCCGCGACCGCATGAACGAAAAACGGATGAGTATTGATCGCGGTCTGCTGGTCGAACTCGACCAGATTCGGTTTCAGCACCACCCGCTTCCCTCGAACATTGACATTGTGAGCCGCCACAATCCGCCGCATCAGGCCGTAGAGTCCATCGTCGTAGCGCAACGCGCGATGGATGGAAACCGCGGGTGCATCCGCAGCGGTTTGACGGGAAGCGTCTTGCCTGCAGGCGCTGAGCCCGAGGGTACTCAAACCAGCAATGGCGTCACGGCGTGTTTGCATACGATGTCCTCAGAAGGCCGGTCCCGCGGCGGTGCGCGCAAGCCGGGCAAGTAAGTCCATGGCCGCGTCGGGCACAGTGTGATAGCGCGGGGAAGCGGCGTCGGGCCACTCGTCGTTTCGATTGTGGGCCGAAAGTCCCAGCGACAGCCAGGCGCCGGCATGGACCGAATCGCAATGCCTGCTCAGTTCGGCCGCACGCGCCAGGGCGCGGTCAATGGCGCCGGATCGCTCCCCCTTCAATGCGAAGAGGGCCATGCCCGTGGTCTCGGGGTAGGATGCCGAGTCGTAACCAAGCGCGCGGCTGGCTCCATAATTCCAGCCACCGTCCCGGCACTGGCGGGATAAAAGAAACCGGCGCCCCTCTTGGATGCGCTCCTGCAATAACGGGTCCGGCGCGCGACGATGGACGTGGGTGAGTGCGGCAATAGTCCAGGCCGTTGGAGCAACCCACGCTGTAGAACCGGGCAGCCACGGCCATCCGCGCAGGGAATTATCCGCTTCCCACTTTTCTCCCAGCAGCCACAATCGCAGCCTCACCAGCAGCGTCGATTCCACTCCAGTCCGGCTGAGCAGCCATTGCACAGAAGGAGCGCCAACGCCGATCTCTCCGGCCATCGAGTCCGCCAACACGCTGAGGGCAGTCACCCAACAGCTTTGGCGCACCGCCGGAGAGGGCGATAAGCCGCCATCCGGCCGCGCTTGCCTGCGCAGCCAGTTCACGCCGCGGCGGGCTTGGGGCGAGTCACGATCGAGCGCACGCAAGGCCAGCGCCGCCAAGCCGGTTGGTTCGCTCCAGGAGGGTTTTCCCGCCTGAAACCCCCACCCTCCATCGGCGTTCTGCGACCGTATCAATTCTAGCCCCAGTGCTTCCATCGACGGCATGCGTTACCCCATGAATCGGGGTCCTCCAATCTCTCCCGACGATACGCGGCTCGATAGCATGCAGATTCCTGCTGAGCCGCGCGCGTCAGAAGCTGTAAAGTAATCGAATTTCGGACCGCTCCCTCGCGGTCGCGGCTCCGATCTAGCGGAAATCCTTGCTCTTCCGGCCACGGCGCCGCATCAGAAACAACACCAGCACTACACCCGCCGCGATCCACAGCATAGCAGTAAGCGTCGTATTATCCATGAGTCTCTCCTTTCATTAGCATTCTTCTAAGGAAAACGCGCAAAACGGAGTGCGGCGCGAGCCTGTTTCTGACTCCTTGACTGTGCGCGCCGCACCCTTTGCGCTTCTAACTAGACGCGGAATTGCCGCATCATCGGGAACAAATACTTAAATACCTGCAACAAACCCGGCCCGGCCACCACTACCAGCATCGAAGGCAGGATGCAGAAGAAGATGGGGAACACCAGTTTCACGCCAACTTTATTGGCCCGTTCCTCCGCCTCCTGACGGCGGCGGATTCTTAGAAAATCGGAATGCGTTCGGAGCGATTCGGCCATACTCGTACCAAACCGGTCCGTTTGCACGAGTATGGAGACGAGCTTTCGTAACTCCGCCTCGCGCGTGCGGTCGGCGAGGTTCCGCAACGCCTCCGCGCGCCGTTTGCCCGCCTGCATTTCGAGCGTCATGAGCCCGAATTCCTCGCAGAGTTCGGGATGGGCCTGCTGAAGCTCTTTGGCGACATTGACAATCGCCTGATCCAATCCAAGTCCTGCCTCGACGCAAACAACCAGTAAGTCCAGCGCGTCGGGCAGTGAGAGCTTGATCTCCTCCTGCCGCCGTCCCACAAGGTGCTCCAGAATGAGGCCGGGCAGGAAAAAGCCGGCTCCCGCGGCGGCGATGACCAATAGAGTCTGGAGTGTGGGAATTGGGGTAATGCTGCTCTTCAGCACGAATACGATCACCGGGAGCAGGACCGTAACAATCACCTGAATTCCATAGTAAGTGTAGAGGGCGGCGTCCTCACGGAATCCCGCGGCGATCAACAGGCGCCGGGTCACCGTGGCGTCGCCCGGAGAAATCGGCACTTTCTCGCCGATGATCCGGAAGATCCGGACCATGCCGCCGGCTTGTGACTGGCCGCTTCCATCCAGACTCCCCACCGGATGCGCAACCACGCCCAGTTGCTCGTAGTATCGTCCGGGGCGGGCGTAGTAGTGGTAACCGAAAAACGCGATGGCAACCGCCAGCAGCGCAAACATCAACAGAGCTATGAGTAACGCCATGACGTCTTCCCCTTAAACCTTGATGTCAATAATCCGGCGCATAAAGAAATAACCAAGGAACTGTCCGGCGATGGCGCCGACAATCAGATACCTGCCGTCCGGATCGCGGGCCATGCTCTCCAGGTAAGTGGGTGCCACCAACGTCAACGCCAGCGTTGTCGCCAATGGCAGAATGGTGAGGACGAGGGCCGTAATGCGTCCATGCGCGCTCACCGCTCGAACCTGCCCCTTCAACCGGAAGCGCTCGCGGATTACATAGGACAGCTTCGTGAGAATCTCGGCGAGATTGCCGCCCGTATCCCGCTGCATGAGGACTGCGGCAACAAAGAATTTCACGTCGAGAATGGGTACCCTGGTGGTCAGGTTTCGCAGTGCCGTTTCCATCGGAGCGCCCAGATTCTGTTCATGGAATACGCGCCGGAATTGCATCCCCAGTGGGTCGAGCGACTCTTCGGCAAGCATTTCGATGCTCACCGAAAAGGCGTGGCCCGCGCGCATCGACCGTGCCAGAAAATCCAACCCTTCCGGGAACTGCTCTTCGAACTTGGCGAGGCGTTTCTGCCGTACAACCCAGAGATAGAGAAGCGGCGCCATCCCCAAGCCCAGGGCAAAGGCGAGCATCGCGAACTGCCTGAAGACTGGCACGTGAATAAACGATGCCAGAAACAAACCTGCTACCGCCCCGAGAAACATCATCACCGGCACCCGCAGCGGAGACCAATCCAGGCCTGCCTGCTCGATGAGCGCGCTCAGTTGTCTGACCACGGGTGTGTTTTTAAGCCTCGCCTGCAAGCTTTCCAGCGAGCGGCCTTCGGACTCCTTCAAAATCACGGTATCGCCTGACTCGGTCTGGGAGGAGACGGCGCGGAACATTCCGGTCACCTTGCCGCGACGTTGCGTCTCAAGGTACTTCAATCCCACGCTGACCCCCAGCAGGGTTGCCGCGAACAAGACAAGCCAGAGCAATGTGACGACGACGATGAGTGACATACCGTTTTTGCCTCAATTCACTTCGACAATGGTTTGGAACACTTCGGGCGGCAAAGTCATTCCCACAGCCGTCAGGCGCTCATTAAACTTAGGGCGCACACCTGTTGGCCGGAACCGCCCTTGCACGCGCCCCTGCGGGCCAATGCCTGTGCGGTCAAAAACAAAAATGTCCTGCGTGGTCACCTGCTCGCCTTCCATGCCCACACATTCCGTCAAATGGGTGACCCTGCGGGTTCCATCGCTCATTCTGGCAACCTGAATGAACAGGTCGACGGCCGAACTGACCTGTTGGCGGATGGCGCGCACTCCCATGTTGGCGTTCGCCATACCCACCATTACTTCGAGACGGCTGATTGCATCGCGAGGGCTGTTGGCGTGCACGGTTGTCAGGGAGCCGTCATGGCCCGTATTCATCGCCTGGAGCATGTCCAGACACTCCTCCCCGCGGACCTCGCCCACCACGATCCGGTCGGGGCGCATACGCAGGGCATTGATCACAAGCTGGCGGATGCGGATGGCGCCCTGGCCTTCGATGTTAGGCGGACGCGCTTCCATCCGGCCGACGTGAACCTGGCGCAGTTGCAGTTCGGCCGCGTCCTCGATGGTGACGATCCGTTCGTCTTCGGGGATATAGTCGGAGAGGATATTGAGAAGGGTTGTTTTTCCGGCGCCCGTTCCTCCCGAGATGATGATATTCAAACGGGCCTTCACGCAGGCTTTCATCAAAGCCAGCATTTGCTCCGTCAGGGTCATCATGCGCACCAGGTCGGTATCGCGCAACGGTTCGCGTCCGAAGCGCCGAATGGAAAGCATCGGGCCGTCCACGGCCACCGGGGCGATGACCGCATTCACGCGGGAGCCATCGGGAAGTCTGGCATCCACCATCGGAGAAGATTCATCAATGCGCCGCCCCACACGCGATACGATCTTTTCAATGATCCGCTGCAGGTGGGCCGTGTCCTTGAATTCCACAGGGGTTCGAATCAGTTTGCCCGCGCGTTCAATGTAGACCAGTCTGGCAGTGGTCACCAGGATGTCGCTGACGGTTGGATCCTGCAACAGCGGTTCCAGGGGACCAAGTCCGAACACCTCGTCAAGCACCTCGTCGATCACCCGGTCCTTTTCGACAAGGCTCAGAGGAGTGCGCTCCTCATCCAGCAACCGGGCCACCGCCGACCGCACCTCGGCGCGAACCCGTTCCGACTGCATTGACGAGAGAATCTCGAGGTTGACTCGCTCGAGCAACTTCCGGTGGATTGAGAATTTGAGCTCCTGATACATCGGAGCCGACTCGTGTTTGCTCGTCAGGCGCAGGACCCATCCCGGTTCCTTCGCCTGAGCTGGAGCGCTGGCTGTGCCAAAACTCATTGTGTCTCTCCCGTCTTCATAACCCGTCTTCTAAAGAAAGAAAAATCTTCCTTTGCGCTTCTTGGGCTGCACTCCCGAAATGCGATCGCCCAACCTGGCGATCGCTCTGCCGAACGAGGAATCGGAGGCAGCCAGCTTCTTGTCTGCATAGGCGTCCGCCAGCGCTTCCTGGTCCTCTGGCACCACCGCGTATACGGACTGCCCCAACATCGATTCCAGTTCGGTCACCGTGATGTCGGTCCTGCGCGGCATCCGATTCAGAACGAGCCGCAACCGCTGCTGCGCGTAGCCCAGATCCCGCAGCGCGGCGATGATTTGCTTGGCCTGGTGTAGCGCCGGGATGTCGAGCGTAGTCACCAGAAACGTCTCGTCCAACTCATCCAGTAACGTCATTGACATCGACGTCAGACCACGGCCCAGGTCGATGATCGACCAGTCGTATTTGCAGCGTACGAAACGCACTATGTGCCGGAAATCCTCCACCCTGCGTTCCCGGTGCACGCCCCGCGTCATCGGCGCCGCGATGACCTCGACGCGCGGAATCCCATTCGATACCAGGGCATCCCAGAAGCTGAGATCCAGCCGGTGAATATTGTCCACTGCATCCAGCACCGAATAGCGGCACTGCGACTGCATCAGGAAGCCCAGAATTCCCGAATCCAGATCGAAATCCGCAAGCAGCACTTCAACCGGCGCCTGCTGCGAAAGCTGAATACCGACATGGCAACCGATGGCCGTGCTGCCACATCCTCCCTTCGCGGAAAAGAAGCCGAGCACTTTTCCGCGTGGCTTGGTGCCCAGGCTGGTTTTGACGCGCTCCGCGCCAATGCGGCTGATCGCGCGCGCCAGATCCTCCTTGAAAGGGGGGACAAGATACTCATCCGCGTTCGCGCGAATCGCCATCAGCAAAGTTTCCGGTTCAGCGGAGTGGTGCAGGATAATGACCCGAGGCGCTCCGGCGGTGGCTTTGATTTGCCGGATAACCTCCTCCAACGGATTGGCCAGTTGGGTGAGCTCGATCATCAGCGTGTCAGGACGCAACTGGTCCAGCTTCTCGAGAAACTGTGCCCACTCCCCGATCTCACGCTGCTCCATGACGACTCGCACCGGGAGTGTATGAAGCCCCGCCTGTGCTTCGTCGAGCAGGTGCTTGCTGCCGATAACAATGCCGACTGTTAGCAGGTCCACGGCTCAGTCCTCACTTCCTGCCGTTCCCTGGGTTCACTCCAGCCTCCCCAGGCGGCTTGGCTACTGGATTCGGTGTCCCGGACGGAGGCACTGTCGGAGGCGGCTGTAGCCAGGGCCAGTTCGGGGTTGGAACATACTGCACCGGTGTTTGTGCGCCTGTGCCCTGCGCCATCTTGCCCTTTTCGCTCTGAATCATGTCTTCGACGGGAATGGATTGCTTCAGTGGAGTTACTGGTACGGGACCAGTCACGTCTATGCCAGGTGTGCGTGGAGCTGTCGTCAGACTGTCCTTCAGCGGTTCGACCGGCAGTTTGAGTTCGGGTACCGCCTGCCCCGCCGGAATCGGACGCACCACTTCCGGGGTCACCACCACCAGCAACTCGGTATTGTTCTTGTTGAGCTGCCGCGACCGGAACAACTTGCCAAACAGCGGGATATCTCCCAGTCCGGGCACTTTGCTCAGCGATTCCGTTATCCGGTTGTCCAGCAGTCCACCAATAGCGAAACTCTGGCCTTGCTCCAGTTCTACTTCGGTGGAAACTCTCCGTGTGTTCAGACCAGGAATCGTGAACCCCTGAAAGACGAGTCCGTTGGCGAAATCCAGCGAGCTTACTTCGGGAGTCACTTGCATCCGGAGCGTTCCCCGCGGCGTCATGTTCGGAAGGAAAGTAATTCGTACTCCGAATTCGCGAAACTGGATCACTACCGTACCCAGCCCACCCAGTGTCGGATAGGGAAACTCGCCGCCGGCGAGGAAGCTGGCGGCTTTTCCGTTGGTTGTCAGAAGATTCGGCTCGGCCAGCACCTGGAGGATACGTTTGCTCTCCAGCGCGCGGATGGTCGCACCAATGTTGAGCTCCGGCTTGAAAACCATGAGGTTCAACAGATCCGTTATCCGGAAACTGGCCTTCGCGTCGGTGATTTCATCCGGCCGGATGGGACTGAACTGTTGCGTGGAGATTTGAGAAACCAGGTTCTTGTTGAGGGTGAAGAAGTTGGCCCCCAGCTCATGACTCATGCTGCGGTCGAGGTTGGCGAAACGGACTCGCAACAATATCTGCGGCTCCGCTCCCGGAACTTTGACATGTAGCAGATTCACGGGTTTGCCAAACGCCTTGGCAATCTCCATTGCGCGCTCGGCCAATGTCAGGTTCTCGACGGTGCCCCGCAGGAAAATGTTCTGATCCTCCATCGAAACCGTCACCGCGTTCTCACCCGCCTCCCGGTCGATCTGCCGCTGAATAGCCTCGAGACGGTTGTCGCTCGGCCGAACGTGAAGGTCGAATATCAAGCGGCCCCCGCCTTGCTGCCACACAATCAGCGATGTCTCGCCCGCCGCCTTGCCGTTCACTACGATCTCCCGGGGGTTAACCACCACAGCCTCAGCATGTTCCGCAGTGGCCATCGACACTCTCTCGATCGTCTGTGGGCTATCAATGAGCAGCGACTTACCAACAGTCACTGCCAAATCCCTCGCCGCGGGTTGTTGTGAATGCAACATAAGGACAGCGGCAGCCAGACAAACCATCAGGCGCAAGACGATGCGCGGAAGCGCCGCGCATCTTCGCGGTGAATCGGGAGCCCGTTCCACCGGCGATCTTGCCACCACTGAGTTTCGCTTCATCTCTCCTCCTCCGAATTACACTTTGCCTAATACTTATTACTTTCAGTTCTTCTCCACCGGATCAGTGTCACTTTTCGGCTTATCCTCGTTCTTGAATTTGGACTCCGCGCGCTTACTCCCGTGAATAATCTCGACGAGAATCGGCACGCTGACCTTCTGTGTATCCGATGTGACTTTTACCTGAACGGGCGTGGGTGGGGGCGGGGGGGCCGCCTTTTTGGGACGCCACGCGGGGCGCTCCGGCGCCTGATCCGCGAACAGCCGGGCAAGAGCAGTTCCCTTCGTCTTCACCTCATCCTTGTCGAGCGGATTGCGAAGCACGAGTTGAATTCGCGCGTCGTTGCTGGCGAGGCTCAGCATTTCCGCCTGATCGGGAGTGACCAGGAGATTCACCACCTGCACTTGCACAGGTTTGCCCTCGGCGTCCTTCTGGATTTGCTGTCCGGCGGAAATCACTTCGATGTTTTGCAGAATTGTCTTCGAAAGCGAGCCCAGATTGTTCGATCCGGGGGTGTGGCCTATCACGACAACGTCCACTCTCATGCCGGGAGTGACAAAGCCGGCCAGTCCCACCACATCGTTGACTCTAACGGCCATAGCGCGCTTGCCTGCTGGAATGGTGGCGGCCATTCCGGCGCCGGCTCCCTTGGGAGCGAGGCGGTCCTCGAGAATCGGCTCGCCGGAATAGATTGTGGCGATCACCCCGCGTTCCTCAACGTCTTTGCGGTTCAAGATCGCGCGCGACGGCGCTGGTCCCGACCAATTCAGTTCCCGCACATCGGCGCTGCGGACGAGAGTGCCCATCACCAAGTCCCGTGCCGCCACGAGAACGGTAGCGTCTACAGGTTTCGCAGCTATGGCGATCTTTGACGAGATCAGCCGGTACAGAACGAAGCTGGCAACTCCGGACACAGCCAACGCAAATGCCAGCACCCACAACAATCGTTTGTTCATGATTCCTCCTGTCAGGATCCCGATCCCGCCTGATTGGCGGACGCCAGTCGCGAATTGACGATGCTCCAGATCCCGTTGGTTGTGCCGCCCATCCCGATGAACATCGCCGCCCCCGACAAAGCAATGAACGCAAGCAACAACGTGTACTCGATCAGATCTTGTCCGCTTTGCTCAGTCGCGAGTGTTTTTAGTGTCCGCATAAATACCCTTCGAGCTATTGAAAATACCGGCGGCCGGCCTAAGCTGTTTTCCTGACCGGCCGCCGGACGGTTCGTGCTAACTCCCGGTGGCCGCGGCCGTTGACGCACTTACTAGTGTTGTGTTCGCGGCGGTCCAGATACCGGAGATCGTTCCGCCCGCGCCGATAAACAGCGCCGCGGATGCTAATGCGACGAAAGCGAGGAGAAGCGTATATTCGATCAGGTCTTGCCCGCGTTCTTCCCGCACCAGTCTCAGCCATTGTGCTTTCATGTTTCATCTCTCCTACCATTAGAATTAGTGACGTTCCCGCCACTTGAATCGGGTTTGGAACTCCCGCCCTTAAGAGAAGAAGTCCCGGGACTAACAACTGAAGTCCGAATACCGTCCGCGGCCGAGGCGCGGAAAACAATGGCCACGCCATCGTCATACACAACGCGCCATCCCCGCGATTCCTTCAACGCCCCAGCCATGGGAGTGGTCACGGGCAGCAGGACGGTATCGATGCCGTAGGTGGCGAGCGCCTCGCGCCACCCTGGTTTCACGCCGACTATGTCCACATATTTCTGGTCGAACGACTCTCCGTAGAAATCGCTCCGGCCGTCGACGAAAACCTTGATCCTGGGATAAAAGCTGTAAATCAGATAGTCTCCCCACTCATCCGTTGTGAAAATGCGGCCCTGGATATACGCCGCCAACGCCGGGAGCGCCTTGGAAGGGTAAGTCTCATCGAAGCCCGCGCGGAACCGGGCCGGAGCTCCCGGTGAAAGGTACAACAGTGTAACCCCCGCGATTCCGGCCATCCGTGCAAGTGGCATTCGACGCATTGACTCGATTACGCCGATTTCCGAGGCTAATCCCGCAAATGAGCGCCATAGCCTTTTGGGCCAGTCCGCCACGTTCGCCTTTTCCAGACTCTCGGCCCATTCGCGCGCGGCAAACCCGGTGAGTGGAGCTGCCACCAGTGCGAAAAGCGCGATGTTGCGGCCCGCGAACAATGCAAGATGGGTCCAACCGACGAGCAGAAACACATAGGTGAATCTCTTCCGCGTCAGATGCCAGAATGCAGCGGCCAATGACAGAATCAGCAGGATCTCAAAGTAACGGGCGGCTGGTGTCTGAAAGCTGACGGAGAAAAACTCGGCGACGTTCTGGAAGTGCCATTCGGTGGTCAGATAACGGTAAATATGCGTGTGAAGCTGGTAGTGGTAGGGATTTACCAGGCTTGCCGCCAGACTCGCCGCCGCGATACCGGCGAACTTCCCTGATCGCGTTAACGCCTGGCGCCGTCCTTCCATTTCGGGCGCAAGAAGGCCCGTTAACAGTTCTCCGGCGGCGTATGCCGCTATCATCAGAACCGCGACAATGAAACCGGCGTGAAGGTTCGTCCAAAGCACCACCATCGGAGGCAGCAGCCACAACCGCCGCATCGATTCCGTCCTTGCCCGTTCCAGGAGAATGAATGCTGCAAGGCCGAACAGCAGAGTGAACATATGTGGCCTTGCCCACCAGTGGATCGATCCCGCGGCGAGCGCCAGGTAGGTAAGCCCGATCGCCAGCAGGCAGTTGCCAGATTGCCGAAGCACTTCCCGGTACAGGATGAGTGCCACCGTGCAAGTCAGAAACAAGCTCACGAGGACCACCGCGGCCAGCCCTCCCCAACCGTGGAGCCAGGCGAACACCACATCCCATAGCCACTCCCACGCAAACCAGGGTTCTCCCGGCTTGCTGAAGGAAAAGATATCCTTGTCCGGCACACGGCCGTTTTCGATAATCCACTCTCCCGCGCGGATATGCCACCCGGTGTCTCCCTCAATCATCCGCGACGCCCCTTTCGTCTTCAGCAGGAACAGAACCGGAAGGAAGAACGCCACGTCGCGCATCGAGGGCAACAAGTGAATAACCGGATTGGATCGAGTCTTTTCCATCGTTAACTCTCTTACTCCACCAAGGCCGCAATACGGCGTGTAATCGGGTTGCTGACGCTGGACAGGTTGAGAGGGGGCGATCCCTGCAGCCGCACCGCCCCGGTCACAATCTGCAATGGACCGGTGTAGTTTCCGCCCGCCACCAGGTTCAACCAGGCGCCGCGCGGCTGGTAGGCAGCGCCGTAGATCAACACATTCGGCGTCGCGCGCAAGAACATTTCGCGGCTGTCCGCCTCCTCCGGCGAGTTGGTGCAAGGATTGTCCATGTTCCCGCAACTAATGTCGATCTGGCCGTTGGGGAGGTATTTCACTCGCGAGTTCCGCTGATCCTGCCAGAAGATTGTCGGGGAAAAAACATCCAGATCCGCCGCGATCACGTCGCCGTGCTGGTCGTTCAAGCCGTGCAAGGTAACTTGCGAATTGTCATTGTTACCGCTCATGATGCCCGACTTGCCGAATTGAAGCGTGTCGCGAATAGCCGCCACCGGGCCGGCATTGGCCACTTGCAGGTTCAGGCCCTCATAGTAGGCATCCGTAAAAAGGAAGAGCTGGCCGGCGTCCCCGTTTTGACCCCCGCCAGGGGTGCAGTCCCTCAGGATCGTTCCGTTGGAAATCTCGAACAACGGGCCGCCGTCGCCCCTGTTCTGTCCGGCGAAAACATACACCCCCGGAGTGAATTTGACATTCGCATTTCCAGACGATGTCCGCAGCCCTCCAAAGAACGTATACTGTTGAAATCCGCCGCCGCAACTTCCGAACTCGAAGTAGCCCGCCCCCAGGTTGATTGGTTCGCCGGTGGCCACTGTGTTTCCATTCCGGTCGGTTGACGTCATGAAGTAATTGCCGGGAGCGAGGATGGTCGGGTTGTTGGCGGGTCCGCCAGGAATCGGGCCGGCGTAGGCGTGCGCATCTCCTGCTACCGTGGAGAGCTTGGGCTGCCCTTTTCCCCTCATTGGGTCGAGGAACATGGGGTCATCCAGTGGCTTCCCGTTGATGGGCGGTGCGGTCCAGGTGGACTGGCTGGTGCAGCCCAGATTGCCGGCGCATGCCTTTCCCACTCCGCGGATATAAGTGAACGGCGACGTCAAACTTTGGCCGCCCTGTAATCTTCCCGCGTATCTTCCGTCGCAATTCGTCCCGTTGCACTGTGATGCGATCAGGATTCCACCCGGCACCTGTATATTCGAGCCACCCTGACCATCCAGGTCGAGGCCACGCCCCGTAACTGGAGAAGCGTCGTTCTCGCGGTTCAACAGAATGAGCGATCCAATGGCAACGGAATCCATCACTCCGGAGGTGGCTCGCGCGCTCACCGTCGCCACCGTGTTTCCCATCACAGCCGAGAACAGTTGGGGGACATTCTCTGCCACTCGAACTCGGACATAGTAGAAGGCGGCCACTCCCGGTACTCCCGGAATGCAGTTGGGAGGAGAAGCCGTACCGCAGCCCGCCGTTGTTACGTTCGCTTCTACCGAGACCGTCTGACGGCCGCCATTGCCGCCCGTCCGGAACCCGTTTTGTTGCGCATAGAGGCAGGCCATATCCACACTGTTCGTGGGCGGGCTGGCAACACTGGTCGGGCAGGGCGCGTTCTGCTGGCAGGCCAGTGCCGTTCCGCACGTAAAACTACCACTCTGACCCACGACCCGCATCACCTGTTGCGCCGCCCCGATCGCGGCGGTATCCGCAGCCCTTTGCGCCGCCCGTCTTACGAAATAAGCCCAGCCAAGATCTACCGCCAAGCCCATAAGCCCGCACATGGCGAGTAGGGCCAACGTGATCATCACCAGTGCCTGTCCTCTCCGCATTCGGGGTCCCATGTGTCCTCTCAAAACTGAACCTTGTCCCGCGACGAAGCAGGCAGGTTGAATGTTCCGAACGTTTGTCCAGGCCCAGCTCCCGGCCAAAACATCGCGATGGCAGATGAGAATGGGTATGTTGCCGTAATCACAATGTCGTTCCCCGGCGCGCTACCAGCGCCGCTGGGAAACGTCGTGCCCGTTTGGCCCAGTAAACTGCTCAAGGTCGCGGGTCCGACGGTTTGAATCGAGGTGGGGCCAGACGCGGTGCTCATTGTGACCATGAGCTGATTCGGCAGCAGCCCTACCCCGGCTTCCCGCATACGCGTGGCGACCTGCGCCACTGTCGTCGCGCATTGGTTTGGGGGCTGCGAGCAGTTCTGGCCGTGTACGATCGCGAACCGGGTCCCCTCGCGGACGGCGTGTGCCAGTGTGTGGTAGATCCACATTCCCCGGGACATTTCAAATATCGAGATAAGGACAAATATCGTGGGGATCCCGACGAGGGTGAACTCGATCATTGCGTTACCGTATTCCTTACCCGCACGTTTCGCCATCTCTTACTCCGACTTAATGCTGATATCCACCACGCGCTGCATCGTCATGCTCCCGGCCAGACCGGGCAACGGGAACAACTGCATGGTTTGGTATTGGACGGCCACCCGGGCGCATGTGGCTCCCGCTGTTGCTTCCACACAACTGCCGCCCGAAAGAGCCGTCGCCGTGATCTGGACCGGTCCCGCGGTGCAACTGCCTCCGAGGCACGAACACGCCGTCGAGCCTCCAACATTGGGTAACATCCGCATCTCCTGCACAACGTGAAAACAGACGCCTGCTCCGTCGCTCCCCGCGCCCAAACTCGACGAGGCGTACAAGGCGCCGACCCGGGCGGCGTTCTCCACCGAAATCAGCGCGTAGGCGTAGAACCCGAAATCCAACACGGCGATAAACAGCAGGAAGATCCACGGCGCCATCAGCGTCAGCTCGACTACCGCGTGCCCCCTTCCTCGCGAATTTCTCCCGTGTTCCCTCATACTTTCCTTACATCACAGCCTGGCTGGCCATCTGCGATAGCCGAGCCTTCTGCGGCTTCATCCGCATTTGACGGATATGCAGAGCGACCAGTGTCTCCGCGTCGTCTTCTTCGCAACTCACTCGCACGACCTGCGCCGTACACTCGATGTAGCGGGGCCTTAATCCCAACGAGTCGAGCATCGGAATCTCCGCCCTCACCACGTCACCCACTTGCGGTAAATCTCCGGCAGCCGACTCCGGCCACCGGATCAATACTCCTCCCCGGCTTACGTCTCTAGTCATTGCCTCGACTGTTCGCGAAGTTTTCCCTCGCAGGCGAATTGTGCAGCGGACCTGAAGCCAAAGCCTCTCATGTCTGCGTCGTTCCATCCGTGCCTCCACAGATCTGGTGCTGACCGCCGGAAATCCCAAATTAGCTATTAGGATTAGTAATCTAAGGCAATCCGCTCCCTGGTGCAAGATTGCAAAAGGTTACTTAGGAATGCTAACGAATGATAACAACCGCTCTCGGGAAGGCACACGATAATCGCGGTCGCGCTGGCGGTACTAGTAGTTCCAGGACCATGCATGAGACTATTGACGGGCACACTAATTGCTGTTAGTATGTGCCCAGTCGTCGGGGCGTTTGGAAAGGCTGTTCTCCCCCCGTAAAACAGTCAAACCAAGAGCAAGCGAGGGAGAGAACGTGCAGGAGGAAGTATGATACACGTTCTCGCATACGTGGACGAGCCAGTTCTGGCCCAGGGATTACACGATCTGCTCCGCTGGGAGTGCGACATCGAGGCACGCATCGTGTCCACTCTATCCGCACTGTGGTCCGCAATCTCCGTTGAACCCCCGGATCTATTGCTGCTGAACCTCACACCGGCGGTCACCATCCAGACAATCCAGAACATCGCCGAGATGGCCGACGGCACCAGGATCGTATTGTGGCTTCGCAACATCGATCCCGCTTTGGGAGCGCAGGCAATTCGCGCTGGAGTTTGCGGAATTCTCCGCAAAACGCTGCCCCCCGAAATGCTCCTAAAGTGTTTGCGAAAGGTCAGTGATGGCGAATTGTGGGTGGAAAAACCCCTCGCGAAATACCTCATCGAGGGGAAGACCCCGCGTTTGACCGGCCGCGAATTAGAACTCTTGACTGCGCTCGCGCACGGCCTTAGAAATAAGGAAATTGCCGCGCTTCTGCAGTTGACGGAGGCCAGCGCCAAGATATATGTTTTCAGGCTCCAGAAGAAACTCAAGCTTAAGGACCGTTTTGAGTTGTGTCTCTACGGACTGAAACATACAGGCTGCCTCTTCATGGAACAGTCCGCTGAAGCAACCGAAGATTCAGCATTCTCCGACATAGTTTCCCAAAAGCCGCCCAGGAAAGAACTAAACCTGGTGAAATCAATCGCCGCTTCCGCCTAAACGGAAACATAAAGAGGAGGTCAGTTATCCTCGTCATTTGCAGGTTCGCATCCAATATGCGCGACACGGACTGTGGTGACCTGTTCCAGGGGGTCGGCCTGCGGTCACGGACTCCATGGTCGGGTTGCATCCTGTCCGTTGCGCTTCATGTGGTAGCAGTGTACTCTTTGCTTCAGCTCGATTTTCCAAGCGCGCCGAAGCGCAACCGCCGCTTCGAGGTGTTTGTGGTTCATCCTCTGATGCTGCAGGTGCCGGAGCAGGCGTATTTCGTCCGCTCCCCAACTCCACCGCCGCCTCGGAAAAACGCGCCCAAGCAAGCACGAGTTAAGAAATCTCCGGCGCCGAGTTTACCGCCCGCGCCCAAGCTCTCCGCATCCTTCGCGGCTGCTCCGCTGCCCTTTCAACCCCACAGCCCGGATACGCCTCCGCCGCCGGAAAAACACATTCGCAAGTTCGAGTTGCCGCCCGTTCCCCAAGCTCCCAAAGCAGCGCAAACCGTCCTTTTGCCGGAAGCGCCGGTGAATCCCCATCCATCTCAGGCGCCTCTGCTTCCTGCCATGATTGTCTGGGCGCAGCCCATCCTCAGGCGTCCGCAACCCAAACGGTACGTGGCTCCAGGAAGAATAGAAGCGCCTGCCCAAACTCCCGCGCTCGAGGCTCCGCCGGTGCTTGCCGCGCCGAGTCTCGAAAACGCCTCCATCAAGCTACCCCCCACGAACTTCGAGATCCGGAAACCGGCGCTCGTGGTCCATTCCGGCGGCGGTAATCCGATTCGGATCTATCGGCCTTCGGAACGTCCGCGCAATGAGTCTGTCATAGCAGACCTTCCAGGCACTCCGGTCAACCTTCTTTCTCTCGATTCCGAAAATGGCAAGTGGAATGAGAAAATCGAACTTCCTCCGCTGATCCAGATGGCGGGACAGATCGGAACTCCACCACCCTCCGGGAACGGTGCTGGAATGAACCGGCCGCGCGATCGTGGAACCTTGGATCCGGTGCCGCCATCTGCATCCGCCCGCGTGGCTGACGGCGAGGCTTCGCGCGGCACCGCCGCAAAAACCACACACAGTTCCACCGTGGAAGGGCTTTCCCTCCGCGCACAGCCACCGATACGGACCGTTCACCCCAACAACGGCGTGTACGACGTCGTCATCCAGTCCTCTCCTTCGGATGTGTTACCCGAAGGCGCCGGTTATCTTTCGGGCCGGCCGGTCTACACTGTCTATCTTCCAGTCGGGGCGAGAAAAAGCTGGATTCTTCAGTACTGCACCCCCAACTCCTCGGCAACAAAAGGTGAATCCACCCAGCAGGTGGTGCGTCTCGGCAACCCCGCCCCCTTGAAAGCCCCTTATCCGATCGTGAGCGTTTCCTTCGATCGCATACCGCGGTTCAACTCCCGCTACCTGCTCCTGCACGGCTACATTAATTCGCGCGGCGCTTTTGAGAACCTGCGCATGATTAAGGGCGGCGAGAAGGACGTTGCGACGGCGCTGCTCGCTTCCCTCAACCGCTGGGAATTCCGGCCCGCCACTCTCGACGGGCAACCATTGGCCGTGGAGGTGTTATTGGGCGTGCCAACGGAATAGTCTGCGCGGTCGCGCTTCGGCTGGCCTGTCCGGAGGAGTGTCGCAGAGTACTGCCACCAATCCCGGGGCTACGGGCGTGAAGGGGTACAAAAAGAAAGTGGTTCCAAGTGACCATACTTCCCAGCCTGTTCAGCCACCGTGCTAGCTCGGTCTGAACGTGGCCGACTGAACCGTGCCGCATTTTCCGTTTCGCTCCCCGCAGGTGTTTTTGGTACGCCTGCGCTTCGACGCTACTCCGGTTGCCCTCGCATCGGACAATCAGAAGCCGACATGCTCGTCACAGCCTTTCGCTCGCCTGCGCTGAATCACCGTCTCCGGCTCTTCCAAAGCAGGGTCTACGCTCCCGGCCTATAACTTCGCTTCGCCTTGGCCCGCTCTCCACTCGCCCGTTCGGTTGCGACCTTTCCGCCTCGACCGTTCCCGGTTTCGGGGCGAATGTGCCGGTCTTCACTTTGACCAGTCGGCTTGCGCCTCCCGATCGCGGTGCACCATACGGCGACAACCCGTTGCGAGTTTCCTTCGAACCAATCAACGTCTGCTCCTCACTTGCCGCTCCCCTCCAGGAATTTACTCCCTCGGGATCAGGCTTTCGGCAACCCATTGCTGAGCCACCTACTGGTCTCGTCCTCCCCGCCAGCCATCACCTTGCAGCTCTGACTCTTGCGAAGAACGAACGCGCTCACGTGAGAAGCTTCCGCTGAAGCTTGCCGGAACGAACAACCCGATTTCCTGTTACTCCCCAGCGACGCTGTTTTTAGGCTGCGCCACCGGATCATCGTTTCAAGTTCGCTGCCGTCCATTCGGCTTTGCTGTTCCGCGTTGCCTCTTGGAACCTTCTTCATCATGCGCCTGAAGCATGAAAACGTCAACGAAAAAATGACGATTCCAACACGATTTTCACAACTTCTATCTGGGTTTAGAATCAGCGGGTTGGAGGGATAGCCTGGTGGATTTCCTGTGTATAAAACGTGGGTGGGTGGTTTTGTTTTTTCCGGCCGCCCCACGGAATGAACCGCAGGGCGGCCAAGCGTAGAAAGTGATTAGAAGGTGTAGCGGAAGCCAACCTGGATTCGCCGGTTACCGCCGTCCTGGCCCCACTGATTCAGGAAGTTACCGGAGTTGACTCGCGATTCGGGAATGCCGAAGTTGCGTGTATTGGTGACATTAAAGAAGTCGGCACGGAGTTGGAGCGTGTTGGACTCGGAGACGCTGAACTTCTTCAGGATTCCGAAGTCATAGTTCCCAATGCCGTCGGCGCGGAGTGTGTTACGGCCGATGTTGCCGAGGCCTTTGCCTTGCACCGGAATGATGTTGCTGACCGCGAGGGTGCTGCCCGCCGACGCTGCGTTGGCGGCGATCGGCGAGAAGAGCGTCGTGCGGACCGAGTACAGATCACCGATGTTGCGCCCGGCGAGGCTGATGCCGGGGTTCAGGTTGGGACGAACGGCGTTGCCCACGAGTCCGTCGATGCCGGACAGTCGCAGGAACGGATCGGTTCCGTTGAGCGGCGTGAATGGCGCGCCCGCCTGGAAGGTGAGATATCCGTTCAATTGCCAGCCACCGAGCAGGTGTTTGACCACGCCCTTGCCTTTGAACGGCAGTTCGTAGGTGTGGGTGGTGCTGAGGCGGTGCGGCCGGTCGTAGGTGCTGCGGGCGCGATCGATGCGGCGGTTGAAGGAATCCTGCGATACGGCGACGTCGCCGTTGACCGCGGGGTTGAAGATTTCCGAGGCATCGTCGATGAAGCTGGACCAGGTGTAATGGGCGCCGAAGGCGAGATTGCGGCTGAAGCGCTTTTCCGCGCTCATCTGGAGAGCGTGATAGAGCGAGCCTGCCGTGTTGGCTCGCGTGCGGATGACACCGTAGGTGGGATCCACCCGGCTGTCGAGGGCGAAGCTGTAGGCGCCGCTGGCCGCCACCGCGCTGACTCGCGCGGAACGAACAGGGTTGCCGTCGATGGTCTGGAAGAGGCCGAGGCCGCGCGTGCCGATCCAGCCGATGTTGAACGACCAGTCATTGAAGAACTGGCGCTGCAACTGGAGACTGAACTGATTTGCCGCCGGAGAGCGGAAGTCCGGGGAAACCGTGGTGCGGGTAAGGGCGTTCGGGTTAGTGATGGGCCGCGACAGCGCACTGATCAACTGGGGATAGCTGTTGGGAGTCCGTGGGTCGAGACTGTAGCTGGCGACGTAGGGGAATGCGGAGAAGATGTTGAGGGCGATGTTGAGGAATGCGAAGTCGTTCGTGCGGGCATAGCCGCCGCGCAGAACGAGCTTGCCGTCGCCGGTGAGGAAGCGGAGCATGCCAGGTGCGGCGCCGAAGCGGTAGTTGAAGCCGATGCGGGGTTGGATGTTGTTGGTGTCGCGGCCGGGGAAGTTCACTGCATAGCGCTGGTCGTTTCCGTTGGCGGCAACGATTCGATCGGCAATCGGCTTGATGCTGGCGAAGGGGTTGCCCGGAAGCTCGTAGCGGAAGCCATAGGTGAGGGTGAAGTTGGGCTTCACGCGCCATTCGTCCTGCAGGAAGAAGAACGCATCGTAGTATTGGTAATACTGCATAATCTGGCCGCCGCGGATAGGGCCGTTGATCTGCGTGGATTGGGCGACGTCGTCCACCAGATCCTGCAGGTTGTTGTAGACAAGGCGTCCGCGGGTGGTGGGCACGAAGAACGATGCAGTGTTGTTGCGGCGGAGGTCATAGCCGAACTTGATGCTATGCGAGTCTTTGAGCCAGCCGATGTTCTGCTGTAGCTGGTACGTGTTGCTTTTGCGGAACTGCGGCAGGTTGACCGCGAGGCCGATGCCCGTGCGGGACGCGGCTGCATTGAAGCCGGTGAGACCGACCGAGTTCACTTCGATGGAAGGGATGGCCTGGGATTTCAGATCCTGGGCAGTGGTTTCCTGGGACTGGCGCGTGTAGTTGGCGCGGAATTCGCTGTAGATGTGCGGGGTGAAGGAGGCATTCCAGTAAATGGAACCAAGCTGGTTGCGAACGGGGACGAGAGTAGTGAGGCCGGGGGGAGTCACCTGGCCGCCGCCTGCATCGGCGTTGTCCTGATAGAGGTAGCGTCCGCCGATGGAGTGTTTGTCAGTGAGGCGGTGGTCGATTTTGACCGAGGCCTGTTTGTCATCAAAGGCGCGATTGGCAGCGCCGCCGAGACGGCCGTAGGGGATGGTGAGGGTTTGGCCGCCGATGACGACGCGTTCGGATTGGAGGCCTGGAGTGGTAACGCCGGCGGGCAGGTAATCGAGGAGTGCTTTTAATGCCGGACGCGTGCCGGCGAAGGGCTGCAGAAGGGCACGGCCAGCCTCAGTGGGTGGGCCGTCAATGACGGTACCGGTGCCGAGGCGCCGGTCCCACCAGCGCTGGTAAGAACCGAAATAGAAGGTCTTGTTCTTGATGATGCGCCCTCCGGCAGTTCCGCCGAACTGGTTTTCATTGCGGAACGGGGTGCGGCCGGCGTCGACGGGGCGTCGCTTGTCCTGATTGCTGCGGGTGTTGAGGCCGTTGTTGTTGTTGTACCAGAAGAGCGAGCCGTGGAGGTTGTTGGTGCCGGATTTGGTGATGATGTTGATCACTGACCCCGCGGCGCGGCCGTATTCGGCAGCGAACTGATTTGTTATCACCCGGAATTCGGCCACAACGTCGGTATTGTTAATGCCTTGCGTTGCGCCTGTAACGCTCGGGTCGTTGGTGTCCTGGCCGTCGATCATGAAATTGTTGGAGCGGACGCGCATACCGTTTACAGCCATGTTGATGCCCGATGCGAAGCCGGACTGGCCGCTGGAGAGTTGGGAGACGCCGGCGACGTTCAGGGCGAGGTTCAGGATGTTGCGGTTGGGAGCGAGTGGTACTTCGCTGATCCGTTTGGTTTCAAAAGTGGTGCTGACTTCGGCGTTGGTGGTGTTAATGATGGGGGATTCGGAGGTGACGTTGACGGTTTCGGAAACCGCTCCGACCTCGAGCTTGACGTTGACTTCGGCGGATTGGTTTAGACGCAGCTCAAACGGGCCTTCGACGTGTTTGCGAAAGCCTTCGCGTTCCACGCCGACCTGGTAGTTGCCAGGGCGAAGGAGAGGGAAACGATAGCGTCCCTGGGAGTCCGTTTTGTCCTCGTTGACGATGCCCGTTTCCGTGTTTGTGACGCGGACGACTGCGCCAGTAACGAGAGCGCTGCTGGAGTCCTTGACGGTTCCAAAGATTTCACTATTGACGGTCTGCGCCCGGTAAGGAACAGACAAAGCAAACAGAAGGCTGGTCAGCAGAATAGCCCTGTTCATGTGGATCACCCCTGATCGAGATTCCTGATTTCGTAGTACTCAACACGTCGATGCGATCAAGCTGATTGTAACCCGAGTTTCATCGAACTGTTTACACGTGTTGCCACGAACAGATCCAACCGCAGTAGAGGCCGTTGAAGTACTCCTGTTTACGATCTTCGATCCGGGAATCTAGATCATCTCAGTGAGGAGCTCGGGGCGGGGTTGCGGGATTACCACTTTGTTGACGAGGAGGCCTTTCCGGCCAATCGTGTTCGCGCCGGCTTCGACAGCAGCGGTGACGGCGGCGACGGATCCGGTGACGGAGGCGAATGCTTTGCCGCCGAGCGCCATTGCGAGCCGGACTTCGACGAGGCGGACAAGGGCGGTTTTGGCCATTGCATCGGCGCCTTCAATGAGTGAAGCGACGGAAAAGGATTCGATGATGCCGAGAGCTTCGAGGTTTTCGACCTTGGTGATTCCGGAGATTGCAGGAAAGATGTCTTCGTGGACGTTGGGGATGAGGAAAGTGTCGATGATGGAGAAATGACCAACCGTGGAACCTGCTTTGACCGCGGCTTCGACGGCGGCGACGTCACCGCGGACGAGCACCATATATTTGCCGGAACAGATGGTGCGGGCGAGAACGAGTTCGACGTCGGCGGTCTTGAGCATCGCGTCGCAGACCTGGAAGCCGGCGGCGATGCTGCCCATTTCGACTAACCCGATGGAATTACGGCTGGTCATAATTACTAAGCCTCGATAACTACAGATTGGTCCGTGATGTATTTGACGGTTCCGGCGATGCTGGAATGGACGGAAGCCCCGAGTTCCTTTTCGCCCATGCGGCCGACGGTTTCTCCAGCCTTGACACGCTGGCCTTCCTTGACGATGGCGGTGGAGGGCTTGCCTGCATGCTGTTTGAGGCGGATGCGGACCTGCTTGGGGTTGGGGCTGTCGGAGCGGTAGGGCGCGTGCGATTCCCACTCTTCCACTTTCAGGCGTTTTCGCAGCATGGACAGCGGGACGCGGCGGAATTCCTTCATCGGATGGACGCGGACGGGATGGGATTGGACGTACTTCCTTCCGGCGTCGCGGAGGGTTTGCCTGGCCTGGTCGCAGGCCTCCTTGGGGAAGAGATCTTCCGGGCAGGCGTAGAGGGTGCAGAGTCCGCAGGCACAACAGAGTTCTCCCCACTGGCTCCAGTTTTCCTTGCCGGAGAGAGTGAAGCCGAGGGTGCGCATTACTTTGTGAGGTTGGACGTCGTAACCGAGTAAGTAGCGGGGACAAAATTCAGTGCAGTAACTGCACTGATCGCATGCTGACTTACCGATTCGATTCATGGCCTCCAGCGGGGCGGACTTACGCGTGATCAGATAATGATCTTTAGGGAGGACGATCAGTCCGGTAAGTGTCTTGGTGACAACGTCGTCGAGATCGAAGGAGAGGGTGCCCATCATGATGCCGCTGACGAACATTCCGAAGTCCGGAGTGATGGCGCCGCCGGCGTGGGCGATCAACTCGCGGAAGGTGGTTCCGACGGGCGCCCAAAAGGACTGTGGCTTCTTCACCGCTCCGGTGATGGAGACGAATTTGCGAGTGACGGGTTTGCCTTTTTCGGCGAGGTGGACGTTGTAGAGCGTCTCGACGTTGTTGACCACGCAATCGACGTGAAGGGGGAGACCGCCGGCGGGGATGAGGCGGCCGGTGGCGAGGTAGACGAGTTCGTATTCGTCACCGGAAGGATAGAAGTCGCCGAGCGAGACCATCTCGATGGAGCGTTTGGCGGCTTCCGGCGTGATGGCGGCGACGGCCTCCTTATTCTTTTCCTTAATGCCGAACTTGGCGTGTTGGGCGCCGACCATGTCTCGCATTGTGGCCATCCCGGCGCAGATTTCGGCGGCGTGATGGCACATGATCTCGAAGTCTTTATGGAGGAGCGGCTCGCATTCGGCCCCGTTGGCGAGCAGGTATTCAGCGCGCGAGGCTGCTTTGACGTGGGTGGGGAAGCCGCCGCCGCCAGCGCCGACAACTCCCATTTCCTGTAAGGTTTCGGGCTTCATGCGTGCAAAGGGCATGGTAGCGTAGAACGGCCGGAGGGCGCATCTCAAGAGTCTACGAAGGAGTCAGCGAAGGACGACGGAGGGGACGCATTTGAGATTCGCGAAGAAGCTTCTGTTGAAAACGGGTGATCCGCCGCCGAGGTTGACTTCGAACGTCGCTTCGCCGGTGGTTCGTCCACCTGCCTTTACAGGGATCGTGATGAGGTGAGTGCCCACTTGCGGCACCGAACTGGTGGCATCGAAGAAGAATCGGAAGATGGCCCAGGGGGAGTTGCTCCCGGTTATGGTTGGCCTGCCCGGGATGCTCAAGCTGACGGATTGGGGGTCACCGCGCCAGGCGTAGTTGACCGCCTCGCCAAACAAGTCCGCCGATTGCCCCCCGATGGTGAGTCTGCCCGTGCGGGGTGTGGGATCTCCTGTGCGGTTTGAAAACCGCACCGAGTATCGGAACCCTGCCACTTGCGATGCGCCGTAGAAGGCGAAGGCCAGGGAGTTCATGCTGTCGAAGAACTGCTGGAACGTCGGATTGATAGTGAAGCCTGACTCATTGGCGAGTCTCGCGCGAAATCTCGCGAGCCGGCCTGTTCCAGGGTTCAGCAGACCTTCCAGCTCAGCGAGGGTGAGCTCAGAGGTTGCGGAGGGATTGAATGGGAATTTCTCGCTCAATGGCCGGAATGCCGCGCAGAAGGAGGCGCCTTCGGCATTGAGGGTGCTGGCAGGCGAGAGGAATCGTTCCGCCGCTGCAATGGGCGCGTCGAGGAGGCGAGCTACGATCTGGTCGAGTTTCCCTTCGGGATCCGGCTGGCAGGTTTGTGTCATTTGTCGCAGGCGAATACGCGCCTCCGCTATCCAATCCCGCAATTGCATTATGGTGGCTTCATCGGGTTGGGCTTGTTGGGAGACCTGCTGCATCGGGATTTCCAGGGCGGATAGTGAATCGAGAAAACCAGCGCTCGACGCGGTCGCGAGAGGGCGGCCATTCCGGGGCGGCGGCGTGATGCTTTGTGGACATTGGAAGGCGGTGCGTACTTGCCCGGCGTCATCTTCGCCGGCCGTGCCCGCAGGATCGACCGACGTGTGCAGACTGGCCAACGAAATCAGGTTGAAAAGCACGTCGCCATGCTGTCGTAGTTTGGCGGCGGCATGGGCCCGGCTTGCGAAGGGCACAGGGGTAGTCTGGGCGAAGTAGAGGCGCCACTGCCGGATGTACTCGGCGCGGTAGCGTGCGCGCAGTTCCATTCCCAACCGGGGCGCGTCGACCGCAACGGGTCGCGATGGGACGACCCAGTCGCCGCCAATAAACTCACCGTTCCGCAACGCCGTTTGCACAGAAGTCCAACCATCCTTGCTGAAGGCGCCCGGTACGGATTTGGAGTTTACTACGTTGCCGGAGGATCCGGGATAGAGAGAGTTGAAGTTCACGGACGGCACGTTATTGTTAGCCCGTGCGATCAGCGACACGTAATGCCGCTCGGCGCCGAACGAGGACAGGTAGGCTCGCGATGCTGCGACGGCGGCCGTGTCCGCTTGTTGCGGGAAGGGGTTTTCCTTCGGCAGGCCGGTGGCATAGAAGAGGAACTGGGCGAATGCAAGAGCCTGGCCTGCCGCGTCGATGGAGGTTTCATGGCCCTCGAACCAGCGCTCGGTGAGTGTTTGCGCCAGGATGGCAGGGGGCACCTCGGTGCGGTGCGATTCCGACGTGGTGAGCAGGTAGGCGCGCAGCGTGTCGTAGGTGTAGCCGTAATCACTCGCCGGACCCGGGGCAGCGGGGAGAGAGCGAAGATGCGCGAGAATGCGGGTTTGGACGTGGTGGAACAAGAGGCGCTGGAAGGCGTTGTAGTAAGCGGTGCGAACGATGGGTAGGCGGTCGTTACCTGAATAGAGGCCGAAGCGGTAACGCCATGGCGGCCCTTCGTTGTTCCATCGGGATAACGTTTCCAGGTGCGCCCTCAATTCATCCAGCCGTTTCAGGTCGTCCATTGTTGGCGAAGTGCCGGACACAGGGCGGACGGTCTGAACGGCCCGGACTGCGGCATCAATGTCTGCCTTCAGAGCGCGGTTCTGGAAGAACGAGACGGCGAGTGCGATGGACCATGCGAGGGCGAGCAAGGCCAGCGTAGCCTGCAACCGTCGCCTCCGAGTTCTGAGGCTGCGCGGGACGGGGGCGAGCTCTACCGGCGTCACCGAATCACCCGAAACGATGAGTAATTCGATGTGTGGATCAGGAAGATCGCCGGGTACGTAGACGCCTACCTCAAGAGTGGAGACAATACTCTCCCAAATAGCACCCCTCCGATTCACCGCGAAATATTGCGTGCCGGCGCGAGCGGAGATGGCCGGCGGCGGAACTCGCACATGCGTGAGCGCGAGGCCTGGAATGGCGTACTGCACCATTCTCTCGATGAACTTGCTGGGGCCGACTTTGGCGCGGACCGGTGTGCGATGGATGACCTCCTGCTCGCCCCCCCGGGAAGAGATGGCAAGAAACCACTGCGCATTGCCGCGACACTGCTGGTCGGTGACGCGTCCGCTCCAGAAGTTGCTCGCGGGCCTGGGCGCGATGGGGATCGTGTTGGTGGGGGCGGAACGCGCCCTTGCCGGAGGATGGAGCAGGCGATTCAGGCTCTTGGGGAGAACGAATTCAAGAGGCGATCGGGTGACGGATTCGGTGGCGTCCAAATAGGTGTAATCCTGGTCAGCTCCTTCGGGCGTAACATTCTCCAATGCGGATTGCAGGGCGCGCCTGGATTCACTGTCCTCCGGATGCGCACAGTGGCGCTGGTAGGCGATCTGAAACTGTTGCGCACTCGAGGCGAAGGTTCCCGGGGGAGCGGGATTCTTTTCCAGCAGGGCGACAATGGAATCGCGCACGGCGCGTTCGACTTCGGGGTCGAGCATGCCGATCAACAAGCGCCGGGCCTCGTCCGGGATCACGCCGGCACGAAACCAATCGAGGCGGATGAGTTTGACGACGTTTTCCTCACACACCAATCGCGGCGGCATGCAGGGGAGTGAGCCGATGGAGAGGGTGAGGTCCCACTGTAATTGGGGATAAATGGCGCAGGCGCAGAGCCAGCGAAAGCAGTCGTCTCCGAGATAGCGTCGTAGGACCGATGGGTCGAGCGAAAAGTGCAGCGGACGTTCGGAGGCTTCCACGCGAAGTTTGGTGGCGGCAGGCAGATCGAAGTAGGCCGCCAGGGTGATGAGGCCGTCGAGTGTGGCGGGGACGAGGGCGAATTCGTTGGCCAGCGTTACTTCCTGCATGCCCCAGGAGGAGGGCTGCTTGGGGGTGAGCAATGCACGTTCGACCCAGACGCTGAACAGTCCGACCCAGGGGGCCGGGCGTCCGGTAATGGCATCGAGGAAGTGATCGCCATCGCCGAATACAAGCAAGCGGTCATCGCGATGGGAGCGCTGCACCTGCTCAATGGGGAACGACTCATCACCGGCGGCGTTCCAGAACACGCGTGGATCGCCTTCGTAGTAGTAGCTGCTGATGTACAATCCTTGATCGCGCAGCTTCTCCACCAGATGTTGATGGAGGAGGGCCTGATGATCGTTGTAGTTTGCGCGGTCGATGAGGATCAGGTATTCGGGAAGCCGGCTGTCCCGGCGGTAGCGGAACGTGGGAAAGCCGAGAGTGGCGGCGCTGGCGGCAACGGTGGCTTGAATGTCCAACCGTTGTGCCGTCCCAAGGGTCCTACGGTGGAGCAGCCGGCTGACAGTGGCGATTTCTTCTGGTTCGAAGATTTCCGCAATAAAATCCGTTTGCACGGGCCAGGAGTAGGGGGGCGTCTTGCCATGGGCGCGCCGTATGAGGAGACGCCGCCTCCTGAGGCGCAACCACTGACTGGTGATCCAGAACACGATCGGGCCGAGAATGGCTGTCCAAGCGAGGACGGGGCCGTAGTTTTGCAGACGGCCGGGGGTCTGTTGGTTGGAGGGTTGAGGAGGGAGTTGTACCGGTGCGGGTTGCGTAGAAGGTTCAGCCTTCGGCGAGGGGTCTACCGGCGCGGCCGGCAGTGGGACTGGTTGCTTTGGGGTGTCGACTTGAGGACTGGGGGCTTCCACGGGCCGGGGCAATGGTGCGGGAGGCAGATATATGTGGATCAGGTAAGCGACAGCGGATATCAGCACGGCGATTGCCGCCAGTTGGTAAGGCCACCGGCGCGTGGTGACGGACGGCAGGTGGGGTGCCGGTTGGTGCCGTTCGGGGACGCCGGTGGGTTGTACCTCCAGGCGAGCTCTTAGCAGAGGGTAGAAATCGTCAAACGTGCGATAGAAAGCAGCCTGCTGATCGGGGTTGGTGGCGAAGAGGGGACAGAGCAGCGTCTTAAGCTCATGAGGGGCGCACTCCGGGCCGAGTTGATTGAGAACGGCGCGCAGCCGCAGGTGGTGCTGCACGCCGGTTCGGAAGCCCTGCCTGCGCAGGTGGTCAACGAATTCCTCAAAAGGTAGCAGCGCTTCGCTGGCCGCGGGCTTCATACATTCCTGGAAGCTAATGTTCGCTGAAGGCGGGTGAGATCCTCCCGCGTCTTTGCCAGGACGCAATAGCTGAGGCTCAAGAGCTCCATCTGTCCGGGTTTCAAGTTAGCTGGATCGAGTTCCATCTGCTGGAGCACGCGCAGCCATGCCAGGCACTCTGCCGTCGCGGGTTTTTTCGCCAGCGGCTGTGTGCGGATCTCATGAAAGTGCCGTAGAGAGTTGTCGAGCATTTCGCTAGTGAATTGGTCGCCGGGCGGCAGCCTGCGGGAGACGATTTCCTTCAAACGGTCTGGGCCAGGGAAAGAGATGTGGTAGTAGAGGCAGCGCCGCAGGAACGCATCGGGGAGGTTCTTTTCGGAATTGCTGGTGAGAATGAGGATCGGGCGGTAGCCGGCGCTGCTGGCGAAGGTCTTGCCGGTTTCGCGAACCGTGAAGGTGAGATGTTCGATTTCGTTGAGCACGTCGTTGGGAAAGTCGCGAGGGGCTTTGTCGATTTCGTCCACAAGCACGACAGTGCGGGTGGGTCCTTTGTCACGATAGGCCGCCGGGAGCAACGAGTTCACCGCGGAGGGGGAATGGGACAGTAGAATGGCGAGTCCGAGGGCCTCGTAGTTGATGTAGGCCTCGAGTGACAACGGCTCGGTTCGGAAATGGGAGTCATGAAAGTGCGCCAAGGCGTCGTAACGGTAGAACAGGTCTTTGGCAGAGGATGTGGTTTTGGCGGCGAAGGTGAGCGGGGCGGGGAGGTCGAGTTCGTGGGCGATGCTGGCGGCGAGTTGGGTTTTTCCGGTGCCGGGCTCACCGGTGACCAAGAGGGGCTGGCCGAGCGTGAGAGCTACGTTGACGGCGTCGGCGAGTTCCTTTTCGGCGACATAGAATTCGGCGGCGTCCATGCGCTCTGGACGCTGAAAGAGCGGGAGATGGAGGTTGCGGGCGGAGATCGGGCTGCCGTTACCTGAGTAGAGCCGGCTCGTGTTGCTCAACTTGCCATTGTCTGGGTTCATGATCACTTTTCGCTCCTTCGAGATTTCGTAATACCTCGTTGCAGAATTCCTCGATCTCGGCCATTGGCTTCGGCGCTCCAGCGCTAGGGAAGAGGCGGTTCAAGGCGCGCAGCCGTTCGGCGGGGGAGAATATGTGGTTCAACTCGAACCACTCGTCGACATCCTCGCGGACAACCGGGGGCAATTCGGCGAGCCTATGGCAGGGCACACGGACCGTCCTTTCGAGATCTGCCAGAGTGTTCGAAATCGTTTGCCGCCGTTTCCGGGCCGGGAGTGAGGTGAGTAACAATTTTTGCCACCAGACCTGGCCAGGCTGCTGGAAACGAATGCTGAAGAACACGACGATTGCGGGGCGTTGTTCGGAAGGGGGCCAACCGCTCCAGAAATCCGCGTACCTTCGCAGCAAGCCGGCAGTGGCGTCATCCCACTTGGCCTCATAGAGCGAATGCTGAATGGCGATGTAGTGGTTGCGCGCGCTCCTGAGGAGGTCATCGACCGCCAGGGGGGTGAGTCCGCCAGGCGGAATCTCGCGGCGAAAGGAGGCCGGCCCCAGATGCTCAACCAATGAATAGACGAGACGGGAAAAGCGTTGTTCCAGTGTGCCGTCACAATGCCAGGGGATGCTCTTCCGTCTACCCCCGGAGACTTGGTCCGCGTGCTGAGAAAAGTGCTCGTCTACGCGGTGAATCAGGCGTTCCACGAGCGACTCGTGACACTGTCCTTCTTCACCCGTGATGAAGTATAGCTGCGGCGTAGCAGGGTGTTCGGCAAGGGCCTTCTCAAAGGCCATGCTGAATGCTCCCTCCTGAGCGCGGCGGTCACATAGTTTGGCGACAAGGCGGCCTCGGTTGGGCGGGCGCGGCGACTCTGCCACAGCGGAGTGTGGATCCGGTCGATCCCAAAGCTGTCCGGTGGTGAGGCGAGAGAACAGGACCGGCATCCAACAGTCGAGGCAATCGGCGCTTGCCGCGCGCTCCCTGGCTACGCCCATGGCACGATCGACCTGCCCCTCCGACTCGGCAAGCTCCGCCAGGAAGCAGGGCATGAATTTGGCGATCGTGGTCATCTTCACTTTGCCCTGCATAGCGACGACTGCGGGAATTCCGGCGCCGATCAACTGAGGGCCGAATGCGCTGAGCGTACCGGAGGCGACGGTGGCCAGGCCCGGCGCGCTTTCACAAGAAGCCAGAATGATGAGCCGGGGCAGTCGCTGAGAGTGTTGGATGCGTTCCACCAGACTCTTTGCATAGACTTCCCCTTCCTCCAGAAACAGAACCGCTTCGCCGTCTTCAGTAAGGCCGCCATGGCAGACCAGATAGAGAATATCGTAGCCCTTATCGAGTTGACTGAGAATCTGATCGGTGGTGGCGGGTCCCAGGCTGTCCGGCTCTCCTGTGGCCAGCGTTTTCCAGGCAATGCCCGCCTGCCGAAAACCCTCTTCGGCGAGCTTTCTCTCCTTGGCGACATTGATGGGATGCAGCGAGTCGTTTTGGTCTTTCCCGGCGAACTCGCCGCGGGCGAAACAGTTTTGGATATCCCGGTGCGCGGCAACCACAATCAGCGCTCTTGCCCCCGACTTACCGCGAAGCTCCTTCTGCGCGGGAGGGTTGCGGCAATTCAGATAGCGGGAAAACAGGATTCTGGTGCCTCTAAACAACGGAACGCCAGCGGCATCACAGAGGGTCTCCCAAGGAAGGTGGTGCAATTCCTTGGCAGCGGGATAGATGTAGAGGCGCAGTCGCAGGGCCGTGTCCGGACTGTTCTCCACAACTTTCCGGGCAGCCTCCAAGCCCTGTCGAATGGACTCTTCGGCGAACATTACCCGACCCAATTGCCGCCCTTGTTCTTCTACTGGCCGGAGGAGGAGATCGTCGGGGTTGATGTTCGCGTACGCCTTTGGCTCTTTGTCAGGAAACTGGGTTTCATGCCTCCAGAGGTTGAAAAAGCGCATTTCGACGGGGTAGCCGCCGGCTTCGCGGCGTCGAAGGGAGATCTCCAACTCTGCGTATTGCACGTTCGATGAGGGAAAGTATATCACCAGGGGCGCGAGATCCGGCGGTTTCGCCAGACGGTGCTCAAGGCGGCGCTTCCGCGAAAAGGCGCTGACCGTGGACGACTTGACGCCGCGGCTAAAGGGAGGTATCGCTACTCTTTGGGGATGGCGCGGCTCCGCCCTGACTCCGCGGCGGCTCCCGGTTTGAATGGACCTGTGACTCGCCCCCAACCACCTGGAAATCCGGACGGGCTCCCGGATCAATTCACGCGAGCCCGCCACGGAGCGAGGTTCCCGCCTGAACGTTACGGAACAATCTTCACGGAGTCGAAGCCGGAGAGACTGATTCCTCCTTTCGTCAGTGCCGTGAGCCTCATCATCGAGGGGTCCGCCAACTGAACGCTCTGCGTTTGTACATGGCAGACGAGGTCCGGGAGGCCATCGGCGGAACAACTATCCGCCGTTACAAAAGCGGGTCCCGTGAGGTCCTGGATGCTGCACTGCAGCTTGCCCGATTTGCCTGGACTATTCACGCCCATGCCCTCGAGCATTACGGTCGACACGTCGATGTCCGTCACATCCAGTGTTGTCGAGCCGAGGATCGCGACGGGTATGACACCTTGGGAATTCAGGTTGATCGCGTTCGGGAAGCTGCATGGTTTGATGTCAATGGTGACGTTCAGCTTGCATTTTCCCGCATTCGCAGAACTCACGATGCCCTGGATTTCACCAGCCGTGAGCACGCGGTTGAAGACCTCAACCTCGTCGATCAAGCCGTTGAAGTAGTCGCGCACGTTCGATCCGGAATCACTCGCACCGATCAGCATGGGTTGGGTATTGTCGAACACCGCATGGAATGGTGCGACGATGCTATTCCTTAACGTGCCGTTTATGTAGACACTCACCAGGCCCGAGGGGGCATCATACGTGGCGGCGACGTGCGTCCAGGTGTTTAGCGGCACCGCACCGTTGGCGGATACAACGACCGCGTTCTCGGGGCCCGCAAATTGATTCGGGCCGGAAAGGAAACCTCCTCCACCGAAGAAGCCTGCGCGCGAGACATCAAACCGCAATGCTCCGAATGGCATGACCGCCAGCATGTAGGAGCGCTGGTTCACGCCGAGGTCGTTCCATTTCGCCGCTACCGGGGTAAACTCGATCGAGTATGCGCGCACGTAGATCCAGGCGTCCAGTGAAAACGAGCCGGTGACACTCAACGAAGGGCTGTCGGGGATACTTACGAATTGATCGGTGCCGTTAAAGTTGAAGGCAGTGGCAACTCTGCCCGCCGCGTACGCCGGGCCGTTCAGGAACGTGCCGTTGTTGGCGCCCAATTGATCCGCTGCCGTGTTGTCTCCACCGAGCCAGGCGACCATGCCCGAGGGAGGCTGGACGCAGACGTTGGTGTCGGCTAGAGCGGCCGTTGCGAACGCGGCCGCAAGTGCCCAACGAACGGCTGCGGAAGTGAGTTTCTGGAACATCTCTATCTCCTTGTTGGATTTCGCGCGCCACAAATGTGGCTTTGGGGAGATCCTGGCGCGGAAACGCCAGCGGGGAGGGAAATGCTACGGGCAATGATAGCACCTCTCTGTATCCCGGAGTTGGTCCGTGAGAGGACAGCTTAGAAATAGATCTTCAAGGCGACCTGCGCCACGCGCGCATCGCGGGTGTTGGTGATCACCGCGAAGCTGTTCAACAGCGGATTCACCGCCGTCGCGGTCACGTTGAGCGACGTCCCCACCGAGCTGTACGAAGGATGATTAAACGCGTTGAAGAACTCGCCACGGAATTCCAACCGTTTTCCCTCGGCGACCTGGAAAATCTTGAAGAGCGACAGGTCCCACTTATTCACTCCAGGGCCGGTTAAGGAATTGCGGCCCATGTTGCCGAAGGTTCCGGTGCGGGGCCGCGCGAAGGCGCTGCGGTTGAACCACTCCTCCACCGTGCGTGGGCCTTTGGCATCGGCGATCACGTCGGGGCGCTGGTTCTGCACCGCGCCGATCTGTGCGACGTCGGAACTCATCACCACGTCAAAGGGGCGTCCGCTCCACAGCCGCAGAATGCCGGAAAGCTTCCAGCCTCGGAAGAACGGCGAGGGGATCGGCGCGGGCAGTTGATAGATGATGCTGCTGGTGAAAATGTGCTTGCGGTCGAAGTTGGAGCGTGCCCGCTCGGCGCGCGAATTACCCTTGTTCGGCGGGACGTCGCCGGCGTCGCGGTCGCTCGATCCGTCGTCAATGGATTTGCCCCATGTATAGGCGATCGAGCCGTTCAGCTTGCGGCCCATGCGGGCCGTGTAGCCCACCTGCAGCGAGTGGAAAATACTGCTGCCCGACGACTGCCGCTCCGTGATCGAGCCGTAGCCATGATACGGGCGGATAAAGTTGATGTTGGTGCCCGTGGTAACCGTGCCGGGCTCGGCGTCGTTGATGTTGATGGGACGCATGAGACGGACGCCATGGTTCGCCACATAGGCGATGTTCAGGATCTGGCCTTTGCGCAATTCCCTCTGTATGCCGAAGCTGAACTGGTGTACTGTAGGCGCCTTCAGCGGCAGTCCCATCGTCGTCAGGGCCGGCGGCGAGGAGGCCGCCTGCGTGCCGCCAAGCAGCGTGTAAGACGGCTGAGTGATAGTGACGGTGCGGCTGAAGGGCGGATTGTTGAAGGCGTTGTTGATAAAAGCGCCGATCAGCGGGCGAGTGTAGTAAAGGCCGTAGCCGCCGCGGAACGACATCTTCTTACTGGGTGCGTAGGCGAAACCGAAGCGCGGCGCCCACAGCCCGTGTAAGTCGTTGTCGATGCCCCGTCCATAGGGTGAATTCTGGCCGGCAATCACGATGCCGTTGAGCCGGTCGCCTGTGCCCGGAACCAGCAGCCCGCTGGACCGCACCAACTGCGGCGCCTTGGCGGGGTCGTAGAGCGAAGGGATGAAGTTAGTAGCTACGCCGTACAGATCGTAGGGATTGTAATAGCTGGTGTAGCGCATGCCGTAGTTGACGGTAAGATTGGGCCGGACCTTCACTTCATCGAGAACGTAGGCCTCCAGAGCGCCGAAGCGGACGTCGGAAACCACCGGTTTCTCCACTTCCGTGTAACTTTGGGGATACCCCAACAGGAGATTGGCGATGGGGTTTTTCGAGAAATTCGTCGTAAAGGAGAATGTTCCCCCGGTGTTGACATTACTCGGCTGCTCGAGATTGCCGCCGTAAGAGTAATAAACACCGAATTTGATATTATGGCGGTTGCGGATTACTGAGAACGCGTCGGAGAGTTCCAGAGTGAATAACTCCTTGTGCGCCACGTGATAGGGTGACAGAGAGGCATAGCCGGAGCCCAGTGTGATACCGGGGATCACATTGCCGTCATTCTCCGGGAATAGCTCCGGCCAGGTAACCCCAAGAGCCTTGCGGTCGGCGTTCTGCGAGGCGGACCGGAAATCGGTGATGCGCCGTCCAAAGGTGAATTGGAACTGCTGCAGGAAGGTCGGACGGATCATCTGCGTACCGTTTACCACCGCGTTGCGGCCGGGGCGGATGCCGTCCGTCACCGCTAACCCTGGAAACTGTGTTGTTACCGAGGACAGCGCAGTTCCCCCGTAGGGATTCCACAACCTAAGTCCGTCCTGGGTGTATCTGCCATAGAGCCGGAACGTGGGGGAGATGTTATGGTCGATGCGGAGCATTTCCGAGCGCCAGTTCTGACGCGAGGCCGCGGCCGAGGTGAAATTGATGGCGCCGGGGCCCACGAAGTTCGGTAGCGGGTAAAGCGTGAGCAGTTTGGCCGCGTTCGGGTCAATGCGTGATGCCGGGATCTTCCCGCCCGGGAAACCCTCCAGGGTGAGCGGGTCGACCACCGGATCGTCGGTGGTGCCGAAGATGCCGTCGCGTCCCGGTCCGAGGCCGCTGAAATCCCCACCGCGCTCTGCCACGCCAGGCACCGTCGTGTTCACCGCATCGCCCTTGGTAACGATACGATTCCATTCCATGGCGAAGAAGAAGAACGTTCTCGTGCGGTTCCGGTTGTAGAAGGGCAGCATAACCGGCCCACCGACGTTGAAGCCGAAGTTATTCAGCTTTAGTGGCAGGGTCTGGTGCGAAAAGTAATCCTTGGCATCGAACGCGTCGTTACGCAGGAAGTAGAACAGGCCGCCGTGAAATGTCTTTTTTCCGCCGCGCGTCACGACGTTGATTTGCGAGAAACCGCCGCGCCCGTATTCCGCCGAGAAAGGCGTCGTCACGACGTTGAACTCGGCGATGGTTTCGATGGAAGTGAAGGTATTCATCGACCCCGACCCAACGATGACGTCCGCATTGTTGCCACCATCGATGCTGAAGTTGGACGCGGAGTTGCGTGCGCCGTTGATGCTCAGGTCGGGTGTCGAGTTGGGATCGGTGCGATCCGAGAGGTTCGAGTTCACGCCGGGAATCAACTCGAGCAGCGTGAAGAAGGACCGGCCGTTGAGCTGCAGGTCGCGCACCTGGTCGCCCGAAATGATGCCGCCCTGTTCGGCCGATTGTGTCTGCACCTGGTCACTGTCCGCTGTCACCACCACTTCCTGGGTGACATCGCCAACCTGCAGCGTGATGTCATACCCGAGGTGTTCGGAAACGTGCAGCACGAGGCCTTTTTCCGTCGCGCGTTTGAAGCCCGGATGCGACGCCGCGATTGTGTATGGGCCGATGGGGAGATTGGGGAACGAATAGCCGCCGCTTGCTGTGGACCTGGTGCTGCGAGAGGTTCCGGTCTCGGACTGTGTAGCCACCACCTCGACACCGGCGATCACTGCCCCGGTGCTGTCGATGACGCGGCCAGTGATGCTACCAGTGGTTTCCTGCGCGGGCGAGGATACGGTAAGAGCAACTGCAAGGGCAAGTGCCAGACGGATCATATACTGCTCCCTGAATGAGATCCTTCCATTCTACTCCGGGGGCCGATGGTGAGTGACGAGCGGCGTGCGGAATCCCACTTCAGCTCGAGCAGTTGCTCTTCCAGGTAAGCGCCCTGTTACGCGAGTCGGCGCATGCGGAATGCAAGTAGTGATAGCAGTCCGGCGCCCGTTAGCGCAGTGGTGGCGGATTCAGGAGTACTCGCCGCGTCCCGTACGAGGAAACTCCCCATTTGCGAGTCGGCGATAGTGTCGGGCCATGCGTTGTTGGTGATGAACCAACCGGTGCTGCCCAACGTGATCAAGCCGAAGCCGAGGTGGTTGCCGGGAGCGCCGATGTCGGAAGTGAGACCCTGCGTGCGCGGACAGGGGAGGGTCCCGCAGGTCATGTTCTGGGCGACACCAAAGAGGGCCATGAAGTTCGTCGCCGCGATAAAGCCGGCGGCATCGCCCGGCGAAACCGTTGTCGGGTTGCCGAAGTTGCTATTCACCATACTTACGGTTTCGGTGGCTGTTGCGTAGCGGAATCCGTAAGTAGTGTTGATGTTCTGCACGAAGGCATCGTTGAAGAGATGGTTTTTGGTGTAGACCGGAGTGAGCCATTGAAGATTCGTCGCGGTGTCGAAAATCAGGAGGCCATCGCCGGGAGTGAGGAAGTCCGAGCTGATGAGGGTTGCGCCTGCCGGGGAGAATGCTCCGGAGAGCAGGACGGTGATGGTAGCAAGTGTTGTGTTTCGCATATCGGTGCTCACTTCCATCAGCGGAAAGTCATTCTGGAAAGTGACACGGTACAATGCGGCATGCGGCGGCGAACCTTCTTCCTAAGTGGCCTGAGCACGGCGAGCGCGGTATTCACATCGTGTAAGCCGGGGAGCGGACTGGATCTGACGGAGGTTTCACTTTCTGAAATAGCCGAGGGGTTGAGAGCGCGCCGGTACACATCGCAGGCGGTAACGGCATGGTACCTGGAACGCATCGCGGCGATGGACCGCAAGGGCCCTGCGTTGGGGGCGGTGATTGAGACGAATCCGCGGGCGTTGGAAGAAGCCGCGGCGCGGGACCGGGAGCAGGCACGTGGACCGCTGCACGGCGTGCCGCTGCTGTTGAAGGACAACATCGACACGGCCGATGCGATGACGACAACGGCGGGTTCGCTGGCGCTGGAAGGATGGCGTCCACCGAAGGATGCGGCTGTGGCGGCTGCACTGCGCGCAGCAGGTGCGGTTTTTCTGGGCAAGGCGAACATGAGCGAGTGGGCCAACTTTCGCTCGACGCATTCGGTGAGCGGATGGAGCGCGCGGGGCGGTCAGGCGCGCAATCCGTATGCGTTGGACCGGAACCCATCGGGGTCGTCGTCAGGGTCGGCGGTGGCAGTGGCGGCATCCTTGTGCGCGGCGGCGTTGGGGACTGAGACGGACGGGTCAGTGATCAGCCCATCGGCGATGAACGGACTGGTTGGATTGAAGCCGACGGTGGGGTTGTTGGGCGCGAGCGGCATCATTCCGATTTCGCATTCGCAGGACACGGCGGGTCCGATGGCGCGGAGTGTGCGCGATCTGGCGTTGATAATGGCTGGACTTGGCGCGAAGGGACATTGGGCGGATGCGTTGGACGCTCATGGATTGCGTGGCGCGCGGATTGGCATTGCGCGCAAATTCTATCAGCGGCATGCGCACCTGGACCGCATTCTGACGTCGCAGGCAGACGTGCTGAAGCGGCTTGGCGCGGAGGTGATCGACCCGGCTGAATTACCCTCGCATGGCAAGTGGGAGGACTTTGAAGGAGAGGTGCTTCGCTACGAGTTCAAGGCGGATTTGAATGCATACCTGAGCAGGCAGCCGGAAGGACGGCCCGTGCGGTCGCTGGCGCAGTTGATTGCGTTCAACGAGAAGAATCGCGATCGCGAGATGCCGCTGTTCGGGCAGGAACTGCTGATACAGAGTGAAGAGAAAGGGCCGCTGACGGAGAAGGCATACGTTGAGGCGCGTAAGCAGTGTCTGCGTCTGTTCCGCGCGGAAGGCATCGACGCGGTGGTGGACCAGCATAGGCTGGACGCCATTGTGACGCTAAGTTCGGGGCCGGCGTGGCTGACGGACTGGGTGAACGGGGATGCGTACGGGCCGGACTGCACGACGCCGGCGGCGGTGGCGGGATACCCGCACATCACCGTGCCGGCGGGATTGTACCGTGCGCTGCCGGTGGGGTTGTCGTTCTTTGGGAAGGCCTGGACGGATGAGAGGCTTGTTCGGCTGGCTTATGCTTATGAGCAGGAGACCAAGGCGCGCCGGAAGCCGGAGTATGCGCCGGCGGGGATTGCGCCGAGAGTATGAGGTCGACGGGAGAGGCCTGTTTTCCGGCGAGCTGGCTGACGTGGATGGTGAGCGGCTGCCAGGTGTACTTCCACACGCCCTTTGTGCACATTCGCAGTTCGCCGCGCTGTTCGGCGAGGCGGGCGAGGGCGCGATCGGTGTTGGCAGCGGGCGGCCAGAATTGCCCGCGTGTCTGTTGGGTGCATGAGCCTTTGGAGGGTTCGGCGGCGAAGCATGGCGACAGTGCGGCGAGAATGACATTGATGAAGGCCAGGTTGAGCTTCACGATTGCACCCTACTCGTTTTCACAGCCTCAATCATTCAACAGTCCCAGGAAGACGACAAGAACAAGGCCTCCCAGTACACAGTGTCGATTGGTTTGGGTTTTTGAAGGCAAAACCTAACCGGAACCAGACCGTCCGGGGTATCCTCGGACGGTCTACCCCTTAAGATACTCCTGATTGGTGAAGTCAACAGTTTCAGGAAGCCGGCCGGCTTGTCTCGGGAAGGTCGCCGCCGATTCGCCGATACCTGCAATGTGAGTTATTTTCTCTCCATCGGTTATGCACTTCTGAGGGGTTTGCGTTGTTGTCCGTGGCTGCGGGTCTGACCGCGGAGACCCGGGCCAGTGGCGGCTGTGGAGGGGGATAGGCTGGCGGAGTCCTTCGTTGCAGTGGGGAAGTGATGGAGCAACGCGGTGGAGGTGAAACCCACGTTGCTGGCCGGAAGGCTTCCCAGAGAGTATGCGAATGCTAGACTACGAATGGCTACGGGCTGGTGCAATGATTGATCCCTTGCCATCGCCGCGGGTACTCCGGTTTGACGCCTTCGAGTTGGACGCGCAGACCCGGGAGCTACGTAAAAATGGCGCCAGCGTCAAGCTGCAAAAGCAGCCCGCGGATCTCCTTGCCATCCTCGTGGAACGGGCGGGACGGGTGGTGACCCGGGAAGAGCTGCAAGAGCGGTTGTGGCCCGGTAAGACCTTCGGCGACTTCGATATCGGTCTCAACAAGGCAGTCCAGACTGCGCGAGACTCTGGAGGGTTCCGCACAGAACCCCCGGTACATCGAGACTCTTCCGCAGCTTGGATACCGCTTTGTTGCGCCCGACTGAACCGAATCTCGCCAATCAACGACGCCGGGCGCCTTTGTATGCGGTCTTTGCGGCTGGCGGGCTGGCTGTGCTTCTCCTGTCGGCTTATCTTGGCGCGCGCCTCTACCGGATTGTCGCACCCGGACAGATCAAGGCTGTCGCCGTATTGCCGTTCGCGAATCTCTCCGGAGATCCGGGACAGGAGTATTTTGCCGATGGCGTCACGGATTCCTTGATTACGGAATTGGGCAAAGTCGGGGCTCTGAGGGTGATATCGAGGCAGTCCACTCTGCGCTACAGGAAGAGCGATAAGCCCCTTGCGGAGATCGGCCGGGAACTCAACGTGGATGCGGTGGTGGAGGGCACTGTCGTACGGGACGGGGATCGCGTCCGGATCACGGCACAGCTTCTGCGGGCCAAGCCCGAGCAGCACCTGTGGTCGGAAAATTACGAGCGGAGCTATGCCGATATTCTGGCGGTGCAGAGGGAGATCGCGATGAGCGTCGCCGGCAAGGTGAGGGCCAAGCTGACGCCGGGAGAGCAAGCCGCCTGGGCAAAGCGCGCACGGTCAACCCAGCAGCCTACGAAGCGTATCTTCGAGGGCGGTATCTGTTCCGCGGCTTCTCAGCACATAGCCTTCGAAAGGCGATTGAGAGCTTGCAGGCCGCGGTTGACATGGACCCCGCTTTCGCACCGGCGTGGGCAGCACTATCTCCGTCGTACGGCGCGCTTGCCTACTGGGGACATGTCCGGCCGATCGAAGTGGTGCCGAAATCGATCGCGGCTGCGCGAAAAGCCATCGAGTTGGACGAAACCTTGGCGGATGGACACTGCTGGTTGGGTGCCGCAACCGCTTACGTGTACCGGGACTGGGCGGCCGCCGAGACGGAAGTCAAGCGCGCCATCGAGTTGAATCCCAGTTCCGCCGACGCCCACGAGACTCATGGCAAGGTGCTGGTATCGCTAAGACGGACCACGGAGGCGATGGAGCAGTTTCGGATTGCCCGTGGACTCGATCCGTTCCCGCCCATTCGCAGCGCCCTGGTGGCACTGTGCTTTCTCGTCTCCGGGCGGTATCAGGAAGCTGCCGATCAACATAAGCGTGAGATTGAGATTGCACCTGATTTCTTCATCACTCGTTGGGCATACTGGCGCGTCCTTCACCGCCAGGGAAGAAGCGCCGAGGCGCTATCAGAGTGCAAACGATCATACGGAATCCTGAATGATACCGAGGTACTACAGGCTCTCGAACAGGGTGAGCAGCAATCCGGCTATGCGGGGGCCATGAAGGCCGCGGCACAAACACTCGAGAAACGAGCCCGGACGAAGTATGTAGCAGGGAACGAGGTGGCCCGGCTGTGCGCTTTCGCCGGGGAGAATGCCCGGGCGGTGGAGTGGCTGGAGACAGCCCATAAGGATGGCGATCCCCGGTTGCATCTGCTCTGGGCAGAGCCCGATTGGGAACCGTTATACGGGAACCCGCGGTTCCAGAATCTCCTCCGGAAACTGGGGTTCCCGTCGGTCGAGAAGTCGGCCGCGTGGTCCGGACAGGGCAGGTAGATAGCGATCCTTAACCGGCGCAAGCGTCCGATGTTACTGCGATTTTCAGGGCGGCGCGAGGATCCAGCCCTCGTACGTTCCACCGACTAAGGGATCCGCCGTCCCCCTAAACTCAGCTTTCATACCTTGAATCCTTCCCCCGGCGCCGAAGAGAACAACATGGGTTGTGATCACAACGGCGTTCCCGGTCACGGTCCTGGTGCCATTCCAGGTGCCTTCCCAGACCTCGTTTGGAAATCCCTCGACATTCACGCGAATCGTACCCCACATTTGCCCGGATCCGGGGCTCTGGAGATCGGGTCTCCAACCATCATAATTGCCGTTTGCGGAGGTGAGTTCCATGGCCCCCGTTATTCGGTCGACGCTCGAATGCAGGTAGTATGCAAACCTCGAGTCCCGAATGTGCACCCTGCTTCCGGGCGTGCACGGCGACCCGGTACTCCAGGTAGGATCCAGTTGGCCTCCAGGGCAACTGAGTTTCCCGGGATCGAGTATCCCGACGAAGGTATCATTGCCAGTAAAGTTGGTGAATAGCGACGAGTGGCCTGTCACGTAGCCTGCGGCCAACAAGATGACGGCCAGCACGGGCAGTACTTTTCGCAGTTTCATAATCGTCCTCCTTGCACGTTGCTGAAAGAAGCTTGGCTTCTCAACGCGAATGATGGGCCAGCGCAGGATCGGAATCAATACCGCACGCATACCGAGTGGATACCCGGGTTCAGTTCTGAGCCGGAAGCTCAGGCCATGTGGCCGCTGCCGGCACTGCGCTGATGCGCTTCATCGTCATCACCCACATAGGCTTGGAAATGGGAGACCGGACGGAGGCCGTCACGATTTCCTGCCGAGTGACGTCGAGAACAAATCGTTCGACATAGCCGCCCAGGTCGGGGAAGCCTTTGATCTTCACCGTGTATTTGATGAGCCCAGCGCAATCGGAGTTGACTGAGACGGTTCCTACCATTTCGTAGTCCAAAACCAGTCCCGCGAAGACGACAGTACCAGGACCCGACAGTTTGCCCGAATGGTCAATACTGATCAGCCCCACGCCCACGGTGGGCAAGGTTTCACCAGTTGGCCACGGTCCGGAAGCGGTAGGAATCGTCCATCCAATAGCCGATGCAGACCACACGCCGACCAGGTGCTGGGAGCCACATTGCGGCTGTGCCAGGATCGTCCCGGAGAGCCAAAATGTCATGAGCGCTACGCCTGCGATATTCCGTTTGAACATTTTCGTTCACCTCCACCACCAATGATCCGCGAAACCCGGTTTCGAACCTATAGACAGCGGCATGACCGGATATTGAATTCTCCTTGACGCCCGTCTCGGCCGGGGTTACGTTGAGGGGGAGCCATGCGAAAGGCGGATTCCAATCAGGAAGTCGTCCATTTCGGCGATTTCGTTGCCGATATCAGCGCTGGACAATTGCACAAGCAAGGGCGCAGAATCAGCCTCCGGGAGCAGCCGTTCGAGGTGCTGGTGTTGCTGCTCGATCATCCCGGCGAGATCGTCACGCGGGAGGAACTTCGCCGGAGGCTCTGGCCCAGCGACGTCTTCGTCGACTTCGACAACAACGTGAATACCGCCGTCGGAAGGCTGCGGGCAGCGCTCGGCGATTCGGCGGAACACCCGCAGTTCATCGAGACCCTGCCCAAGCGCGGCTATCGGTTCATTGCCAGCGTGAGCCGGCGTTTAGCAGAAGACATGCCGGCGCGGAGAGTAAAGCTCGCGGTGCTTCCATTCTCCAACCTCAGCGGTGATCCCACTCAGGAGTACTTCAGCGATGGCATTACCGAGGAACTGATCAGCCGGCTCGCCATACTGGCCCCCGAGCGGCTGGGCGTCGTCGCGCGCACGACATCGATGCACTACAGGAGTCTCCACAAGGATATCGCCGGAATCGGCCGTGATCTCGGGCTGGATTACGTTCTCGAGGGCAGCGCGCGGAGGGAAGGCGGCCAGGCGCGCATTACAGTGCAACTGATCCAGGTGAGCGATCAGACGCACGTGTGGTCGAAAGCCTATGATTTCGAACTACACCATATTCTTAGATTACAGAGCAGGTTGGCCGATGCGGTCGCCGAGCAGATGCGGGTCATTCTGCCTCAGCACGGCTTGTCGAACCGAATCCGGCCGGTCAATCCCGAGGCGCACGACGCATACCTGAAAGGACTTTATCACTTCAGCCGGTACAACCCGGTGGGATTTGAGCGGGCGACGGAACGGTTCCAACTGGCCGTTCGGAAAGATGCCTGCTATGCGGCGGCGCACGCTAAGCTGGCTCTCTGCCGCGCCTTTGCCGCATACTTCGGCTACGCCGCACCTTCTGAGGCGTACCCACAGGCCGAGGCCGCCGCGATCAAAGCCCTGGCACTCGATGGGAATCTCCCGGACGCGCACCTTGCACTCGGGCTGGTTCGATTCCTTCACGACTGGGACCTCCTGGCTTGTGAATGCGAGTTCCAACGAGCGATTGAGATAAGCCCCAACGACCCGCTCGGCCACTGGTTCTATTCCATGTTCGTCGCCACAATTAAAGAGGACCACTCCGCCGCCGCCAAGGAGATGGCGCTTGCGCAGGAGTTGGATCCGTTGTCCATGAGCGTCCAGGCGAATAAGGGGTGGATACTCTACTGGGCGCGCCGCTTCGACGAGGCCATCGTGCAAGCCAGGGAGACGATCGGGTTGGATGAGAACTGCGTTCAGGCGTATAACGTGTTGGGTCTGTCCCTCATCGCCACGGGCGCGCCGGACGAGGCCGTGGTGATTCTGAAGGAGTGCGTCAGGAGGTTTGGAGATGCTCTTTCTCTTGCCTGGCTTGGAATGGCGTACGGCGCGGCGGGCTGCGAGGAAGAGGCGCGTGCAGTTCTGCGGCTGATGGAAGAACGAACGACGGCCGGGCGTATGCCGTCTGTATGCCTCGCGTGGGTTCACGGGGGGCTTGGCGCCAAGGCAAGGGCTCTGGACCTGATCGAGCAGGCGTATGCCGAGCACGACGCCGTCATTTTGTGGCTTCGAGTTTCCCCAATGTTTGACATGTTGCGCGACGAGCCCCGTTGCCAACAACTGATCGCACGGCTCGGTCTTCCGCCAATCGAAACCTGAGCGACAGGGCGGCCGGGTTGACCGCCCCTTTGGTTGATGGTTAGAAGGTAAGACGGAGTCCGAAACGGAACTTGCGTTCGTCGCTGGCACCGGTAATGGCCATGAAGTTGTTGGCGTTGGTGACTTCGCCGGCGGCGTTGATGGCCATCGAACTGACATTGGCCGCCGGGTTGCCGAAGCGAGGAGTGTTGGTGAAGTTGAAAGACTCGGCTTTGAATTGAAGGACGAAACGTTCGGTGATCTTGAAGTCCTTGAACATGGCGAGGTCCACCTTCTGGAAGCCGGGCCCGCGAACGGAATTGCGTCCCATGGAACCAAAGCGGAAGAGCCCGGCCGGCCGCTGGAAGTTAGGATCACGAAACGATTTGATGGAGTAGTACTGGGTGCCGGGTCCGACGTCGCCGATCTTTTCGAGCTCGGCGATTTGATCGGCAGTTTGAGAAGAGCCAGGCGCGTTGAGTGACGTAGTGGCGGCGCTGACCGTGAAGGGCAATCCGCTGTAGGCGGAGTAGATGCCGTTGATGCGCCAGCCCCCCGCGATCTTGTCGACGATGCCGCTGAGAGGCATGGGACGTCCGCTGCCCCAAGGCAGTTCATATACCCAGCTCATGACGAACATGTGGGTCCGGTCGTAACCGGCAACGGCGCGGTTGCGGGAGAGTTCGCTGTCGAGGTTGGTGAGCGGAAGGCCGGCCCACCCGTCTTCGTCAGAGAGGTTGATGGACTTGGACCACGTGTAGGCGCCCTTCATGAAAAGCCCCTTGGAGAGGTTCTTGTTGATGGCGACCTGGAGGGCGTGGTAATTGGAGTTGCCCCAGCCGTCCCATAGGAGAGCTTCGATGAGACGGTTCTGTGTGCGCACGAGCGGCCGGCCTTGCGGACCGGAGCCTATGGGGGCGGCGTTGATGTCCTTGTCGAGGAGCTGGCGCACGGTCTGATTGCCGACGTAACCAACCGAGGCGATGAACGACGCGGGGAGGCGGCGTTCGAGGGTGTAGTTCCAGCTTTGGATGTAGCCGCGGTGCAGGAGTCCACCGTAGGGGCTGCGCGGTCCCATGTTGACGGTAGAGGGCAACGGGATGGATCCGCTGCTGATGTCGGGTGTGGGGACATCAGGGATGCCCTGAGTGAGTGTGCCGTAGTAGCCGAATTGCGTGGGTGCGACCCAGTTGGAAGCGATGGTGGCGGGGTAGAGACCACGCAACGGGCGCGAGATGACCATCGGGTTGTAGCTGATGCTGTAGCCGGCGCGCATTACGGTGTTTTCGTTGAGGCGCCAGGCCAGGCCCAGACGGGGCGAGAACAGCTTCTTGGAAACGGACATCCCGTTGTCAACAGGGACGTTGCCGACGCCGCCGATGGTGACGATGTTGGTGGCGGGGTTCCAGCGCTCGATGCCCCGGCCATCACCACGGTTCATGAGCGGGTAGTATTCATAGCGCACACCCACGTTGAGGGTGAGTTTGCGGTTGATCTGCCAGCGATCGCGGATGAACAAACCGTGCTGCCACTCGCGGGTGTGCATATCGAAAAACTGAACGGACTTGTTGGCGCTGCCGAGGATGTCGAGGAGGCCAGCGGCGTACTGATGATTCGTGCGCGCAATCTGGCCCTGGAGGACGGTAGCGTTGCCAGTGGGGGTGAGGTTGCCGCGCGGGTTTGCGATTTCTGGCTGCCAGTGATTCATAGCGTGGCGGATGATGTCGACGCCCCAGCGGAGTTCATGCGCGCCTCGAATCTTGGAAAAATTCATTGTATAGGTGTAGCTGCGGTCGGCGTAGAAGTTGGGATTGGAGGACGTGCAGTTGCCCCAGGCGGTGAAGCCGTTGGCGATGCAGGGCTGGCCGGAGTAGCGGATGTCCTTGGCGAAAGCTTTGCCGCCGTTGGTGCCGGGGATGCCCCAGACTTCCGACCCCCAGAACTTCCCGAAGTCGGGGCCGGTAGCTTCATTCTTGAAGCGGGTGTGGCCGAAGACGCCATCGACGAGAAGGGTTGGGGACAGGGTGAGATTGAAGCCGAAGGTGGGGATGTCGACGCGGGCATAGGCTTTGCCGAGCTGGCCGAGGGCGGGTCCGGTGAGTTCGCCGAGAGCGGCGGCGCCTTGGACAGGGGCCTTCATGAGCGAGTACTTGCCCCAAACCATGAGATTGGTGGTGACGTTGTAGTTGGATTTGACATCGAACTGATCACGTTGAAGCGACAGGGTAGCGGCGGCGAAGTAATTTCCGGAGAGACCGAAGGCATCCTGAGCGCGCTGATTCGGAAGTGGGGCGAGCGCCTGGATCTTGGTCCACGTGGGAGAGAAGCGTGAGGAGGGAACGCGGTTGTTGGCGAAGGGCTGGCGGCCCGCACCGTTGGCGTCGCCGGTAAGTGGATCGTAGATGTTGCCGAGACCGGCGTAGGCGGAGAAGTCGCCGGCGCGCATGTCCGCGGGAGGAGTAGAGAAATTGCCGAACTGCGCAGTTTTCTCGCTGGTGCGTTCGTAGCTGAAGAAGTAGAACAGCTTGTTCCTGATGATGGGTCCGCCGACGGTAAAGCCGGGGATGTTGACGATGGACTTGGGGAGCGTGGGGCGGTTGACGTTCTGTTGGAAGAAGTACGGGCGAGCGTAGAGGTGCTGGTTGTCGTGATACCAGAATGCTGACCCGCGGAGTTGGTTGGTGCCGGACTTGGTGGCAACGGTTACAGCAGCGCCGCCGGCCATGCCTTGTTCGGCGTCATAGGAAGAGGTTGAGATGTTGACGTTCTCGATGGATTCGACGGGCGGGTTGTAGAGGGTGTGATGCGGGAGCCAGATGTAGACGTTGGTTGCACCATCGACGCGGGTGTTGTTGTTGTTGCGGTTGGTACCGTTGACATTGGTGGTGAGGGAGCGTTGGGGGCTTATACCGACGGTGTTCTGGAGGGCGGCGGGCGTTGCCCCGGGAACGAGGTTGATGAGCGTTTGGAAGTTGCGATAGGCGGGGAGAGGGAGTTCGACAACGGCCCGGGAGGAGAGTTCGGCGCGGGTATCAGCGCGATCGGCTTGCAGCGCCGCGGCTGTGGCGGAGATGGTGACCTGTTCGGAAACCTGGCCGACTTCGAGGCGCGAATCGACGCGGGTGACGGTGTTGATGGTGACGCCGATGCCGGTCCTGGTGAGCGAGCGGAAGCCGGTGGCGGTGATGACGATTTTGTAGGCGCCGGGGAGGACGCTGACGAGGCTGTAGCGGCCCTGGGCGTCGGATTTGGTTTCGCGCACGGCGGCGGTTTCGATGTTGGTGGCGGAGACCGACGCTCCGGGAACGACGGCGCCGGTGGGATCTTCCACTGTGCCGACGATGGACCCATAGAGGACCTGTGCGTGCGCGGACAAGGCTGCGCATGCGAGCAGACAGAGAAGGACAGCGGCGGAACGAACTGCTTTTGCGAGAAGAGCGGACATATCAAATTACTCCTTGAAGCAAACCACACCGTGGTGGTTCTATCGGACAATCATAGGCGATTTTGGGGTGGTAGGGTAGCGTGGGCTGGGCGGCGGAGAGAGCGAACCGGCAAGGCGGCCCGCAGTAGTGTCCCATGTACACGGTTGGTATACCAGTATCAGAGCACCTTAGGTGTTGAGCCAAAAAGGAGGCTTGCGCCATGCATTCTTCAATACTTATGCTTCTTGCCACGTGCCTGTTGGTTGGCACGGCAAGCGTCAATGCGGTTCCTATAGTGAGGATCAGTTTTGATCAGTTGCAAAACGGCGAAGATGTTTTGAATTATTACAGCGGCGGGTTTGGCAGTTTGGGAAGCGGGCCGGGGCCAGGTTTGAGCACTGCTTTTGGAGCGGGATGGATCGTTGGTCCTCCCGATGTCTACTCCCTGCCGGGAGGCAAGTCGGCTGGTCTATCGTCGACGGCAACGATGAATGTACCGGGAGGATTCACCGGCTGGTTCTCGTTCTATTATTCCGGCGCACCACTGACTGTGGACTTCTTCAGTGGACAGAATGGGTCCGGGTTCTTGGTTGGGTCGATGCCGTTGGCGGGCGAGGCGCAGTTTGCCACAGCCGGGTGGTGGTCGCCCGGCTTCCAATCCGCGGTGTTCCAATCGAGCGGCAACCGGATCGACGCGGTGACTTTTGGTGAGCTTGTCATTCCCGAGCCCATGTCCTACCAATATGTGGTGCTTGGACTCGGGCTGTTAGCGGGTGTTCGTGCACGCGGGACGATTCGTCGTTCCGGGATTCTTCCATAGAGCGAGGCTGGCGCGTAGACAACTACGATGCCATATGTTTAACCTGATTGTCGCTTTGCTGATCGCGGCTCTTGCCGCGCCTGGGTTGGTTGCGCAAGCGCGCACTCCGTTGGTATCGGAAGCGCTGAAGTGCGGGAAGGTGGGGACCGCGGGAAGCCTCGCCAACGGGATGGAGCTGCAGCGGCACAACCTGGATACGACACGGTATCCGAATGCGCTATGTAATGACGGGTCGAACGCGATCTTTTATTACCGTCCCTATCAGGGGGCGGTGAACAGGAACCGGTGGGTGATTCAACTGCAGGGCGGGGGCTCGTGCGGTTCGGCAAACGATTGCGCCAACCGGTGGTGCAGTGTGGACACGAATTTCAGCAGCGTGGGGATGTCGTCGAATCCGGCTCCGAAGGTGGGGATCAACGGGAACGGGATCCTGGAGCGGCGTGCGGACAATCCAATGGGCGCGTTCAATCACGTGCTGGTGAAGTACTGCAGTTCAGACAAGTGGAGCGGGACGGCGCGGGACACGATTGTGGATGCGGACGATCCGGTCACGGGGGCGCCGGTGACGATGAGGCTTCACTTTCTCGGAAGCCGGATTCTCGATGCGGCGATAGGGACGTTGCGGCAGGCGGGTGGTGTCCAGTTGAACTATACACTTGGTGGTACAGACCAGGAGATGCCGAATCTGGACGATGCGGAAGTGGTGATTCTGGCGGGGGCGTCGGGTGGCGCAGGGGGCGTCAATAATAATGCGGACCGGCTCGGGGCGCTGCTGCGGCGTACGAATAATAGCTGTCGCGGGCAGCGGACTTGCGGGCTGTTGTACCGGGCGCTGCACGATTCCGCGTACAATCCGGACCCGGTGAATCTGGATTTTTCGACGACACCGTTCTGCGTGCGGTTTGGCTACTGCACGCCGGAGGAGGTGTTGACCTACGATATGGAGAACGGGGAGGGGACGCTGTGGAAGTCGCGCATTGACGAGAGTTGCGGCGAGTGGCACCGGAAGAACGATCCAGACAGGGAGTGGCTGTGCGCTGACAGTCAGCACATTCTGGTGAATCACATTACGACGCCGCTGTTTATTCGCATGGGGCAAACGGATGAGTTGCTGTCGGCGGGGATGCTGGAAGCGCAGTACACGGTACCGGGTCAGGGTGTGATGACGCTGGAAAGCTACGCGGCGTTGATTCGCGCCCAGATGACTGCGTTGTCGACGGTGAAGGAAAAAGGCGAGGAAGGGGGTGAGATGACGGTCACGCCGGGCGGGTTCAGCCCGACATGCCCGGATCACGAGACGCTGGGGGACACGTCGCAGACGTTCAATGTGCGGATCACGGCGGGAGGGCAGACGTACCGCTTGTTCGATGTGATTCAGAACTGGCTGGAGGGGTAGTCGCCGTCGATTGTGGTGGCGTCCGGGCCCGGCGCGAATGTTTGCCCGTAGACCCCGCGCGAGGGACGGTTGGCCACATTGGAGTGGCGCGTGGATGCCCGGCGAGGCGATAGTTGGGGGATGCGGCTCCGGGTTCTGCTGTTGTGCGCGTCGACACTCGCGATGGGTCAGAGTTGGGTTGAAGGGGAGATTGGCTACCGGGTGACTGTCATTCCGGAAGGGTCAGTGGCCTCGCGGATTGGGTTGCGGGTGGGCGATGTGCTGGCAGAGCCCGGAGTACTGCCGCGCAGATTGCGGGAGGCCGCGGCGGAGGGAGCGGAGATTCCGTTGTTCCGGTTCGATGGGGCCGGGGCGTACAAGCGGGAGGCATTGCGGGTGGCGTTCGCGACAGGGGAGGAGCGGAGGCTGGGAACGACTGGGGACCTGGGGTTTCTGATTACCGGTGTGAAGGCTGGATCGCTGGCTGCCCGGGCGGAACTGAAGACATGGGATTTCCTGCCGAAAATTGATGAGACCTTCGTGCACTCCGTTGAGGATTTGAAGCTGGTGGATGCGGCGTATGAGAAGGGCGCACAGGTACACATTCACTTCACGCGGTGGTTTGGCGAGCATGGAGGCTTCAAGAACGCCGTGTCGCGGCGGCGGTTTGTGAAGTGACGGGTGCGGGCGCGCTCCGGTACAATCGCGCTGATGAACAACCGTTTCGATTTGACCGGCAAAGTCGCACTGGTTACGGGCGGCGGGCGCGGACTGGGGAAGGCGATGGCGCGGGGGCTGGCGGAAGCCGGGGCGTCCATCATGCTTGCTTCACGCACGAATGAGGAATTAGAGGCAGCGTCCGCGGAGGTGTCGCGCGCGCTTCCGGTGCGGGTGGAATGGCTCGCAACGGATATGACGGACCGGGAGCAACTGGACCGGCTGGCGAGCGAGGCGATGGCCCGGTTCGGGCGGGTGGACATCCTGATCAACAATGCCGGGGGCAACGTTCCACAGCCAGTGGATGCGGTGACGGATGAGGCGTGGGATCGAATTGTCGAGTTGAACCTTACAAGCTGCATGCGGCTGACGCGGGCGCTGACGCCGCAAATGAAGACGCGTGGGTGGGGACGGATCATTCACATCTCGTCGGTGTTGGGGTTGGGAGGGAAGGCGGGGCGATCGGCGTATTCGTCGACCAAGAGCGCGCTGATCGGATTTGCGAGGGCGAGTGCGATGGATCTGGGGCCGCACGGCATCACTGTGAACTGCATCGCGCCGGGGCCCTTTCTGACGGATCTGCCGGCGAAGATTCTGACTGAGGAGCAGAAGAAGGAGTTCACGAATCGCACGGCGCTGGGACGGTGGGGGAATCCGGAAGAGATGATCGGGCCGGCGCTGCTGCTGGCGAGCGATGCCGGGAGCTACATTACAGGGACGAC
>JACQZR010000216.1 GCA_016213775.1 Acidobacteriota bacterium
CAATGTAGAGCATCACCTGCCGCACATGCTGATTGAACAGACGGAAAAAACCCGAGTAATAGTCGAGCTCCCGTACCTCCATCCTGTCTTCATTGCGGCTCTGCATCTCCAGGTGGACCAGAGCGCCGCTCTCGGTACGCCCGAGCATATCGACGCGCGGGTTGCTCACCTTCGGCAACTCGACATTCAGCCACTCAACAACTTTCTCTCCAACCAAACGGTGGATGGCAACTCCGTTCGAACGGCGGAACAGGAGTTTCATGGAAACATCATAGTCCTGAGCCATCTACCTACAAGGGTACACCAGCGTCGCTAACTACCCGAGCGCTTCGCGAATCGTCTTGAAGTACAGATCGATGTCCTGACGCCGCGTGTGAATGTGGGTGGACACGCGAACCTGTTCGCCCACCGCCACCCAGATCCGCCGCGCACTCACGAGCTTCCCCAGTTTCTCGAGGTTCTTCGTCTTGAACTTGAGGCACACCAGCGCGCCGAACATGCGATCATCGGCCGGCGTCATTACGTCGACGTGGGGGCATTCCTTTGCCTGCTGCACCACGTAGCGCGACAGTTCGTGAATGCGGGCGTAGACATGCTCCGGCCCGATCTGCTTCAGAAACCGCAGCCCAGCCATCGCGCCTTCCACAATCGCGCGATTGTTGGTACCGACGTTCATGAATCGCCCGGCTTTCATCTTCGTGTTGTCCCAACCACCGGAGACAATCGTGGGCCATAGACGCTCGAGATTCTCCTCGCGGATGTAGAGCATCCCCGAACCGGCGGGCGCATACGCCCATTTATGTGGACTCGCAGCCAGGTAGTCGCACTCGAAATCGGACATCTTCATCGCCACTTGACCATGCATGTGCGCCGCATCCACCACGCTGATAACGCCCTTCGACCGGGCGTAGCGGCAGATCTCCCGCACCGGCAACACCCAGCCCGTGGGCGAAATGATGCCACTGAAACTGATCACCTTGGTGCGCGGACCAATGGCCGAAGTCATCAGATCCGCCACCTGCTCCGGACTCTTCGGCGGCATCGGCAGAGTCACTTCGCGCACGTGCAGTTTGTGACGAGCGGCCTTTGTGTACCAGCAGCCGCGGCCCGACGGATGCTCGAGATTGGTCATGACAATCTCATCGCCTTCCTTCAGGTCAATGCCGCCGGCGATCATGCACAGAGCTTCGGTGGCGTTGTGTGTGAACGCCAATTCCTCGGCCTTGCACCCATAGAAGGACGCGAGTTCCGCGCGGTGTTCGTCCAAGGCTTCATAGCCCCACCGCGGGTACCAATCCATTTCCAACGCGGCGCTGGAATAGAGAAAATCGGCAACAGTCTTGACGACGGGCCGAGGTGCAATGCCAAGGCTGCCATTGTTGAGGAAGGCTCGCCACTCGGGGAGCAGAAACTGCTCGTCGCGAATTTGCTTCCAGTATTTCTCGGGGTCTTTGCCGCGCAGCTTTTCATCTGGCAGCGGCAACGGATCGCGGGACGCGGCTTTCGCGGGAGCTCCGTAGAGCGCCGCGGCCATGCCGGAGGCCTGCAGAAGTTTCCGTCTTTCCACTACCCTCGATTATAATGACTCTCACCATGATCAGAATCCTCTTCGGGCTGGGCACTATGATGTTGTTCGTGCTACCACATGTTTGGGGGGCGCCGGAAGACGGGCCCGCTATTTTTCAGAAGAACTGCGCCATGTGTCACAAGGACCCGCCGGTGAACCGGGCCCCGCTTCCCGAGGCGTTGATGAAGATGTCCGGTGAGCAGATTCTCGCGTCCCTGGAACGCGGCAGCATGAAGGAACAAGGCGCGGCTTTGACAGCAGCGCAGCGCAGCGACGTCGCTGCCTTTCTGTCCAAAAACGTGGCGAAAACGGTGGCTCCGGCGGGCCTCTGCGCGTCGGGCTATGAAGCGCGCACCGATTCCACCTATTGGAACGGATGGGGCGTCGATGAGGTGAACACGCGCTTCCAACCTGCCAGAATGGCCGGCCTCCAGTCCGCCGATGTCCCCAAGCTGCAAATGAAGTGGGCCTTCGGATTCCCCGGTGCAGCCTCCGCGATGGCCCAACCGGTAATGTACGGTGGCAAGCTCTACTTCGGCAGTCAGGACGGAACCATGTTCGCGGTGGATGCCAAAACCGGCTGCACCTTCTGGACCTTCAAAGCCTCCTCCACCGCACGCACCGCCGTCATGATCGGCACCGTGAGCAACGCTCGCCACGCCGTGATGTTCGGCGATGTGAACGCCAACGTGTATGCCCTCGATGCGCGCGATGGAAAGCTGATCTGGAAGATCAAAGTGGACGACCACCCGGTGGCTCGCATCACGGGCGGACCCAGGATGAGCGGTTCTCGTCTCTACGTTCCTGTCTCCAGCGTGGAAGAGGTTTCCGGCGGTGGTCCTAAGTATGAGTGCTGCAAGTTCCGCGGCTCGGTTGTGGCCATCGACGTCGAGGCCGGTAAAGTGGCCTGGAAGACTTATACAATCCCCGATCCGCCGGCCCCCACCCGCAAGAACGCTGTCGGCACGCAGTTGTACGGTCCCGCCGGCGCGGCTATCTGGTCCGCCCCGACCTTGGATTTGAAGAAGCGATTGATCTACGTGGGGACAGGCAACGCCTACGCCGATCCGGCGACGAAGTACTCAGACGCGGTGATCGCGATGGACATGGACACCGGCGCGGTGAAGTGGGTAAAGCAACTGGCCGAAGGCGATGGTTGGAACTTCGCCTGCATCAATCCCAACAAGGCCAATTGCCCGACATCAGTGGGGCCCGACGTGGACATCGGGACCTCCCCGATTCTGAAAAGCCTCGCGGGCGGCAAGCGGATCCTGCTCGTCGGGCAGAAGTCCGGCATGGTGCACGGCATCGACCCTGATGCCGAAGGTAAGATCCTCTGGCAGACACGGGTCGGAGCGGGGGGCGCCCTCGGTGGTGTCCAGTGGGGCATGGCTGCCGATGAGGACAACGTCTACGTCGCGTTGTCCGATGTCCATCTGCGCGAAAAAGCCGGTGGGCTCTTCGCCCTCAAGATCGCCACCGGGGAGAAGGTGTGGTATGCCCCTCCGGTCAAGCCCGCCTGTCAGGGCAAGTTCGGATGCTCGCCGGCACAGATGGCCCCGCTAACGGTGATCCCCGGCGTCGTTTTCTCGGGCGCGATGGATGGCGTGCAGCGCGCCTATGACGCCACGACCGGCGCCATCATCTGGCAGTTCGATACCCTGCGCGAGTTTGAGACGGTGAACGGAGTGAAGGCCAAGGGCGGCAGCCTGAGCGCCACCGGTCCCGTGATCGCCGGTGGCATGATGTTCCTCGGTTCCGGCTATGGTGCGCTCGGCGGCATGGCTGGCAACGTTCTGCTCGCCTTCGGCAAGTAGTATCAGCCGAGCAACGGATAAACCGGCTGCAGCGCTGGATAGATTGCCTGATAAGTGCGGTGGGCTTTGGCGTAGAACGATGCCGCAGCGTCGTCCGCGTCAGCGGTGCTGACTTCGCGAATGGCCGCGCGGCAGAGTTCTTCTACCGATCCGTATTCGCCCGAGAGCGCCAGCAGCGCCGCGCCGTAGGCCGAGCCCTCCTGCGTTTCGAGCGTCGCCACGCGCTTGCGGAGAACATCGGCGAACATCTGCCGCCAGAATCCGCTGCGGGCGCCTCCGCCGGAAAGCCGCACCCGATCCACCGGCACGCCCATGCCTTCGATGATCTCCAGGCAGTCGTTCTGGCTATACGATACGCCTTCCAGAACAGAACGAATGAGGTCGGCGCGCGTGTGCTTGGCGGTGAGTCCGACCCACGCCGCGCGGCAGGTGGCATCCAAGTGCGGCGTGCGCTCGCCCATCAGGTACGGCAGCCAGAACAGACCGTGCGCGCCGGCGGGCGAAGTGGACGCTTCCGCAGTCAGAGCATCGTAATCGACGCCGGGCGCCAGATGGTTGCGAAACCACTGCAAGCTGAGTCCGGCCCCCTGCGTCACACCCATCACATGCCATTTCCCGGGCACGGCATGGCAGAAAGTGTGAACACGCCCGCGCGGATCGTAAGCAGGCTTCTCCGTGTGCGCGAAAACGACACCCGAAGTTCCCACAGTGCACGACACGATCCCGGCTTCCACTATTCCGTTGCCAACAGCACTGGCCGCCTGGTCCCCGCCTCCGCCAACAACGGGCGTCCCGGCGCGAAGTCCCGTCGCCTCCGCAGCTTCTCTGCTGATGACACCGGTCACCTCGGGCGATTCGACAACCCGCGGAAGCCAGTCCCTTGGTATGCCCAGCGCCTCGCACAATGTTGCCGACCAGCGCCGGTTCACCACATCAAACAGCGCCGTGCCCGATGCGTCCGAAACCTCGCTCGCAAACTCGCCTGTGAGTTTGTAGCGGACGTAATCTTTCGGCAGCAGTACCTGCCGGACACGATCGAAGTGAGCCGGTTCATGGTCGCGCACCCACAGTAGTTTTGGTAGCGTGAAGCCGGTAAGCACCGGGTTGGCGATGGCGTTTAGCACCGCCTCTTTGCCGACCTTCGTATTGATCGCGTCTACTTGCGGCTGGCTGCGCTGATCACACCAGATGAGCGACGGCCGGATGACGTTGCCCGATGCGTCGAGGATGACTAGTCCGTGCATCTGGCCGCTGAGACCGATGGCCTTCACGCGGTCGCCAGAGACGCCGGCTTGGGCCAGCACTCCGCGTACTGCGACCTGCGAAGCGTCCCACCAGTTCCCTGGCCGCTGTTCCGCCCAAAGCGGACGCTCCATTGTCATCTCTTCATGAGGGGCAGTGAACCCGGCGATCACTTTGCCGGTTGAGTCTACCAGAAGGGCGCGAGATCCGCCGGTGCCGATGTCAATACCAAGCCAGTACATGGAAGTGAGCATTATCGCACCATGCGGAGGGCACCGGCAGCAGCCTCACAGAGAATCGAGGAACGCCAACAACTGCTGACGGGACACTTTCGGCAGGGAACGGAATTTCGCAGTAACGCCTTCAGCCTCCATACTGTGACGGAGGATCGCCTCCTCCGCAGTGGCGGCGCTACCGTCGTGCAACAGTGGACGACGGAACCGCAGCCCCCACAACGCCGGAGTCCGGATCTCATCCTGCCCCGCCGCTGCCTGCTCGATGCCATCGCCCGTTCCCACATCGTGCAGCAACAGGTCTGAATAAAGCGCTACCGGCTTGCGGTCGAACACCGGGTTCTGGTTCGTCCCGGTCGAAAGCACTGGCACGTGGCACGAAGCGCAGCCGGTGGTCTGGAATAAAGACTCGCCTGCCCGCACGGAATCGTCCATCGGACCACGCGCCACCGGCGCCAGGAGCCTCATGAAGTTCTCGAAATTGTCGATACCGCGCAGCCCGGTCCGCCGGTCGCGCACATCCTCGATGCCGCGCTTCGGACTGCACAACCGCAATTGTTCCGGGTCCACGCCTAACGCCACTTCCTCCGGGAAGAGATCGTTTGTGATCCCCATTTCATTTCGATAGGCATCGCCGGAGAAGGCTAGCAGTGTGGCATGCTGCGCCTTCCAGCCGAAGCGGCCGATTCGCTCGCGCCGGCTCGCGATGTCAACGATTCGCGCGGCGCGCCCGCTGATGCCGTCACCATCGCGATCCTCAGGGTCTTCAAGTGCGATGATCGTCTCGTCGGCAATCGCCTCCACCAGCCCGGCGCCAAAGACCGGGATCGGAGCCCGTCGCGCAATCACATTGGCTTCCGGCGGAATCTGCACCTGGCAGCGGTGCGGCGGAGTGGAAAACAGATGGAAAAGCGTGCCCCCGTTTAACTCAGTGAACTTCCCGTCTTCGTCCCGGTATCCTGCCCTCACCTCGGTCATCGTACTCACTCCTCCGATGGCAGGGACACTGTGGCAGACGGCGCAACTGTTGCCGTTGAAAGCCGGGCCAAGCCCGTCCTCGGCTGTTTCGACCTCGGTGAAGTCTTCCAGGCCCATGCGGAACAGCTCATGCTCGGCAGCAGTGATGCCGACGAGCGGGTTGCCCGGCCGCACGGATGGACCGCTGGTCTGGCTGAAACACATACCCGCTAAACCCGCAGCCGCCGCGACGGCCACCCAACGGTTGAACTTCGCTTTTCTCATTTGACGATGATCCTGCCGCGCATCAGGTTGTGCCCGGCGCCACACGGCCGTGAGCACTCGAAGGCATAACTGCCCTTTTCCTTCGCAACAAACCGCACCCTCGCCTCGCCTTTGCCGGATTGCGGAATCGCCACGTCGATTCCGATTCCCGGAATGCGAAACCCGTGGTCCGTGTCGTCGCTCGTCAGGACAAACTCGATCAACTCTCCCTGTTTCACCTCGATCTTAGACGGACTGAAAGTGAACCGCTCCGCCACTATGGAGATCACGCGGTCCGGTTTGCGCGCCGCCGGTTCCTGCCCAACGGCTCCCACACAAAGTAGAACAATCGAAAACAGTCTCATTAAAACCACCATCCAATGCCAAGATTGATTCCGTTGATCGCGCCAACCACTTGGCTGGCGTTACGGTTCCAGACGTAGTCGAACTTGATGGCCACGTCTCCGTTCGGCTTATAGGTCACGCCGGTTATCCAGGACGACCGGTTGAACTGCGGCAGCGGCAGATAGCCCAGCGGCATGCGGTGCTGCGTGTTGTATTTCTCGTAACGGGTGAAGAGGATCACGTCGTTGCGGGTTCGCCGCGGCAGAACGTGGACGCCCGGCTCCAGATAGTATCCCCGCATCTGCCTGGCGACGTTGGGATTGACTCCGAACTGCTGCTCGAGGCGGCGGTTGAGTTCGCCCGCCTGACTGACCCATGTGTTGGCGAACAGTCCCCGTACGTCAAAGCGGCGGTAATTGTAGCGGCCGTCGAAGCCGGCCATAGTAACCCGTGGATTCACGCCTGGCGTGTTGAAGCCTGCGTGTCCGGAATACAGACTCGTACCCAGAGTCAGCCTCCGCATCCCCGCATACTCCAAACGGACCATTTTCGCCGGGTTGCGGAATGAGGAATCGAACCCTGCGGTGCGGCCTTCCGTGATCCCTGCCTCCGCGTTGAAGCGGCTGGCGTCGAGCGACGACGTCAGGTAGGCGCGATATCGGAATCCCTTGCCCAAGTCCCCGGTGAAACCAAATCCCAGTTCCCGCCAGGTCGTGGGGATGATCACGGTTTCCACAAACGGACGCTCCACTCCGTTGAACGACGGCGGCTCGTGCCGCTCGTTGACGATTCCAAACGGAACCAGCATCATGCCGGCTCGTATGTTAAACGCCGGTTTGATCAGGAAGTCCAGATAGGCCTGCTCCAGCGCTACTTCCCCGGTCTCCTCGCCGCCTTCTACCAGCGCATGTTCCACCTCCAGTTCACTCCAGAACTTGATCCGGTCGGAAAAACTGTGCCCGAAAAGAAGCACAAACCGGTGAAAGTCGGGCCGGAACGGATCGCCACTGTCCTTGTTTAGATGGAAGTCCATGTAGCCTGCAACCGGCAACCGCGTTTCCCCACCGGTGGAGGTTTGGTAATCGCCGCTCACCGACACAGGCACCAGCCCCTGGCCCGGCGGTTGAGCCGGCTGGCTGGCTGCAGTTGCTTCCGCTGGACTCGGTTGCGCCTCGGTTTTTTTCGCGGCCAGGACTTCACCGAGCTTCTTTTCCAGCATCTCAAGGCGTGCGACGAGATCGGAGGCGCGAGAATCCCGTCCGAAAGCGGGGTCCACCAGACGCATCTTCGCTTCCAGTTCGGAGACTCTGCGTTCGAGGTCGATTACGTTCTGTGCGTAGGCAGGAGGGAGGATCAGGAGCACTGTGAGCAGGCACCGGCAGATCATATTCACCATAGCGTATGATATTGTTGGCGCTTCCATGAACAATTTAGTATTAACTATAGTGAAGCACCTGTCAAGGCCGCACCCCCCAATCGTGAAACGGCTGGATCGACATTTCAGAGCGCGACGTGTAGACTAAACCCGGCGAAACGCTGGCGTTTGTCGCGATCGTCTTCACGTCACTTGCTGCCGAGCGACCTGCTGCCGGACAAACATCTTCTCACCTCTGCGTGTTGTCACGTTTCAGGACTGATTAGGCGGCTGGGCGGTATACTTGCTGTATATGACCGCCACCTTCCAAACGCAGATTGAGCTGGACGCCCGAGGCGTGGCGTGGCTCGACGGGACGAAAGTGAAGGTACTCGAGGTGGTTTTGGACAAGGTGGCGCACGGGTGGAGTCCAGAGGAGATTCACTTCCAGCACCCGCATTTGTCGCTCACGCAGATTCATGCAGCTCTGACGTACTACTACGAGAACCAGGCCGTGCTCGACGCGGAGATTGAGCGGAGTGTTACGGAATCGATGGATCTGGCACGACAGGTCGCAGATCCGGGGTTGCGGCAGCGGCTCAATGATCAAAAAAGCGCAATTTGAAGCGGTCACTGTGAATGTCCGGTTCTACATGGATGTGCATGTGCCGCGCGCGGTAACGACGGCCCTGCGCCTCCGTGGAGTCGACGACGACGCGCTTCTCCTGAGGGCGGCGGCATTGGCGCGGGTTCTTGTCACCCAGGATGAGGATTTGCTTCGTGAGGGAGCGCGTTTTCTGCGAACTGGGATCGAGTTCGCCGGGGTTGTGTATGGGCATCAGATGCTGGTGGATATTGGCCGGCTGGTGGAAGACCTCACGTTGATTGCGTCCGTCAGCGAGCCCGACGAATGGGCCGGGCGGATCTGCTACTTGCCTCTCTGACCAGCGCCCAACCACGCCGGAGGCCGCGTCAACGTGCTCGAAGCAGTCTCTCTGCATTTCAAGATGCTACGCGTGCCCTCTACTGGTTCAGATGCACTACCTCACGGACGAACTGTGGTCCCCGTTGAAGCCGCATGAAACTGCCGCGAAGCCTTTCTGCTGACCGCTTGGTTCCGGGTGCTGGAACGCTTGGGATATGACGCGCTTCGCCAAAAATGGCAGTCCCGCGATCCCCTGAAAACAGACACTCTTTCACAGAATGCTCGGCTGGGTCGCTGGTATCACAATTGAGGCCCTTGTTGAACTCCTTTGAAGTTCGCACTGATCCACTACACGTCAAAATTGGACCACCTCCGGCTGCCAACCACTCGTACAGACGCTCTGACGCTTTGCGCCAGTCGAGATCGGACGTAGCCTGTTGGCGACAAACGGCGCGCGCCATTCGCATCCGACGCGCGTGAGCGCCCCCCCCCCCGACTATCTTGCGGCGCGAGTGTTAGCAATACTTAACTTGACTCGCGCAGTCTCGCCACCGTAAACTAAGAATTCTTGGTATGGGACGCAAGTCGAAAAAGAACGATTCGTTGCCCGGTTCACTGGACATGTTGATTCTGCGGACGCTGTCACTTCGCGACCTCCACGGATACGGCATAGTCCAGTTCATTCAACAATCCTCCAACAACGAACTCCTCATCGAGGAGGGGTCGCTGTACCCCGCTCTCCAGCGGTTGGAGGTAAACGGCTGGATCGACGGTGTCTGGGGCGTGACGTCGAACAATCGGCGGGCCAGGATCTACAAGATCACTGCGGCCGGCCGCAAACAGTTGGCGGTGGAAACCCGAAAGTACGCGAAACTCACGCTGGCGATCGCCCATGTGATGGGAGCGGAGTAACGGACGTGTTACGACGGCTGAGGTATTGGCTGGATAGCGGCAGGCGGAGCGAGGCGTTGCGTGAGGAAATGGAGCTCCACCTTGCGGAAAGAGTCGCGGAACTACAAGAAGACGGAATGACGCCGGAGGGCGCCAGGGCTGAAGCGCGGCGGCGATTTGGCAACGTCGGACAGAAGCAGGAAGAGTCACGGGAGATTTGGATGACACGATTTTTGGCGGAACTTGGCCAGGATCTCCGCTATGGATGCCGCACCATGATGGTCAACAAGGCATTCAGCGCCCTGGCGGTCTTGTCACTGGCGCTCGGCATCGGGGCCAATACTGCGATCTACAGCTTGATGGAGTCGATTCTGTTGCGTTCGCTTCCGGTGGCCGATCCCGAGTCGCTGGTGGTCTTGAATTGGCATGGCCAGCCGCCTCCCAAGGGCGGCGACAGGCGATGGGAGTCCGTCGTGCACGGCATACAGGGCATGTTCTGGCCGGGCAACAAAGGTTCGCTCGTCAGCGGGATATTCCCGTACCCCGCGTTGGAGACGCTTCGCGAGGAGAATCCCGTCTTTTCCACGGTCTTCGGATACTTCGACGGACATAACACGACCCGGGCCGTGCGCGGGGAGGCCGTGAGCACGCCCACGGAGTACGTCACCGGCGAGTATTTCCGCGGCCTGTCAGTGTCGCCGGCGGCGGGACGTCTGATCGGCTCCGAAGACGACCGTCCCGGCGCGGCGCCGGCGGCCGTCATCAGCTTTGCGACGAGCCAAAATCGCTTTGGAGGGCCGACGAACGCCATCGGACAGTCGATTCTCGTCGATAACATCTCGTTCACGGTGATCGGTGTCACGCCGCCGGAATTCTTCGGAGTGGACCCTGCGAAGGCGCCGGATCTCTACCTTCCGTTACGCACGGTTCTGCTCCTGGAAGGTGCCCGAGCGGCTCGCCAGTTTGCCGACGAAAACTTCTACTGGATCGAAATGATGGGCCGTCTGCGTCCTGGCGTCAGCCTGGCCCAGGCGCAGGCAGTGCTGGCTCCTCGTTTCCATCAATGGGTAGCCTCGACGGCGACCACGGACGGTGAGCGCGCGAATCTGCCTGCACTGATTCTGAATCCGGGTGCGGCCGGTCTGGGAAGCCTTCGCCGCCAGTTTTCCAAGCCTCTGTTCGTGCTGCTGGCGATGGTGGGATTGATTCTGGCGATCACGTGCGCCAACATCGCCAATCTGCTGCTGGCAAGGGCCGCCGCACGACGCCGCGAAATGGCGATCCGGCTCAGCCTGGGCGCGGGACGGTTGCGCGTGGTTCGGCAGTTGTTAACCGAGAGTGTGATGCTGGCGTCGCTCGGCGGAGCACTAGGGGTGGTATTTGCGATCTGGGGTATGCGAACGCTGACGTTTCTGCTCTCCTTCGGGCAGAGGAGGAACCTTACCCTGCACGCGGAATTGAACTGGAGCGTGCTGGGGGTGACGGCGGCGCTCTCGGTGATTTGCGGCCTTTTATTCGGCTTGGCTCCAGCGATTCAGTCGACGCGTCCGGACGTCGTGCCCGCGCTGAGGGATGGCCGCGGGGGCGGACAGCGCCGCCGCGCGATGAACGTTCTGGTGGTGGCCCAAATCGCGATGTCTTTTGTGATGCTGGTGGCCGCGGGCTTGTTTGTCCGGACACTCAACAACCTGCACTCCGTCCAACTGGGATACTCCCGTGAGAACATCCTTCTGTTCTCGTTGAATGCGCGCCAGGCCGGGCATCGCGACCCGGAGATCACCAACTTTTATGCGGACCTGCGCAAGCGCTTCGAAGCAATCCCCGGAGTGGGCAGCGCTACGCTTTCGCACTCCTCGCTCATCAGCGCCGGTATGGCCGGGTCGCCAATCAAGGGCGAGATGAAGATCGGGGCAGTCACCATTGAAGATGCAGGCGTCCTGGCGGCCGGACCGCGTTTCCTCACGACGATGCAGATTCCACTCCTGGCCGGGCGCGAGATCGACGAGCGCGACCAACGGGGCTCTCCTCCGGTTGCCGTGATCAGCGAGAAGATGGCGCGGACTTACTTCGGGAACGAGAACCCGGTGGGCCGGCGCATCAGATTAGTGGACGAGAAGCGGGATCTCGAAATCGTCGGCGTGTCGGCGAACCTGCGCTACGGCGGGCTGAAAGAAGAAGAGGAAAGCTCGATGACGATGTTCGTAGCGGCCAGCCAGATTTCTCCGGAACGAATGACCTACGCTCTGCACACCTCGGGTGATCCGCTGAGGTTAGTGAAGAGTGTTCGTGAGATCGTTTGGCAGGCTGATTCCCGCATACCCGTCACGAACGTGGCCACACAGGCCGTGGAGATCGATAAGACGATCAGCCGGGAACTGACCTTCGCGAAACTCTGTACAGGTTTCGCGGTTCTTGCTCTCCTGATCGCGTGCGTCGGACTCTACGGGACCATGTCTTATACCGTCGCGCGGCAAGTGAGCGAGATCGGAATCCGTATGGCTCTCGGCGCACAACGCGGCTCCGTGGTGTGGATGGTTCTGCGCCGCGTGCTCCTGATGGCGGCGGCGGGACTCGCGATCAGCGTGCCTGCAGCGTTGTTCGCGTCCCGGCTCGTCAAATCGTTTCTGTTCGGGACCCAGCCCAATGATCCGGCCACCCTGGCCCTGGCCGGTGCCGTCCTCCTCAGCGCCGCGATTCTCGCTGGCTATGTGCCGGCAAGGCGGGCGTCCCGAATTGATCCGCTAGTGGCTCTGCGGCACGAGTAAGAGTCCTTCGTACCGCAACGAAGGGATGAAAATGTTCCGCGCCGCTGGCGCATAACACTGAAGTGAGCAGTCCGGAATCGTCTTGCGAAAGATCCGACGCAACACGGTTGGGATGAGATTGAGGACGCGGACGCCGAGATGTTATGGACGACGCGCCATCCGGATGTTTGGGGTGTGGCGCAGGTGTGAATCTGACGATCGAACTTGATCGGGAGCAAGACGGGCGCTGGATCGCCGAGGCCATCGAGCTTCCAGGCGTCATGTGTTATGGGGCGACCCGAGACGAGGCAATCAGCAACACGGAGTGCCTCGCCATTGAGGTCATCGCCGCCCGCATCTCCCACGGCGAGCTCCCCTCGTCTTCTCTCGGTGTTTCTTTTAACATTTCAGATGAGCAACTGGCCCGCCAGTAATGCAAGGCGGGTTCTCGCCGCGTTGGAAAGGAGAGTAAGCGGCCGATGAGAGCCGCGCTGGCGTTTAACAACTTCTCGTTTTCCAGGTGAACGCGGTGATCGAAGTCCGAGGCGAGCTCTACGATTTCCAGAGTTCTTCGATCGGCGCGTACAAATCGTGGTCCCCGCCTGGCACATACTCAAAGCCGCGCTTGAACGGATCGTCGTAGCGGATGTTGGTGTAGTTGATCCCCATCGCCGAATAGATGGTCGCTTCGACATCCTCCACGCGTGTTTCGCGGTCACGCGACCAGGCAAAATCCTTGATGAACCCACCGGTCTCATTGGTGGACCCCAGCGCACGGCCCCCCTTGATCCCCGCACCCGCGAACATGGCAAAGTGCTGGCTGTAATGATCGCGGCCCGCCTGGCCTGTTAACGACCCCACGGTCCGGCCGAATTCGCCGAGCACCACCACCAGGGTTTCGCTCAACGTGCCGGCCGCCTTCAGATCTTCCAACAGCGCCGACAGTCCGTTATCGAGCATGGTGGCCATGCGCGGCAGTGTCCCCGCAGCGTAGATGGTATTGTGATGATCCCAACTGCCGAAGTTGATCTGGATGTAGCGAGTCCCCGCATCGGCGGCCAACACCTTGGATGCTGTCAGACAGGCGTTGCCAAATCCTGAATTGCCGTACTTCTGCGACTCCGCCGTGGTGAACCGGAACGCCCCGTCCACCTTCGGGTTGAACATCATTCCCTTGCCTTCTTTGTAGAAGCCGTCGAAGTCCTCCATGCTGCCGCTGATCGGAGAGTTCTCGCGCAGGCTACCGTCCAGTTGGTAGAGCAAATTCCATTTGTTCTCAAACCGCGTCTGTCCATCCGGATTGATCGTGTCGGGGAAACCGGCAGCGGCAGGGTTAAAGCGCACTGGCGCGTACAGCGTCTTCATGTACCCTTCGCCCACCATATCGTTTGCATTCAGCCCAAGAAAGGCCGGGAACGTATCGGTGGGACGCCGCTGATTCCAAGTCTCCGCCGCGACAATCGTGCCCGTGTTGGGAGCAATATCGCCCAGCGCAGCCACGGGAGAACGTCCAATTTGCGCCCAACTCTGGCCCAGATTGTGCTGCAGCGCCCACGCCCGCATCGTCCGCACAATCGCCATATCCGGAACATTGTTTGCCAGCTTTGGCATCAGACCTACCGGCCAGTTCACGTCCCCGATCATTGTCGGATTCATGAACGACGGAGTTGTGCCGTTGACCACCTTCAGATCGAAAGTGTCGGTGTGCGAAGGGGCGCCCGTCAGCAGGATGAAGACCACCTGCTTCGCTTTGCCAATCAGTGCGGGATTGCCCCGCGCAATCACACCCGAGTTTTGTGAAAACGCCGGCCCCGTAAGGAAGCAGCCTCCAAATCCGGCCCCCAGCGCCTGGAAGAATGACCGCCGCGAAACGATCGGCCGCTCACTGATCAGCGTGTGCCGGTGCGGATGCTTCGCCAGTTGTTTTTCGAATTTTTCCTGTTTTGCGCTTTTCATGACATCCTCCCCTTAGTAGTTGAATATGAAGTCGACCTTGTTATACAACGCCCACAACAGGTCCTCCGCAGCGGTCTGCCGGTTGCCCGAGCGCAGGTGTGCAGTGGCCACGCGCCGCTCGTCATCGCCAGGCAGACGAGAGAGGACATTCAGGTAGAGAATGTCGATCAGTTGATCATCCGTCGTGTTGCTCAGAGCGACGCGGGCCAGGCTCGCCGTAGCCCCCGTGCCGGTTGCCCGGGTGCGGCTCATGACAAACGTGTCGTTCATCAGGTTGAGCACCTGGAGAGGCGATCCATCCGACCGTCGCTGTTCATTGTCGCGGTTGCCTCGCAGGAAGCTATCCAGCCAGCTCACCATGGCGCCGTTGCCTTGCGGCAGACCACGCACATCGTTGAACTTCATCGCCCGGTCCACGATTGTGCCGGCCGCATCGCCAATCCGATAGGCCGCCGGGACTTTGCTCGACTGCGCTACCGCGTCGTGAATCTCCTCCGCCCACAGACGCCGGGCCAGATGCCGCGCATACATATCTTCATAGGCCGGATTCCACGTTCCTTCGTACCGGCTGGATAGCTGATACGCATCGCTGGTGACGATGGTCTTCATCAGCGTTCTGATATTGAAGCCCGATGAAGCAAACGAAGCCGCCAGATCATTCAATAGCCGCGGCTGGTTCGGCTGGAGTGTCCAGGGGTCCGGCGGCGGATTGTCCGGATCGAGCCGCGCCAGGTCGAACTGATCCACCGGCTCTACGAATGCCTTCACCATGAACTGCTTCCAGATGTAGTTCACCGCCGCGCGCGCAAACTGAGGATCGCTGGTGACCATCCGCGCCAACGCAGCGCGATAGTTCTCGCCCGGCCTTGGCGTCGATCCATCCAGATACGCCGGAGCCACTACCCGCAGCGTCCCGACGGGCGTGCGCGCCGGACGGTTCCCTGTGGTCGACCCGAGAGTATAATCCGCGCGGTTGGGAAGATCTCGCACCCGCCAGTAGTATGGATTCCCGTTGGGCTGATTCGGGTCCACTCGCAGCCGGTCCATCTGGATCTTCGAAAAGAAAGAGCTTAATTGCCATGCCTGGAAGCGCGTCGCAGTCTCACCCCAGAGGCTGATGCCGGTGAGATGGCCGCGTCCGTTGTGGCACTCCAGGCAGTTGGTGGCGTTGATGCCGAGGAACGTCGTGGTGGTGTTCACGGCCATCTGGTCCCAATAGTCCTGCGCCGGCCCGCCGGTGACAAAACCTCCGACAATCCAGTTGAGTTCCCCTTGTGTGTAGCTGTGCTCGCCTGCCGCCGCGATCAGCTCAGACGCGATGTCTTTATACGATTTGTTGGCGCGCAGGCTGTCTTTGATCCAGTTGGCGAAGGCATCGCGTCCACTGGGATAGCGGTTGAATTGCGTTGTCGAGACGGTGTTCTTGAGCAGGTCTCCGAAGAACACTGCCCACTTTTCCACGAAGGCCTCAGAGGACAGCAATTCCTCCACCATGCGGGCACGCTTGTCCCCGCCTTGATCTGCGACAAAGGACTGCACCTTCTCCGCAGTCGGAATGCGGCCTGTCAAATCAAGCGTCACCCGCCGCAGGAATTCGTAATCGTCCGACAACTTCGCCGGCGTCACCCCGTTATCGGACCAGACCTTGGTGAGATGTTTGTCGATGACGTTGTTGGAAGCCGCCTCGCGCACGATTCGTCCGGTGGTGGCCAGCTTCGGCAGCAGCCGTATCACCTCCGAGGTGACACGACTGAACTCGTACTCTTTCCTCTTTTGCGCCGCAAGGCCGGACTGCAGGAACCGCACCCGTTCCGGCCCCATCAGGGAGCACTCCGAATGCTCCACGCCGAGCGCCACGGTTTCCGTCGCTGCAACTTGTTCCTCTTGAGCGAAGGTCGAAACCCCGCCCAGAACAAGCAGTCCCGCGGCGACGGCGACAAAGGTGTTTTTCATTGATTTCCCAGTCATAGAATCTCGCTTTCCCCGCTACGAACGATGTCCCTTACTGTTGATCTTAACCCGCCACCATGGGAAGAGTTTCGCCGGGGAAACACCTTAAAACGTCTTTTTGTAAGGCCAATCCCAGTACCGGGGGTGGTTTTTCATTAGGCTTCTTTAATGGTGATGTAGCGGTCCACAGGCGGCCCAACGACGCGCTGCACCTTACCGCCCGGCTTCGGCCAGGTAACCTCAACCCAGTCGATCTTACTGGCCTTTCCCATCCCCAGCACCTCGCGCGGATCATGCGACGACAGGTAACTTCCGCCATTGTTCTTCAACCGCGACCGCACAACCCCACCCGCCGACCAGCGAATGCGCGCCCCAATAGCGTCCCGATTGCACCGTGTCCCTTCCAGCTTCAGCCCGAGCCAGTGGTTCCCCGCCCCGGCCGTATTCCGCAGCAGCAACGGTGCATCACCGTTCATCGCCACCAACACATCCAAGAGTCCATCGTTGTTGAAGTCCCCCACCGCCAGGCCGCGCGCCGCATACGATTGCCGAAACGCCGGGCCCGCCTCAGCACTCACATTCTGCAGCTTCCCGCTCTCCTGATGAAACAGCAGCAACGGCTCTTTGTACTTCACCGCAGGGGAGTAGCTTTCGATCATGTCATCGGGGTGCCCGTTGGCGAGGATCAGGTCCACCAGCCCATCGTTGTCATAGTCGAAGAACTTCAGTCCCCATCCGCTCAGCAGCCTCGTAGGAGCGGCAATCCCAGCCGCGCGCGCGACGTCCCGGAACGTCTCGTTCTTCTGATTCCGGTAGAGCGAGAACATCTCCTGATCCACATTGGCGACAAACAGATCCTGATATCCCGTTCCGAAAACATCCGCCGCATCCACGCCCATCCCCGAACGCGGCTGGCCGGACTCGCTGAAAGCCACCTCCGCCGGAAGCGCAATCTCCTCAAACTTCCACTTACCGGGCCGCGTCTTATCCCCGCCGCGGTTGGCGAACAGAAAATTCTGCACCGTGTCGTTGGCGACAAACAGATCCATCAGCCCGTCGTTGTTGATGTCCGTGGCTACTACACCCAGTCCTTTGCCCATCGCCTTTGCGATGTCCGTGCCCTCGCCCGCCGCGGTGAACGTACCGTCACCGTTGTTGTGATAGAGAAAGCTCGCAGTGGGCTTAAAGAAGCGCGGAATGCAGTAATAGTTTTTCCCCAGTTGATTGTCACCGCAGGAGCGCCGGTCGTCCTTGCCATACGCCACGAAACTGCACACAAACAGGTCCAGCCGCCCGTCGTTGTCATAATCGAGCCAGACGGCGCTTGTGGTCCATCCGGGTGTTTCCAACCCGGCCTTTCTGGTGACATCGGTGAATGTGCCGTCGCGGTTGTTGCGGTACAGAATGCAGCGGCCAAACGAGGTGACGAATAAGTCGGGCCACCCGTCGTTATCGTAATCACCCACTGCCACGCCCATCCCGAACGTGCCGCCGGCCACGCCCGCCTTCTCCGTAACATCGGTGAACGTCCCGTCGCGGTTGTTTCTATACAAGGCGTTCCGCGGCGGCTTGGATGGGCGGTAGAAATCACACGGCCCGCTGTTGACGAGATAGATGTCCATCCACCCGTCGTTGTCGTAATCCAGAAACGCGCACCCCGGCCCGATCGCCTCAGGCAGATAGTGCTCGGCCGACATCGCATTGTAGTGCCGCCAGGTGATTCCGGACGCCGCGGGCGGAACCTCCTCAAACAGCGCATGCGCCTGCCCAAACACGCTGGCCGCAGCCCCTGCAATCCACCCCCGCCTCGTCATTACGCTCATTTCACGTTGACGCCCTTCTGCTGCCTGGCTTGTGTTTCGGCGTTCAATTTCTCCACCACCGCGCGTTCACGATCCCCATCTGCTTTCCGGTTCAACCGGTAATACGCCGTTGCCAGCGAAACATGCGCAGGCGTGAACGACGGAGCAGCCTTGACAATCCGTTCCAACTCCACTCGCGCCGCATCCGCATTTCCTTCCGACAGCGCGATGGTGGCGATGTGATACCGCGACATCAGATTCCCGGGCCGTATCTCCAGCGCCCGTTGAAAACAGCGCAGCGCTTCCTTCCTCTGATCCGCGTCCTTCAACAAGACGCCCAGTTCCAGGTTCGCCGTGAAGTCGTAAGGGTTCGTTGTCAGCGCCCTGCGAAACGCCCGCGTGGCGCCATCCGGATCGCCCGTAGCCACCAGTACCTGACCCAGGTAGGAATGCACCTCCGGCAGATCGGGATTCAACTCGGCAGCCTTGCGAATGTCCACCAGCGCCGCAGGAAAGTCCTGCGCCTGAAGCTTCGCCGTTCCCAACAACAGCCGCGCCTCCGCGGAATCCCCATTCCTCAGAATGCGATCAATCACCTTCTCCCCAAGCCCAATCTGACCATCGCGAATCAACGCGGTGCCGTAGAGGTACGCAACCGCCAGTTCGCTCTCATTGCCTGCGAGCGGCGCCAACTTCGCGATCACCTTCTTGTTCTCTCCGCCCGCCAGCCAGCAATCGGACAACAACAAAAGCGGCTGCATCTGTTTCGGCGCCGCCCGGTGGACTTTCTCAAAAATCGGCGCAGCCTGAGCCTTCTTCCCGGTCTTGTAGAACGCCAGACCGAGATTCATCTCCACCGCGGCATTCGTGGGCTGCAGCTTCAGCGCCACCTGATACTGCTGGATCGCCTCGTCATACCGGGCCAGCTTCGCGTAGGCGGCACCCAGGTTCGATCGCGCCAACACCGAATCCGGCCGCGCCGCCAGGTACTTCTGATACAGCGCCACCGACCCCGCAACATCGCCGCCCTGATGTATCGCAATGGCTCGCTTGAGCAGCGTTTCCGGATCATCCGCGCCGGCGAAAAGCAGTAGGCCCAGTAGGAATACCATCACATATCCATCTTAAGGGGAAACGCCGATCCGGCCGAAAAATGAGACGCTTCTTCCCCTGCATGACATAAGGACCGCCCGAAATCCGCATATCTCTCGTGTGTCAAGAAAACTACTCACACTCTCTCTACTCGTTGGAACCAGCGCCCTTGCGGCGAACATCGTTACCGACGGTACATTCGAAGCCGGCGGAGCCGCCTGGACCACCTCGGGCGCCGCATCCATCATCAACTCGGCCAACTGCCACAACGGCTCGTCCTTCTGTGCGCAATACGGACCGAGCCCTCTCGGGAATGTCCACCAGTTCGTCCCCACGGTGACGGGCGCCACCTACACGGTGTCCTTCTGGCTTCGCAGCATATCGCAATCCACCGCTCCGCCAGATAACGCGTTTCACTTCCAGTGGGACAATCTCATTCCGCTCGTCACGCAAGTGAACAACGCGGGTGCCTTCGATTGGACATTGTTCACCACCGATGTGGTGGCTACGTCCAATTCGATGTGGCTCAGCTTTCAGGGGGCGAACAACACCGGAACCTTCCTGCTGGACGACATTACCGTGGAGGGTCCCGACGGCAGCGTTCCGGAACCCTCGACTCTGCTGCTCACGGCTGCCGGAGCATCGCTGTTGTTCCTGCGATCAAGGAAGACAGCTAAAACGTAAACGTCGCCGCAAACTGCACCAACCGCCTGCCCTGCTTCGTCGTCACCGTTCCGAACAGTGGCGTGTTCAACGCGCCAGTCGTCCCGTTGAACCCGAGGTTCAGATTCTGGTTGTTGAACGACCACAGCGGATGGTTGAGGAAGTTGTATCCGTTGGCGCGGAATTGTAGCTTCTTGCGCTCCGTGATGCTGAAGTTCTTAAAGATCCCCAGATCCGAATTGAAGTAGGCCGGACCGTAGATTGCCGGCAGCGTCGTCGGTCCGTTCTCTCCAACGTTCCTTGGGAACGAGAAACAACTGGAGTTGATGAACTGGTTGGGTCCGAGGTTCTTCCTCGGATCGCATGTCAGAATCGGCGTCAGAGCGATGTTCGGTGTGCCGTGCAGCGACGTCGCACTCACGTTGTGAGTGGTTCCGGGAATCTTGAACGCGTTCAGCGCCATGCCGAACGTCTGGCCGCGCTGCCCGGTCAGATTCGGTCCGCTCTGGATTTGTGTGATCCCTGAGAACTGCCAGCTATTGATCAGCGTGCCTGCCAGCTTTTGCCGCGACAACTTCGGCAGCGTGTACGAATACGCCGCGTTGAAGATGTGCGAGCGGTTGGTGGGCTGCACCGCGTAGTTGTTGCTCTGATTGAACGAATCGAGCGTCGAGCTCACGATGCCCATTGCCTTGCCAAACGTGTAATTCATCGTGATCACCGCCCGCCCCCTGGTCCGCATGTATTTCGTCTGGAGCGAATTGTAGTTGGAGTAGTTAATATTCGTCGCCAGCGGCAGTCCGTTGAACTCCTTGTACGGGCGGAAATTATTGGCGACCAGCGTATTCGGGTCGACGCCGTTGTTCCTTGACGACAGCATCGCGCCCAACGGCACCATGTTGATGTCGCTGCCGAAGCCCGAGTTGGTTGCGATATTTCTCGTCTGATTGCCGACATACGCAACCTCCACCAAACCCGACCAGGGCACTCGCTGGGAAATCGTGAACGAATAGCTGTCGGTCACCGGCTGGCGGTTGTTGGCCGCATCCACCGCGCCCGTCGACAACGCGGCCGTATTGAACGCTAGCGTGTCGAGCTGGCTCGCCAGCAGCGCCGTGTTCCCAGCGCCCTGATTATTGGACAGGTTGACTACCTGCATGCCGCCGGACACGTTCAACCCTGTCGTGAACTGCCCCGAGTGATACACATACCGTCCCCAACCTCCGCGGAGAACTGTGTTCTTCCCCAGCATGTACGCCATGCCCGCGCGAGGCTGCCAGAATCCGAATCGCGTCGGATACCCACCCAGCGGCACCTTCGGGTCGCGTGCATTCCACACGAATCCGCAGTAGTCGGTCGGCCTGCACGAAGGATTGTATTTCGAATAGTCGAACACCGAGAATCCGAAACCGATGTTGTCCGTCCAAGGTGTGAAGTGCGAAAATCGCAATCCCGCCTCCACCGACAACCGGCGCGTCACTTTCCACGAATCCTGCACATAGGCTTCCGCCGTGTGGTAGTAGATGTCGTTGATCCGGTTGAAAGAAGTTTCCGCATAGGAATTCAGAATTCCCGTCAGCATGTCCGCGTAGGCCGATCCCAACGAATTCGGGTTGTTGTTGTTTACGTTCAACTGGCCCTGCGTGGTGTTGCTCGCAGGCTGCGCATTGCGAATGTACTCGTAGAACATCCCGGCCTTGAGCGTGTGCGTGCCCATGATCTTGGTAAGGTTGTCGCTCACGCTGGGCATGTACTTGTTCGCATACAAACCTTGCCCCGGACCGCCCACTTCAAACCCGCCGTTGGTGCTGATGTTCGCCACTTCCTGACTGGTGCCGGCGCCGGTGATGTTGGGGAACTGCGCCACTCCGTTCTTGAACAGACCCTTGTAGGCGTAGCCGATCTTGTTGCGATCCACCTTATCCGGATCCCGAAACACGTTCGGGAATCCAATGAACGTATAGCCGAACACAACCTCGTTGGTCATCGAAGGGCTGAACACCTGGGCCAGCGACGCCGTAATGGAATCGGACCGGTTCTTCCCCTGAATCGGTGATGGGTACGGCGGCTGGTTCTTCGCCGACGACCACAACCCGATCGGGAACAACTGCACCTCGCGCTGCAGGTTGTAGCGCACGAACAGTTTGGTGTTGTCGCTGATGCTGTAATCCACGCGCGACATCGACTGGTAGCCGTTCTGCTGGAACTGTAGTTGATCCACCCAGTTGAAACCGCCGTTGGAGTTGGGATCGGCGTTCGGCGCGGGATAGAGCTTCATCAGCGATTGCGTATTCTTGTCGATCTGGTCCACGGGAATGATCCCGTTGGGGAAGCGAGCCAGGCCTCGCGCCACGTTTAGCTGTTGGGGCGCGGCCCCGGCGGAGGTGATTCGTCCCAGCTTTGCCACCTCGTCCGGCGAAAAATTCCCGTTGCGCATCCCTTCGGTCGGCACCGTCGCGCGCAGCAAACCCGTGTCCAGCGTCTGATAGAAATACTGAAGTCCGGTGAAGAAAAACAGCTTGTCGCGGTTCTTGTTGAACCGCGTGAACGGCAGTTTCACGGGACCGCCGAGATTGAATCCGGGATAGAAGTACTTGTTCTGCGGGCGCGGTACACGCGTGTAATTCGACAACCAGTCGTTGGCGTTCAAGGACGCATGCCGCGCGGTCAGGTAGACAGACCCGCTGTAGCGCTGGCCGCCACCGCGCGCCACCGAACTGATGACACCCGGCCCCTTCTGGTGTTCCGCGCTGAAATTCGAAATCGTGATCTTGAATTCCGAGATCATGTTCGAGTTCGGATTCACCGGCGTTGCGCAGTTGCACCCCGGATCGGAAACGTGTGCTCCGTCAGCCGTGATGTCCAGCGTGTTCGCCGGCAGTCCGTTGTAGGAGTACGCATTGTTCAGCGGGCTCTGATTGCCGCTGTTCCCGTTTCCGTTAATGCCGATAGTGGTGCCGTCATAGTTCGCGGTGTTCGAGGTCCCGTTCGATATGGCGAAGCCCGGCATGATCTTGATGAACTCGGCCGCGTTCGATCCCACCTGGATAAAACTTTCGAGTTCCTTGATTGTCAACCGGTCTGCCTTTTCGCCCGAATCCACTGGCGCCACCAGGTCCGCATCGCCCGTCACAACAACGGTATTAGCGGTGTTGCCCACCTTCAGCGTGAGGTTGAAATTCAGTTTGTCGCCGCCGCGCAAGCCGATCCCCTGCTGCGTGTAGGACTCGAACCCGCTGTTGGTCGCAGTCAACTCGTAAGCGCCCGGTGGCACCGAAGCGAAGGTGTAATAGCCTTCTGAGTTGGTGATGGTTTCGCGCATCGACCCCGATTGCATATCGCGCAGTTTCAGCTTCGCCCCGCTGATCACCGCGTTTGAAGGATCGGAAACAATCCCCGTGATTGTTCCATAGATGGATTGCGCGGGCATTTGCAGCGCCAGCGCCAAACTGAGCACCGCTCCAGCAAGGAGCCTCAAGAAAAGCCTCATTGTCTTACCACCCAAATTGTGAGATACGAACGCCCCAAAGCGAACCTGCCCGGTAATGCGGGGGTTGCCAGAGATTGGCCTCATCATATAGAAGTAATGTCTGCAGTGCAACCAAACCGTCGTGTCTTTTTTGTCCTGTCTGCTGATGATGCGAGAGCCTGTCGCGGTTTGGCGGAGAGTCACGGTGTCGATTCTCTCGCGGTTCGACGACGCGCCAGTCTGTTCGTACGGTGCGAAGCCAGGTCATGCTGCTTCCGTTTCGCTTTCGTTTTGCTGTTCGGAAATGGGACTGGGTTCGTCCTGTAATAGAGGTTCCGGCGCATCTGATTCCCAAGTGGAGTTGGCGAGATTCCCGGTGACTTCCGGCAATGGGATGGAGTTACGGCGGTTGGACTGAATGTCGGTGAGGCGCACGAGTGCCCGGTTGAATTGTGTCGCGTGCGAGATGGCGTAGCGGTGGGCCTTGTCGTAAGCGGACCCGGATTCGATGAGATTGCGAAAGGTGGAAGCGGCGCGCAGGGGACGCTGGCCAATGGCGGGGTCCTGACGAGCCATTTCGAGATCGAATTCGGCTTTGGCAAAGCCCCAGGCGCGCATCTGCATCCAGCGGGCGACGGCCATGGTTTCCACCAGAGTGTATTCGGTCGGGGTAGCCGGCTCGTATTCCGCTTCGAGGGCCTCGATTAGAGCGGTGAAGCGGTCGATTGACTCGCCTTCGAGGACAACGGAGGAGGCGAGCATGCCGTGCCGGATGCCGTTGTGAGAGGAGCGCTGTTTGCCGTCCTCTGTGATGGGCCCACGGGACAAGCGCCCGTTGGCCCTGGAACTTTCGATTCTTCGTTGCGAACTCATTGCGATTCTATTTTGATATGCACTCGAATGGGCGGGACCGAGGTTCGCGCGGGGATTGTTGATTCCAGGGGAGAAATAAATCTGCTTTGTCTGTGACTCATGAATCGGCCATTGTCAATGAATAAGAGGTTCACGCAAAAACGCAAATGAAAGACGCAAAAAACGCCAAACTAGGCTG
>JACQZR010000214.1 GCA_016213775.1 Acidobacteriota bacterium
CGCCGGGATGCTCATGGGCGCCCCACTGGTGAAAGTGGAAGTTACTACCGTCTGCCAGCCGCCGGCGAGGCGGCTCCACACTTTGTGGTTGCCATTTAAAAAGCGGCGTCCAGGTCCGAATGGAAGCTCGTAAATCGGCGCAATGGTCAGGCGATGCGGCCGGTCCCACGCGGTCAGCGATCGGGTTGGCGCCGAATCCTGCCCGTTGAGGTAGGAGAGCGCCTCGATGTTCTTCGAAAGCGTGTACGCGATGACGTAGGTCAAACCGTGTGAGTATCGCTTCTCGACGGAGGCCTGGAGCGAGTTGTACCAGACGTCGCCCTCGTTGCGGTCGGCCATGTTAAAGGATGTGAACTGCGGGAATGGACGGAGCAACTGCTGGCGAGGAACAGTAGCCGCGCCGAGGCCTCCCGCGTTGATGAGACCCTGGAATGGATTGGGCACCGACTGGTTCAGGACAGTTGAGCCCAACGCCATCGACTGCACACTGATTTCATTGAACGGCTTGGATACGGGTGCCTTTCTGGTTCGGGAGCCGACATAGGAGACATCCGCCGTCATGCCGAATGGCAACTGCCGCTGGAAGCCGAACGAGAACTGGTGTACGCGCGGCGTTCGGAAGTTGGGGTCTGTAAACGAGGGCGACTGGCCAAGGAAGGTCTCCATTCCGAGCGACGCTGCGGGGGGCTGCAGGACACCCTGCGGGAAGGGATTCGCAACGTTGTTAGCTGGCGTGCGGCCGGCGTCGAGCGAAGAAACGTACGGAGTCTGAATGCTGAAGCCGTTGTTGAATCCGCGGCTCACCGGTGCAACAAAGAACAGCCCGTAACCGGCGCGGAGCACCGTCTTCGCATTGAGTTGGTAGGCGCCCCCGATGCGGGGCTGAATGGTTTTGAGGTCGTTGTTGTACGGGCTTCGCGGCTGCCCGTTGACGCCGGCAAATCCGATGCCGCCCAAGGCCTGGAAGCCGGGGAAAAGCGTCTTGTTTACCCTGTTCGAAATCGGGTTCACCTGATCGGCGAAAAAGCCACGGTTAACGCGGTTGAATCGCTCCGTGGGTGACACATTAATGTCCCATCGGAGACCGAAGTTGAGAGTCAGGTTGCGGGCGATCTTGAAGTCGTCCTGAATCCACGGCGCGATGTATTGCGTCTGGTAGTAGGGAAAATTGTTGTTGTCGATGACGCCGGACGCTGGGAAGCCAAGCAGAAGAGATGCGATCCCGTTACCACTCAGCGCATCCTGGACCAGGTAATTCTGCCGCGTAAAACCTCGATCGAAGTCGAGCCGCGAGGCGGCGTAGTTGGGCTGTTGCTGTGTAAATCGCGTGAGACGGTAGTCCACTCCGGCTTTCACAGTGTGGCGTCCACGGATCACCGCAACGTTGGGTGCAAGGCTGAACACGTTGGTGGGCTCGAATAGGAAGCTGTTGGAGCCGAGAAAGCCATAAGAGCTGACGGAGATGTAGGGAGGACGTCCTCCGCTCGGCCGAGCCATGCTGTCCTGAACGAACAGAATCTTTGTGGGAAAGTTCCGGGTTCCGCCGTTAGCCTGGACGGGCAGCGCTCGCGCGAGTGATTCCGGCCAGCCCCACTGCGTCGGGTTGAACTTGTGGTCGAAGCCCGGCAGATCCTCCTGCCACCTTGTCAGCGAGGTCCGGAAATTGAAGACGGTGCTGCTGCTGAGGGTGCTCACCCAGTCAACCGTTATCCCGTTGTTGGTTTTCCCGCCCGTCTGATGGTCGGCGCCGATTCCCGGAATTGCGTTCTTGATCCGGAACGACTCATGACGATTCCATCCCCACCTGCCGTACAAACGGTGGCGGCTCGAGAAGTTTTGATCGATGCGAACGTTGTAGTTGTGGAAGTCGAAGAATCCTGGATTCGGCGAGAGGACGAAGTTGTTCTGCCAGTCCGGAGAACCCGGCGTGGAGGAATTAGGATCGGGGTATCCCGATACGATTTTAGCGGCGGTCGGGTTGATCCGATTGGAGGGGATCCGATTGCCGGGGAAGGCATCGCGGACCCAGTTGGCGCCCTCCTGGCGGCCGGTGGACGGATCATAAATGGGCATCAAACGGCCGGCATTGTCAAACGTACGGGAAAAATCGCCGGTCTTTTGCGCCACCGTCGGCACGGACGTGATGGATTCATTCGGAAAGTGCAGATCTTCGTGATAGGCTTCGCCGGAGAAGAAAAAGAAGGTTTTGTGACGGCCGTTATAGAGCTTTGGAAGGCTAAGTGGTCCACCGAGGGTAAAGCCCCACTGGTCAAGGCCGGTTTTCGCCCGGTCCAGCCTCTTCGCGTTGTTCGAAAACGTGTTTGCGTTGAGCCATGGCCGCTTCAGGAACTCATACGCGGTTCCATGATAGCCATTGGTTCCGCTCTTGCTCGAGACGTTGATGATGCCGCCGCCAGTCCTACCGTATTGCGCATCGTAGACGGTGGTCATTACACGAAACTCTTCAACAGCATCGGCTGGGGGCACGTAGGCAACGCGATTCTCGCGCCCGGAATAGGCGTTGTTTGGCGCGCCGTCCATGATGAACTCGGTGTTGTTGTTCAACCCTCCGTTGACCGACCATCCGGAAATTCCGCTGTTTGAGAAGGGATTCAAGTGGGCGGTTCCGGCGGTATGAGTGATGCCGGGCGAAAGAGCCGTCAGCATGATCGGATTCCGGACATTCAGAGGAAGCTCGGTGATCCGCACCTTGTTCACGACGACTCCGCGGTCGCTCTTCTCGGTGTCCAGTAACGCGGCACTGCTGGACACCGTGACGGTTTCCGACGTCGCGCCAAGCTGCAAGGGGACATCGACCACAGCCGCCTGTCCGACTTGCAGTTGGATCCCGCCGTACTCGTACGCGCGAAACCCGGACATTTCTACGCTCAACTTGTAAGTACCCGGGATCACGAACAGGAAACGATACTGTCCACTGGTGTTCGTGACGACGTCGAAGACCACGCCGGTGTTGACGTTCGAGAGTTTAACGGCAGCGCCAACGACAGCGGCTCCGCTCGGGTCGGTGACGGTTCCCGAGAGTGTGCCACGCGTATCCTGCGCAAGCGCTGCGGCGAGAGTCAACGCAACCAAGGCGAACAATCGCATAAATTAGCCCCCTAGTCGAAGGGGGAAATTATCACGGCGCGGCGGCGGTGTCAAGGCGGCGTCTTTTCAGTGTATCTGCCTTGGACAGAGTCCCAAAGCCTCTGCGGGACCTGCCGGCTCGAAATGGAACCGTTCCCTCGTTGCCGCGATGGTCGTGTGTAAGGTGGGGCTTATGTCTGTGAAGTGTTCGGCCCGTCTCGTCGGGTTCGTCCCGGCAGCAGCGGACGATGCTGTTCGGACAGCGACGTTCGGCGGGGACGGAGGGGTCGAATCAGAACATCAAGCGGCTGAAACCTCAGCGGGACGTACCGGCGCGAAAAAGAACCGCACCCTCGTTCCCGCGATTGTCTTTCGAGTGCATGGTGTACCAACCCGGCGTGAGCTCTCGTTTCCAATGATCAAGAGAGGGAGTTCCACGCAGTTTGGCAACGGTGCGGTTGCCTGACATCGCAACGATCTGAATCTCGCTCTCGCCCTCATAGAATTGGGGCTCTCCGGCTCCCACTACCAGCACCGCGTTCTCGGGCTCGGGCGCGGCATAGCGAACAGTGAGCAATGCACGAAGGTGCTCAGGCCAATCGGATCCGCGCCGCAGATTCCAGACGATCCACTCCCCGATGACACCGATTCCCGCGGGCTCACGAGCCTTTTTCACGGCGCCTCCTTCGCGGTACAGTGACCGCCCGCGAGAGTCCACCAGTTCCAACTCGACATATGCTGTCACGGGGATTCTTGCGGCGAAGCGAACAGGTGTCGGGCGTTCGAGACGCACCGAGGGAAGCCCGATGCGATAGATGGGTGAGGTGTCCGCGTCTTCCGCCGCGCCGTCGAGAATCCACTTTCGAATCGTCTCGGTCTGCTCGAGTGTGAGCGGCGGACCGCCCAGAGGCATCTGAGTCGCTTCTCCCCGTGCGCCACTCACGAACTGATAGAGGGGACTTCGCGACGGATTCCCCGGGACAATCACGCGGCCAAGGTTGCTGCCCTTCTTCAGGTCACGCCAGGTTCTGGTCGAAAGTCCGCCTGCCACACTTTCGGGATTTGCGCCGTGGCAGGCGTGACAGTTCAACGCAAGGATTGGTGCAACTTCGCGGCTGAAGCTTACCGCTTGTGCGGCGGATGGAACGGAAGCGAACACGCATGCGAAGAACGCAAGCAGTTCGATGGAGATTCGCCGCAACGCGTGCCGCATGAACCTTCTTCTATACCACACCCTGAAATTCGCGTGATAGAATCCGCGATGCGGTTGGTTGTAAGAAGATTCTCGAAGGAGTATGCAAGATGTCGACAAAGGCTGCGGTATTCTTGATGGTCGTGATGGCCGCCGGATCCCCACTGGCGGCCCAATCACGTAAGACCGGGAAAGTTGTTGGCGGCCACGAAAAGCTCCTGTACGTTACGGACCGGACGGGCATGAGCGTTTACGACATCAACGATGGTCACAAACTGCTCGGCAAGATCGAAGTCCCGGAGACTGGCGGCTACTACGGGATCGCTGCCAGCCCACAGTTGGGCCACTTGTATCTGTCGTCGAACGTGAAGCGCGACATGGTATGCATGGACCTGAAAACGGAAAAAATCGTCTGGCGCAACAACCATGCGCGATTCCCCGACAGCTTCATGGTGACGCCGGACGGAAAGACTCTCTATGTGCCTTACCGTGACGAGGATTTCTGGTTGGTTTTGAATGGTGCAGACGGTGCCGTGAAGGCGAAAATCCAGGTCGCACGCGGCGAAAACTATACCGACGGCTGGCCGATCGGCAACATAGGACCGCACAACACCTGGATCAATCCGGCCGGTACTCGCGTTTACATGGAGGTGCTGACGGAGCCTTACGTGTTCATTGCCGACACCAAGAGCAACCAGATCATCGGCAAGGTGGGCCCGTTTAGCAAGGGAATACGCCCTTTTACGGTAACCGATGACGAGCAGCTTGTGTTCGCAAATGTCGACCGGCTATTGGGGTTCGAAGTCGGGGCCGTCCGCGACGGGAGCAAGTGGGGCGGCAAGATGATCCATCGGGTGGAAGCGCAGACTCCGCAAAGCCGGCTGGATGAGTATCCCAATCCGCCGGCGCGCAAGCCGCATAGCACACCCAGCCACGGCATCAATATTCGTCCCGATCAGAAGGAGGTGTGGGTAGTGGACGGTGTGTACGGATATGTGTATGCATATGATGTGACCGTAATGCCTCCGCGCTTCGTGGCCAGTGTTCCGCTTTTCGCCGATCCTAAAGAGCGCCCGCGTCCGGGCTGGATCTCCTTCAGCCTCGACGGCAAATACGCTTACCCTGATGGCGGCGCCGTGATCGACACAAAGACCAAGAAAGTGGTTGCGCGAATTCCAACCAGCGAAAAGCTGATTGAAATCGACTTTCGTGATGGAACACCGGTCAAAGCCGGGCATCGCTAGCAGGCTGCGGAAACTCGCCTCTGTTCACGATTTCACGGGCTGATGCTTGCCTACCCAGTCCGGGTCAAAGTCGACGCCGAATCCGGGACCAGTAGGAACCTTGATCTTCCCGTCTACGACCTTCAGCGGAGACGTCTTGCATTCAAAGCGCACGTTGGTTCGCAGACTTTTGAACTCGTGATGCTCCCCGGCGTTCGGAACGCAGGAGACGAATTGTATGTTGTAGAGATATCCCAGCCCGCCGCCGGACATGTGAGGGATGATTTGCTTGCCGAACGCGGCTGCCATACGCGCCACCTTCATGGAACGGATCAGTCCGCCGAAGTAGTAATTGTCCGGTTGTACGATTTCCAGGCCGTCATTGGCCATCAGCCAGCGGAATCCATAGAAGCTGTTGTCCTGCTCGCCATTGGCAATGGGGATGGTGAGCGCGTCGGCCACCTGCTTGATTTCTTCGATGTGGTCGAACATGACGGGCTCTTCGAAATAGCGGAACTTGTATTCCTCAAGCAGCTTGCCAACGCGGATCGCTTCCGGCACGGAGTAAAAGCTGTTGGAGTCGGCGTACAGCGCCATCTTGTCACCGAAAGTCTTGCGCACCAGGGGGACGATCTTCTCGGTGCGTCCAGGCGGGCCGACCGCATACATGTCGGTGGTCATGAACATCAGTCCGCCGACCTTGATCTTCAGAGCGTGCACGTCGTACTCGGCGACCGCACCCTGAATGAGCTTAATCGATTCGTCGACGGGCTTCTCGCGCCACTCCGTTGCCATGTAAACGCCGACCTCCGGATTTCGAACCTCGCCCAGCAACTGGCCCACTGGTTTCTTGGCGATGCGCCCGAGCATGTCGAGAATCGCAAACTCGATGGTCGCCAGCGGCAAGCCCAGCGTGATGCCGTTATAGCGAAAGTTGAACTGGTAGATATAGACCTTCTCGAGTATCAGATCCAACTCGCGGGCATCCTTGCCGAGGAAGAACCGCTGAAGGTTCCGAAGAAAGATCGGGTACAGCGTGTTCATTCCGCTATGGGCCACCGAAATGCCTTCGGCCCCATCGCGCGAGCGCACGCGACAGAGGAAGCTGTTGCCGAGACGCAGCAGTTCCAGCGTCTCGATCATGACCGGCGATGGGAAGAACTGTTTCTTGAGCACCGGCTGTTTGAGGACTTCATCCAGCTTCCGGTAGCGCGCTGCGACCTCCGGAGCAATGGCCGCGCCGAACGAGCGGAGCGGCACAGAGGCCAGTCCTCCCCCGGCTGCGGTCGACAGGAACTTACGGCGATTAGCTCTCACAGATTTGTCCTCCCGCTTGGGTGAATCGTGGACACAGCAGGCAATCCAGTTTGAGCGCACGAATCGGATTGCGAACCCTGCCGTGGTTCAGACTAGCACGGCGGTGCACAGCATGTACGCCACTACCGGAAACTGCCCGGGTTCGGACTACAACCGCAAGTCGTGGGCCAGGCTGCTCGGCGGGACGGGCTGCCTCACATCACACGGCGAGTTGCCGAGCGTATGCAGCAGCCCTACCTTCCGAAGTAACCGCTGATCTCCACCGCGAGATTCGTGCGGCGGAAGGCGTAGATGTTTACTCCGCCCCCCGTGCCCGCCGGAATGATTGCGGAGTTGGTAACAATCTGACCTTCAAATGCGTTCATCGCGGGCTCGTAGGCACAGGCAGCATGCGCGATGTCTCCGGCTCGTACATCGGACCTCCCCAAATGCCGCCGAACGCGCCGGACTGCGTGTCACTCATCCGGCCCTCGTCACAGGACAGTAGTACAAACCGTAGGATGACGCTGTTGGCGAGAATACGGCCCGCCGGCGAGTTGATGCTCGAGTCATTTGATTGCGGGCCGCCGGTCTCTGCCGCGTAGTGGCTGCGGGTCTTGTCGATCGTTTCGCCAACGAGATGAAGCACCATTTCCAACTTTCGCGTACTTTCAGGTACCTAACAAGTCAGCACAATGCGTTCGCACGGGAAGTACTGCGCCTCACTGCACTATGGCATTCAGCACGAGATGGATCGTTCGTTCATACGTGTCGGGATAGGCGTTCACCGGCATCTTCCAGCCTTCCCGCGAGCCGTCGTACCGGAACACCGATGCGGGAGCGGGGTCCATCTTCGTGTCCGCGGGATCGTACTGGCTGTCGCGTCCGCCGATCTTATACACCACCAGATCAAGTGACGGGATTACATAGATTGCGAAGCCACCCGAGCCCGTCTTCCAGAACGCGTCGCGGGGAACATCAGGCCAACGCCCATTGCCGTTAACGTCGAACTGAAGGCTGTAATCAAAGTGAGGGTTGTAGGGCGACAGGCGGCCACACTTGGCCACATACTCGGCAGGCACTACCTGCCGGTCGCGCCACCGTCCGCCGCGAAGGAGCAGGTAGGCGAAGCGCAGCATGTCTGGAGGCCGCGGCGCAATGCCGCCTCCGCCGGCGGTGTGTACGGGCAACCGGTTCTTGTAGCCCCAACCCCAGCGGCCCCATCCGAGTGGTCCGGCGATCTTACGGCGAACGTATTCTTCCAACTCCATGCCGGCAACATGGCGTAGCATGATCGAGGCAAGCTGCACCGACGAGGTCGCGTAGGAGTAACCCTCGCCCGGCTTGCACCACAGCATCCTCGCATTCAGCTTTCCGCCCGTCTTCCCGAGGGCGTTATCATCAACCACGGCCTCCCAGCCATCGGGACCCGCGGGATCGAGCTGCACCTCCCGGTGACGGACGTAGCCCGGGTTGTTGCCGCGGATGCCCGCGGTCATTGCCAGCAACTGCCCCAGTTTAATATTGGCCTTGCCTGGGTCACTGAGTGGAAACGTTTCAGAGGGGTAGAACTTCCGGGTGAACACTTTCTGATCCAACCCCTGCGGGAACAGGTCAGGACGCTCGGCCATCAGGATTCCCACCATTATGCTCGTGTACGACTTGCCAATGGAGGCGTTGTTGGGGTTCGCCTCGCGGTGCGCCCGGCCGAAATAACGCTCGTAGACGAGCCAACCCCGGCGGGCGACCAACAGTCCACCGTGCTTGGTGACTTGCTTGAGATACTCGAACGCCTCGTCGAGTTTGGCTGTATCCACGCCTGCTTCGCGGCGAGCTTCCTCCGGGGATCCGGGTGATCGCCACCCGCCCTGACTGTCGGGTGGTGGGAAGTAGTCGTCCGCGGCGGCCGCCAGTGATGCGCAAATCACGAGTACTACCACGCGAAGTACGGGCACCGGGAGAATCTGCTGCAACTCCATATCTAACAGTATGGTCCGGATGTAGAATACTGGAGCGAGACTTTCCATGCTCACACGACGCACCTTCCTGGCCGCCGGCGCGGCGGCGGCTCACGCCCAGAGGCAATCGCGACCCAATGTGCTATTCATCGCAGCCGACGACATGAACACCGCCCTCGGCTGCTACGGCCACCCCATCGTCAAAACCCCGAATGTCGATTCGCTCGCCCGAAAAGGGGTCCGCTTCGACCGCGCTTACTGCCAGTTCCCCCTCTGCGGTCCCTCACGCGCCTCTCTGCTCACCGGACTCCGCCCGGATACCACCCAGGTGCTCGGCAACAACATCGACTTCCGCGACTTCCACCCCAAGGCGGTCACTCTTCCACAGCTATTCAAGAACAACGGCTGGTTCAGCGCGCGCGAAGGCAAGATGTACCACATGAACGTACCCGGCGAAGTTGGTACGCCGAAGTATCAGGACGAGGCCTCCTGGAACCACTCCGTCTCCCCGCAGGGCCTGGAGAACAAGACCGAGGGCACCGGCCGCAAACTGAATCCCCCGGGCGTCACCTTCGGTATGAACTGGATCTCCGCAGCCTCGCCCGATGGGCAGGCGGACACCAACGCCGCCGATCATGCGCTCGCCTTGCTCGAAGCGCATCGCGGTCAGCCGTTCTTCCTCGGCCTCGGATTCATCCGTCCGCACCTGCCCTTTGTCGCGCCGTCCAGGTTCTACGACATGTACAAGCTGGACGCCATGCGCCCCGCCAACAACCCGCCGGACGATCTCGACGACATTCCCGCAGCCGCCAAAAAAGTCCGCCCGCAATTGTGGAACAACATGAAGATGGATGAGCCGCGCATCCGCGAAGCCCTCCGCGGCTACTACGCTTCCACGTCCTTTATGGACGACCAGTTGGGACGCGTCCTGAGTGGTCTCCGCCAAATGGGTCTGGAGTCGAACACCATCATCGTATTCTGGGGCGACCACGGCTGGAACCTCGGCGAGCACACACGCTGGCAGAAAATGTCGATCATGGAGCAATCGGCGCGAGTCCCACTGATCATCTCCGCGCCGGGCCGCAAGGGTAACGGGAAGGCCTGCCGGTCGCTGGTCGAGTTCGTTGATGTGTACCCGGGGATCGCCGAGCTCTGCGGACTCACGCCGCCGCCAACGCTGGAAGGGCAAAGCCTCGTCCCTCTGCTCGACAATCCGCAGCGCCGCTGGAAGAAGGCCGCCTTCACGCAGCTCAAGTACGAGGACATCACGGGCCGCGCCATCCGTACTGCCCGCTACCGCTACATCCGTTGGGAAGGCCAGGGTGGCGGTGAAGAACTATACGATCACGACCGCGACCCGGGCGAGTTCACAAATCTTGCCTCGAAAGCGGTAGCAAAAGCAACGTTGGAAGAGCACCGCAAGATTCTCGACTCCGGATGGCGCGCAGCTCGCGCCTAACCACCCCCCAAGCGAGGATTGTGACATAATTGTGTCGGAAACGGTTTGGGGACGGTGAGGAGGTTTGTATGGGTGCTAACTCTATTCATTCGCGCCTGCGACAGGTGGGAATGCTAACCGCTCTATGCGCGCAGTTGGCTCTGCCGCAAGGACAAACAACGGGCACGGGAACGGGAACAGGAACCACCGGCGGTGGTGGCGCCACAACGGGCGGCGGCACAACGGGTGCAGGTACCACCGGAACCGGAACGGGCAATTCCCGCAACACAACGTCGATCCCGACAACTACCACCCCGCAGCCACAGCAGTTTCCCGTTGACATTCCGCGTCCCATTTTCCTCTCGGGCAAAGTTGTGCTCGACGATGGTACGCCCCCTCCGGAAACCGTTGTCATCGAGCGGATCTGCAATGGTAACCCTCGCCCCGAGGCCTACACTGACAGCAGAGGGCGCTTCCAGTTTCAACTTGGCCAGAACACCGCGATGATGGCAGACGCGAGCGTCGGTAACATGGGCGACTTCGGCTCGATGGGCGGCAATTCCCGCTCGCAATCCGGTCTCGGCGGCATGGGAGGTGGCTTCGGCGGCCGCGGCATCAGCGAGCGCGACCTGATGGGTTGCGAAATCCGCGCCTCCCTGGCCGGCTACCGCTCGGAGTCTGTCAGCCTCGCCAATCGCCGTTCCATGGACAATCCGGACATCGGCACCATCATCCTGCGCCGCATGGCAAACGTGGAAGGCCTCACCTTCTCCGCCACCAGTGCACTCGCCCCCAAGGATGCCAAGAAAGCCTTTGAAAAAGGCCGCGACCTCGCCCGTAAAAAGAAGTTCCCCGATGCCCAAAAAGAACTCCTGAAGGCCGTGGAGTTGTATCCCAAGTTCGCCAATGCCTGGACCGACCTCGGCCTCGTTTACGAAGCCCAGAAGAACTCTGAAGAGGCCCGCAAGGCATTTGAGCATGCGATCACTGCCGATCCCAAACTCGTTCAGCCCTATGTCAAGTTGTCGATGATGTATGGGACCGAGAAGAAATGGAAGGAATGCGCCGAAACATCCGGCAAGGCCGTCAAGCTCAACCCCTTCGATTACCCCGAAGCGTACTTCTACTCCGCCGTCGCCAACCTCAACCTGCAGAATCTCGATGACGCGGAAAAAAGCGCTCGCGAAGGCATCAAAGCGGACCCCCGCAAGCGGCTTCCGAAAATGCGCCACGTGCTCGGAATCGTGCTCGCGCAAAAGAACGAGGTTCCCGCCGCCATGGAAAGCATGAAGGAATACATGGCGATGTTGCCGCAGGGCTCGCCCGACATCAGCCTTGTGAAGGGCCAACTCGCACAACTCGAAAAGTTCGCGCAGGCGAACCAGCCTAAGCCCGCCGAGGCACAGCAGCAGCAATAAGCGCCATTCCGTCCATGCCCCAACTGTCGTACGATGTTGGGGCCATGCTCCGATTCTGGCTTCTACTTCTCGCGATTGCCTCCGCGGACGGACGCGATCTTGCCGTCGGCGCCGCGCGGATCGACATCACTCCCGCGCAACCCCTTTGGCTCTCCGGCTACGCGGTACGCAGCAAACCATCCGAAGGCGCAGTCCACAGACTGTGGGCCAAAGCGCTTGCCATTGAGAACGGCCGCGGCAAAACCCTGATCGTCACCACTGACCTGATCGGTCTTCCCCGCGCCGTCTCTGACATGGTGGCCGCGCGCGTCGCCAAAGAGTATGGCATCGAACGCGCCCATTTGCTCCTCAACTCCTCGCACACGCATTCAGGCCCCGTCGTGCGCCCCAACCTGATGACCATGTACACGCTCACCGCGGATCAAACGGCGGCCCTCGATGACTACGCCAACAACCTCATAGAGAAGCTCGTCACTGTTGCCGGCGCGGCGTTAAGCGACCTCGCGCCCGCACATCTTTCCATCGCGCACGGTTCGGCGGACTTCGCAGTCAATCGCCGCGTCAAGGGCCGAAACGGCTACGGATTCGGAGTCAATCGACAAGGCCCAAAAGATCATGACGTGCCGGTGATCGCCGTTCATTCTCCGCAAGGCAAATTGCGCGCCGTGCTCTTCGCATACGCTTGCCACAACACGACCCTCCCCGGCGAGTTCTATCAGGTGAGCGGTGACTACGCCGGCTTTGCTCAGTTGGCAGTGGAAGCGGCGCAACCCGGCGTCACCGCGCTCTTCATGATCCTTTGCGGCGGTGATCAGAATCCCGAGCCACGCGGGAAGTTGGAACAGGCCGAATCCCACGGCGCGGCCCTCGGAGCCGTGGTGAACCGCATCCTCAATTCCCACATGACACCCATCAAGCCGGGCATCAAGGCCGCATGGCAATCCACCGAAATCACCTTCGCCCCTCACTCCCGCAAACAGTTCGAAAAGGAAGCCCAATCGGGAAACAGGTTCGAGTCAGCCCGCGCGAAAGCGATGCTCCGTGCCTATGATCAAGGCCGCCCCGTCCGCCGGTCCCCATACCCCGTGCAGGCAATCCGGATTGGAACCGCCAACG
>JACQZR010000217.1 GCA_016213775.1 Acidobacteriota bacterium
GCCGCGAACAGCGCAAAGAAGGTTCCCGCCATTCCTGCACCCAGCAACGGTAAAGGTGGGCCACCGCAAGGCGATCCACAATTGCGCGGACAAAATCAGCCCCGCCGCGAGCCAGCAGGACATCGCCCTCGTCAGAATCAGCCCTACGTCCGGCGGCCCGGCAGCCCGCAGCGCAGGAAACAGCGCCATCAGCAGCCATCCACAAACGCTGACCAGCAGGCCCACCAGCAGCGTGCTCAGCAGCGCGATTCCCTGCGTCACCAAATACTTCGCCAGAAAGATCGACACCCGCGGTGCCGGTAGCGCGAACAGGTGCTTCCATTGCTTCTCGCCGTGTTCAATCCCAGCCAACAGCGCCGTCTCCAGCGTGATCAGCAACGGCAGAAGGAATATCGCCCAGATGGAATAGGAATCGCGCGACAACACGTTCCACAGGTTCGCCGCCGTCGCGCCTCGCCCGCGCGACAACTGCGACGACTGCACAAAGAATCCCAACAGCGCCACCAGCAACGGCGCGACAAAGATCATGCGGAATGCCAACGTGCGCTTCAGCTTCAACAGCTCCGCGTGCGCTGCCCGTGCCGTTGCCGCGATCATTGGGAATCTCCCGTCAGCGTCAGGAACACATCTTCAAGCGATCTGCGCTCCGCCGCCAGGTGGAAGACTTCGAAACCCTCGCGCCACAACAATCCGTTGATGGCGGCTGCCGCCTCGCCACTGTCCTCCACCACCAGCCAGTCAGCGTCGGTGGACGTGGCCGAGCGCCCGCAGGCCTGAAGCTTCGATACCGCCTCTAACGACCGTCCCCCGCGTACCCCCACTCGTATCTGTGTTTGCTGGCGATCATGCAAGTCGCGCAACGTCCCCTGGAACTTCATCCGCCCTTGCTGCAGAATTCCGACTGAGCCGGCGATCTGCTCCACCTCGCTCAACAGATGGCTGGAGAGAAACACCGTGACTCCATGTTCAGCAGGCATTCGCCGCAGCAGGTCGCGCATCTCGTGGATACCCGCGGGATCGAGCCCGTTGGTCGGTTCATCGAGAATCAGCAGTTGCGGCGAATGGAGCAATGCCACGGCCAGTCCCAGGCGCTGCCGCATCCCGAGCGAGTATTCCCGTACCAGCCGCGCACCGTCGCGCGCCATCCGCACGATCTCCAGTACGCGCTCGATGGCGGTCCGTGAGGTCCCCAATAGCCGCCGTGTCACCTCGAGGTTCTCGCGTCCGGTGAGGTGGGGATACAGCGAGGGAGTCTCCACCAGGGAACCAATCCGCCCTAGCAGCCGCGACTGGAAGGGTTCGTCAAAGACTCGCACCTTGCCTTCGTCAGGCCGTATGAGTCCCAACAGCATTCGGATGGTGGTGGTCTTTCCCGCGCCATTCGGGCCGAGAAACCCATACACGTCGCCTTGCGCAACACGCAGTTCTAACCGGTCCACCACTATGCGGGATTGGAATCGGCGCGTGAGCTCGCAGGTTTCAATCGCAAGCCGGTCTTCTGCCATTGCACTAAAGACGCGCCGGCAGGGCGATTATTTCTTAGGGTCGTATCAAAATGTTTTTGGACATGTCTCAGGGCGTGAGGGTCCTGATGGCCACTGATAACCCCTCACCCCGATGGATGAAAATGGACTCGCCGGGGGCGCGACTGAAGTCCCGCGCAGGCTGAAGCCCGCCCCACAAGGCGGCAATCGACGGAAGGCAGTACCGGGCAGCGGTTGAGATCAATGCATCGTATTGTGTTCACCAAGGGCTGGGGCGTTGCCGGGACGGGGCTTGCGCAGGTTGAGATCGACGGCGGCTTCCTCCACGGTGCGGATGGGCGTGACGCAGGCGTCGATGGAGCGAAGTTCGGCAAACCACTCCTCGGCGTCCCTGGTGGCAAAGCGGGCGGCGACCTTCTGAATGATCTCTGTGCGGCGCGGGTCTTCGGCGTACTGGTCAGCGATGAAATCCTCGCAGCCGAGTGCGCGGCAGAGTGTCGCCCAGAATTTCGGCTCCAATGCTCCGACGGCGAGGTATCGTCCATCGCGAGCGCGGTAGACGTTGTAGCAGGCATAATGGCCACTCAGCCTGGTTGCGCCGCGACGCGAGGGAGGGGATTGCGCCAACGGAACCGGCAATAACAGGGCGGACCCGTGGGTCATGCTCACATCGATGAATCTGCCCTGGCCAGTGTGGGCGCGTTCGAGCAGCGCGGCGAGGATACCGATTACGCATTGCATGGACCCGCCCGCGAGGTCGGCGATTTGAATGGCGGGAATGACAGGCGGACCGTCCTTGACGCCGATCTGATCGAGCACTCCGGCGATGGCGAGGTAGTTGATGTCATGACCGGCGAGTTGGCTGTAGGGATTGCCGTAGCCGTAGCCAGTGAGCGCTGCATAAATAAGACGCGGGTGGCGCGCATGAAGCGAGTCCCAACCGCAGCCGAGGCGGTCCATGACGCCCGGACGGAAGCCTTCCACCAGAACGTCGGCGGAGTCGACGAGTTTGAGGAACGCCTCTAGTCCGGTTTCGTTCTTGAGATCAAGCGCCACGCTCTTCTTGCCGCTGTTGATGGATTCGAAGAGGCCTTCGGGCGGCATCGTCCGCATGTAATCGCCCACGCCGGGCTCTTCCACCTTGATCACTTCGGCGCCCATGTCAACGAGCCACTGGGTTGCCATTGGGCCCGGGAGGAGCCGGGTGAGATCGAGCACTCGTACGCCGCGCAACGCTTCCATGAAGAACATAGTTGGACTATACTTCCTGGATGCTCAGCTACGTCAAGGGGCCGGACGCGACTCTGCTGGAGATGACGATTGATGAAGGGTTCCGCCGGACGGTGGCGGCGCATGGGGACGGCGAAGCGCTGGTGGTTACGCAGCAGAAGATCCGCCTGACGTGGAGCGAGTTGGATGCGCGTGTGGAGGCCACGGCGCGCGGGCTTACAGGATTGGGGCTGGGCGCGGGCGATCGTGTGGGGATCTGGTCGACGAACAACGCGGAGTGGATCTACCTGCAGCTTGCCACGGCGCGACTGGGCGTGGTGCTTGTGAATGTGAATCCGGCCTACCGCTCCTATGAACTGCGCTATGTGCTGGGGAAGTCCGGGATGCGGGCGCTGTTTCTGCGAGAGAAAGATGCACGTTCGGATTACAGGTCGATTCTGGAAGAGGCGCGCGGCGGCCTGGAGTGCGCGTTGCGTGACGTAATCTACTTCGAACACCCAACGTGGGAGGCGTTTCTCGCGGGCGGCAGGGACTTCGCGCGAGCGGTGATTGGGCCCGAGGATATTGCGAATATCCAGTACACTTCGGGAACGACGGGGTCTCCGAAGGGTGTGCTGTTGACAAATCGCAATCTGGTGAACAACGGGTGGTTGATCGGCGAGCGGCTGCGCATGAGTGCCGCCGACCGGTTGTGTTCCCCTGTGCCGATGTATCACTGCTTCGGGTGTGTGATCGCGAGCATGATGTGCTTTCTCACGGGCACCACGCTCATTCTGCCGGCGCCTTCGTTTGATGCACTGGCGACGCTGCAGGCGGTGCATGAGGAACGGGCCACCTCGCTCTACGGAGTACCGACAATGTTCATCGCGGAGTTGCAGCATCCGGAGTTTGGCCGGTTCGACCTGACGAGTTTGCGCACTGGGGTGATGGCTGGAGCGCCATGTCCGATTGAGGTGATGCGGCGGGTGATGGACGACATGCACTGCCGCGAGATCAGCATTGCCTATGGGCAGACGGAAAGCAGTCCGGTGATCACGCTGTCGCACGTGGACGATCCGGTGGAGAAGCGCGTGAGCACCGTGGGCGATGTGCTGCCTTGCACTGAGGTGAAGATTGTCTCCACCGAGACGGGGCAAGCAATGGCGGTGGGGGAAGTGGGCGAGTTGTGCGCGCGCGGATACATGGTGATGCGCGGTTATGACGCGAACCCTGAAGCTACAGCGGCTGCTATTGACGCCGAGGGGTGGCTGCATACCGGGGATCTCGCCCTGATGCATGCGGATGGGTCGTTGGGGATTCGCGGACGATCAAAGGACATGATCATTCGCGGCGGGGAGAACATCTATCCTCGCGAGATCGAGGAGTTTCTGTACACGCATCCGGCGATTGCCGATGTATCGGTGTTTGGATTGCCGGATGAGAAGTATGGGGAGATTGTGTGCGCCTGGGTGCGGGTGAAGGCGGGCGCGTCGTTGCACGAGGAAGAGGTTGTGCAGTTTTGTCAGGGGCGGATTGCGCACTTCAAAGTCCCGCGGCACGTGCGGATGGTGGATGCGTTTCCGATGACCGTGACAGGGAAGCTGCAGAAGTTCAAAATGCGCGACGCGGAAGTGGAAGCACGCGGATTGCGGAAGGCGGCGGCGGTGCGGACGGCGTAGGGCCGAGGGTCACGCCGCGGACGACGATGTTGTCGATGAGGACTCCGCAAGTGGTGGCCATGGGACGCACAGCCTTGCAGGAGGCGTTGGAATCCTGTGTGTACTCCCAACGGAGTTGGGCTGTCGTGCCGGCCATGCCGGGCAGCTTCATGGAAACGTGAAGCATGCCCCGCGAATCGCCGCTCCAGGCGGAGATGGCGCCGAGGTAGCTCGGGTCGCCGCTGGAGGCAAAGTGCTTGGGGAAGTGGAGAATCGAGCCGGTCTGGAATTCTTCGGCGAATGCTTCGGCAAAGACACTGCGTACGGTGTTGCCAGGAGTCTGATCGGTGATGCGAAGTGTCACGCCATCGTAGCCGGTGACCGGGAAATCGCTGTCATCTTCCGTGTCGTAGCAGATGTCGAAGTCAAGAGTGACATACTGCGCGTCCTTGGGGATGTCGAATGACGGCGAAAAGACCCGCTCCCATCGGGAATGGTTGGAGCCGCGGCCGTCTTCGGCGTTGACATGGAAGAGCCCGGTGGATGTGGCGCCGCAGAAGTTCTGTGAGGTCACCCAGGGAACCGTGGTTGCTCCCGCGCCATGCTGCGCGCTCCAACCGGCGGGCAACGCACCGGCAGCGGCAGTTTCGAAATCCTCTGAGTAGATGATCCTCGATTGCGGCGTTCCCGTGTTCTGTGTGAACTGGCGGCGCACGACTCCGGCGGTGGTTTCAATTGTCAGATCGAATTCGATGGGCGTACCGGGAACGAAGACGCTGTCGAGCGCATAGGTGAATGGCGTATCATTTGCGACGGCTGCATCGGCTGAGATGTCGGCGTAAGAGGATGAAGCGTTCCGAATCGTGACACCTGGAGTGGCGGTACTGAGGGTTGCGTTGACGCCTTGCAGACGCGCCACGTTGAGTGAATTGGTGACGGGGTTTCGGAGGGGAATGGTGAGCGCAATGTCATCTCCGATGCCCTTGGCGGCTACCTCCCGCAGATCCACCGCTGGGAGCGCGTTGCCCGAAAACTTGCGGAAGAACATCATCGGAAAACTCATCGACGTGGCCGGCTGGCCATCGGTGAAACCCGCACGATTGGGGGCACCGGCCCACACCGCATAGAGCACTTCGTTTTGAGAGCTTGCGCTGATGTAGTCGCCGAGATTCGGCTCGGATGTATCGTTGCCGTAGCCCGCATGGAACGGCCGCGTGGTGAGAGGGTTGGGCTGCGACCAGGTGATTCCGCCGTCATCGGAGGAGGTGTGCAACACCTGCGTCAGATCGCCGGTGTTGGCGTAGCTCTGATCATAGAAGATGACGGAAACGCGGCCGGTGGCATCATCGACGGTAACGGATGGGAACCACTGCGAACGGTCGCGGCCTGGGCGGTTGTTGAGCAGAGCGGGAAGCGAAAAGGTCTTACCACCATCGGTGCTGCGAATGACGGCGATGTCGCCGCCATCATTTTCGTCGTTGGTGAGGTAGACAATATAGATGTTGCCGCGGTTGGGGCCGGTGGAGCGGTCGACGGCGAGCGAAGGGAACTGGTTGATGCGATCGTTGCCGAGGATCTCGTCGGCGATATCAAAGTCCTGCGGAAGGATGGTGACGCTGGTGGCCCAACTGGTGCCGTTGTCGGCGGAGGCGGCAAAGCAGACGTTGTAACCGAAGCTTCCGCAGGACCAGGCAACGTAGGCGGTGTTGGAGCCTTCAGGGCCGAAGCGCGGCATTGACCCGTGGCCGCCGCCGTCGCTGATGTTCGCGCTGAGGATGACGCGCTCGGACCATTTCGGCGGATTGCCGGTCATCACATCGTCGGAGTAGGAGGCGGAGATTTCAGTGCCGCCAGGGGCAAAGCGAGTGAGCGTGAAGTTGGTCCAGGTCATCAGGACGCGACCGGTTTCGGGGTCAACGTCGAGCAGTTCTTTGTCGGCATCGTCGCGAGGAGAGCCCGCGGAAATCAGGCCATGCGGATTGGTGGCGCTGGGGACTTCAAAGGGGCCCTCCCAAGTCTTGCCGCAGTCGCGGGTACGGTGAATACCGAGGGTGAACGCGATGCCTGTGAACGGTCCAGCGGCCGGGAATCCGGCCTCAAGGATGGAGGCATAGACGAAGTTGCATCCGTCGCCGCCGGGGACCCAGGCGAGGGCGGGGTCGCCATGGAGGCGGGGAACGGCGATGCCATCAGGGTCGATGCCGTTGCTGGTAGTGCGGAGTACGCCGCCGTCCTGAAATGTTTCACCGCCATCGGTTGAGTAGGCGACTCCTGAGATGGAGGTGGGGTCGGAGTTGCGGGTGGGGGAATTGAAGCCCACCACGATGTTCCTGCCTGTAGGATCGACTGCCATTGAGAATTCGGATTGTCCGCCGGCGATGCCGTCCGGGAAGTCGGGATCGATGGTGCGGGACTCGCGATCGCCCTTATCTTCGCCTTCGCCGCGGTCGCGCTTGCTGACGAGGCGGGCTCTGACGGCGAGTTGCCGGGCATGGCTCAGGGAAATCCCCGACGTTCGGACATGGCGCTTGTTGGCTGCACGTTTGGGAGAGGTGACGGCGTTTTCTCCGGCCCAGGCTGCATTAATAAAGATTAAGCTGAGAGCGATAGCGAGCCGAAACATCAACTCCATTGTGTAAACAAAACGAACCCCATCGGGGGAGAGAAAGTTCCAATGGCGAACTGCCGATTATCCTGGGATACGGGACAACGGCAACTTTCCGCGGTACAACAGTGTTAAAGAAAAACGCGTCCCACCAAGGAGCATTCGACCCTACTCATGCAGATCCGTGCCACCTTTCTCCTTCTGTTTGCGTCGCTCGCATTCGGGCAGTACGTTCCCAACCGGTACATTGTGGAATTGGACGAAGCGCCGATGGCGCATTCGTGGAAGCAGCGGCGCAGTGTCGCGTTTGAAGCCCAGCGCACGCGGCTGCAACAGCAACAAACGGAAACGCGGCGGGAACTGGCGCGGCGCAAAGTGAAGGTGCGGGCGAGCGTGGACACCGTTGCCAACGCGATCATTGTGGAGAGCGCGGATCGCGCGGCGCTGGAGAACATGCCAGGCGTCGTGCGCGTGAATCCGGTGCGGAAGCTGAAGCCGTTTCTCGATCACGTGGCGGCGCTGACAAAATTCTCCGAGGCTTGGGCGACCGTTGGCGGAGAAGGCCAGGCCGGAACGGGGATAAAAATCGCCATGCTGGACACCGGCATCGATCCCTATCACGCGGCGTTTCAGGATTCGACGATAACCGCGCCGGATGGTTATCCGAAGTTTTCGCCATCGTCGAACCGTTTGTTCACGTCGGGCAAGATCATCGTGGCCCGGTCTTATGACGGCGGCACGGTGGAGGATTCTGTTGGGCACGGCACGGGCACGTCCATGGCGGCGGCCGGTGTGGTGCACACGGGGCCGTTCGGGAAGATCGCAGGGGCGGCGCCGAAGGCGTTTCTCGGGATGTACAAGGTGTTTGACGAATTCGAAGAGAGCCTGTCGGAGGACTTCATCGTGCAGGCGTTGGATGACGCGGTGAAGGACGGCATGGACGTGGTGAACATGAGCCTGGGCGGCCCGGCGACTTCTTATGCGGAGGATATGTCGCTGACAAGGTGGATCAACGCGGCCATCAAAGCTGGGGTGATCGTGGTGGTGGCGGCGGCGAACAGCGGGCCCGACCTGGCAACAGTTAGCGACAACAGCGCGGTGCCGGAAGCGATTGCTGTGGGAAGCACGCAGAACGACCGCGGTTTTGCGGTGCCCTCAATCGTGATTCTGCCGAACACGGCGCTACGAGCGGAGCCGGCATCGAACAGCGAGAATGCTCCGTCGTTGACGGGAGAGATGATTGACATCATCGACATTGACCGTACGGGGTTGGGGTGCGGCGCCTACCCTGCAAACAGCCTTCTGGGGAAGATCGCGCTGATCCAGCGGGGGACATGCACATTCGAAGAGAAGTTCAACAACGCGCAGAATGCGGGCGCGATTGCGGCGGTGATTTTCGATAACGCGGCGGGCGCTTTGTTTGGCATGAACGTTGGTTCGGCAACGCTGCTGGGAATGAGCGTGACGCGGGCCAACGGGTTCACACTGCGCGATGCCGTCGCGGCGAATCCAAGCGGAGGATACCGGTTGTCGTTTGCCAACTCGGTTGCGCAGGAGTCCAACGTGGTGTCGTCGTTCTCGAGCCGCGGGCCAACGCCGGATGCGCTGATCAAACCGGACCTGCTGGCGATCGGCGGATCCATCTGGATCGCGGACAGCGGCACCGTCGACAACGATCCTTCGACGAGTTTTTACACGTTTGCCTCGGGGACCAGTTTGTCCGCACCGATTGTTGCGGGGGCCGCGGCAGTGTTGAAACAAGCGCGGCCCAATCTGACGGTGGCGCAGTATCGCTCGCTGCTGGTGAACAGTGCGAATCCGTTTCCGGCGGGATCGGACAAGATCGAAGTGATGACCACGGGTGCGGGGATTTTGAATTTTCCAGGAATGATGAATGCGACGACGGCGGTGAGTCCGGTGACGCTGAGTCTCGGCGAGATCAAGGGGCAGGCGGTATCGAACGACTTTACGATTACGAACGTGGGGACGAATCCGGCGAATCTCACGATCAACGTGATCACGCGCGACGCGGTGCAGCCCGAGTTGTCGACGAAGGCGCTGACCTTGGAAGCAGGGGCGTCGGAAACCGTGAAGTTCTCGTGGACGAACACGACGGTGAACGCGGGGGCGTACCAGGGCTTTTTGGAGATAACGGGTGGACCGGGGGGCACGGCTCGCGTCCCCTACTGGACCGCAGTGCGCGGCAAGGATGTGAATAGTATCTCGGTGATCTGGCAATACGAAGAGGGGACACCGGGAGGTGTGGCGGGAATCTGGTTCCGCAACATTGACACAGCCGGGTTGTCGCTGCTCGATCCGACGCCGGAGGTGACGGTGGAGTCAGGCGGCGGGTCGGTGGTTTCGACGGAGATACTGGGTCCGCCGGAGAACACGGGAGTTTACCTCACCACCGTGCGGCTTGGCACGCGAATCGGAAACAACGTTTTCAAGATCCGCGTGGGCGGGGTGGAGAAGCTCGTTACGATCGAAGGCGTTCGATAATGGAAGCGTGAACGTACGACCGCTGCTGTTTCTGGCGGCTTTCGGCGGCTTGCTTGCCGCACAGCCGCGACTGCTTTCTCCGGACGATATTGCACGCATGCGCGATATTGCCGGGTCAATCAAGTGGGCCGCCGATGCGCGAGCCGCATTGCTCTCGTCAGTGGACAACTGGCCGAAGTCGCACGTGGACCGGTTTGGGTTGCGGGCGATGGCGATTCCGGAAGAGGGCGGGCAATGGCCGCACTACTATGTGTGCCCGGTGCACGGCGTGTCGCTTCAGTTTCAAGCGCCGGCCACGCATCGTTGCACCGTTGACAACCGCACCTATTCGGGGTGGCCGTACGATCAGGTGATTCTGATGCGGCGTCATGACGATCTGTCGGTGGCGGCTCGCAACAACGCGCTGGCGTTCCGTATGACGGGCGAGCAGCGCTATGCCGAGGCGGCTGCATGGATCCTGCGGCAGTACGCGGGCAAGTACCTCGGCTATCCGTTGAAGGACGTCAACAACCGGAATACGCGGAGCGCGGCGCGGGCATCAGCGCAGACGCTCGATGAATCGGTGTGGCTGATTCCGCTGGCGTATGCCTACGACTTGCTGGCTGGGTCGGATGCGCTGACGGCGCAGGACCGGAGCGACATTGAGAACAACCTGCTTCGAGGGGCGGTGGAGGTAATCCAGCGCTATGATGCGGGCGTCAGCAATTGGCAATCGTGGCATAACGGAGCCATCGGGGCAGTGGGTTTCGCGCTTGGGGATCAGGCGTTGATTGACGCGGCGATCGACGGGAAGAGCGGGTTCCGGTTTCAGATGCAGAAGTCGATTCTCGGCGAGGGGTTCTGGTACGAAGGCGCGTGGAGCTACCATTTCTACGCACTTGATCCGCTGGTGACGCTGGCAGAGATTGCCGCGCGCAACGGGACCGACTTGTGGGGCATTCCGCAATTGAAAGGCATGTTCGCGGCGCCGTTGCAGCTTGCGTTTCCCGACGCGACGCTGCCCGCGTTCAACGATAGCGGGGCAGTGAATCTGGCGAGCGCGGCACGGTTGTACGAGAGTGCCTACACACACTACGGCGATGATCTGTTTGCAGCGGTCGCGCGGCGAGGAGCGCGGGGCCGGGAGGCGTGGATGTTCGGGACGCCGGAGTTGCCGGCGGCTTCGTTCGATCAACTGGCGAGTGCCGTGTTTCCGGATTCCGGTTACGCGGTGCTGCGCGCGCCGTCAACGGACCATACGGTGATCATGAAGTTCGGTCCGCATGGCGGCGGGCATGGTCACTACGACAAGCTTGGGATGGTATCGTTCGGCAACGGCGGGATCCTGGCGGTGGACCCTGGCACGCAAAGCTACGCTGCGCCGACGCATGGGACGTGGGATCAATTGACGGTGGCGCACAATACCGTTGTGGTGGATCAGCAGACGCAGGCGCAGGCCACGGGGCGGCTGTTGTGGAGCGATTTCGGCGAGGGCTTTCGCGCGGCGCGCGCCGACGCTGGTTCGGCGTATGCGGGCGTTCGCATGGACCGCACGATGCTGGTGACGGATCAGTACACGGTGGATGTGTTTCGCGCGCAGGCGACGGACGGACGGGCGCGGCGTTTTGATTGGGTGTATCACAACGGCGGCACAGTGACATCAGAGCTTGATCTGAAGCCGTACACGGGGTTTCCGGGCGCGAATGGCTATCAGCATCTGACGTCGAATCGAGCGGCGGAGACGGATGGGGCGTGGCAGTTAACGTTCGATGGGACGCCGCGTACGCCAGTGAACACGGGCTCGGTGTTTGCGAGTACGGGCGCGGTGCGCGGCACGTTCCAGATCACGAATGAACAGGTGACGGATGGGAGGCATTCGGGCAAGCTCGGCTACGAGTTTAATGGCGCGGGCTACCTGCTGTACAGCGCTCCGGTGACGGTGGAGCAGCCCACGAAAGCGCCCGAGGGATTGCGCGTGATGGTGTATGGCGACGGGTCCGGTCACACGCTGGCGCTGCGGTTGAACGATGCCACTGATGAGCGGTTTGTGAGGACGGTGGGCGCGGTGAATTGGACGGGGTGGAAGACGATGGAGGTGGGTGATGTCAGCACGTGGACGCACTACCTCGGCAATGATGACGGGGTGGTGGATTTGCCGGTGAAGTCGGTGAGTTTTGAGTGGCAGCAGTTGAGCGGCGGGCCGCGGACGGGGGCTCTGTTTGTCGATCGCCTGACGCTGCTGTACGACGATGAGGAGCGGTTGTCGACGGCCTTTGAACTGCGCGGGCGCAGCCTGCGTGTGTGGATGCTTGCAGGGCCGGCGACAACCGTGGTGACGGGGAATGGTCTGGGGCCGAACCTGCTGGTGCCGGTGCCGTATGTGATGGCGCGGCGGGGCGGTACGGGGACCGAGTTTGTGTCGCTGCTGGAGCCGTTCACCACTGCGCCGGGGGTGCAGAGTTTCGAGCGTCAGGACGATGGGTGGTTCGTGGTGAAGGGTGTGGATTTCGAGGACCGGTTCTATTTGGGGGATTCGGGGGTGACGGGGTTTGAACGGGTACAGTTGGGTGGGAACTAAGTGGCGAACCAGGTGCAGGGCAGTTGCGGTATCCTCTCGAAGTGCCGGTCGCGTGTGACGAGGATCAGGTCATGTTCCAGGCACAGAGCCGCGATCCATAGGTCGTTGTCGGGGATGGGTGTTCCGGCGCGCTTGAGTTGAACGAACAGCCGTGCGTACTGTTCGGCAGTCTCTCTGCCGGGGAACAGGAGTGCCACCGTTGACTTGGCCAGTAGCTGACGAAGCAGGACCTCATTCTCATTGCGCTTCTTTCCGCCGAGAAAGCCGGCGCGTATCTCAGCGAGTACGATCAATGGAATCCACACTTCATCGCACGTCCCAAGCCTCTCCGCCAGTAGCTCATCACCCCGGAACAAGTCGGTGAGGCGATTGGTATCGAGAGCGGCTCTCATTTCCACTTTTCCCAGTCGATCTGGCGTTGCGCGGCTATGACCTCGTCAAAGGCGTCGTCCTTTTTCCAGCGCCCAACAAGGTCGGAGAAGTCAGCCTTTTTCTTCGCGCCGGTGGTGCACGCGGTGAGCTCTTCGACAATGACTTGATTGAGGCTCAGTTTTCTCTTCGCTGCTTTTCTTCGAAGGGCTTCGTCCACATCAGAAGGGACACCGCGAATAGTGTATTGGACGGTTTGCGCCTGCTTCATGCTGCCTGCATGATAGCAAGAGGTGCAGGCAACGGCTACTTGCCGCTGGAGGGGCGGGTACGGTTGGGTGGGAACAGATGGTCGAGCGGCCAACGTATCATAGAAGTATGCAGCGATCCATTCGCCTCGTGGGGCAGGAGAATCTGGAGGACGAAGCTGCCGCGTACTGGGCGGCACGCACTCCTGAGGAGCGCATCGCGGAGGTGGATCGTCTGCGCGAGGAGTACGTTTCGGCTATTCTCGGGAAGCGTGGACAAGCACAAAGACTTCGCCGAACTTTGCGCGTAATTGAATGCCCGTGGCGTTAACTACCTGATCGTAACGGGATGAAGTCCCGGGCATCGGGCCGGTTCAGATACGATCCGGCCGGGTGGCTCGCGCTGTGCCCCAATCCAGCGTGGGAGTCCTCATTTGGCGGGGACACGTGGCTGGCCGCCGGCAAGATGAGCCGTCCCGTGGGGCGAGCGAGTTTCAGTCACCACGTCTTCCCCGCGCGTGGCCTGGGCCGGGAATTGGGCGGATGGTTCGCGGTCCTGTCATGAGCAGGCGGACCAGTTCGCCCTGGCGGCGTGTGTTCGTTTTGTCGAAGATGTTCCGCAGATGGGTTTTGGCCGTGTTCAGCGAGATTCCGAGCTCATCGGCGGCCGCCTTCAGACCGCGCCCAGGCAACAGAGCCATGGCCAGTCGCGCTTCGGCTTTGGTGAAGGCAAACCAATCGCGCAGGTCGCGGTCCAGGTCGGGCTGCGCCTGGTCGGGATCGGTGATGAACACTGCAGCGGCGACGCGCTTTTTGGGCGTGCTCGCGTCCGGTGAGGTGACGGGGATCACGAGAAGGGAGTACGGCCTTCGTGCGGAGAGCCGCGAGATGGAGATGGCTCTTCCGGGCTCGGTGCCTCGGTGCAGGCCGGTGGCGGTAACAGACACAAGGATCGACCGCAAGCGACGCGATTCTCCGCTGTGCGCCGCGGTCAAGACACCTCGCATCAGAGCGAGACCGTCATTGGCATGGAGGATCTGTTCGGCCGCCGCGTTGAGGTAGAGAGCTTCTCCGGAAGGTCCGGTGAGGATGCAGCCGCAGGGCAAGCGGTCGAGGGTGTCTCTCAGGTGGTCGCGTTGCCCCGCCAGCGAGTCTATCCGCCAGTGGAGCTGCAGCGATCTACGGAAGTGAGGAAGCAGGAGCTGCAAAAGGTCCACTTCCGGTTGTTCGAACGGGCCCCGCTGGGTTAAACCCGTCACGGAGAGAATCAACTGGTCTCCGCCGTCGCCGTCGGCGAAGGTTCCCCCGATGCTATGGGAGATTTTCAGGCGCCTGAGGTAGTCCTGGTAGTACTCGCTGGCCTCAAACTCCGCCTTGGTGCAGACCATTTCGCTCGTGAAGACCTTACGGGAGCGGAAGTAGTCTCTCCCCCGAATGGCCCAGATGTTTCGGGCCCCGTAGTAGTCGTTGTACTCACGTTCGACGGCGCTATCGACGCGGACGGCGTGTGTGACCGTGGATTTCAAGTTCAGACTGTCCTGGGCCATCAGAACCGTCGCTTCGCCATGAACCTGGCTGGCGATCCGTTCCAGGACCTTGGGCCATAACTGCGGGTCGAGGGCGGACTCGTAGATTTCGCCTATGAGCTCAAGCAGCACCGCCTGGGTGTACATTGCTGGTTGGCATATTTTAACACGGAATTCACCCGAACGGGTGACGACATTCTCGCTGCAGGGACCTATGATCGGCTGGGTTTGCAGACAAGGGTGTCAGCGGCGGGAATCGCTGGCTGAATTTTTGTGCTCGGTGAATTCTTGTATTGAGATTTAATCCCTCCGGGGAGGAGGGGGAGGAGATGCCCGTGAAACGAAGTCAATACCTGTACATGCTCACGCCGGAGGGAACGTGCCCTGCCGCGCGTCGCCGGTCTTTCACTTCAATAAGGCTCGGACTCCTGTCCTTATTGACACTAGGCGCCAGCCAAGCCGCGATATTCAACATTGCGGACGGGGACGTCGCTGGCCTGATCGCTGCGATCAAGACTGCCAACGCCAACGGCGAAACCAACGTCATCAATCTGGCGCCTAACGGCAGCTACACCCTCACGGCAGTGGCCGACGATGGTTCGGGTTTCTACTGTTGCGGACCGTCCGGATTGCCCTTTGTTCGAAGCGTGCTCACGATCAACGGCAATGGCGCAACCATCCTGCGAAGTAGTGCCGCCGGCACGCCGCCATTTGGGATCATTCGTGTGGCCCACGATCCGGGCCCCGTTCCCAGCACCACGAGCAACCTTACCTTGGACGGAGTGACCCTTACAGGTGCCAACGGGGCCGTCGTGGGCGTATGGCAAAGCACCGCGTTGATTCGAAACACCACGATTACAAATAATGCCGGGCAGGGGATTCTCACCTGGGGTAGCAACCTCACGATCTTGAATAGCACCATCAGTTACAACACGGGCAACAACGGGTATGGCGGAGGCGGCATCCTTCACTTTGGAGGCGACGCCACCGCCACAGTCATCAGCTTCAGCACAATTTTCGAGAACCAGAATGGCGGTGTGGGCGACGCGATCGCTACCGCCTTCGCTGATTCGGGGAGCGTCACAGTGAAAAATAGTATCCTCGCCAGCCCTACACGAGCTTTGGGGCCTGTCTGCTGGGTAAATGGGCCCGGCGCAGTGGTCTCATTAGGGCACAACATAGCGGGTGATGCTACCTGTGGTCCTGGCGGTAACGCTGCTCCGAACGGTCTGATAGGCCCCGGCGACATGAATAGCACAAATCCGCTTCTGGGACCAACGCTCAATAACGGAGGACCCACGCCGACCAATTTTCCCGCAGCGAACAGTCCCGCCATCGGCGGTGTGCCGGTGGGCTATTGCACCGATGCTTCGGGAAATCCCGTCACAACTGACCAACGTGGCTTTCCGCGGCCGTGCCCTTCTACCATCGGTTCGGTTGAGTTCGCGGGTCTGTACCACGTTTGCCTCCTGTACGATTCGACCAAAGCCGTGCAAAGCGGCGCTACCTACCCCATTAAGCTTCAACTTTGCGACGGGAGCGGCAACGATTTGTCTTCTTCGGGAATTACTCTCCACGCCACCAGCGTTACGCAGGTTTCCACGTCGATCTCCGGTACCGTGCAGGCGTCAGGCAACGCAAACCCGGATAATGATTTCCGTTTCGATTCGACTCTTGGGCCCACAGGCGGCTACATCTTCAATCTCAGTACGAAAGGGCTGTTCACCGGAACATACAATCTGAACTTCACGGTATCGGGGGACTCATTTCGCTATGTGACCCCGTTCCAGGTGAAATGACGAATCGGGACTGGCGCCATCCCTGCTTGGTGTAACATCCTCTCCGTAAATTCGGATCGGTGCGCTAAACACAGCGTCAAAGGTGTGCATGCGGATGACGCTGACCACTCCCTGACGGCGAGTGGCTCGGAATGCGGCAATAGAGCCGTGACCGTGAGAGTCTGTGAAGAATTCCTAAAACCGCTTGCTTACGCGCGCGGCTCGGTTTCGCATCTCGTTGTCTGACCTCGTCAAAGGCGTCGTCCTTTTTCCAGTCTACTTGCCGCTGGAGGGGCGGGGTGGTTCGTGGATGCCGCGGAGTTTGCGGATAGCACTGCGGAGGGAATCGGCCATCTCGTAATCGGGATGGTACCGTAGAAAACTCTCCAATTCACTGGCGGCGGCGATGCGATTGCCCTGCTTCAAATATATATCCGACAGGATGAGCTGGGGAAAAGCGTAGTGTCCAGGATCGATCTGCTTGGCTTGTTCCAGGTGGCGAACGGCGGCGTCGATGCGTTTCATCTGCAGGTAGGTGAGGCCCAACTGCACGTGGGCGAGGGGGTCTTTGGGGCGACGCTCGACGGCGCGCGTATTATACGTGAGGGCTTCGTCGTACTTGCCGTTGTGAAGCAGCACTCCGCCAAGATTGACAATGGGTTCGAAGAGCAGGGGGTCCAACCGCTCGGCCTGGCGAAAACGCTCTTCGGCGAGATCCATCTTGCGGTCCTGATAGGCGAGCACTCCCAGCGTATTCCAGGCGGCGGAGAACTGCGGGGAGATTTCGATGGCCTTTTCGAGGTGGGCTTCGGCGCCCGCGCGATCCTCTTTATTGAGGCTCTTCTGGGCGTCCATGTATTCCTTCCACGCCTTCTCGGTGATGGAGAGGCGCGAGGCAGGAACCGTGAATCGTTCCTTGGCGGTGAACGTACGGATCGCCTTGGATGGGTTGAGCACCATGGTGACTTTGACACGTCCGCGATTGTCCGAGGTGCTGGGCCCGACGCTGTAAGTCTGACGGAATTCGCCCATGCGCGGCACAACCACCGAGACCGAGTAGGCGCCTTGCGGGAGGTTTTTGAATTTGAACTTGCCGTCCCAGTAGACCTCCTGGCGGGCGTTATAGCCGGTGCCGACACCGCTGACGCGAACGAAGACCATCGAGAACCAGGTGGGTTGGAGCCTGCCCTCCATGGTGTAGGATTTGCGTTCGGCGATCGCGAATTCGGGCAGACAGAGCGATGTGATCAGCGCACAGAGTGGGGGCAAGGTGCGAAAATGGTTCCGAGAACAATGAATGGTTATTGATGGCATTTATTACGCCCTCGGATTCACCGCAGGTGGACTGCTCGTATCGTACCTCAGTCGGCCTGCGTTTGGGATTCCTCTCTTTCTACTGGCGTTGTTTTGCCTTTACTTTTTTCGCGACCCGGATCGTGCCATCCCTGGCGGTCCCGTTGCGGTGTCGCCGGCCGATGGCAAGGTGGTAGTGGTTAAACCCGAAGACGGCGGGATGCGGATCAGCATTTTTCTGAATGTGTTCGACGTTCATGTCAACCGGACTCCGATTGCCGGTGTCGTAAAAGAAGTCCGTTACCAGCAGGGAAAATTCCTGGTGGCGAGTAAACCCGAGGCATCCACGGATAATGAGATGAACACGCTGGTGGTGGAAGGCGACGGGTCGCGCGTGGTGTTCAAGCAGATCGCGGGGCTGATCGCGCGGCGCATCGTCTGTTGGAAGAAGGCCGGGGACAAGGTGGCGGTGGGGGAACGGATCGGTCTGATCAAGTTCGGTTCCCGCGTGGATGTGTGGTTTGGACCGGAATGGGCGATCGCAGTGCAGAACGGGCAGCGGGTCGCCGCCGGATCGACGATATTGGCTCGCAAGAAAGGGTCCTAAGCAGGACGACATGACGAAGTTCAACCTCCCCTCAGCGCTTGTGGACAAGCAGAGCCGCCGCCCGCGCCGCGCAGCCTATGCGCTGCCGACGCTGTTTACCGCGGGTAATCTGTATCTTGGGTTTCTCTCGATACTGAAGTGTTTGGAAGGATCGATGGCCGTGAAGGGCGGCCTTGTGGGATCGGTGCCCCAATTCGAGGTGGCGGCCAAGGCTATCGGCATCGCGGTGGTGCTGGACGGGCTGGACGGGCGCATCGCGCGGCTTACGGGCACGGAATCGGACTTCGGGCGGGAGATGGATTCCCTCGCGGATGTGATCACGTTCGGGATCGCGCCGGCGGTGCTGGCCTACGTTTTCGGGATCCAGTTTGTGGACTTCACTTCGATTCCCGCGATCCACGATAACCTCATCCGCGCGGGTGTATTTTTCTGCTTTCTGTTTCTGTTGTGCGGCGCGTCGCGGCTGGCGCGGTTCAACGTGGTGACCAATCCTGTGCCGAAGAATCCGGGCCGTCCGGACCGCAAGTATTTCGTGGGACTGCCGATACCGGCTGCGGCGGGCATGGTAGCCGCAGTGGTGTACGCCGCCGATTGCGTGCCGATTCAATGGTGGCCTGTGGCGACGGCGTGGCTGGCGTTGATGGGCCTGCTGGCGTTTCTGATGGTGAGCACGTGGCGCTACCGGAGCTTTAAGGATCTGAGCCTGGTGCGGCCGCGCGCGCCGATCACGGTGGTGCTGCTGGCGAGCTTTATCTATCTGACACTGAATTACTCGCAGCCAGTGCTGCTCGCCATGGCGGTGGTGTATGTGGGTAGTGGGATCGTGATCCGGGTCGGCGGAATAGTACGGCGGCTGATGAAGAAGACCAGTCCGCCCGCGCAACCGCAGCAGCAGGCAAGTTAGCTTTACCGAATGAAATCACTCTCAATCGCAATCGTCGGCGGCGAATCGCTCGCCGGAAAAGAAGTTCGTGAAGTGTTCCGGCAGCGGGAACTGGCATGGACGCTCCACCTGATTGGAGCGGACGAAGCCGAGACGGGCAAGTTCACCGAAGAGGGCGAGGAGCTCGCGGTGATCACGGCCCTGGATGCATCGAACCTGGCGGGGGCGGATGCGGTGGTGCTGGCGGGATCGGCGGTGAGCAGCCGCAGGGCCCACGAGATTCTCGTGGATGCCTCGCCGGGCATGCCGTTGATCGACCTGACGCGCACTTTGGAGGATGTGGCGACGGCGCGGTTGTGTGCGCCTACGGCGGGTCTGGCATCGAGCGGATACCCGGCGGTGGTGGCGCATCCGGCGGCCATCGCGCTTGCGGAGTTCCACAATCTGCTGCGCGGGCCTTTCCCGTTGAAACACTGGCTGGCGGAAGTGTTTGAACCAGCGAGTGAGCGCGGGCAGGCCGGCATCGACGAATTACACCAGCAGACGGTGAAGCTCTTCAGCTTTCAAGCGATGCCCAAGGAGGTTTACGACACGCAGCTTGCGTATTCCCTGCTGGCCGCTTACGGCGAGGAATCGCCGTATTCGCTCGATGCGGTGGAGCAGATGATTGAGCGGCATCTGGCGAGTTTGTTTGGCGCGAACGGGGCGATGCCGTCACTGCGATTGATCCAGGCGCCGGTGTTTCATGGATACATGATTTCAGCGTGGGTGGAGTTTGCGGAAAGCACCACGGTGGAGGCGCTGCAACTGCATCTTCGCACGGAGGGCGTGGATGTGCGCGGTGCGGACGAAGAGCCGCCATCGAATCCGAGCGTGCCCGGACAGGACGGGCTCATCATCGGCAACATACGGCCCGATCGCAACCATCGCAATGCGTTTTGGTTTTGGATAGGGGTGGATAATCTGCGGCTGCCGGCGGTGAATGCGGCGCGAGTAGTGGAGGCGGTGTGCGGCTGATTGCTGTGGCTGGCGTGCTGGCGATGTGGCTCAGCGGATGCGGCTATCACGTGTCCGGCCACGCCGATTTGCTACCCAAGACCATTAAGACGATCGCGGTACCGGCGTTCGGCAATAACACGACGCACTACAAGCTGACGCAGCGGATGGCGCAGTCCGTGACGCGGGAGTTCAATTCGCGTACGCGCTACCGCGTGGTGGGCGAGGAACGCAATGCCGACGCGGTGCTGCGGGGGACAGTGCTCAATGTGCTGTCGTTCCCAACCACGTTCGACACAAATACCGGGCGCGCCGCCGGTGTGCAGATCAATGTGATTGTGAAAGTGGAACTGACGGAGAAGGCCACGGGCAAAGTGCTGTACACGAACGGCTCTCTCGAAATCCGCGAGCGGTATGAAATCAGCACCAATTCACTCGCCTACTTTGAGGAAAGCGAGCCGGCGCTGAACCGGCTCAGCCAGCAGGTGGCGCAGGGCGTGGTGTCTGCTATTCTCGAATCTTTCTAGCTCATGACGCCACTTCAATTGCTGACGCAGATTAAGAACGGCACGCTTGCGCCGTTGTACCTGTTCACAGGCCCGGAGATGTACCGGCGCCGTGTGTGCCGCAAACAGATGGTGGAGAAGTTCCTGCCGGAAGAACTGCGCGAGGAGGGGTACGTTCGTTTCGATCTCGATGAAGTATCCGTACGCGATGTCATTGACGATGCCAGTTCATTTTCGCTGTTCACTCCCAAGCGTCTGTTGTGGGTGTCGGGCGCGGAAGGCGCCATCCCCCGCGGCGGGACGATCAACGACGATGATCCCGGTGTGGCGGCGCTGGCGGCCTACGCAAAGAATCCGACGCCTGATGTGATCGTAGTGTTCGATTGCCACCGCTTCAGTTTTGACGGCGACGACAAGACCAAGATGGAACGGCTGCGCAAGTATTACGCTGCGATTCCGAACGTAGTGGAATTCACGATGTACAGCGATGACGAGGCGAGGAAGCTGGCCGCCGATCTCGCCAAACGCAGCGGGTTGAATATCCCGCCGGCGGTGCTGGAGTCGCTGGTGGAATCGTTGGGCGCTGACGCGACGCGGCTGGCGAATGAGATCGAGAAACTGGCGCTGTTCACAGGTGGGAAGCGGGCGGTTACGGAGGAGGACATCGCGTCGCTCACGCCGGATGCGCGCGCCACCACGATCTTTGCGCTGGTGAATGCCCTCGGCCGGCGCGACCGGGCGGGGAGCCTGGATCTGCTGGAGACGCTGGTTCGCGACGGCGAGTATCTGCCCCTTGCGCTGACGTTCCTGGCGACGCAGTTCCGCTTTGCGCTAATCGCAAAGGAGGAGGGACTGAAGACGACGCAACAGTTGCAGGCGCATTGCGCCAGGATCGGCGTCGGGATGTGGCCGTCGCGGGCGCAGCAGGTGTTCACCACGGTGAATGCGTTTTCGCGCAAGCAGATTGAACAGGCATTGACGGGGTTGTATCGTGCGGACCGGGATTTGCGCGACCGTCCGGCGGATGAGCGGATTGTCATCGAGACTCTGGTGTTCAGTTTGACGCGGTAGCGAATCCGGCGGCCCGGTACGGCGCGTACGTAGATTGATGGCACAAGTATTCCTCACCGGCGGAACCGGGTTCATGGGCCGGCGCCTGATTGGGCAACTCATTAAGCGGGGACACCGGGTGAAGGCTGTCGCGCGTGCGGGCTCAATGAGCAAGCTCCCCACGGGATGCGAGGGGGTGGCCGGCGATCCCCTGAACGCCGCAAGCTACCGTCATCATGTCAATGACGTCGACACGTGGGTCCACCTGGTGGGGGAGACTAAGCCCGCGCCGTGGAAGGAACAGCAGTTTCGCGCAGTGGATCTGGTTGGCGTCCAGGAGATGGTGAAGGTGCTGCCGCAATCGGGCGTTCGGCACGTGGTGTATGTGAGTGTCGCGCAGCCTGCGCCGATGATGAAGGCTTACATCCAAGTGCGGCAGGAGTGCGAAAGGCTGATTCGCGATACGGGCGTGCCTGCCACGTTTTTGCGGCCATGGTATGTGCTGGGACCGGGCCGGTGGTGGCCGCTGGTGCTGGTTCCTTTCTACAAACTCGGAGAAGCGATGGGGTCAGATGGTGCGAGGCGGCTGGGGCTGGTGACGCTCGATGAGATGATCGCGGCGCTGGTGTGGGCCGTGGAGCATCCTGGCACGCGCGTGTTGGATGTGCCTGCGATTCGCGAGGCCCGGGCAGAAGAGAACGGACCTATTGGCCACTGATTCACACCGATGAACCCTCATGGCCGGCTCGTTGGCCGGCCACCACGATGGATGAAAATGGACTCGCGGAGGCGGGACTGAAGTCCCGCGCAGGCTGAAGCCCGCCCCACAGCGCGGCAGAATGTCCAATGGACCGTTATTTTCGGAGCAACACTGATAAGAAGGCCGAATGCGGGTTATGGTGGCCAGGTTTCCAAAGAAGGCCTAAGCTTATTGCCCGGAAACGCGGCTTTTCTCCTGGCCTTTGGCGGCGGCCACCATGGTCTTGACTTCCTCGAAGAGTCGCGGGGCACTGTAGACAATGCCGTCCTTTATCGTGTACTGGATGCCGCCGGAAAGGGGGCTCAAGCCTTTGAGATTCTCCAGCGGATTGATGTTCGTGACCAGCAGATCGGCGCTCCAGCCGGGGCGAACGCGGCCGATGGAACGGTCCTGGCCGAGGATGTAGGCACCGTTGAGCGTTGCGTGTTGGAGGACCTTGAGGGGATGGAATCCCGCTTCCTGGTGCAGTTCCAATTCGCGCAGATATCCGAAGCCGTACATCTGGTAGATGTAGCCGGCGTCCTCCCCAGTGGTGATGATGCCGCCCAAATGTGAGTACTCGCGCAGGGCGTTCATCCAGATGCGGTAGTTCTCTTTCCAAAACACTTCGTCCGTGGTGGTCCAGTTGAAGAAATAGGAACCGTGGTTGTCTTTGCTGGGCGCGAAGAAGCGCGCGAGCACGGGGTGGAGATATTCGGCGAACTGAGGCTGAGTCTGGGCCCGCTGCAGATCGCGGCTCGCTTCGTAGATATTGAGCGTCGGATCCCAGGCCACGCCCGCGTCCACCATGCCTTGCAGAACCTTGGTGAGAAGCTTGGGATCGGCTTCACGCCAGAGACGGCCGGCGTAGCGGAAGCGGTCCACTTCGTCGTTGTAATTGTAGGTGGCCGGGAAACCCTGCACGCCATCGGGAAGGGCTGCGTCGGGGATTCCGTACCAATGCTCGATGGTGGTGGTGCGGTTGTGAATGTTGTCCCAGGCATTGGTCTCTTCGACGCCGACGTGATGGGCGACGGGAAGACTGAGCTTGCGGGCTTCTTCCATCATCGCGTCCATGGTGTCGCGATAGATACCGACGATCTTGATGCCATCGGCGCCTTGCTGCTTCAACTGCCGAACGCGGGCGATGGCGGCTTCGGGATCGCGTGGACGGCCGAAGAAGGGATAGAGGAAGAGGCGCGGGGCTTCGATCTTACCTTCCTTTGAAGCGGCGCGGATTTTCTTCGATTTCTCGATATCGCTGCCAACATCGCGCACGGTGGTAATGCCGCAGGCCAGCCAGAGTTTCAAGACGTAGTTGACGTCCATGGCTACGCCTCCGCGCTCGTCGTGCGTGTGCCCGTGCATGTTAATGAAGCCCGGAGTGACGTACTTGCCCTTGGCGTCGATGATGGCGTCGGCGACCACGCCGGCGGCCGGTCGAGAGCCCGTGATGTTGGAAATCTTGCTGCCCTCAATGAGGATGTCGCGAGGGCCGGCCGCCGGAGTCCCGTTGCCTTCCACCACGATGGCGTTTCTGATGATCAGCCGGTTGTACCGCTTGCCGTGCTCAGGAGCGGGCTGGGCGGCCAGGGTGCAGGCAAGTATGGCGGTAAGGAGAAGAGGGAACATCCTCATGGGGTCAGTATAGCGAGTGCAGGTAGATCAGGACGCGTCGTAGCAGCCGGTGCCGGATGCAGTCATGAAATGCCGTGTAGCTGGGGACGCGCTTCAACCACGCGTTACCGATCTGCCGTTCAAGACAGGAGACACCGCCATCGTCATCCTCAAGTCGTTGCCCGTCTTGCAGTGTGAGCAGTGCGGTGACATTGAGCTGGAGCACGAGGTGATGGTGCGAGTGGATGCGCTCCTCGCCCGTATCGATCCGCAAGCTGAATTGGAGATCATCCGCTACGCGGCCTGAGAAATGAACCCTTACTTCTGCGTCAGACCTTTGCGGGAACGATGTACGGCGCGCGGTAGTTGCGAGTGAGAAGCTTGTTGGCTTCTGCGTCGCCCTTCACTGACCAGGTCTTCTCGTCCCAATGGAGCGTCCGGCCGACGCGGTAGGAAACGTTGGCCAGGTGCATCAGCACGCACGACATGGCGCCCTCTTCGATCTCGGCGTTGAGGTCGGTGGTCTTCCGGCTGCGTACACCCGCGATGAAGTTCTCAAAGTGATGGTCGCGCTCGCTGCGCGCGGGCCCGGGCTTTCCCTCCCTGCCCATGAAGCTCACATACTTGTTGTAGCCGTCGATCACCAGGTAACCATTGGCGCCATAGAAGGTGTTGCCGATGGTGTTGCCGGCGCGCTCCCCGCCGATGTTGGCTTCGTGGTTGCTGTACCAGTGCCGGACATCGAAGGTCATCATCTTCGGCTTGCCGCCGACGTTGAACTCCAATGACGCGCTGATGGTGTTGGGCGTCTCCTGGTCATCGTCGAACATGAACTTGCCGCCGATAGCGGTCACCTTCGTCGGATGCGTGACACCGAGGCCCCAGCGGGCGATGTCCACCTCATGGATGCCCTGGTTGCCGAGGTCGCCGTTGCCGGTGTCCCAGAACCAGTGCCAGTTGTAGTGGAAGCGGTTCTTGGTGAAGGGACGCATGGGGGCGGGGCCGGTCCACATGTCGTAGTCGACACCGGGGGGCACAGCTTCCACAGGCGTCTTGCCGATGGTATTGCGAGACTTGAAGCAGAGCGCGCGAGCCATGTAGATCTCGCCGAATTCGCCGTCCTTCATCTTCTGGACGGCTTCCTGCAAGGCGGCGGAGGAGCGGCTCTGGCTGCCCATCTGCACGATGCGGTTGTACTTGCGCGCGGCGGCGACAATCTGTTTTGATTCAAACACATTGTGCGAGCATGGCTTCTCGACGTAGACGTCCTTGCCGGCCTGGCACGCCCAAATAGTCTGGAGCGTGTGCCAGTGATTGGGGCTGGCGATGGAGACGGCGTCGATGTTCTTGTCTTCGAGAACCTTTCGAATGTCGCGGAAAGTTGGGACGGGCTGCTTGCCTCGTTTCTGCAAGCTGCCGATGTAGCGTTCCGAGTGCGAGTCGTCAACATCGACGAGAGCGGCCAGTTCCACATTGTCCTGCGAGGTCCACGCGCCGACGTGGCTACTGCCTCGCCCGCCGCAACCCACAACGGCCACGCGCACGGTGTCGTTCGGACTGGCCTTAAGACGGGCGGTCTGCGCCGCGGCAGCCGCGAGTGAACCCATAAAGAAGTAACGCCTGTTCATTGGTCTCCCTTGTAGCGGCGATCTCAAGCCGCTGCTCAAGGGCATTATACAGCGCCGGGCTTGCCGGGGGTAAGCGCTGTCACTGCTTCGGTGACTGTTTCGGCGGAAGGCGCCTGTATTCGATTTTGCGCAGACCCGCGACGGTGGAATAGGTGGCGAATCCGAGCGGCGTCATCAAATCCATCTCTCCCGGGCGGAGCCCCACTTGCCGGCCCGTGATGCCGGCGTCGATGATCAGTTCACCGTCGATGTGCCCCTGGATGCGGTCGTCCATCACCACCAGGCGGAAGGCGTACCAGCGGCCCTTCACGAAGTCGCGATTGGTGGAGGTGTCGTTCTCGGAGGCATCTTCGTTGTCGAGACTGGAAAGGCCCACAACCGTGCCGCCCCATCCTCCATTCACCCAGGTGCAGAAGGAGTCCTTTACGGGAAAAGTGATGCCGGCAAAGAAATCGCCGCCGTCAATGCGCATGGCTTCGAAACGGATCTCGTAGCCGGATTTGGGGAAATCCCTGGTCCAGGTGATGCCGGTAAGATGGCCTTTGCCAATCACGATGATGCCGTCTTTGACCTGAACCTCGCCGTGCGCACGGAAGGGAACTTCCTTCCAGCCAGCGAGGGATTTGCCGTCGAAGAGCGGAGTCCAGTCTTTTTGGGCGGAGAGGTTTCCCGCCACTCCGCACAGCAGCAAGGCGGCAAATTCAGAACGCGAAAGGCGAACCATGCACTCTATTATGAAGCCTGTCCTGAGGGGTCTGGGATTAGTCGGCGTGTGCGCCGCTGAATTCCAGCGGTCGTGGCGACACGCGGTAATGCCTGCCAATCACCACGCCCTTGGTCTTCTTGATGAGCCGGTCTGCCCGAGGCGTCCGCAGGAACTGGATCAACCGTTCTACCGCCGTATCCATTTCCTTGTGATGGGCCGGATCGTCCGGCGCGTCCAAAGCAACCCGCTTGTCCAAATCAACACAAATGCCGAGTTCTTCTTCCACCCCGTCCACGGCATAGCGGACGCAGGCGAACGGAGTCTGGTAGTCGGCTTCGACGTCCACTGAAAGCAATCGTATGTGCTTCCCTTTTGAGATTGCCTTCGCCAACGGGATGTTCTTCACAATGACCATTGCATCACTCCAAAACAAGTCGCCTGACTAGCATATCGTCTGCTCTCCGCCATTGCTATAGCCACCTCACCACACTTCATATCGCTCCCGCACGCAGAACCTTGGGATATAACTCACCGCCAAAATCTCGGCGTCCCGCAAAGCGCGCACCATTGCTTCCAACTCCACCGTCAACAGCGGCGGCCGTGGCGTCCCACCCTGCGGAGGCGGCTGACGGTACGTCTTCTGGAGGACTTTGGCGAACTTCTTCGGGTCCACTACGCCCAACAGAAAATTCTGAGCGCCATCATGCTGATAGGACGACCGTTCCACGGGACGCGGCACAGACGCCGCTATCTCGACGACAGGGTCCACCAGCCGGACCTGCCTCTGCCCCTCTTCAATCTCCAACTCATAGACAAACGCAGGCCGCTCTTTTGACGGACGCCTCCTCCCGCGCATAGTGGCGTAGCCGAACGCAATCCCATAGGACCGTGTTAATGAAACATAAGGGCTCACCGTGGTGCCTCGAACAACGTGGTGCATTACGCCGGGAATAGATGGTTCCTTGGTTGGCGCCCACGCCTGAAAGCCTTGCACTCGTGCGTCGCGGCTGTGCCAGTACGTGTCGAGCCCGGCGCCCCGGTAGAAAGTCGCCATGAGTTACCTTGCGCCGATGCCGCCTTTGAGATCGCGCAGCACTGTCAGCAGGCCAGGGACGAGGGTGATGACGAAAAGCGCCGGGAGAATGAAGAGCACGATGGGGAAGAGCATCTTGATACCGGCCTTGGCCACGGTGGCCTCCGCGCGGAGTTTGCGGCGGGTGCGAAGGGCATCGGCGTAGACCTTAAGGGCCTGCGAGAGGCTGGTACCGAAACGTTCGCTCTGAATGATCATGGCAGCGAGTGATTTGATGTCTTCGATGCCGGTGCGGCGGATGAGTTGCTGGAACGCCTTGCTGCGCTCCTGGCCGGCCTTCACTTGCATCACCACGGTGTAGAATTCGTTCGCCAGGGCGGGGTAGATGTACTGCATTTCCTCGCTCACGCGCAGCATGGCCTGGTCGAGACCAAGGCCGGTGCCAAGAACGATGCCGAGCAAGTCGATGGTGTCGGGCAGGGCGTCCTGCAGCTTGGTGCGGTAGCGTGCCACCAGCCGATGCAGCACTTGCTGCGGCAACAGGTATCCGAGAATGAACGCCGCCGCCATGCCGCCGATCTTGGTGGCAAAGGGATTGTCGCGCTGCAGGTAGAGCATCCCGCCCATCATGAGAAAGAAGAATGCCGCCTGGAAGATCAGGTAATACACAACCGCTGACTTGTTACGGATGCCAGCCTGCGCCAGTTCCTTCTCGGTACCGCGAATCCAATCCTCGCCACCAGGCATGATGCTGACGAGATAGAGGATGCTATTGGAAAAGCCGCCGCCGGCACGGCGACGCGGAGACCGCGCACTGCCTTCGGCTATCTGATTGGCTTGCAGTTCCGACAACCGGTCGTCGAGCGGATCCTCCTGATCGCTGAACAGGTGGAACGCCGCCCAGAGCAGTGCCACCACGATGACGAAGAATGCGATGAAGACGAACAGTGCGGTGAGCATGGTTAAAGCTTGGGACTCGCGATCTTGCGGATGACGATGATGCCGATGATTTCCGAGACGATGGCGTAGGTTAGAAACTTGCTGCCGGTTTCGTCGGTGTAGAGCAGCCGGATGTACTCGGGTTTCACAACCCAGAAGCCCAATCCCACTGCGAATGGCAGGGCGCACAGAAGGCCGGCGGACAAGCGCTGGGCAGCAGTGTGGGCATGCATCTTCGCGGTCAGGTTCAGACGTTCGCGAATCAGCAGCGACAGGTTGTCGAGCACGGACACCATGTTGGCGCCCGTCTGTCGCTGGAGTATCAATCCGGTGATGAAGAACTTGAGGTCGATGACGGGAATGCGCCGGCCGAGGTTGCGGAGCGCGTCTTCAATAGGCGAGCCGAGGGCCATCTCCTCGATCACCTTTTTGAACTCCATACGCATGGGATCGAAGGTCTCGGCCGACACGGTCTCGAGACCGCTTTGGATGTTGTGGCCCGCTTTCATGGAGCGGTTGAACAGGTCGATGGCGTCGGGGAGCTGCTCCTCAAATTTGCCGATTCGTTTGTTGCGGACCCGCATGATGAAGAACACCGGAATGAGCGCCAGGAGGCCGGCGAAGATAATCCGCAGAAACAGATTCGAAAGACCGAGCAAACCAAACAGCAGGTAGGTCGCCAGGCCAATGCCGACGCAGAGCGCAAAGACGTCGGCTGCGCGGTAGCGGAGATTGGCCTGGTCGATGATTTCCTGCAAGCGGCGCAGGACTCCGACCCATTGGAAAAAGTCGCCAACGGCAGCGAACGCGCCACGGTGCTCGCGGCGGATGAGGTCCGTGCCACCGGCGGCGCGCCGTGTTCCGGTTCGTGCACGCAGCTCGCGCATCCGCCGCGCAAGCACTTCCTGAGAATGATTCGCCGGAATGACCCAGACGTAATACGCGGCCCCAAGTAGTGCGCCGCTGAAGATCAGGAATGTGACAAAGAACATCATGCCGGGCTAATCCTTGAGGACCATCTCCTCGGAGAAAATGGACGGCGACAGATGAACACCGTAGGCCCTTAAGCGGGTCATGCAGCGCGGCTTGTGTCCGGTGGCGTGGAATCTGCCCGTGATGCGTCCGCGCTGGTTCAAACCGGCGCGTTCGAGCAGAAACACGTCGTCGAGAATCACCTGATCGTCTTCGATGTCGCGCACTTCGGAGATCGCGGAGATTTTGCGCGTACCGTCGGTCAAGCGGACGCAGTGGATGACGATGTTCACGGCCGAGGCCAGCATCTGGCGGATGACGCGATCGGGGATATTCGCCGACGCCATCATCACCATGGTTTCCAGCCGCGAGAACGCGTCGCGGGAGGAATTCGCGTGGCAGGAGGTCATCGACCCGTCGTGGCCGGTGTTCATCGCCTGCATCATGTCCATGGCTTCCCCGCCGCGGCACTCTCCGATGATGATGCGGTCGGGGCGCATACGGAGGGCATTGATGACCAGGTCGCGCTGCGTGATTGCGCCGGCGCCTTCAATGTTCATGGGGCGTGTTTCCAGACGCACGATGTGCGACTGCTGCATCTGCAGCTCGGCCGTATCCTCAATAGTGATGACGCGCTCTTCTTCGGGAATGAAGCGGGAGAGGGTGTTCAGAATGGTGGTCTTGCCCGAGCCCGATCCGCCCGAGATGACGATGTTCAACCGCGCTTCCACGCAACCACTGAGGAAATCGAGCATGCCGCTGGTCATGGTTTCGTTCTTCAGCAGATCGTCGGTGGTGAGCAGTTTCTTGCCGAAGCGGCGGATGGACATCACCGGCCCGATGAGCGAGAGCGGAGGAATTACGGCGCAAACACGGGAGCCATCGTCGAGGCGCGCGTCGACGATGGGCGACGAATCGTCGATGCGGCGGCCGATGTTGGAGACGATGCGGTCGATGATCATGCGAACGTGCGCCGTGTCCTTGAAGCGGATGTTGGTTTCCGATACGCGTCCGGCACGCTCCACATACACACTGTCATAGCCATTCACCATGATGTCGCTGATGGTTGGGTCCTTGAGCAGCGGTTCCAGCGGTCCCAGGCCAAAAACCTCGTCCAGCACCTCTTCGATGAGCCGCTCGCGCTCGACGACAGTCATCGGGATGCTCTCTTCCTTCACCATCCGCTCCACCACGTTGCCGATCTGCTCGCGAACGCCTTCCTTGTTGAGGACCTTCAACTGGTCAGGCGTCAGCGAATTGAGCAGTCTGGAGTGGATCTGGGTTTTGATGGCAAACCAGCGGTCTGCTTGCGAGCCGGGTTTTGCCATGGGACGAGTGCTCATATTGTTTCAGCGAATCCTAGAGATAGAGAAGTGCAATCCAGCGAGCTTAAGAAATTATCGGCTATGCTGATTTTGCCACATCCTCCTTCTTGACACCTGTTGCCTTGTCGACAAACGAGCGGAAGATACGATCGAGTTCCCCGGCAGCCTGACGGTCCGCCACCATCGGCCGCGCCTTGTTGAGTGAAGCGAGGAAAGCGGGGGATTGGGGAATGCCGAAGAACGCCGGCTGATTCAAAGTGGAGTTCACCTGTTCGAGGCTGGCGACATGCATGTCGTGCTTCTTCTGATAGCGGTTGATGACGATTTTCACCTGGTCGTGGGTGAAGCCCATCCGCATCAGGAATGCCAGATAGCGCTGGGCGTTGCGAATGGAGGCGAACTCCTGGGTGACGACGAGGAAGATCATATTCGAGGCCTGCATGGCGCTCAGCACCACGTCGTCGTTGATGCCGCGTCCTGCGTCGATCACAATCGATGCGTACTTCTCCACCAGGAACGTGGAGAATTCACGAAACATCGGTTCAGTGAAGTAACCGCGCTGTTCCAGCGAATCGGGCGGGCCAACAAGATAGAAGCCGAGGGGATCGCGCGTGACGAAGCCTTCAAACAGCGCCTGGTCCAGGCGGGAGACGTTCTCGCCTACTTCCATCAGCGTGTATTGCGGCGTGGCGCCGAGACACATCGCGAGATCATTGGAGGTCCAGTCGAAATCGAGCAGCACGGTTTGCTGCTTGCGCTGCGCGAGCACACTGGCGAAATTCACGGCGAGGCTGGTGGTACCCACGCCGCCCTTAGCGCCGATGAAGGTGTAGATTCTGCCGAGACGGCTGCCGGTGGTGCTGACGCGGCGCGGGGTGGATTCCAGGCGTTGCATCGAATCACGGAATTCCAACCGCTTCAGTGGTTGGGTGAGAAAATCGTTGGCGCCAGCGCGCAGGCACGACAGAACCGTTTCGCCGTCGGCCTGAAAATTCGACGCGACGATGTACAGTTCCGGAACCGCCTGCTTCACCTTCTGCATCGCCGGAATCGCCGATTCCGGATCGAACGACAGATCCACCACGAGGGCGGCTTCCGGATGCCGCTCAAGATCCTGCAGGACGCGAATATACAGGTTGGTGTTCACCTCGGGATACTCCGCAATCACTTTCGCGTTTTGGAGGTTGAGCAGGTTCTCGCGAACCATTTCCCGAAAGTGTTCGTCGTTGGAGGCAACCAGCAAACTAATGGACATTCTTTCTCCTCTGTGCGGCAGGCGGCCCTACGGCAGGCACTCCTCGGTATCGGGATTGCACCCCGCGCTTTCCATGGCAGCTACGGTCTGAACATTCGGCAAGGCAACAGCGGGCAGGCCGAGATAACTGAACAGGGAACGGAACTCGTATCCGCCAACGGTGATCTTCACAATATCGGGGATGCAGCCGCGCGAGCATTCGCCTGCGTCGCAGGTGAAGTCCACCAATTCACCGGAATCGGGATCCTTGGACAGATAGCTGATCGTGACTTCCGCCGGGCCCTGGGTGAACTGGTCGCGATCGAACATCGGCGGCACGTTGGTCTGCATGTAGGTGCGCACATTGCCGCCGTCGCCCTGCCAGCAATGGGTAACCGCATAACGCGCTCCTTCGCGGGTCCATTCGATCACGCCATGCCACACCCACAGCAGGTTGGAGGTGAACACGATCATCATCGTCACCGGAAGGAACACTGTGGCGTACGAAATGATGAACTCCACCGTCGATTGTCCATTCGCTCTTCTGGGCTTTCTCATGGTCAGGTTCCCTGGAAAGGCACGCGAACGTGCGGCCGCAGCAGTATCGGATCGAGCGGCAGTTGCGGAATAGCCAAACGGATGGAATAGCCATCGGGTATCGACACCACGATGTAGTCCGGGCTCTGGCCGCCGTTGGTGATATCGCAGCCGGACGAGGCACAGTCGCACTCGCCGATGCTGCCCGCGTCGGCGCTGTAGCGCTCGATGCGCACCTGGATCTGGTCGGCGGTGAGGTTGGTCACCACCGGGCTGCCGGTCCCGTCGGCGGTGCCGGTCAGGATATAGTTCTTCGCAAGCGCAACGGTGGCATCGGTGTCATCGCAGAAGTTCACGCCGCGCTGCGTGCCGACATAGCGGGCGATGGCATAGAGCGTTTTCTGGAGCGTGAAATAGGTGTAGGTGACGCGCGCGAGTTCGATTGAGCCTAACAGCAGTAACAGCAGGATCGGCATGAAGAGCACGGTCTCGAGCATGATACTGCCGCGACGCCGCATAGAATAAATGGTGTTCATCGGTACAACACCACCTTTCCCGGGCCGGAGGTCACGCCGCACGATCCCGCCAAGCCTTGCTTGAGAGGCACCGGCGCACCAATGTAGACGGCTGAAAACCGTCCGTTCGAATCGTTGGTGCCTATGCCGGTCTGGTTCACCAGCGGCTGAACCAGGAACTGGCGGAATCCCTGCACGAGCATTGTGCCCGTGGGATTGACTGTATCGACAATGGCCACAGTGATGATGCGCCGCTGGTTACCGATGTAGGAGGCATAGTTGGCCACCTCGGTCAGATCGGAGTCCGGCAGGTACAGCGCACTGAGGGTATCCACGTCCGCAATCGCATCCGACGTGCAGCCCTGGACGTTGGAGTAATCCAGGCGCGTGGCCAAACCACATAGGAAGGACGTGACGGCCGGCTGCACACGGTTGGTATTACATGCCACCGTACCCGCCGAAGCCCAGATAGACTCATCCACACCGATGGTCATGCACGAAAGTGCGTTGGTGGTGGACGGCACCAGCCCCTGAGCGCCGCTGCGGTACAACTGCTGGCTGTCGTCGGAAAACGTCGTCAAGGTTTCGTTCAAGCGGTTGAGCAGAACATACTGAATGCGCGTGGCGTCGCCGGTAAGCGGCTGCGGAATGGGATTGCCGGTGCAACTATAACCGAACGTGTAGCGCGTATCCGTGACGAAGCCATAGTTCACCGGATCCTCGGCATCGATGGGCGCGATGGCAATCGGCACGGTCGCACAGGCAGTGCAGACCGGAGCGCTCACACCGGCCGCCGCCCGCGCACGAATCGCAACTTTGCCTTCCTGGGCAAGCGAGAGAAACCGCCAGAAGACGAGCGGTGTTTCGCCAGTCAACTCGACTCGCACATGCCTGGCGAGCGATCCACTCACTTCGCCGGCGGCGTTATCCGGCGCGGTGCCTTCTTCCGATGCCTCGGCGGACGTGGCATAGTAGGTGGGCTCGACGATCTCGCTCACGAGCGTACCGGAAGATTCTCCGATCGGCGTGCCGCCGAAATCGTATTTGTTCCCGTAGCCTGTGCCCGTCTCCACCAACCGGCGCATTTCATCTGTTGCATCCGCCGTCGAGACATCAGTGCCGATCAGTCTGCCGGCCGCGGCCGAGGCCATGGCGTGAGCGGCAGTCTGCAACTCGGCGCGGGCGCTGTACAAACGTCCCAGGTCCACCGCGAAGCCGATCAGTCCGAGAAACACGGGGACCATCAGGACAAGGATCTGCATCGACACGCCGCCATGTCTTGCTGGGTTGGGGCTGCGAATTGTCGACGCTACGCGCAACGATAGACTCCTGAGACTTACGGCTTCACCTGGCCACTGGGACCGACGAACTCCGGTTTCTTCTTCTCCGATTTCGCGCTCGACTTCTTGTTCTTCTTCGCGTCGAGCTTCTCTTTCACTTCGCGGGTTGTCGGGAGGAACGTCTCCATGTTCACCGGCATCTGCGGAACCTCGCCCGGATTCAGCGGCCTGACAAACCGCGGCGTCACTACCACCAGCAGTTCGTCCTGTGTCTTCTTTGCCGACCGGCTCTTGAACAACTGCCCCAGTATCGGGACGTCGCCGATAAAGGGGAACTTCGTCACGATGTTGGTGACGCGGTTGTCCATCAACCCGGCGATGGCGAACGATTCCCCGTCCTTGAGCTGCACTTCCGTTTCAGCGCGGCGAACCGCGATGGCCGGAATCAGGAAGCCCTGTAGCGTTACAGCGTTCGAGAAATCAAGCGAGCTGACTTCGGGGGAGACCTTGAGATTGATTTTCTGATCGGCGCCAACCGTCGGCGTGAAGTTGAGCTGAATGCCGAACTTCTTGAACTGCACCGTGATGACCGGCGACACAGCGCCGCCGGTGGTGGTGGCGGTCATGGTGGGGAACGGGAACTCGCCCCCGGCGATGAAACTGGCTTCCTTGCCTTCGAGCGCGATGAGGTTGGGCTCGGCGAGAATCTGCAGCAGGTTCTGCTGCTGCATGGCACGAATGGTTGCGCCGATGTTCAAATCGGGCCGGAAGATAAACAGGTTCAGCAGGTCGGCGAAGTTGATGGTGGAATTGGAGAATTCCTGGTTCTCGAACTGAAGCTGGCTGAAGCGGGGAGATTGAAACTGTCCGGTGGTGAGGGCGCCAAGAACCTTGGGGTTGCGGCTGAAGAGGTTGAAGCCCAGCTCCGTTAAAGCAGAACGGTCGATGCTGGCGAACTTCACCTGCAACAGAATCTGACGCGGCTCGGTGGGCGGAGGGAGCGTCAGCATGTTCACCACCTGTTTGGAGAACGCAGCAGCGACGGCCTCCAGGCGCTTGCTCTCGGCGGCATCCTTGACGTTGCCGGTGAGGACGATTCTTTCAGCGTTGCCTGCGATGGTGACCCCCGGCAGCTTCCCTTGCACGTCTTTAAGAAGCGTGTCCGTGGCGGTGTTGTCCGGCTGCACGTTGATGTTGTAGCGAGCCGGAATAGCTCCGGTCTCCCAAATCACGAGCGTCGTTTTGCCGACGCTCTTGGCATTGACCATCACTTCGCGCGGCGAGACAACGACGGCATCGGCGATCTTTTCCTCGGCAATCACCAGGCGGCTCAAGTCGCGTTCAAACTGCAGCAACTCGCCGCGGCCGACAAGGATGTTCATTTCCCGTACCGGCGCCGTTTGCGCGGTGAGCGCCACCGCGGCGAGCCATCCGGTGAAAATCAGTTTCCACATTCCACTGCCGTCCTTCTTCATTTCGCGCTACTGAAAAATCTCTTGCACGTGTTTGTTCCCGCGGAAGACATCGATGACATACCTGGGCTTCGGCGGTTCCTTGGGCTCTTCCTTAACCGGCTTGGGAGCGGGCGCCAATGTGCCGTCGGTAGCCATCACCACCGGCTGGCCGGCAGTAAGCTGTTTCCAGACTTCGTCGTTCTTCACGTTGGGAATCGGGCCGCCCTTGCCTCTGCGGCGCATCTTGTTAGGACCATCGCCGACATTGAGATCCGCGGCGGTAATCACCGGCTCGTTCTCCTGGTCGACGGCGGTATCCAGCGGGTTGCGAAGGGCGAGGCTGATCTTGCCCAACTGGCGGGCGAATTCGAGTTTGGCGGCCTGATCCGGGGTCACCAGCAAAGTGGCCGCGCGGCTCCCCGACGAGACAGGCGCAGGCTGCGCGCCTGGAGCACCAGTGATGGTTGCCTCTGTGTTGCGTCCCAATCCCATTACAGTCACGTTCTGCAGCAGGACTGTCGTGACGGCTTCGTTCATCGAACCGGTGCGAGTGAACAGCACATCGACATGCGAGCGGGGCTGGATCAAGCCGCCGGCGCCGCTGGAATCGGTAATGGGCACCGAGACCGCGCGCTTGCCCGGTTCAATGGTTGCGGCGAGCCCTTCAATGCCGCCATGGGTGCTGATCTTGTTGCTGACGAGAGGTTCGTTTTCATTGATAGGGTACAGAAGAACGCGGTCGGCGCCAACGTTGGGGTCCATCAACGAGTTCTTCGGAAGGTCTTTTTCCGGCACGGAAATCAGCTTCATGTCGGCCTTCTTGAGCCGCGTGCCCGCGGCCATGTCCCGCGCCGCCGCAACCAGCTTCACCGTCTTTTCCGTTTTCGGGGCCACGGCCTTGGCGTACACAAACCAGCTCATGAGGAATGCAGCGACGAGGGCTGCTCCAAAGATCATGAGGATTTTTTGGCGGTCCAGATTACCCATTTCAGTTCCTTCTCAATAACGTCGCCGTGCCGTCGCGATAAATCTGTTGCCAACCCCAATGCCGCAATCCATCCACCAGGGAATAGTTGTTGGGGAGCAACGCATGGGTGAATCCGAACTGAGACACCTGCTCCCGCCACCCGGGACGCGCTTCGATGAGGCGGATGTAGTCCTGCATAAACCCAACACCGTAGAAATCGCTCCTACCATCAAAGAATACTCTACGCCGGCCTGCGAACCGGTAGATCAGGTAACCGCCGTACTTGTCCGGCGCCAGAATCCGGGCGTCAACGGGCAACTGTTCCACCGCCGCGGACGCCTGAACCGGGAATTCCCTTGGGGAGAAGCCGGTCTGGGCGGCAATCGCGGGCGCCTGTAAGAGCACGAAGGCCAGCGTCACCGCGGCGGCGCCGGCAGCGTACCCGCCACATTGTACTTCAAGGGCGCGGAATCTTTCTGAATATGCGAGCGCGGTATCGAGCCGGCGGCGCAGCTTTGCGGTAACATCCCACCGTCGCAAGGCTGCGGTGATCGCGCCATTGCCCAACGGCAACACCAGCAGGCCGAGCAGCGGCAGCCCGCGCGCCGATCGCAACGACATCACCAATACCCCGCAGCACAGCAGGAAATGGTCGGCGCGCCGGTTGCCCAGCGTCAGCGGTATGGCCAGCATTGCCAACGCCACCGTCAGGATCACCTGACCTGCCCCTGCGGCGTGGAAGTTGAATGACTGGAACTCGCCGATTCTCGCCAGCAGTTCCCCGTTGGAAAGATACGCAAAGACATGTATGTGGAGCTGATGTCCGTATGGATTGACGAACGTGCCCGCAACGGCAATTAATAAGAAGTGTAAAAAAGGAAGCGGACGGCGATGAGGGCCGTCCCAAAGCAGCCCTGACAGCCATGCGCCGCAGGCGTATGCAGCCGCCATCAAAGGAAGAAGAATGAAGCTTCCGTGGGTATTGGCCCAGAGGGCGCTACCGCCAAAAACCGTCACGGCCAGCGGCAGGGTGACTGTTCGCATGCGCTCCAACAGGCACAACGCGGCTACAGCCAGCAGCCATCCGAAGACGTGCGGCCGTGCTAGCCAGTGGAGACTGAGGGTTGTCAACATGGGGGCTGCCATGGCGCAGGCGATAAAGAAGTTCCCACCGCAGGCCCAATGCAGTTGAAACCAGACCCAGACGGCGGCGCTTCCGGCAACAGCATAAAGCAGCGCCACACCCTTGAGCCCGTTCCAGCCATGCACTGCGCCCATCGCCACGTCCGCGCACCATTCCCACGCAAACCACACTTGGCCGGATTTGGTGAAGGAGTACGGATCGGACGGCGGCAGTTGCTTCCCGGCCAATATCGCTTCCCCATTGCGGACATGCCAGCCGGTATCGGAATCGCGAAACAGCTTTTCCGGTCCGTCCCCTAAGAATAAGGAGATGAACAAGGCGACTACCGAAACGAGCATTGCCGCATCGGGCAGGCAAAGGGAAACAAACACCCTGCCCACCACGCTGGAGCCGGTGCTGGTGTTTGTCACCGCCCGCGATCCAGGCTTGTCCCTGGGGACTTGGATGTTGGCCAACGCCGGCTACTTACTGGCCGGATGCGCCAATGCTGGTAAGACCCTGCGTGATACTCGAATAGAGGCTCACGATGGCGGTGGAAAGCTGGTTGACCGTGGTGATCAGCGCAAGGCCAACCGCAGCCACAATTAGTGCGTATTCGACGAGATCCTGGCCCTGTTCCTGTTTCCAGAGCCTCAGAAAGAACTTCTTCATATACTACTCCTTCAGAAAAGACTTATTCGGTGACCGCCAACGTTACGCGTTGCTGCGTAGGGGGCTTGCTTTCCACGCCAGCCACCGCCTGCCAGACCTTCCATGCCATGAACCGGAAAGCCGACTGCTTCTTCTGAGGACGCGCGGGGATACTGACGGTTGACTTGCCTTCTAACGAGGCTAAAACTTCCATATTCTTCAAAGCGGGCAAATAATTCCGGTCGTAGCCGAGCGCCGCTGCCAGCTCCTGGCGAGCTTCGGCGTACTGACCCTGATCAATTAAGACGGCGGCGAGATTGGTGTGCGCGGCGGCTGGCGTTCCCGCCTGCGACCATTGTTTGAGAGCTTCCTGACGGTCGGCCGCCGACCCTTCGCGCATCAGCGCCAATCCCAGGTTGTTGCGTGCGGTATGCATTGCGGGATCGAAGGCAAGCGCACGGCGGAACTCCTCGATCGCTTCCGGGCGCTTGTCCTGCATCAGCAAATTGTACCCTAGATTATTGTGGAGCTTGGCATTGGACGGATTTAGGGCGAGCGCGGCACGGTGCGCGCTTTCGGCACGAGGAAGGTCGCCAAGTTGATCGCGCAGGATGCCGAGCCAAGCCGGCAGGTCGGAATTCTTCGGAGGATGAGCGGCAAGGAAGCGGTCGATCAGATCGGCGGCCTGTCGAGTGGAATTCTGCTCCTGCAACGTCTGCGCAAGCAAAAGAACGACGCGCGCGTTGTCGGGGAACCGGTCAAGCGCCAACCGGTAGTGCTCGACGGCGAGTTCGGTGTGGCCAAGTTGCCGGTAGTGGGCGGCCAACTGCAACCGCGGTTCGAGGTTCTGCGGATCGGCGGACATCTTTTCGCGCAGAGCCTTCACGACAAGGTCGCCCTCCCCTGCGTCTACTGCGTTATCGATCTGGCGCTGCATGGCTGGCTGCGTGCGCGGTGTGTTCCTCCGTGCCGCGCTGAGATCAGCATGATGGCGGGAACACGTCGATGCCAGCAGCAGAGGTGCAACTCCGGCCCAGAGAATTCGCTTCATACGATCTTTTCAAACTCCAGTTGATCCCCCGCCGCGGTGGACGTGGCCGCAGCCATGCCGGATGGGAGTTCCAGGACCGAGTGTGCCAACAAGCATGCGGAGATGCGGCGTTTGGGCATTCGCGGGCGGAGTTTCAACACCTTTTTAGTCTTGCTCAGGTACAACACGTCGATCTCAAATTTCATTCCGAAGGTGTGGACCGCTTCGCAGGGCACAATCCACAACCCTTCTCCGGGCCGCAACGCTTCATGCTTCAGCAAGCCAGTCCGCCTGGTCGCACTTGTATCGGCGACATCCGCGGCTTCGGCTACAACCGTGCCTCGCGTCACATTCCGCACACGAATCTTCGGCAAGTCTCTGTTTAACCCGCCTTCCTTGAATTTGTTTCGGCCAGTGCAACTTCCAAGGCCCGGAAGGGTTTAGACTAGCGAATTGAAGCCCTCTTTGCAATTCACCGGAGTCACATTTCTGAGTCTATGAAGAAGTCTTGTTTGCTTCTGGGATTAGTCGCTTGTTTTTCAAGTGTTTGCACATTTGGCCAGTCGGTCGGCCGGACGTTCGGTTCAACGGTGCAATTGGGTGGAACCCCGACTGACGTTGTGCTGGACGAACCGCGAGGCCGGCTGTATCTGGTGAACAGCGCCGCCAACCGTGTGGATATCTTCGACTACAACGAGCAGGCAGTCGTCGGGTCCTACCCCACCGGCACAACCCCCCTCGCTGCCGCGATGTCGATGGAGGGCGATTATCTCTATATCACCAACAACGGCACTGCCACGATCACAGTGATCGACCTCGAGTTGGGCGGCGTGGTACAAACTGTGAGCCTGCCGGCCAAACCGGAAGGGATCGAAGTGGGCGTTGACGGCCGCGTTCTGATCAGCACCGGCGGTACCGGTACAAACAACACCAACAACACCCTACTGCTCTTCGATCGCACGCAGACCTCGCAGAATCAGGTTCAGCCCGTTCAATTCCCTCCGCCTCCGCCCACGCCCGCCGGTCAGCCCGTCGCCACCACCCGCATCATCACGCCATTCCGCGGCAAGTTGATTCGCACCCCGGATGGCCGCTTCATCATCGGGCTGAGCACCATCAACAACAACTCCCAGTCCGTCGTTTACCTCTACGAAGTCTTTTCCGGTACCATCCTCAACAGCCGTACTGTCACAGGCCAATCCACCGTTCTCTCCATGGCTCCCGACGGCGCTACGTTTATGGCCGGCTTTACCCTGTACAACACGCAGACGCTCCAGGCGATGGGCCAGCAGAGCCCCGCCAACATGCCGTTTCTGTTTGCCGGCAACTTCAACACCCTTCAAAATATTGGCGGCAGCGTGTTCAGCGCCGACGGCACTACGTTGTACTCCGCCTTTAACGCTGCTCCCTTTACCCAGCCTCCCACGCGCACGCAGGCATCCACCCTTCTGATTTCCAACCCCACCAACCTCACTGTGAAGCTCGGCATCAAGATTCCCGAAAGCATCGTCGCCAAGATGGTGATCACTTCGGACGGCACCAACGCGTTCGGCCTGTCCGAATCGGGGATGATCTACCTGCCGCTGTCCACTCTGTACGACTATCCCATCCTGCAGCCGGAAACGACCATGGTGTTTCTGGCCAACAACGACTGCAACAAGGGGATTGCACGAGCCACCGTGCGGATCAACAACCTCGGCAACGGGCGCCTCACCTACAGCGTGCCAAACCTGGGCGCGGCGCTATCGGCGCAGATTGCCAGCGGCGTAGCGCCTTCGCAGATCACGTTTGTCATGGATCCGGGCCGGTCTGGCGTCACGCGGCAGGCGGGAACCAACCTGTATACCGGCAGCGCTACGAACACGGGGACGGCGATTAACGTCAACTTGGCGTCGCTGGATGCAATCAACATCCCGAACACGATTCGCATCTACATGAACTACCGGCTTACGGATCAGCGGGGCCAGATATTCCCTATCCCCACCACGCCAAACAACAGCACCACGGGAACCGAAGGCTTGCGTGACATCGTGTACGATTCTCTGCGCAACCGGGTCTACGTGACGAATTCGGGCTACAACCGCATCGAGGTCTTCGATACCCGCCGCCAGACCTTCCTGGAGCCGATCCCCGTTGGGCAATTGCCCCATCAGATGGCGCTTTCGACTGACTCCACTACGCTCTACATCGGCAACACCGGTGGCGAGTCTATTTCGATCGTGGACCTGGATTTGGGCCGGGTCGTGGGCGACGTGCCCTTCCCCCCGATCCCGCGCGCCGGCAACGCCAACATCACCTCGGTGTGGGCGATGGCCTACGGTTTGTCCGGCTTGCAGTTCATCATGACCAACGGAACGCAGTGGCGGCTACTGGGAGGATCGGCTACACTCCGCGCGACCAACACTGTCACGCCGGCGGCGATCCCGTTCCCGCAGTCGATGATGGCCACCCCGGGATACGACTACGTATTCACGTTGGCAGGCAACGGAGCAGGCTATCTGTATAACGCTCTGATTGATAGCTACGTTACTACAAAACAGTTGTTCAGCAATCCGATTCAGAGCTACTACGGACCGATCTCGGCATCCGCTGACGCATCGTACTTTCTCGCCAATGGACTTATCCTCAATACTTCGCTGACTGTCGTAGGCGGGGCCGAACGCCCTGGCACGATTCAGATAGGACCGCCACCCGGTCCGGGGCAGCCGCCTACGCAAACGGTAGTCAGCGGCGGCGAGCGGAACATCGCGGCGACGGCATCGGCCAACCAGTCGACCTTCGTGCGGCTTACAACCCCAGTTCGGCAGGCCATCAACTCGGTTACTCGAGACGAAGTCCGCACGACGCTGGAGTCCATCAATCTTCGCACTGGGGCAGAGTCGCTGGTGGGGATCGTTCCGGAGAATCCGCCAGTGAGCGTCTTCAACACGCAGCGCGCCAACGTACCGGTCCGTCAGATGGTGGTGGACAGCGGCGGCACGGCATACATCCTTACGTTGTCCGGCCTGTCCGTGGTTCCCACCAGTTCCCCGGTGAAGCCTGCCATACCGACAGGCGCTCGCGGGGTGGTGAACTCGCAGGACTTGTCGACGAGCTTCAAACCTGGTTCCTTCATCACAATTAACGGGACGAACCTGTCCACTGCAGCCGTTGCTGACACGCTACCACCGCCCACGGTGCTGGGGGGAGCCTGCGTGGTGTTCAACGACGTCGCCTTGCCGCTGCTGCAAACGTCGCCGACGCAGATTTCGGCACAGATTCCGACAGATACGGTACGGCCTGGCCTCAATGTGGTGAGGGTGGTATCCCTGGCGAACGCACTGAGCAGTGACCCTATCGTGGTGACAGTGCAGCGCTAGGTGGATTTCGGGGCGGCGCACTGCTCAAAACATTTTCTTCTAAGAATGTTTTCGCCTGCAAACTAGTGTATCCACATGAGAACCGTTACGTAAGTACTGGGACCACGATTGTTTTCTCTTGTCAGACGTACTGGACCCTGTTAAGATTAGGTTGTCTTTTCACAATACAACGGAGGGAACTGTGAAGCTACTGGCTATAGTCAGCATCGCAGCTAGTGTGTTTGTGGGAGAGGCCAACGCGACCTCTTTCCTTAACGTGGCTAATGGGGTCTGGAGTTCCGGATTGAACACAGGTGCCAATCCGCTCACCGGCGGCGCCGTCGACCCCCACTATGTCCTTATCTCTATACCTGCCGGCTGCACCCTCGCCGACCCCACTTGCCTGGAGTCGGCTGGGAACCTATTCGGCCCGGCTGCTTACGTGGTGATGGGCTCCGACCCGCTCGCCGCGGGATCTTCAAACACCGGCGTCCAGCCGCTGGGCGGAACATGGGTCATTGGTAACGCGAATACATCGCAGTGGATCGGACCGAAGGGCGATCAGGTGGGCCCGGCGAATCCCGATCCTTTCAGCCCGGGCACGCCCCCTGGCACCTTCCCCAACCTCGGGACTTATCCCGTGGGCGGTTCGGATACCAACGCTCTCTTCATCTACCGCCTCATATTTAGCCTCACCAGTCTGAATATGCTCCCCAGTTCAGCGACGGTGACGCTTGGGTGGTTGAGCGACGACAAAGACAACGGGTTGTCGCCCACCGACCCCAACTACAAGGCCTCATCTATCCGTGTTTGCACCAACGCCGGGGCTCCTGGGGAATCCTGCCAGGCGGTCACGAACTCGGGCAATGATGGCTTCGGGGCGAACGCGCTCACCCAGGTGACCATCGGACCCCAGTACTTCAGCGACGGGCTCTTAGCGCTGGATTTCCTCGTCTACAACCGCCCTCTGGTGGGCTACGACCCGTCCGGGCTGCGTGTGGAGATCCTCAGCGCCGATGCCACCCAGCTTCCCGAACCCGGCACATTGGCCATGCTCGGACTTGGTCTGACCGGTATTCTAGTTCTTCGCCGCAAGCGCTAACCTCCGAGAGGCTTGTGACAGGGAAAGGTCGTCCCCCCGGACGACCTTTTTGTTTGTTCGAATGTCCAACCGCCACAAGTAGTGCTAGAGCTTCTTGTCAGCGCGGCGCAGGAGGCGGTAGAGGATCGGTGCCAGCGCGGCTATACCCGCCATCGAGCCAATCAGAACCTCGTGCTTTTTGAGAGCCAACACCCAATCCACGGAACTGATCTCGACGCCCGCCGCGTGAAGCAGGGATTGAAACCAGGTGGAGGTGGCGCCAAAACAGGCGCCGATAAGACCCATCGCGCAAGCTAAGGTGATCACCTGAATGGCGGTGATTGGACGGCCTGCGGCATCGATGGCCTCGCGGCGCGCTCGCATCTGCGCCTTCCACCAGATTCGGCCGGAGTCCGGAACGGCGGCGATCGTCATATCGTCGCTCTGACGATCGGTACGAATGGCCCCCGCGACGAGAACGAGATCTGCGCAAACCGGGCACTGGCGCGCGTGCTCCACCAACTCCTGCCCACACCGGTGGGGCCAGGCGCATTCCACCACCGCTGCCAACACCTCGGCTTCAAACGCGCAGCCCGATTCCTTCATTGCCCACCCCCTTTGCCGCCACGCAGCAGTTCAGCCAGTTTACGGCGAGCACGGAACAGCATCAGCTTCATGCTGGTTGCCTTGAGGCCGAGCGCCCCGGCGATTTCCTGGTGGGAGGCTCCTTCGCCGTAGGCCAGCCAGAGCATCGCGCGCTCGCGTGGTTTCAGCAGCGCCATGGCGCGTTCCACATCGGTGCCGGTCTCGCTCGGCCCCGGTCCCCCAGGGAGGCGCTCAATATCGTGTCCCGCAATCGCGGCAGGCAGGCGCACCAAACTGCGACGCCTCGCATCATGTGCGAGGTTGGTCGCGATCCGGTAAAGATAGTTGCGGCGGTGGGATTCGCTTTCGTGATCGGGCTTGGCGCGGAGGAAGCGGTAGAAGGCCTCCTGGAGCAGATCCTCGGCCAGTTGGCGGTCTCCGGTGATGCGCGCGAGGTACGACATGATCCCCGGCGCCGTCCGGTTGTAGAATGCCCGGAACGTATCCTCGTCCATCATGAAGCTCGCGCTCGCCACATGAAGGGCTTCCAGTAGGGTGCCATCGTTGCAGGTGAATTCCGGTCTCATGTGCGATTAACCTTGCAGGCCCGCGCCCGGGTCGTTGGAGCGCGGAGTCTCTATCAATCCCAGTCTACGGGAAATCAGGAACGAAACGGCAGCGGAGAGGACAAATCCAGCGCCAAGCGCCAGACCCAGCGTACCCATACCGCTGAGCGCTTCCGCGCTCTCCCCCCTCACGCGGCCGCTCACCAGGAAGAACCCGGCGCCGAGCGCCGCCAGCACAATACCGCCCTGCAAGGCCCACAGGATGCGGCTGAGCGGAGCGTTCATTGCTCTTGGACCTGCATCGAGGGTGATGGGGGACGACTCCAGGAACTTCGCGCCCGGCTTGGATTGCATGTAGGCAATGATCTCTTCATTGTTCGAGAAGCGGTCCAGGAGTTTCGTGTGAACATCGGTCTGGATTTTGGTGAGACGGCTCCAGCGGCGGTAGTCGACGAATGTGCGGATCAGCCAGGTCAGGAGCCCGATCCCCAGGCTGAACCCCGCGAACACCGCGATGCCGCCCATGAGGTCGTGTATCATTTCCGTCGTCTGCGATCGTTGCTGCCGCTCGCGGTAATGCTCTGCACCCGTGCCGAAGTAGTAGCTGGGGTTGCGGATCACATCGGGGTGGCGCGCCAGGAACGCGCCCAGCACCGGGTACGCCGCCATGTAGCCCTGATTGGTGAGCAGCGAGGGGTCGAGCGCGAAGATGCTGCGGGTTGTGGGCGGATGCTTCTCCAGGAGCCGGTGGAGTTCCTCTCGAGTGCGGTTAGCGTCCTGCTGTTCCACCGTCACCACCTGGGCGACGCCGGGGGAAGTCACCACAGGCGCCGTCTGCACCGGAGCCTTGGTGGGTTGTTGGGCGATTGCGGCCGCCGCGAGTATGCCCGTCAAGAATACTGTTTTGATCATGAAGCGAATAACCTCTTGCGATTGGTATTACGCAGCGGTGCCAGCCGGGTTCACTGGGTTATCGGGATTTGCCGTGCTCGGTGAGATCGCCGGCGGGTAAATCGGGGCACGTCTTGCGATATGGCTCGGTCGGGCTGACGTATCTGCGCCACTCCGCGAGCGTCAGGTTGCGGCTGGCTCGGGCGCAAAGCGCCGGCAGCCAACGTGCCGGATCGAAATCCATCGTGGCGAGCGAAGACACCCAGGAACTGAGAATGAGCTGCTTCCCATCGGGGGTGAACCCGCCCACTGTGTAGGGCTGGTCAGTGACAATGGGTTCCCCCAGTTGCTGACCGTTCTCCACGTCCCACATCAGCAGTTGCGGCTTCTCCTGAGAATTGCAGGTATTGGCCAGAATCTTCCCATTAGGCGAGAACACCAGGCTGGTATCGCACTGTTGAGGACTTTGCAAAGCTGTGGCGTAGCGCAACTCGCCGGTGCTCTTGAACACGTCTATGTCCAGGAGACGAATCCGTTCCCGGCTGGCGGTGGCAAGAGTTCTTCCGTCAGGACTGAACACAACCCGGCGCGCACTGCCGGGCAACAATTGCGCTGATCCTCCTCTGGAGGCAAGGTCCCATATCCGAACCTCCTGTTCATTGCCGGCCGCCAGGATGTGCTCCTTGGGGCTGAACGCTACGTCGGAATAGAGATTGCCGGTGTTGCCGCCCGCGGGCAACTCCATCAGGAAGCGAGGCGTCTTCCAATCGCTGATGTCGTAGACCACCACGACGAACCGGTTGTAGTCGTAAGAGTTGGGGTCATAGAGTCCGATCCCCAAAAGCCGGCTGTCGTGGCTGACAGCCATGCAAGATACATGTCGCGGAACCGGATGGCGTCCATCGGACAAGGTCGTCCGGCTTGGACTGAATTCACCAAGCCGGGCGCGGTTCCAATCCGGGGCGGTAGAGGTCAAGGCGGCATAATCCCAGAAGGTGACTTTTGCGGCGCCGTCACCCACCAGCAGCAGTTTCCCGTTCGGGCTGATGGCCAATGTGGGACGCCAACCTCCAAATCTCAGGTTTGCGAACCTCACTTCCGGGCTGAGGATCGGGGTGGCCACCGGAGACTGGCGGCTGGCGTCAGGCGCTCCTTGCGGCAGGCCCAACCGCGTCAGAGTGAGCCGCGGATCCAAGGCGGAAATCGAGGCAAACCACTTTCCATCGGGAGCGATGGCGACACTCTTCACGCCCTCCTGGGCAATATACCGCCGTTGGTCAAGCTCCGCGCTGAGGGCTGTAATCGAAAAGTTGGAGACCGACCTTGACAGATTCCAGACCCAGACTCGCGGATCGTTAGTGGCCACGGTTGCCAGGACTTGTTGCTCGAAGCCCAAGGCCATGGACCGAACCTCATTGGAATGGCCCCGCAGAGTCTCCAGTTCCTCACCCGATGGGATCCGCACGAGACGGACTGCTCCGTCCTTTGCCCCAATGGCAACACGGCGCCGCGAGTATTGAGTCACCAGTTCCGTGGGGGGGTGGCCTGTAAACTTCAGGCTGATCGACTGAACTTTTCCTTCGTTTTCCGGGCGCACCAGGGACAAACTATCGAATCCCAACCCTATCCGTTGCCAGGGGCCCTGAGGAGGACCAAAGAACTCCCAGGAGGTTTCGATGCGCCGCCCGCTCATGCCAGCCGGTTTGGCGAGGTCGGAAGTATCCCAGAGGTATGCCCCAGTGACGAGGCTGAGGGAGAGCATCTCCTTGCCGTCCGGACGGAAGGAAATGCGCACAACCTCATCCGGCTGCGATTGGGGCATCTTATCTTTCACAAAAAAGAAAGGCCCCACCTGACGCAGCCTCCTATTGTCCTCGATGCGGAACAGTTCGACGCTTCCATCCTTCGTCCCGGCGACAAGGTGGGCCCCACTGGGACTGAACGCTAAGGGCATGCGGCCACTGCGGTTGGACGCGGCCGCGGAGGCGTGGGTCAACTCGATCCACGGGGCCTGATCGAGGATGCGGTAGAGGCTGATGATTCCGTTGGAGTGCGCCGCCGCCAGCAACCCGTTGACACCCATGGCGAGGTTTACCACTTCTCCGGCCAGGGGTTTGACGGGCTCCCCGACAGGAAGCAAGTTCCGGTTCCAGAGGCGAATGGTCCCATTCTGGCTACTGGCGGAGACCAGCAACCCCAGCTTGTCGTGAAACGCAGCCGCCACAACGGCGGTGTCGTGATGCAGCAGCCCGCGCAGGCGGCGCGAGAGGTCAAATGCTTCATAGAGAGCGGTGAAGGTGGGGTGCGAAGGCTCACGACGCCAGGCTTCCATTGCCAGCAGGATCTTCCTGTCTATGTGGTCGCTCTGTTCGGCCAGGCTCTGGGAAACGATTCTGCCGATGTTGGCGGCACGGGCGTTACGTTCGGCAACCTCCGCCGAATTCATCGCCAGCCCGCGCTGCTTGTCCGCCTCCAGTTCCGACTGCGCCGCCTCATCGGCTTCCACTTCGGCCAGCACCCGCGCGCATTCCGCCTTTCGGGCTTCTGTATCGGCCTTGGATTTCGCCTCCACCGCCACGCCCTCCGCCCTAATCGCCTGCTCGCGGGCAAACCAGGCGAAAAGAGCCACACCCACCACTACCAACATCCCAGCGAGCAGATAACGGTTGCGGTGTTGCAGCTTCCGATTCGCCTCGGCGATCTGCCGCGCCGCCTCCAACTCACGTAGACGCGCGGCCTCAGCCTCTTCCGACGCTTCCAGGAATTCCGCCTCATCCGGCTGCAACTGGTGCGACAGCGCCCATGTGCGGGCCGCCTCCAGAGCGTTGCCGCGCAGCAGCCGGTCGCTGTCTTTGGCGGGCAGCCACAACTCACATGCACGCTCCAGGTCGCTGAGGTTTTCCTCGCGCCAGGTCTTATTGTTGGCGCGCACCGGGCCGATCAGCCGGTCGTGCGCGAGCTCATACCAGATGGACCCCAGACGCCGGTCAGACCGCACCAGGTACGAATTCACCAGATCCGGCAGCGCCGCATTCACCTGCACGGTGCGTTCATCGCCGCGCTGCCGCACCTGCCCGCGCGTGGCCAGGTCGGTGATCAGATTGCGATCAAACCAATCGCGCAGGATTCGCTCCGGAGTGCCTCGCGCGGCCGAAACGCGGGTGACGATGTCCTGGTAGTAAGCCTGGAGAGCCGCATCGATACCTTCGTCCCCTCTGACGTGATCGGGGAGAATGCACGTAACCCCGACCGGCTTGGACGGGTCCGACACCCACGCCAGATACTGGTTCCACAGACGCAGGCATACCACCTGCAACTGGACCGGCTCCACATACTCTCCCACCTGCTTCACCGGCTCGCCCACTTCGTTCTGCACGGTCATCGTGCTCAGGTTTTCAGCGAGCGCCCGCGCCGCCTCTGTGGTGAACTCCAGCTTTGGTGTTACAGCCAGCGTATTCACTGGTCCTTGAATCCCCTGAATCGCCTGCTCGGTTTTGGGAAGATCCAACCGGTAGGTGCTTGCCATACGCGTCGGTACGTAGCGCTGGTAGGAATCGAGGCCGGCGAGATAATCCTCGCGCATGGCGAACAGCGCCCATCTTCCGTTGCAACTGAGAAGCTGTCCGAGTTGCTCGAAAAACGCCTGCTTGGCGGGGCGATTCATCGGATCGATGGTGAGGACCTCCTCGAACTGATCGAACAGGAGCAGTTCGCCGTTCACTTCAGAGCCGAAGTAATCGGAGAGCGTCATCCGTGCCAGGCGCGCGACGTCGGGAGTCTTCCCCTCGGCTTCTTCCAGGGTCACCAGCGCACTAAGGACGTAGCGGTTGCATTCCAGGTGCGGAGGCGGCTCCGCATGCACGCGCATCACGCGGCGCACCGTGAACCCGCGGCGCGCCATTACCGGGGCCACACCTGCCTGCACCAGCGAACTCTTGCCCGCGCCGGAAGGCGAGTAGAGGAGCACGATGCGCTCGGAAATGAGCAGATCGCGCACGTTCGCCACTTCGCGCTGGCGTCCGAAGAGCTTGCCTTCTTCGGTAATGGGGACGGGCCCGGCATAAGGGCAGGCAGCGACGTCCCGTCCTGCGTTCGCGTCTTTGCTCACGGTCCAGTTATTCTACCCCAGGCAGAACACTTTCCCATCCTGCGTCGCGATCACGACTTTCCCCGCGCCCAAGGCGGGCGACGATGATACAGGCGCACCAGCCTCGAATTCGAAAAGCTTGGTTCCCTTGGCCGCATCCAGCACGTAAAGGCGGCCGTCATTGGAGCCCACATAGACGCGGCCTTGCGCAATCGCCGGTGACGATTCCACGCGGGCGCGGGTGGCAAACTCCCAGATCGACTTGCCTGTCTTGGCATCGAGCGCGTGCACGATCTTGTCCCGTCCGCCGAGGATCACTCTTCCCTGAAAAATCGCCGCGCTCGAATAGAACGGAAACTTTCGCGTCGGGTGCTCATACTTCCAGGCGATCCGTTTGGCCTTGCGGTCGAGCCCGAAAACCTCGTTCCCATAGGAGCCGACGAAAAACATATCGCCGAGAATCGCCGGCGACGCGCCCATATAGGAGCCGGTCTTGATCTCGTAGACTTCCTTGCCGTCCTTGATGTTGATGGCGCGGAAAATCCCGTCACAGCCACTGATGTAGGCCAGTCCGCCCTCCACCGCCGATGTGGCGTGCACCTGCCCGTTGGTGGTGAAATTCCAGATCTTCTTGCCGGTTTTCAAATCAAGGCAATAGAGGTTGGAGTCGTAGGAGCCGATGAGCACGCGGTCGCCCACCACCACCGGCGAGGACTTGATTTCACCGCTCGTGGCAAAAGCCCAGACCTGCTTTCCATCGCTCGCGTTCACCGCGTACACGGTGCCGCCCAGATCCCCCACCAGCACCAGCCCGGCAGCCACCGCCGGTGAGGATTCCCCGATCCCTTCCTTCGTCTTGAACTTCCACTTCGGCTTGCCCGTCGCCAGATCGAGTGCCAGCAATTCCAGGGTCTGCGATCCGATGTAGACCGTCCCGTTGTCGATGGCCGGCGACGATTCAATCGCGTCACCTGCCTCATACGTCCACAGGACCTTCAATTGGGCCGGGATGTTCTCTTGCGAAATCCCCGTAAGTTGCGGATTGCCACGGAACTGCGGCCATTGGGCCTGCAATGCGGTGGCGAAAGCGAGTGCCGTTACCAGGCGCATTCGTAAATCTCCCTCGCCGCGGCCGCGTCAAAGGGCCGCGGATTAAACTTTCCAGTCCATTGCAGGGCAGCCGCTTCCGACAACCTTGCCAGATCCTCTTCCGGAACATCGATGGATTTGAGACGTAGCGGCAACCCGGCAGCCGTCGCCAATTCCTGCAAACGCGGCGCCAGATCCGGAGCGAGCGACTCATAGGCGCCGTCCACAGCCGAGGTGTTGAACCGGACCACGTGATGCAGCAGCAGCGCAATCGCAACGCCGTGTGTGGTGCCATACGACGCCGTCAGCGGGTTGGCGCAGGCGTGCGTCGCCCCGAGCATCGAATTCTCGATGGCCGTTCCCGCCATGTGCGCTCCCAGCAACATGCCGCCCATGGCGTCGTGATCGTACGGATCGGCCAGCACTTTCTCAAAGGAACGGTTGAGCAGCTTCCAGGCTTCGCGCGAAAACGCCAGCGAGATCGCGTTCCGCTTGGTGGTGACCCAGGTTTCCACGGCATGCGAGATCGCATCATAGCCCGCGGTGGCAATCACACTTTGCGGCGCGGTGGCGCACAACACCGGGTCGAGCAGGGCAAGCTTGAAGGCCACCTTGGGATCACCACACGCCATCTTTACGTGCGTCTCGGCATCGGAGATCAGCGCGTAGCTCTGTCCCTCTGACCCTGTACCCGCCGTTGTCGGCACGGCAATCATCGGCAGCATCGGCTTGGACGCCTTGCCGTAGCCCCAGTAGTCCCGCATCGTGCCGCCGTTGGTCAGCAGGAAGTTGATCGCCTTGCCGCAGTCCATTGAACTGCCGCCGCCCAGCGCAATGATCGAATCGATGTCCTGCGAGGCCGCGAACTGACGGCCCACCTCGGTCATCACAGTGTCGGGATTTTCGTGGAAGTCGTGAAAGGCGGCGACGGCAACACCGGCGTCCATCAGCAGCCGGATGGCGGTATCCACGTAGCCGGCCTCGCGGATACCGGGATCGGACACCAGCAGCGTCCGCCGGAAGCCCAATTCGCGAGCCTGGGTTCCGAGTGTTTCGTGTGCGCCGGGTCCGAACAAAACCCGGGTACGCGGATGATAGTCGAGTGTGATCATGCGGGAGGGTACTAACTCCAGTTTCGCGCAAAAAGCGGTGTAACGGATTGCCGTCCGAAGGGACAATCTGACCTGATAGCTTCTTGCAGAATCCATACAGGCCCGATTACTCACTGTCGCGGCGCATGCCCTTGAGCGCGATGGCGAACGAGGCCACCTCTGCCGGCAGCGAGAATGGCGCGAATTGTCCGGCCACCTCCTGCTCGAAAGCGACGGTCGATAGTGCCTTGCCAAGGCGAGGAGTTTCCAGTAAGGTAAGGAGTTGTATACAACCAAGCACAACCTATGACAAGTACCATTTCCATTCGCCTTGATACCGAAACGAAGATGCGGCTGGAACTTCTGTCAGAACGTTCCAAGCGCTCGAAATCCTTCCTCGCGGCGGAAGCGATCGCACAATACGTCGAGTCGCAGGAGTGGCAGTTAGGCGAGATTCAGGAGGGGCTCATGGACCTTGACGAAGGGCGTTCAGCAAGCCACGACAAGGTTTCCACATGGCTCAAATCGTGGGGAAAGCGTTCAGAGGGTAAAGCGCCGCGGTGAAGATCATCTGGTCCCGCCGCGCCATCCGGCATCTGGTGGCACTCCGCCATCACATCGCGAAAGACAGCCCGGACAATGCGGCTCTGGTTGCGGATCGAATCTTGAAGAGTGTGGACCTGCTCACCACGCAGCCTCAAGTGGGCAGACCTGGCCGTGTTCCCGGAACACGGGAACTCATCATTTCGGGAACTCCTTACGTTATTCCTTATCGAGTTCGAAAAGAGTCTCTCGAACTCATCGCCGTATTTCACGGCAGGCAACGCTGGCCGCGGAAGTTCTCTTAAGCCTGGTCCCGCGCGCCGACTGTCGGACCGGGATCCCGGTTGAGTTTCTCCACTCGTCTGGGCCGTTCTCGCCCTCTCCAAGTTTCGCGAAAGAACCGGTAACAAACCGCCGTCCAAGTCATACTCTCTACGTGAGCCTTCCGGCGGCCAATTTTCATGACCTGTATAAGCGCTACTCCGGCGATGTGTACCGGTTCGCTATCTACCTCACGGGCGACGGATCGGTGGCCGACGATCTGACGGCGGAAGCGTTCCTGCGGATTTGGGCGTCGCCCGCGCCCACGCACTTGCAGACAGTGAAGAGCTACCTGTTCGCGATCGTGCGCAATCTATACGTGCAGAACTGGCGGACCGGCAGACGCAATACGCCGCTGTCGGATACGCACGCCATTAACGATCCGGTGGAACAGGGAATCGATGACAAAGCCGAGTTGCGCTGCGTAGTGGCCGCTCTGGCGGAGTTAGACCAGCAGGAGCGCGCTTACGAAGAGATAGCCCGGATTCTGGAGATTAAGCCGGTGGCCGCGCGGGTGCATCGCGCGCGCCGCAAACTGATGCAGGCCAGGAGTATCCAATCATGACCGTTACCAAAGATGTTATCCACGATCTGATGCCGCTCTATCTGGCGGGAGAAGCGAGCGACGATACGCGCCGCCTGGTGGAGGAATACCTGCGGGCGCATCCCGAAGAACTGCCTGCGGACGAGCAAATCTCCTTGCCCACGGTGGATCCGCCAGCGGCAGTGGAGATGGCCAGCCTCGATCGCGCCCGCAAGCTCTACGGCCGCCGGTCGGTGGCGCTTGCGTCGGCGCTCGCGCTGTCTTACGCAGTTTTCAGTTTCCGCTTCAACCGCATCGGCCTCAGCTTTGTGCTCTTTCGCGACCTGCCGGCTGTGGCATGGGTGCTGCTGGCCGCGGCCGCCATGATGTGGGTTGTGTTCGTGGTACTGCACCTGCGCTGGGCGGCGACAGGGCTTGCCGGTGGCGGGCACTTTGTCAAAGGGGTGTGGATGATGGGCGGCGCGCTCGCGGGGCTGGCCATTGGGCGCGCTGTGCATCGTCGCGCGGGGTGAATGGCGCGCGAGTGTTTAGCGCTGGAACGTAGTAGCGAGTTCGCTCAATCGCCACGGGCGTAACGATTCGCAGGACGCGGCGGAATCGCCCTGGCGGTCCACAATCAGTGTCGTCTCGTCCGCCAGGGAAATCAGCAGAACCCCTGGAAGGCTGCGCAGCGGCAACTGGCCAACGCTACGCCCTGCGCGCATACCTTCGTAGCAGTGGATATTGCCCGGCGTCACTTCGTGAAAAGGCCGGTTCACGTCGCCGCTCTCCGCTGGCGTGAAGCTGTATAGACCCATGGCGGCGCCGGACACTTTGATGCCCATCGCAATCACCGGCTGCCGCGGGTCGATGTAATCCGATACAAGCGCCAGATGAGGGGTCATGTCGTCCGGATTCGAACGCATGTTCGATCCGGGGAAGAACCAACCTCCTTGTGCCGTGCCGACGATGTCGATTCGATAGCTGCCGGCTTTCGGCTCGGCCTCCCGCTTCACCTTGCCATCCCAACTGGCAAGTTTGGCTTCAAACTCGGCCTGCAGTTCTGGAGGGTAGTAATCAATCGGAGAAGCGTAATAGGGGTAATCGAACGGGTAGTTGGCAAGGTCAGCAAAGCCCTTTGGATCGAGCCTGAAGTCGACTAACCCGAAGTCAATACCCGAAGTGCCGTCGCCGGTATAGCCGGCCAGATCTCCGGCTGCCACCTCGTGGAAAACACGGGCCTGGCACTTCAACACCGTGGAGCCGTCCGCGAACGATTGCTCAAAGCACCGTTTCTCGGCCTGCTCGAAAACATCCAAGAGAGATGGTGAAATATCACGCAGGTGATACAGGTAGGAACGAACTTTGTCGCATGGCTGGAATTGCACCTGGTATCCGGTGTTCCCGCTGGAGAATTTTGTGGATAGGATGTCAACGACCCACACCTGTCCTGGAAAACGAACTTCCCGCACCGGAGTGGGTTCGCCGGGGAGCGCCAGAACAAAACTGGAGTGTTTCGCGGGGAAGAAGTGAATCGGCAAGGTGAGGAAGCCCAGCGGACGGAATGCGACGTAGTCGCTCGCCCCCATGGGAATCACCTGGAACAAGGGCCCTTCCGGACATGCCGGCAAAGGCTGCGCCTGCTGGCCTGAAAGACTCAATACCGCAAGGCTGAGAACAAGATTCATGCGCGGTCACCTTCCGATACTAGAACCCTATCTCAGCTCGTGATGTTCCGGACAATTACGCCCCCTGCACAAATCCTACACGTGCTGATCGAGGAGGATCGTATTTCCGTCGGGGTCCACGGCGATGAGGCTCGCGGGACCGGACGTGCTCTCGTCCGCCTCCTGCACCAACTTCACTCCGGCTTTCTTCAACTGGCGCTGCAACTCCCGCACGTCCGTGAACGACGCCAGCTTCTTCGCGTTGCTGTCCCAGCCGGGGTTGAACGTCATGATGTTCTTTTCGAACATGCCTTGAAACAATCCGATCACGGTATCACCGTTCTTCAGGATCAGCCAGTTTTGGGCGGCGTTGCCGGCGAACTTCCGGAAGCCGAATTTCTCATAGAACGCCAGCGACGCTGCGAGATCCTTCACGGCGAGGCTGACCGAAAATGTGCCTAACTGCATACTCATGTCCTCCACTGTTTTTTTGAATTCACCACGGGCGGCGCCAATCACAACCGAACGACGGGTAAGCACAGTAGAACGTCGAACATCGTCCATCCGATTTCCTCCGGTATTTTGACGAATACCTCCATCGCAGGCAAGTCCATCAGATCGCACCTTCCCCGCGGAAGCCAGATCCGGTACAGATAGTGCCAGGCCCGGTCGACATCACCAATATCACCCTCGCAATGCACCGCCCCAACTTGCAGCGGCTCGAATTCGCGGATGGTCAAACCGCGCACGTCGCATTCGGTCTGGTCCGGAGGCGGCGCACCAACCTTGCGTCCACGACCTCGTACAATCTCGCGCAACAGGCCGTCAGCCGCGCGCGGAAACGCCACGCCGAGATCGTACCGGCAGCTCTCAGCCGGCGTCAGAAACGGATCGTCCATCGACATCCCGACAAACACAACATCGCGGAAATCCGTGCTCCTGGCCGCCAGCCATGCAATGAGCTCGTTGTAGCTGTCCACCAGCTTCGTGTTGCCGTAGGGGGCATAGATCCTCTGGTACACAAACCGGAATGCTCCTAGCCGTTCCACCCGCACGCGGGCGTTCTTACCGGCCTTCCACCTTTCGAGATCTTCTTCAGTGTGATATGGCCGCGCATTCTCCGCTTTGCCGATCTTGCTATTTTCGAGCGGACTGCGGCGGTCCCAAGAACTTGGGGCCCGGCCAAAGTGATTTTTGAAGGCGCGCGAGAACTCCGCCGTGCCCGCGAACCCAACATCGAGCGCGACGTCGGTGATGCGTTTGCGAGGCGAGCCACGTAGCAGTTGCGCGGCCCATTCCACGCGGGCCCGGCGCACGTAGCTGTTCAAAGTCTCACCCGTGACGCCCTGGAAAATACGGTGGAAATGAAATGGCGAAAAACCGCTGATCTCCGACAAGCGCGCCAGTGAGAGCTCGCCGTCCAGGTTCTGCCCGATATGGTCGAGCACGCGGTTCACACGGTCCTGATATTGCTGCCTTGGTCGCATCGAAGATCACAGTATAACGAGGTGCGCGGCGATGACATACTGAGGGAAGACGACATGACGTGGAACTGCGCGACGTCGCTCGATCAGCGCCTCAGTCCTCACGCAGGGTGGCGACAAGATCCATTCGTGAGGCCCATCTGGACGGGAACCAGCCCGCCGCGGCGGCGGAGGCGAGTAGCAGAATGACCGTGCACACGATCGTCGCCGCATCGTGATCAGTTACGCCAAACAGAAGCGTCCGCAGTGCTCGAGTCCCGACCAGAGCGGCGCCAATACCGATCATCAGACCGGCGCCCACCAGCGTTAGCGCCTGGCGCAGAATCATTCCCTGCACCTGGCCTGCCCGGGCGCCGAGGGCCATCCGAATACCAATCTCCTTCCTGCGTTGCGCCATCATCTGCAGGAGCAGGCCGTAGATCCCCACGGCTGCCAGCATCAGCGCCACCACGGCAAACATCGTAAGGCAGCCACGTTTGGAAGCGTCGCCAGGAATCGAACCGCGACAACTGGTCTCTGACGATGCTTGCCGGCGATATCACCGCCGTCTTGTCCAGTTCGCGGAGGGTGCTGCGGGCCGCAGACTTCAGATGATTTGGATCGAGACCCGTCTTGATCTCCACATCCATCGAGTTGTTCGGGAACTGATCTCGCGTGCCGAGCGTCGAAGTCCAGGTTCACCAACGGATTCGGCAACGCCAGAGCTCCAGCGGACGCTCAGTAACCCGTCAACCCCTCGGTCAACTCCACGTACGTACCCCAAGGATCTGTGAAGAACGCAATGCTCAACTTGATCGCCGGCACGTTGCGATAAGGAATATCCATCTTCACGCCCTCCGCCTCCAGTTTCTTCACAAACGCTTCGAGGTTCTTCACCTCAAACCCAATGTGATCCATGGCCGTCCCCTTGGTCGGTTTCACGGGCGCATCCACCGCCAGAAACGTCAGGTTCACACCAGGCAAATCCGCCGCCTCGAACTTCAGGCGCCTGCCCGGCTTGGCCCCGAACATCTTCGCGTACCACGCCTGTATCTCCGGCACCTTCTGATTGGCGAAGTGAATGTGATGATGCGCGATCGCCGCCGTCATCATCTTGTCCTCAGACAGTTCCACCTTCAACTCGTCCGGACCCATGATGAATGCCTGCCGCGAGTCCGGCATCCGCCGCGCAATCTTGAACCCCATCTGCTCGCACCTGGCCAGATAAGCATCCAGATCCTTCACCTTGAACCCCAGATGATTCACTGCCGTCCCTTCCGTCCCGCCGGACACCGTCCCCTTGCGTGCCATCACGAACGTGTCGATGAACTTGTACGCCTCGGTATTGGCGAACTTCACCGGCTGTCCGCCGAGAAAATCCACCCAGAACTTCCGCGAAGCCGCGGGATCGGTAGTATTCAGATGGAGGTGACCCATGGAAACACCCATCGGGTTCGGTGCGGAAAGTTGTGCCATAAGAGGAGAGGCGGCGGCGAGCAAAAAGGCAAGCATGCGCATTCCTGAATGATACAACGCCCGCTGGTGCCATAATGAGAAAAGCTCGTGAACTCCATCGACGCCATCATCGAAATCTACAAGCGCGACGTCGATCAGTCCCTCATCGACGAATGTCTGAAGCGCACCGTGGAGCAGCGCATCCTGGCATTGCAGGAGTTCGAAGCATTCTGCGAACAACTCCGCGCCGCGACCGGGAAATCCAATGACCCGATTCGCTGAATTGCTGCAAACTCTCGCTGCCGCCGGAGTGGACTTCATCCTTGTTGGCGGAGTGGCCGCGGCCGCGCATGGGTCGCCTCGCGCAACGCAAGACATCGACATTGTCTACAGCCGAAAGCTCGACAATCTCGATCGTCTCGTCAAAGCCCTGGCGCCGCTGGAACCTTATCTCCGCGGTGCTCCTCCTGGACTGCCATTCCGCCTGGATTTCGACACGCTGCGCGCAGGCTTGAACTTTACCCTCGTTACCAATCTCGGGTGGATAGACCTGCTGGGCGAAGTAACGGGGGGCGGTTCATACGAGAACCTGATTTCCCACACAGTCTCAGTTGAGGTGTTCGGCATCCAGTGCGCGGTCCTCGATCTCGAAACTCTCATCGCCACCAAGCGGGCTGCGGGCCGCCCCAAAGACTTCGAATCGATCGCCGAACTCGAGATCCTTCGTGACAGGCGGAGTCCACGCCCGTAACCCTCACCACCCCTCCCGCGTCCAACCCCATGAGCCCTCAAAAAAGCCGCACCGGGTTCGAGGTGGTATAGTTGACCGCATGAGGTTCTGGAAACGTCTGTTCGCAGTGCCGTTGGTCTGCATCGTGGCAGGGCTATGGATCACGGTGGAGGCCCAAGGCCCCAAAAAGGAAGGCTCGGAAACCGTCGCCCGTCCCCGCAAGAAGGGCACCCCTGATCAACCTGCCGAAGCCGAGCAGCCCAAAATCCCTTCCAAGCTGATGAAGAAGGATAAAGACCTTCCCCAAGGTATTCCCACCTTCCGCTCGGACAACATTACCATCAGCGTCGACGTCGCCGTCATGGACAACAAGGGCAATCCCATCCCAAAAATCCCCGGCGGCAACTTCCGCATCCTCGAAGACAACGTGCCGCAGAAGCTCTCCACCTTCGGCGTCGGCGAAGGTGCCATGACCGTCGCCCTCGTCGTCGAGTTCAGCAATCTCTTCCAACAATATTGGAGCGAGCCCTGGTATCAGACCCTCACCGCTACCTACGGCTTCGTCCAGACGCTGAAACCCGAGGACTACGTCGCCGTCATCGCCTACGACCTCCGTCCCGAAATCCTCTCCGACTTCACCACTGACCGCCGCGAAACGCAGGAAGCCCTCCAGCGCCTCCGCATCGCCGCCTATTCGGAATCGAACCTCTTTGACGCGCTGGTCGACACCGCTGATCGCATGTCCGAAATTGAAGGCCGCAAGGCGATCATGCTCATCTCCTCAGGCGTGGACACCTTCTCCAAACTCACGTTCGATAAGACGCGCAAGGCCCTCCAGAACGCCGGAGTGCCCGTCTATGCCCTCGGCCTCATGCAGTCCCTGCGCGAATACCTCGATGCCCGCGGCGCACTCGGCCCCATCGCCCGCCTCGACTTCCTCCAGGCTGACAACAGCCTCCGCACGTTCGCCAAGGAGACCGGCGGCCAGGCCTTCTTCCCTCGCTTCTACGGCGAGTTCCCCGGCATTTTCCGCGCCATCTCAGAAGCGCTTCGCCGCCAGTACGTGCTTACCTACAACCCCACCAATCAGGCGCGCGACGGCAAGTTCCGCAAGATCAAAGTAGACTTGGTGAACCCCGCTACTAACGAACCTCTCAAGATCACCGACGAAAAGGGCAAGCCGATCAAGTACCAGGTCATAGCCAAAGCCGGATACACTGCCCCTCGCGAAGTGGAATAAGCTTGTAGCGATGAACCCGATCTCCCGGCGCGCATTCACTGCGCTCGCCGCCCCCGCTGTGCTTCGCGGCGCAAAGACACCCAACTTCCTCCTGCTGATGACCGATCAGCAGACCCACAACGCACTCTCCTGCGCAGGGAACCCTTGGCTCAAAACCCCGGCCATGGATTCACTCGGCCGCACTGGTACCCGCTACACGTCAGCCTACTGTGCTTACCCGGTCTGCTCGCCATCGCGTAGCAGCATCTTTACCGGCGCAATGCCGCACAACACCGGTGTGATGTCGAATGGAAAAGCAATCCCCGAAAGCATGCCCACCCTCGGCGAACTCTTCCGCAAGGCCGGCTATCAAACCGCCTATGGCGGCAAGTGGCATCTGCCGAAATCTTTCGATGGCATGCGCGGCTTCGACAAGATCATCGGTGGCAGCGGACAAGGCAAGGACATGGACGCGCCGCTCGCCGCCGCTTGCGAAACGTGGCTTCGCGCCAAACCCAAAGAGCCTTTTCTGCTCGTGGCCAGTTTCATGAACCCCCACGACATCTGCCAGTGGATTCGCGATCACGAGGGCCAGCGTCCCCATCCGCAACTGAGCCGTTTCCCCACCGCGCCGCGCAACATGGACGTCGATCCCAACGAGCCCGAGTGCATTCAGTATCACCGCGAGCAAGGCTACGACCTGATGTCCAAGGCCGTCGGCATCGCTTCCAAATGGCGTGCCGGGGAATTCCGCGAATACCTTCACGACTACTACCGCATGGTGGAAGCCGTCGATCACCAGATCGGACGCGTGCTCGCCGCGCTTGATGCCGCCGGGCTCGCCCAAAACACATTCATCGCATTCTGTTCTGATCACGGGGAAGGCATGGGTGCCCACCGCTGGGTCCAAAAAGCGTCCTTCTATGAGGAATCCGCGCGCGTCCCTTTGATTTTCCGCGGACCGGGCATCCCCGTCGCCAAGACCGACGCGCGCCTCTGCACTCTCGCCGACATCCTCCCCACCTTCTGCTCCGTGGCCGGAATCAAGCCCCCCGAGACCAGCATCGGCGTCGATCTCACCAAGCCGTCCACGCGTCAGTTCATCGCCAGCGATCTCCGCTATGAAGAGGCCGCCCGCGACGGCCGCATGATCCGCACGGCGCGGTACAAGTACATCCGTTTCGCCACCGGAAAGAACTCCGAGCAGTTGTTCGATCTCGAAAGTGACCCTGGCGAAACGCGCAACCTCGCCACGCATCCCGGCGCGAAAAAAGACCTCGACGCGCATCGCAAACTCGCCCGCACGTGGGCTGGACAGACTGCGGATGCCAGCTTCGCCTGAAGCCCGCCCCTGGCCGTGGTGGACACTCTACCTGCCCGCCCCGCTGCTCTGCCTCGCCATCTACTGGCCGTCGTTTTCCGCCTGGTTCCAGCAGGACGATTTCGTCTGGCTCGGCCTTCTGCGCGACGTCCACGATTTCCCTTCACTACTCAACGCGCTCTTCCATCCTTCGCAGCACGGCACCTGGCGACCGCTCGGCGAGCGTGCCTTCTATCTGCTCTCCACATGGTTATTCGGATGGGAGAGCCTGCCACATCGCATCGTTCTATTCGCCACCCAAATCGCCAGTCTGATCATGGTGACGCGGATCGTGCTCCGCATCACAGGCTCACCCCTCGCCGCCACCCTCGCGCCCGTCTTCTGGATCGTCAACAGCATACTCACCACTGCCATGATCTCCAGCGGGGCGTACATCCACGTGCTCTGCGCGTTCTGCCTCCTCACCGCTCTCGATTGCGCCATTCACGAACGCTGGCTTGGCGCATGGGCGGCATTCCTCATTGGCTTCGGAGCTATGGAAACCAACGTCGTCTTTCCCGCGCTCCTTACCGCATACCTTTTGTTGTTCGCGCGCGCCAATCTGCGCAAGGTGATCCCCTTCTGGATCACATCACTCGCCTACTTCGTCCTCCACATGAAGCTCGCGCCAAAAATGTCCGGCGGCTCCTACGCCATGCACTGGGACTCATCCCTCTGGACCACCTTCGCTACCTACTGGACCATGGCCTTCCAGCCCCAAAACCTCACCGCGCTCACCGGTCTGCCCGCGGCCACCAACTCCGCCATGCAAATGGTTGCGCTGGCCCTGGCAATCTTCCTCGCCGCGCAACTCCTGCGCAAACAATTCCATGCAGTTTTGTTTTTTGGCTGGTTCGTCATTCTTCTCTCGCCCGTACTTCCGCTCGCCGGCCACGTCACCGATTACTACCTCACCATCCCGCTCGCCGCTTTGGGAATGCTTGGAGGGTGGGCCTTCGCGACTGCATGGCACTCCGGCATGGCACTGCGCGCCACCGCCGTCCTTCTCGCGGCGCTCTATCTCGTCCCGTCCATGCTCGCCGCCAACGCCGCCACACGCTGGTGGCAGCAGCGCAGCAAGGTCGCTGAGCATCTCGTCCGCACCGTCCACACCGTTCACTCGGCCAATCCGGGTAAGATTATCCTGCTCGATGGCGTCACCAGCGAACAGTTCTGGGCCGCCGTCGCTCACTACCCGTTCATTGAAGCCGGCAAAACCTACGTCTTCCTCACCCGTGAAACACGTCCCCAGATCGAACCTCATCCCGAATCCGGCGTCATCCTCGACGAGTTCTTTCTCAACCCCGAATCCGAAGAAAGGCTCCAGGCGGATGACGCTCTGCTCCGATTCCGCTTACCCTGAAAGTCATGCGCATCCGCAGAGCCTCTGCCGGGGACCTCTCCGCTATTCCCTACGTCCACGTGGAGAGTTGGAAGTCCACCTACCGCGGACTGCTCCCCGATCCTCTAATCGACGACCTGGATGAAATGGGCCGCGTCGTCCAGTGGCAACAATGGATAAATCAACCGGACGAAGGCTTGTTCATTTATGTTGCCGAAGCTGCGGAAGGCTCACATCCGCCCATCGAGGGTTTTGCTGCCTGCGGCCGTTCCCAGAGTGTGCCATTCTGCGACGGCGAGGTCTATGCTATTTATCTGCTGCAATCGGCCCAGCGCAAAGGACTCGGCCGCAAACTGATGGCTGCGGCAGTGTCCCGTTTGCGCAACTCCGGAGCCCGGTCCGCCGGCGTGGTTGTCCTCTCCACCAATCCCGCCCGCCGCTTCTACGAAGTGCTCGGCGGCACCCTGTTCGGCGAGCAGGACGGCGATTTTCGCGGCCACCCCTGCCGCGAAGCCGTCTACACCTGGCGCGACCTCGCCCCGCTCACCAATGCCGCGCCCCACTGGAACGAATGGGGCTCCGGCCACCCCGTCGTACTCATCCACGGCTGGACCTGCGACGGCGACTACTGGCGGCTCCAGCGCGAAAGCCTCCAGAAAGAGTACCGCGTCATCACGCTTGACCTGCCCGGTCATGGTGCAAGCCCCCCCATCGCTGGCGACTTCACGCTCGACCTCTGCGCCCGCAGCGTAGCCGATGTCATGGATCGCGCCGGAGTGCCTCGCGCCGCTCTCATCGGCCACAGCCTGGGAGGCTTCATCGCACGCCGCTTCGCGCAACTCCACCCCGATCGCGTCACCGGACTGGGCATCATCGACTCTCCCTTTTCCCTGGCAACCTCCTCCTACTTCGACGAAAAAGCCCGCGCCTTTGAATCCGTGGATGGCCGGGACGCCCGCATCCGCGCCATCGACAAAATGTTCTCCCCTGGCTTTGACGAGAACCGCAAGCAACACATCCTCGCCGAAATGCTCGCCACGCCAGGCCCAATCGCCTCCCGCATGTTCCGCGTCATGTCACATCCCGCCATCGCGGACGAGCCGGCGCTCCACCTTCCCACCCTGTTGATTCCCGCCGCCGGCAAAGCCATGGGCGACGACGCCTTGCTCACAGGGATGTTTCCGAAGTCCGAAATTCGCCGCCTCAACTGCGGCCACTTCGTCACTTTCGAAAAACCCCTCGAACTCAGCTACCACCTGCATCAGTTCCTGCAGAAACTCCATCAATGACCTCGGCCGATTGGTAATCGGCCCTGGAGTTTGGACATTCAGCCGTTTCGTAGGGCAGACGCCCTAGTCTGCGCGCGTTTGTACATTCCGCCGTCGTGATCGGGTCGAGTGACGGGGTTTGTGCCCCGTCACCCTCCCACACCACCGGACGTGCGGTTTTCCGCATCCGGCGGTTGAACGCAGCGGTTTATCGCGCCGCAAGATCTGA
>JACQZR010000218.1 GCA_016213775.1 Acidobacteriota bacterium
GCGGCGAAGTCGAACTCGAGAGCGCCCATCGACTGTGTGCCATCGATGTAGAAGACCGTCCCGTTCTCGCGGCATTGCCGGGCCATCTCCTGAACAGGTGCGAGCAGACCGGTGCTGTAGTTGACGGTGGAAACCATCACCAGCCTGGTGCGCGGTGTCAGGCTTTCCGCAAAGCGAGTGTAGGGGACGATGTCGAAGTGAACGCCGCGCGTGGCCAGTTGCGCGCCCCAGTAAAGGTGATTGGGAAACTCGTCGTCAAAAGTGAGAACGCGGTCGCCGGGCTTCCATTCCAGGCCATTCACCAGCGTGGACAACGCACTGCTCGCGTTCTGAAAGAACGCTATGTCGCCGGCTTCGGAGTGGACGAGGCGGGCGATGGAGGCCCGGATTTCGTCCGCATCATCAAACCAACTGAGATAGTCGGAGCAGGCAAGATCCTCACGGCGCTGATTGTGGCGGTCCATCGCGGACACGGCACGCCGCGGCATCTGGCCGTAGGTGGCGGTGTTCAGATAGGTCCAGTGACGGAGCGCTGGAAATTCCTGATCGCGGACCTGCGCCCAATCGGTCATGACGGCGTCACCAGTGCTTTCACTTTAGCGGCGGCGTCGGCGAGCGCGATGTCGAACTTCTCCTTGGTGCGGCGTACGTAGACCTCGACGTTGCCCTCGGCGAGCTTCTTGCCGAGGGTGATGCGGAAGGGGATCCCAATAAGATCGGAGTCCTTGAACTTCACTCCGGGCCGTTCATCGCGATCGTCGAGGAGCGGGTCGAGGCCGGCGCGTTTGCATTCGGCATAGAGGCTTTCGGCGGCTTCGCGCAGCGCGGCATCCTTCATATTCACCGGAGTGATCACCACATCGAAGGGGGCAATGGAAGCCGGCATCATCATCCCGTCATCATCGTGATAGAGCTCGATGGCGGCACAGAGGATGCGCTCCATGCCGATGCCGTAGGAGCCCATGATCGGCGTAATGTCCTTGCCCTTCTCGTCCTGCACCCGCAGCCCCATCGACTCGGAGTACTTGTAGCCGAGTTTGAAGATGTGGCCGATCTCCATGGCCTTCACCAACTGAAGCGGTTCGCCCGTGGTGATGTCGGTATCGCCGGCGGTCACCTGGCGGATGTCGGCGAATTCGGCCTGAAAATCCTCGCCGGGAGTGACGTTGCGAAGGTGGTAGTCAGTCTTGTTCGCGCCCGCAACCATGTTGCGCCGGCCCTCGAGGGTGATGTCCGCGATGATCCGCATTTTCATGCCGACGGGGCCGAGCGAGCCGGCCTCCGCTCCCATCCAATCGGCGATCTCGCCGGGATGCGCAGGACGGAACTCAGAAACTCCGGCGACGGAGGTGAACTTGGTCTCGCTCAACTGATGGTCGCCGCGCAACAGTGCGAGTACCGGTTTGTCATCGGCCACAAGCACAAGGCTCTTGATATGCGACGACGGAGGCATGCCATCGAAGGCCGAAACGTCTTCGATCGACTTCTGGCCGGGTGTGTGAAACTGCTCGGGCTGCAAGTCGCCTTCGGGGTCGGGGACTGCAGGCGGAACCGGACGCGAAACGGCCTTCTCCAAATTCGCGGCGTAGTTGCGGCCAATGACAATGAGGTCTTCGCCGGCGTCGGAGGCGACCATGAACTCGTGCGACTGGCTGCCGCCCATCGCTCCAGAATGCGCCTCGACGATGGAGTACTTCAATCCACATCGATCGAAGATGCGGCAGTAGGCATCGTAGTGTTTCTGATAGGAGGTGTCGAGGCCGGCGGCGTCCACGTCGAAGGAATAGGAGTCCTTCATGATGAACTGGCGCACGCGCAGCAGTCCGCTTTTGGGGCGCGGCTCATCGCGGAACTTGGTCTGGATCTGATACCAGAGCTGCGGCAGTTGTTTGTAGCTGCGCAGCTCGCCGCGCGCGATGAAGGTCATGATCTCTTCGTGAGTCATACCGAGGCAGTAGTCGCGTTGCCAGCGGTCCTTGAGGCGGAACATGTTGGCGCCCATCAGGTCCCAACGGCCGGATTCCTGCCATACTTCCGCGGGGTTGAGACCGGGGAGGTACATCTCCTGCGCGCCGATGGCGTCCATCTCCTGACGCACGATGCCGATGATCTTGTTCATCGACCGCTGCGCGAGGAAGAGGTAATTGTAGAGGCCCGCCGACAATTGGCGGACGTAGCCTGCGCGCAACAGCAACTGATGGCTGGGAACTTCGGCCTCAGCGGGCACTTCGCGCAAGGTGGGGATGAAAAGCTGGCTCCAACGCATGAATTCTCTAGTGTACTGTGGAGCGCGGATACGCTGCTGTTATGAGATGCGGTAGACGTAGGCGTCTTCAAAGAAACGGTCGCCGATCATTTGGCCGCCGAGGCGCATTCCTTCAACAGAACTCGTTTTACCGAAGCGTTTCCGGAGGGCCTTGACAAATGGGTCTGTCGTCGGCAGGATGAGGATGGTTGGAGTGGTCCTGGGCGTGAAACCCGCGGCGTCGAGTGCCACGTGGAGAAGGCCATATCCCTCTCTGGGGTCGGGCAGATCGAATCGTCTGGATGCCAGAACAAGTCGCCAATCCCCATACTCGGGAAGGACCGCCCATAACGCCGCGTTGAGCTTGACTCCGGCGCTGTCAAGTGCCCGAACGACCTCTGACCCTCTGGTTACTTCAATGCTCACCAACGCTGCTGTATCCATGAAATTACTCCATGCTGACGATCGGCGATCGCACTTAGTAGGGCTTGGGCCTTCCCCAATTGATGACGTGTATAGCGGCTCTGCTCCGATCGGGGAATTCACCACGGCGGGTGCTCTTGGCGATACATGCCTTCAAGGCGCATTCCACCGCATACCCAGCCAAATAATACGCTCCATCCGGCAGCCCCGCTTTCAATAGCGCCTGGGCCTCCTTAAGCCGGATCCTCGACAGAGCTTGCAGATCCTTTCTGTCCACTAGCCTTCTTCATATCGCGCGAGCGAATGAACTCCGTCAGTTGGGATGGAATTGTCTCTCCCGGCGTGGCGTCAAAGCATGGTTTTCCCTGCAACCAACGAGGTGGGATTCCCTGCCACGGCGGGGGCGAGAGCCCGTGTGTTTGCACGACGAATGCATCCGCGCGATCCATGTAGAGACGAAAGGAGTCTTTCATGTCTGCGATGGAGTAGTCGAGCACGACGATGTACAGATCGGGTTGCAGGAAGCGCAGCAAGCTGTTCGATTCCACGATGTTGTTCGGTGCATCGGCAAGCAGGCCTCGCAGATCCGGTATGGCATGGCCAAGCGCCCCTTGCGCGGTGCGGACCCACCATGCGCGCCGGGCGCCTGCACGCAGGTAGCGCCCCGTGTCGGTGGAATCGACGCCAACCTGCTGGTCGATGGCGAAAGGATGCGTCGCATCGGCGGGAGCGCAGTCGCAGGGATGCCCATCCTGCGAGCAGATATTGTGGCCGTGCTGCGTGATTTTGAATGCCTGCCAGTTCATTTCCGGCAAGGCCGCAATGATGCCGCACACGACGCTTGTCTTTCCGACGTTCCGGCTGTGACCACCCACTGCAATTAACATGACCTACTTCGCCAGCCTCGCCAGTTCCGCCTTGAGGTGCGCGACTTCTTCGCGCAGTTGCGGCAGCTTGGCGAGATTCGCAAGCTGCTCCAGGATCTCCTTCAACGGACGCGCAGGGGTGCCCCATACGACTTCGCCTTTGCGGATGACCTTGGAAGTGAGCACACCGCAGCCGGAACCGAGCACCGCGCGCGACTCGATGCGCGCCTTGTCGCCGATGCCCACCTGACCGCCGATGACCGCGTAGTCCTCGACGATGACGCCGCCGGAAAAACCGGTTTGCGCGGCAATCACGACATGATTGCCGATGCGGCAGTTGTGGCCGATGTGAACCATGTTGTCGATCTTGACGCCTTCGCCGATCCACGTGACGCCGAGCGCGGCGCGATCGATGCAGGTGTTGGCGCCGATCTCGCAATCGTTGCCAACGTGGACACGGCCCACTTGCGGGAACTTTTCGTAGTGGTCGCCGGTCATGACAAAGCCGAAGCCATCGGCGCCAATGACGCACCCGCTGTGTAGTATGGCTCGTTCCCCGATGTCGATGTCGTCGTAGATGGTGACGTTGGCATGCAGCGTCGATCCTGCTCCCAACACCACACGGCGTCCAATGACGCATCCAGGGCTCACGATACAATTCGCGCCGATGCTGGATTCAGCGCCGATGACCACGTTGGCGCCGATGGAGACGTCGTCACCGAGATTGGCGGTGGAGTGAATGACCGCGGTAGGGTGGACGCCGATCAAAGGCTTTGCGACGGGATGCAACCGGTGCAATACGCGAGCGACTGTACCGCGTGGATCCGGAGTGCGAATGACGGTGCGGCCTTTGGCATTGTCGAAATCCACCGGGACCAGCAGGCACCCAGCGGCCGATTGCGTGGCCTGTGCCTCTGCCTTGCGATTGCTGACGAAGGAAATGTGGCAGCATCCAGCGCTTTCCAATGGCGCGGCGGATGTGATCTCCCGTTCGCCTTCTCCTTCGTATGTGCAGCCAAGCCACTCGGCCAGTTCGCGTACTCGCATAAAGTCTCCTGCTATTGTCCTACGATGAAGAGATGCCCATCGACCCCTCGGCCACGATTGCGCCCACCGCGCGTATTCATCCCGGTGCGGTGATCGGCGCGCGGGCGATCATCGGAGAGTATTGCGTGGTGGAGAGCGATGTTGTCATTGGCAATCATTGCCTGTTGGAACCGTATGTCTATGTGAAGCGCTGGACGACGATGGGCGAGCGTAATGAGATCTCGGCTGGTACCGCCCTGGGCACCGACCCGCTGGACAAGAACTTCACCGGCGAGCGGTCGTATCTGCGAATCGGGAACGGTAACAAGATTCGCGAGCATTACACGATCTCACGCGGGACGAAGCCGGAGTCCGTCACCATGATTGGCGATGAAAACTACATCATGACCACCGGGCATATTGCGCACAACTGCGTGATTGGGAACCGCTGCGTGGTGGCCAGTTCGGCGCTGGTGGCGGGTTATGTGGAGGTGGGCGATCAGGCGTTTCTCTCTGGTGGCGTGGTGGTACATCAGTTCTCCAGGATCGGCCGGCTGGTGATGGTGGGAGGCAATACGCGGGTGAACAGCGATCTGCCACCTTACTTCCTTTATTCCGGCTTCAACGTTGTGCCTGTAGGGTTGAATATCGTCGGGCTGCGACGGGCTGGTGTGCCGCGCGCGGACATAACGCAACTGAAGGCGGCCTATCGGTTGTTGTACCGCGCGGGGTTGAAACTGGACGAGGCACTCGCACGGATCGAAGCTGGATTGACCGGCGAGTACGCCACGGATCTGGTGGCGTTCATTCGCGGGAGCAAGCGCGGAATTGCGCGCGAACGGCGAGGTGCCGCGCCAGAGGAATTAGACTGAATTCCGTCCTGTGATTCAGACAGTAGATTAGCGCGTTCCGGCAGGTAGCTTCCCTCCATCTGGGTGAACTGGTCGGAACGCGCTGCTGGCGCGTGCTCGACGCCTCCATGCGCCGCTCTACCAGGCTGGAGCACTCCACTCCCAGAAA
>JACQZR010000219.1 GCA_016213775.1 Acidobacteriota bacterium
ATTAAGGAGCGAACGCATGAGCGACGCGGAGTTGAAGAAGTTTCTCAAGGACAACGGTTATCCGGATCATCTGGTGAAGGGTGGCAAGAAGGGGCTCGTTGCGTCGTACGAGAAGTTCGTCGATGCGGTGGAGGATGGGTACTCGCTGAACCTGGAGGATTATCGCAACGATCTCGATTTGCGTGCGATCATTTCGCGTGCAGGTTTGCAGGCCGATGTGGACGAACTGGACCGGCGGTTGCGCGCCTGCCTTGTCTTTTCCGAAGAGAGTGTTTGGGATTGCGAGGACAACCCCGATGCGTTCTGGTTGTATGCGTATCCGAAGAACGCGAAGGGGGATCTGCTGGACGACCTTCGCAACGAGGGGTTCGTGGAGTAACGCGGAAGTGAGTAAACGCGAAATGATTGTCCGCGAGTTGAACCGGATTCCGGAGGATCGGCTTGACCGCGTGCTCGCCTTTCTGCGTTCGTTGCCATGTGAGACAGCGGCAGTAGTGGAAGCTATGCAGCCCGCACTTGCAGCGGAACCCGTTCTTGCAAGAGGGTGGATGACTCCCGAGGAGGACGCGGCCTGGGCTCATTTGTAAAAGGCGATACGAAGACCTGCCCTGGTGCTTGCGGCTCTTCGCGGCGAGAACATCATCCTCCGCCAGATTACGAGTCAGCAGCGGAATGACCAAAGCGCGGTTCCACTGAGAGGCAGTGACTTCGAAGCAGGCGGGTTGAGTCTGATGAGCCGGATGCGCTCAGCCGAGGATAACCGGGTTCACTCACGCGTGGATCGATTCGGCGTAAAGTAAGTCGCCGCTGACGCCATCGTAGTATTGCAGCACCAGATGCGGTTTGGGGTACGCGACCCATCGCGTTTTGCCGGCGTCCTTGGAATTGGGGAAGACGTTGTTCACCTGAGCCACCGCGTAGACGGGCCATCGGCGCATCGCGGGCGGCACGTCATCCATGAAGTAGCTGGACCAGCGGATCTCGCACATGCGGCCGCGGGAGTCAAATGGCCCGTTGGGCAGACGGCCGCCTTCACTGCGCGCCGGGTGATTGCGCGAGTTGTGCGGGCCGGAGCAGAACTCCCAAACGCGGTCTGTGACTTTGACGGCGAAGCTGTTGTGTAGATCGCCGGTCATCACGATCACCGGCTTGCCGAGAGAATGCCAGAAGTCGATGAGCATGTCGCGCTCCTCAACGAAGGCGGTCCATGCATCATCTTTGCCTTCGATGGGACCGCTGGAGCCGGGGGAGCCGACGTGGGGGATCATCAGGTTGACAGTTGAGGCGAGGAAGAAGAAATCGGCGTCACTCTTCTTCATGCTCTCCATGAGCCATTGGCGCTGCTGGCGGCCGATCATCGAAATGCCCTTCTTGTGCGGGTCCTTGGTGTCGTGGAAGTCGCGAAGGCTGCGCGTGTCGAGCAGGTAGACTTCGACGTTGCCGACGCGGAAACTGCCGTAGGTGTGGCGTCCGATGGAGTAGGGACTCGTTTTGGTTTCGGCCGCGGCGGGCGAGATCTTGAGGCGGTGCCTGTCGAGCACCTCCACGATGTCGTAAACGCCGGCATTCGGATCGCCGCCCGACTTGTCGTACCTGGCGTTGTCGACCCCGGCCATCTGGCCGCCCCAATGCACGTGCAGATTGCCGGCCTGCTTGCGATCGATGCGAGTGAAATCGGCGGAATCGTCGGTGAGAATGTCGCTGCCCTTTTGCAGCTTCGCGAAGCTGAAGTGCGTGTCCTGCGAGGCCGCCATGGGGTTGGAGCCGGCGATGTAATCGAGCCAGCCGCGCATGGCGATATCTCTGAAGACGGCGCGGCGATCGTGGTTACCGGCGCTACCGGTGCCAAAGACATCGTTGAGGATTTCGTGATCGTCGGGCGTGAAGTAGCTCGGGACTTCCTTGTGCCACTTGGCCATGTTGACGCCGCGCTCAAGAAAGAATTTGTAGTTCTCCCAAACTCCAGTCAGGCTGGGCGCGAGTTTCACCAGAGCAGGGACCTGGTCCGATGGGCAGCCGGTTTGCTTGCACCATTGTTCGACCGTGAACTCGCGCTTGTCCTCGTAGAGCCAATCGCCATTGAGGACGGAGAAGAGGACCTTGTCTTTCAGCTCGCGGCGCATGGTTTGGAACGCGGGAAGCGTGGGGCCCATGCCGTTGTTCGGTTTCTGATTGTTGCAGGAGCCGAACTCGAATTTGAAATTGAATAGGCCGCGGGGATTGGTTTCTGGATGGCGGTAATCGTCGGCGCTGGGGAGCGTGCGGAAACTCCCGCTGTGTTCGGCTGAGCCGGTGGTGTCCGTGCCGGCGATGAGGCGGTAGTAATATTTGGTGCCCGGTTGGAGGCCGGTGAGGCGCGTCCAAGCGGCGTTGTCGTGATCGTAGGAAGTGCGCACGGGCGCGGAGATCTGATCGAGCTTGTCCTCGGCGGTTCCGTAGCGGACGCGGAATTCGCCGGGCCGCGCGGTGCGTCCCCAGATGGCGATGTCGCGCATGCCTACGTGGCCGAGGATCGGTCCATGCGTGATGCCCGCCGCCTGCGCCTGCAGCGGCGTTGGCGGAATCATGGCGGCGCCTAGTGCGGCCCGGGTCAGTTCTCGGCGGTTCAATCTGCGCATATGGGGGACCATTCTATCGCACGCGGTTTGACTGTCATAGAATGAGACCATTGGCTATGAATCCCCTTTGGCTGAGTCTTGGGTTTCTGGGTTCGCTTGTGCATGCCGCTCCGGTGGATTACGCACGCGACATTGCGCCGATGCTGCAGGCAAAGTGCGCAGCATGTCATGCGGGCAAAACGAAGACCAGCGACTTCTCGGTGGAAGACGCGGCGGCGGTGATGCGTGGCGGTAAGCGGTATGGGAAAGCGGTGATTGGCGGGCATCCGGAGGCGAGTCCGCTGCTGAAGATGATCAAAGGGCAAATGCAACCGCGGATGCCGCTTGGCAGTGCGATGGAGGCATCGGAGATTGCGCGAGTGGAGGACTGGATTCGCTCGCTTCCGTCGGAACAGACCGCGAAGAAAATGGAATGGCGCTGGCCGTATGAGAAGCCGGTGAAGCCCGCGCTGCCTGTGGTAAAGGGCGCTGCGTGGGGGCGTAATCCGGTGGACGCGTTTGTGCTGGCGCGGTTGGAGAAGTCCTCGCTCGGGCCTGCACCTGAGGCGGACCGTCGTGTTTTGGCACGGCGGGTTTACTACGATTTGATCGGGCTGCCGCCGGCTCCGGAAGATGTTCAGTGGTTTGTCGAGGATGCCGATCCGCAGGCGTACGACAAGCTGGTGGACCGGCTGTTGGCCGATCCGCGATATGGAGAACGTTGGGGCCGTCACTGGCTCGATCTGGTGCGCTATGGCGAGACCAGCGGGTTGGAAGGCGACGGCGCGATCGGCAACGCGTGGCGCTATCGCGACTGGGTGATCAGCGCGTTCAACCAGAACATGCCGTATGACCAGTTTGTCCTGGCGCAGCTTGCCGGCGCGGATGAGAACAGCAAGTCGCGGAATAATTATCAGCCGAATGTGCAAGGTCATGTACCCCTCGGGTTCCTACGGCTGGCTCCCTGGGACCGGTCGAATCTCGTGGCCGATGAGGTGCGCGCGAATTATCTGGCGGAGATCACGGCGACGACGGGGTCCGTGTTTTTGGGGCTTTCCGTGGGCTGCGCGCGCTGTCACGACCATAAGTACGATCCGATTTCGCAGAAAGATTACTACCGCTTCCAGGCGTTCTTCCAGTCGATTCAAGTGGAGGACGTGAGTGTCCCTTTTAAGGATCCCGAATTGAAGAAACGTGCGGATGAGGCGGTGCGAACGATTACGGCGCGGCTGAAGGATGGTCCCGAGCGCGCGGAGTTGAACAGGATCGAGCCCGATGCGCTGAAGCGCTTGATCGCCACGCGCAAGGAACAGGCGCAGGGCAAGGAGATCACGAAGGACGATCTGCGATTGGAGATGCGGCGACTGGACAAGTCGCTGTTCTCACAGGAGGACCGGCTGAAGCACGCGGATCTGCTGGAGGACGCCAATCGCACGCAGGATCCCGAAGAGAAGAACGCGCTGGAGACCTATGAGGCTGATGCGCTCTCGCGGTTGAAGCGGATGTACGCGACGGCGGCGGATCCGCTGGCACGGTTCGATGTCCTGACTGTGGAAGATGTTCGGACGGAGCTGGGCAGGAACGCTTCGAAAGTTTTCACAAAGGCCGAACGCGACCGGTTCAAGGAACTGACCGAGCAGTTGGATGTGTTGAACCGCCGGCTGCGGCGTTGGCAGCCGATGGCGCTCACGGTGAAGAATGTTCCAGGGCCGCCGAATGGGCCTGCGATGGCGCCGATCCGTGTGCTGGCGCGCGGCGATTACCGGCAGCCGGGCGAGGCAGTGGAGGCCGGTTTCCTGACGTGCATTGATGGCAAGGATCAGGCCGCGACGATTGTGCAGGATCGCTACCGGCAGTATCCGACGCGTGGTTTTCGAATGACACTGGCCAAGTGGATCGCGAGCGCCGAGAATCCGCTCACTGCGCGTGTGATGGTGAATCGAATCTGGCAGCATCACTTCGGGCGCGGCATTGTCGGAACGGCGAGCGATTTTGGCGTGAACGGGGAACGGCCGACTCATCCGGAACTGCTGGACTGGCTCGCCCACCGGTTTGTAGAATCGGGCTGGGATGTGAAGGCAATGCACAGGCTGATGCTCACGTCAGCGGCGTACCGGCAGTCGGCCGAGAATGCACGGTTCGCCGCGAATACGGCCGATCCGGAGAACAAGCTGTTGTGGCGATTCCAGCGGCGGCGGTTGGAAGCGGAGGAGATTCGCGATAGCGTGCTGTCGTTGAGCGGGCGGCTGAATCCGGAACAATTTGGGCCGAGTGTGTTTCCGCCGCTGCCGGCGGATCTGGCCGATTTTGCGCGCTACGGGCGCGGAGGCGGCATCATGTGGGAGCCGAATGAGAAGGACGCCGATGCGCGGCGCCGGTCGGTGTATATTTTCCACCGGCGGTCGCTACCGCTGCCGATGATGGCGGCGTTTGATGCTCCGGTGTTCAGCGAATCGTGCGACCGTCGCAGCAGCACCACCACTCCGCTGCAGGCGCTGTCGATGATGAATGGGAATCTGGTGCAGGAAGAGGCGGTGCACCTTGTGGCGCGCGTGGCCCAGGACGCCGGCGCGGACCGGGTGGCGAAGGTGACGCGGGCGTTCGAGTACGTGCTGCAACGGAAGCCCACCTCGGATGAGGCGGCGCACCTGGCGAAGTACTCGGGTGATCTCGCGTCCGTGTGCCGCGTGCTGCTGAATTCCAACGAATTCCTGTATCTTGATTAGGAGCCGAGGCATGAACGATCCGAAACTGATTTCACGCCGGCAGATGTTGCTGAACTCTTATCTGGGGTTGGGTGGACTCGCGTTTGCCGATTTGTTGCATGCGGGAACAGACCGGCCGCTGGCGGTGCGTCCGCAGCATCACAAAGCGAGAGCCAAACACTGCATCTTCCTTTTCATGGAAGGTGGCGTGGCGCAGATGGACCTGTTCGAGCACAAACCGGACTTGGTGAAGCTGGCCGGGCAGCGCATGCCGCAGGCCAAGGGGACGACGGGGGAGATCGCGACCTTCTCAGCCGCTCCGAATCGCGTGATTCCACCAGTTGCGCCGCTACGGCAGCATGGACATGCCGGACGCTGGATCACCGACCTGATGCCGCACCTGGCCAGCACGGTGGATGATCTGGCATTTGTTCATGGCGTCAAGGTGGACAACAACAATCACGGACCAGCGGTCTATCACACGCTCACGGGAAATCAGTTTCCGGGCAGCGCGTCGATTGGCGCGTGGGTGACGTACGGGCTGGGATCGGAGAATCAGGATCTGCCGGGGTTCATTGTGTTGGGAGACCGGCGCGGCGCAACCATCGGCGGTGCGGGCGTGTGGGGCAACGGATTTCTTCCGGCGGCGTTTCAAGGCACGGTGTTTCGCAATGGCGATACGCCGATCGTGGACCTGCGCCGGCCGGCGAACCAGACCGAAGCGGGGCAGCGTAGCGAACTGGATCTGCTGCGGTGGATGAACGAGAAGCACAGCGCGGCGCGGAGCAACAACGGCGAACTGGACGCGCGGATCGCGGCGTATGAGTTGGCGTACCGCATGCAGAGCAAGGCTCCGGAGCTGGTGGATCTCGGTGGTGAGACGGAAGCTACGCGCAAGATGTACGGGCTGGACGATGAAGTGAGTGAACCGTTCGGGCGGCAGTGTTTGATGGCGCGGCGGATGATTGAGAGAGGCGTGCGTCACGTGATGGTGCTGCATGGCGCGGGTGGCGACCGCTGGGATGATCATGGCGACGTGAAGGGCCGGATTCCAAAGCACTGCAAGGAAGTGGATCAGCCGGTGGCGGGCTTGTTGAAGGATCTGAAGTCGCGCGGGCTGTTGGACGAGACGCTGGTGGTGTGGGCATCGGAGATGGGCCGCACCCCGTTTGACAACAACCTGGTGACGGACAAGCCGGGGCGCGATCACAATCAGTACGGGCTGGTGGTCTGGATGGCCGGCGGCAATGTGAAGGCCGGGGCTACTTTCGGTGAGACGGACGAGCTTTCGGTGCGTAGCGCGGGTGAGCCGATTCCGATGCGAGACGTGCATGCGACACTCCTGCATCTGCTGGGACTCGATCAGGATGTACTGACGTATTTGCATGCCGGCCGCTACAAGAAGCTTACGGACATTGGTGGGCGTGTGATCAAAGAGGTGATCAGCTAATGAAGCGTCGATCGATGTTGGCAGCCATCGGCGCGTCGCAGGTGGCGGTGGCGCAGACATGGTCCGATCCTTTTGCGAAGCGGTGGCGGGAGGCCTTTCTTGAGCATTGGAAAGACACCAGGGAGTATACGCTGGCGGTTTTGGAAGCGATGCCTGATGATGGGTTTGCGTCGAAGCCGCATCCGGTGCAACGGACGTTCGGCGAGCAGTTGAATCATCTGGCGCTGGCCAATGCAGCGTACTTCACCCAGTTCGGGTTGGCGCCAGCACCGGCGCGTCCGACGGAGACGGACAAGGCATCAGTGCGGAAGTATGTAACGGCCACTTTCGATTATGTCTTGGCAGTCCTGGAGAAGATGACGGAGAAGGACATGATGCGGACGGACATGATGGTGGGGAAGAAGCCGCACTCGGCCATCGACATCTGCATGCGCGCCTACATGCATTCGGCGCATCATCGCGGCCAGGTGATCGTGTATTTGCGTGTGAAGGGGATCACTCCGCCCGCGTGGAAGTTCGAGCCGCACGCCTAGCAGTCAGGCGAGCTTTTCAAACGTTATTTCGCCCTTGCCCCAGACGGTCTGACGGCCCACGCCAGTGAACGCGGCCGCGCGCAGAAAAGGCAGGAACTCGTCGAGATCGCCTTCGTACTCCGCGATGCCAGTGAACCCGCTGAGCGAGTGCGTTTGACCGGTGCGTGCGCTTGTGCGTTCGGCGTCGTGGTGTTCCAGTTCGCAGCGGGTCAGGCGGACCTGCGCGGCGCGTTCGCCAAAGCTCGCGAAGTCCATCTCTACCGCGCCGTCGCCATAGAGATTGCGAAGTGTGCTGACCCGGTCGCGTATGCGGCAGAGCATGACGCCGAAGTCCGGCTCATCCAGGATCTGACCGCCGTTGCCTTTGATCTCGCTGGGGGACAGGAATGTTACCCGGATCTTGCGAACGTTCTCCTGAGCGGGACGGAGTTGAACGGATTTGGCGGCACGGCTCCAGGAGACGAGACGTGCGCGTTCCAGCTTCTGAAACGTTTCCACTACTTTTTGTAGCGCGGCTTCGCTGTCGAGGAACAGGTTCATGCCGAACGGGAAGCGCTTGCCCGGAGCAAAACGATGCCCTTCCAGGTGGGCGGTGCGGAAAACGAAGGGGCGCGGGGCGTCGGTGAGGCCGCTGGGGCCGGCACTCAGTTTGGGGGAGAACAATTGCGAAGCCGAGTGCGGGTCTTCCTGTTGCAGAATCCATCCGAACGCGCCGCGGAGCATATTGGCGGCTTTGCCGGGCGGGAAGTACATCGGTGCATCCGCTTCCATCAGAAAGCGAAGACAGAGTACGTCGAAGTGCATGCGTGCCTCTAGAGAAACGCTATAGTCTTGTGGCCGGAAATTTCAAACGTCCGGCGGCAGCGTGGATTCTTGCACGCCACTTTATCCTGGGCGAGCACCATGTAGCTTTGCGCTTTGGCGAACTTGGCGCGGTCGCGCTCATCGGCTCGCGGCGGCAGCGAGCCCTTCTTCTTGCGCACCACCCAGGCCAGATCGTACTGTTCCTTGGAACGGCAGAAAGAGCAGATCAGCTCCAGCGACTTACTAGTGCGCGACTCGACGTAAAAATCCTTTTCGTCCATGCTCTAGTAACTGACCTTCTTCAAATGGTTGAAGCTTTGACGGAGGCTGTCGAGCGGGTTGCCGGGGGTTTGATCCTGCTCGATGAAGAAGTGCTTGACGCCTGCTTTGGTGGCGGCGGCAAGGACTGCGGCGATGTCGATGCTGCCTTTGTCCAGTTCAGAGAAGGCGTCGCGCGGCACACCTTCGTTGAAGCGTTGCGCGGTGCCGGTCTTGACGTTCTTAAGGTGCATGAGGGTGACGCGCTTGCCGAATTTCTTGAGCACGTCCACGGGTTCGACACCGGCTACCTTGGACCACATGATGTCCAGCTCGAGAGTGACCAGCTTGGGATCGGCGGCTGTCATGAGAACGTCGAGCAACGTGCCGCTTCCGCCTTTGACGGGTTCGAATTCAAAGGCGTGGTTGTGATACGCGAGCGTGAGTTTGTGGGCTTTAGCTTTTTCGCCGGCCTTGTTCAGCGTGTCGGCGAGGCGCTTCATCACATCGGGGCCGCCGCGATCCTGCGGCGCGATATACGGGCAGACCACGTACTTGAAGCCGCGGCCGGCAGCGCTATCCAGCGCAGCGGGCAGCTTGTCCACATTCTTCATGAAGAGCTGCGTATCCAGGTGGACGCTCACGGGTTTCAGTTTGGTTTGTTGGAGTGCAGGCCAGATCTTGTCGAGGCCTGCGCCGACGGCTTCCACTTGCTTGAAGCCGATTTCCTGAATGGTCTTCAGAGTTTCGAGTGGCTCTTTGGGAAGCACGCCGCGAACGGTGTAGAGTTGCACGCCGACGGTGTTGAGAGTGCGAGCCTGAGCGGAGAATGGAATCGCGGCAGCCGTAGCCGCGGATTGAAGGAATCGTCTGCGGTCCATTAGACACCAGGATAACGCCAATCGGCAGCGCTCTACTGACGGGCCTGCCCGGAGTTGGCATCGATGGCCATCGAAGAGGTGTCCACGGCTTCAAAATCGTTGCCCGTGAGTCGGCGGATCTGGCGGAGCATGTCGTTGTCCCAGCGCTCGTCGGGTGCGCCGCTGAGGAACCAGGCGGAGCCGTTGTCGGCGAGCAGCATGCCGTACTTCTTGAGCGCGCGAAGAATCACCTGCACCTGGGGCGCGAACGTGCTGATGTCGTAGCTGGCCTTGAGGCGGAAGCGCGCGCCCATGGGCGGATACTGCGTTCCGGTAAGAGAAGACGCAAAGTGCCGCGCGGGCCAGATGAACTCGCGCCGCGTCTGCGGAACGGTGAAGCGGATCGCATGGCCGATCTCGCCGGCGAGCACTTCGTCGTAGCGCACCAGGCCGGGCAGGATGGGAAGGCCTGCGGCATCGGCCGAGGTCCAGCCGGACGGGCGAAGCGGGCTGTTGCGGTTCAGGTCGTAGATGGCGCCGGAACCCGCGGTCCATGCGCCGCCTGCCGCCGGATACGCGGAGTAGATTTCCCAGAGCTTGCAGGTGCCTTGCTGCACGATGAGGATGTGCCGGTCCCCGTCACTCGCATTGCCGCCTTCGATCGGTGGGTTTGGAGGAACGGGGTACGGACCGGGATCGCTCTCATCGTCGTAATCAAAGGTGATAGGCACGGTGGCCTGGTTTTGCGGAACCACGACATAAGGGATGCCGATCGGGCCGCCATCGTAAAGGCCGGAGCCGAAATCGGGCACCGCGACGCGTGTGCCTCCAATGGTGCTGACCCATGTCCCCGAGAGCGAGTGAACAGGCAGATTGTCTACTCGTGTGTTCCATGCGTTGTCAGCGGGAAACACACTGCACCCGGCGATTTGCGGCGGAGTAGGAAGCGCCGTTTGCACCTTGTAGTTCATGAACGCCCGGAGAATAAATGCGGCCATCTGTTCCCGCGTGATCGAATCGGACGGGCAATACAGCGTGGCGGAACAGCCTGTGGTAATGCCGAGCTCCCACATCTTCTGCACGTACGGGAACAGCGGATCGGTGGAAGGCACGTCGGTGAATCGCGCCGTGGTGTTGTACGGGAAGACGTCGCCGCTGAAGCGCGCACGGATGATGTATTGTGCCATCTGCCCGCGCGTCACCGGCGTCTCGGGACAAAACTTCCCGCCGCCGCAGCCGGGGTTGATGTTCCATTCGCGCATCTTCTGGATGTATTTGAACATCGAACTTCCCGAGTCGGTGTCGGTGAAGTATGGCGTTGCCGGGAACGGGAACGCGTCGCCGGCGAGTGAGCGAATGACGAATACCGCCATCTGCGATTGCGTCACGTTGTCGGTGGGGCAGAACTTCGCGGGACTGGTGTTGCAGCCGGTTGTGATCCCGAATTTCGAGAGCAGATAAACGAAGTCGAGGAACGAGGACGTAGAGCCCACATCGGTGAAGGCCTGTTGCGACGAGGTGGAACTGATGACCTCCAATTGCACCGGGATCACGAGATCGGCGGCGCCGGTCGCCGAGATGGTGATGGCCGCGTTCTGCGTCGATACCGTGGTGAACGATGCGGTGTTGACGGAGACGGTGATGCTCGATGGCGTTGTACCGGCGGTGGGGGTGACGGTGAGCCACGCCGCGGAGGAAGTGAGTGTGAAGTTGAGGGGCGAGGCAGCGCTGATGGCGACGCTCTGCGCGGTTGGCGCACTGCCGCCCAAGGTGAAAACCATCCGCACGGGATTCGGGATCGCGGTGATGGGCGAGGCGACCGTGTCGGAGGCGACTTCGTAAGCGCCCGCGGTGAACGTGGAACGGGTGCGCAGCGCGCGATCGACTGTGACGGTGTTGTCTGGGTTCCCCGCGGGAACGCCTGCGGGAACGTCGTTGTTGGCGAATGAAGGGATGGCGAATACGCGCTGGGCAAGCGCCGCGGTCAGGCGGTAGTCGCCACGCGCAGGATCGAGGAATTGCGCCGTGAGCGTGTTGATGGCGTTGTCGGCGCGCAACTGCGCGGCGTTGCATGTCGGGTTCGCATCATCGCATCCGGTGCCCGTGCCAAGTCCGAGTGGCAGAGACGATGGTCCGTTCACGATCACGTTGCCGCGGATCTGGAGATTCGTGTCGCTGCGCACGGTGGAGCCGTTGGATGCGCGCGGACCGTCGACCTGAAAGTGCTGCCACTGGCTTTGCACACCCGCCGGGTTGATCAGTAAATTGTTGTAGACATAAACATTGCGGTTGGGGATCGGAACATCAACGCCCGTTGCGACGGGGCCCCATCCCCCTGCATTTCGATTAGTGGTGCACGCGGCGGTGTCGCCATCGCAGGAGCGGCCTCCGAAAACGAATTCAAGACCGTGGCTGCGCGTGCCCACCCGGTAAAGCGTATTGTGAGCAAGCAGTATGTTGTAGCCGCCGTTGACGCCGAAGCCCGCGCCTCCCGTGTCGTGCACAATGTTGTTGATGAACTTGACGTCGTAGGCTTCGTACTGCAGCCACGGCGAGGTCATGAATTCGAACCCGGTGCCCTGGCCAGCGGTGAATCCGCCGGTGCCGCAATCGTAGAATTCGTTTCCTTCGACACGGAAGTATCCGGAGCCGCCCTTGAGGTACAGACACCAGTCGACACCGCGGTGGACCTTGTTGCGCAGCACGTGACCGTATTGCACCGCCACCATGTCGATAGCGTTATCGTAGCCGCCTGAGACGTCGCTGTCTTCAATGTAGACGTATTGCGACTGGTTGATCTTCAGCGCCTCCTGCGGGCTCGTGTAGTTCTGAATGTTGCCGGTGCCGGTGATGGTGACCTGGCGCAGAAGAAAATGATTGCAGCTATCGCAGTGGACCACGTCGCCGCCGCCGGCCGTGGAGGTGATGCCGGTCAAATAAAGATAGCGGCAATCGTAAATGTTCAAGGCGGGCAGTATCGCGGTGCCCGCGCCGTCAGCGGCTTCCACGAGTACCGGCGCGGCGGCGGTGCCCCATCGCGATTCCCAATACAGGGGTACGGCTGTGTGCGTCCCGGCGGTGAGACGGATGCGGTAGGCGGTGCTGAGTGTCTGGCGCGCGGGGATGCGCCCCCAGGCGGCCGTCACTGTGCGCAACGCCTGTGCGCGCGTGGAGCCCGACGCCCCGTCGTTGCCGGAAACAGGGTCCACCCACAGGTCCGTCCAGGCGGGGTTGCCGATGTCGTAACGCGTCTGCGCGTGAGCCGCGCTGAGCGCAAAGAGCGCGAATGCCACCGAATGCAATGAGACCATCACTATTGATATCCTTCGGCGGGGAGACTGATTAGAAATTAGTGGAGTAGGGGATCTACTGTCAAGTGATAAGACTTTTCCTTCTCGTTTCTGCTGCCTGTGCCCTTACGGCGCAGGACTTCGATATCCTCATCCGCAACGGGCGGGTGGTAGACGGTACGGGCAATCCTTCTTATATCGCCGACGTGGCGTTACGCGATGGCCGCGTGGCGGCGCTTGGGAAACTGACCGCGGCGAAGGCGCGGCGCGTGATTGATGCATCGGGGTTGATCGTGACCCCGGGGTTCATCGACATTCACAACCACTCGGATGAAACAGTGTTGCGCGACGGCAATGCGCAATCCATGATCCGGCAGGGCGTGACGAGCATGATCTTCGGCGAGGGTGGGTCCGCTGCCCCCAGCACGCGCTTCCCGCGATTCTCCGATTACTGGAAGCGGCTGCTCGATCAGGGCGTGGCAACCAACATCGGGTCATATGTGGGGTCGAGTGAGATTTGGACAACGGTGCATGGACCGAAGGCCGGACCTGCGAGCAGCAGCGAGCTGCAACGAATGCGGGACCTGGTAAAGGAAGCCATGCAGGACGGCGCGCTTGGTGTGGCGAGCTCGTTGAGCGGGCCGCCGGGCGCGTGGATCGACACGGACACCCTGGTGGCAATGTGCGAAGTGGCCTGCGAGTTCGGTGGCATCTATTCGACGCACATGCGCACGGAAGGCTTCGGCGTGTTTGAATCGGTGGCGGAGGCGCTGTCGATCGGACGGCGCGCAAAGCTGCCGGTGGACATCATTCATTTGAAGATCGCCGAACACAAGTTGTGGGGGCGGATGGGTGAGCTCATCGGCACGATTGCGAATGCGCGCGCGCAGGGGCAGGAAGTGGAGGCGCATGTGTATCCGTATCGCGCAGGGCAGAACAACCTCGCGAGCATCATTCCGCCGTGGGCGCATGAGGGCGGCCGGCAGGCCTTGATCGCACGTTTGAAGGACACATCGCTCCGCCCACGGTTGGAGAAGGAGATACGCAACGGGATTCCGGGGACGAATTGGTACAACCACTACACAGCCACCGGATCGTGGGAGGGCATGCTGCTGGTGACGTTTTCCAATCCCGCGTACAAGAAGTTTGAAGGCAAGCGGATGAATCAGGTGATTGCCGATTTGGGCGGCAAAGATATTGATGTCCTGTTCAGAGTGTTGATCGACAACAACGGCTCGGTGCCGACGGTTTATTTTCACCATTCCGAGGAAGACATGCGGTACGCGCTGAAACAGCCGTTCGTTTCGATTGGCTCCGATGGTACGGCGGTGGCGACTGAGGGCCCACTCGCGTCGGGAAATCCCCACCCGCGCTATTACGGGACGTTTCCGCGTATTCTCGGCAGGTATGTGCGCGAGGACAAAGTCATCACGATGGAAGAGGCGATTCGCAAGATGACCTCGGCCAATGTCGCCAAGATTCGCATCTGGGACAGAGGACTGCTGAGGCCGGGCATGGCCGCGGATGTCACTGTATTCGACGCGGCCCGTGTCATCGACAACGCCACATACGAGAAACCGCACCAATACGCGACAGGCATCGAGTATGTCATCGTAAACGGAAGCCTCGTACTGGATCGCGGCCAGCACACCGGCGCAAAGCCGGGACGAATTATCAGGAGAAACTAGATGTCTGCACCTCAACAACCGGTTGGATCCATCGGCTGGATCGATCTGACGATTGCGGACGCGGTGACGGTACGCGACTTCTATCAGGCTGTGGTGGGCTGGACTGTGCAGCCTCTCACAATGAAAGACCCCGCAGGCGACTACGAGGACTTCGTGATGCAGGTACCCTCCGATGGGAGGGGCGTCACGGGGATTTGTCACGCCCGTGGGAGTAATGCCGGTCAGCCCGCGGTGTGGCTGCCGTACGTGATTGTGGTGAATCTGGATGATTCGATGGCGGCGTGCACGTCGCGTGGGGGCAAGGTGTTGAACGGCCCGCGCAATATGGGCAAGGCGCGCTATTGTGTGATCGAAGATCCGGCCGGCGCCAAACTTGCGTTGTACGATCCCGGTCCGGCGGAGGAGTAACAAAGTGATCTCTCGTTTTTCGCGCCGTGATTTCACCACGGCTTTGATTACCACTCCCGCTTTGTTGCGGGCGCAGCAGACCCCTTTGAAGGCTCGCGTCAAGGTGGACACCGAACGCGTAGTTGGGGAAATCGACCCGATGCTCTACGGGAACTTCATCGAGCACCTGGGGCGGTGCATTGATGGGGGAATCTTCGAGGAGGGCCACAAGCTCTCCGACGAGAATGGCTTCCGCCGCGACGTTCTCGAAGGAACCAGGAAGCTGAACGTCACCATGCTGCGCTGGCCCGGCGGGAACTTCTCCTCAAACTATCACTGGCGCGATGGGATTGGACCACGCGACAGCAGGCCGCGCCGTCTGGAGATGGCCTGGGGCACGGTGGAGACCAACCGCTTCGGGACGCACGAATTCCTGCAGTACTCCGAGATGGCAAAGAGCGTGCCGTACATCTGCACCAACCTCGGCACCGGTACGTGGGAAGAGGCGCAGCAGTGGGTCGAGTACGTGAACTCTTCTGAAGACACTGCGATGACGCGGCTTCGCAAACAGAACGGGCGACGCGATCCGTGGAATGTGACCTACTGGGGGCTCGGCAACGAGATGGATGGCCCCTGGCAGATGGGCCATCGCAGCGCGGATGATTACGGTAAGTTCGCCTTGGAAGCGGCGAAGCTGATGAAGTGGACCGATCCGAAGATCAAGCTGATCGCCGCGGGGTCGTCGCACTTCGGCACCGGTATTGACTGGGTGGGTTGGAATCGCACTGTGCTGGAGCATCTCAAACGCCACATCGAGTACCTGGCGATTCACCTCTACGTCGGTAATCGCGACAACAACTATTACGAGTTCCTCACCAGTTCTCTGGATCTGGCGCAGCGCATCAAGACTACGGAAGGCGTGATTGATGCAGCGCTGTCGGGCGAGCCTGCCAGCCGCAAGATCCACATTGCCTGGGATGAGTGGAACGTCTGGTATCGTGCGCGCGGCGGCAAGGAGCGCGGCCGGCGGATTCTGGAGGAGCGCTACAACCTGGAGGACGCGTTGGTGGTGGCCACGTTCCTCAACACTTTTCTGAACAACGCCCACATCGTGAAGATCGCTAACATGGCGCAGTTGGTGAACGTGATTGCGCCGATGTTCTCCAACGAGAACGGCATGTTCCTACAGACCATCTATCACCCATTGGCGGCGTTTGCCAACAACAGCAAGGGCACAGCGCTGTCGCTGTTCGTCGACTCGCCGAAGTACGAGAGCAAGCGGTTCGGGCGTGTGCCGTTCCTTGACATGTCGGCGGCGCACGACGACGGGACGCTCGTGCTGAACGCGGTGAACCGTCATCTGGAAACGCCGATTGAAGCGGAGTTCGAGATTCAGGACAAGCGCTTCTCGGGTGCGGCGGCCATCACGGAAGTGAACGGCCCGGACATCAAGGCCGAAAATGATTTTGGCGTGACGAAGGTCCAGCCGGCCTCGCGCACTATGCAGGCGGATGGCAACAAGCTTCGTGTGCGGCTGGCGCCGCATTCCTACACGATGATCAAGGTGAAACTGGCAAAGGCATGAACTGGCAATTTGAAGAACTCGACGCGGCCTACGGCGGCGTGAGCGAAGGTCCTGTCTGGAATGGCGAGGTGCTGCGGTTCACGCACATCCAACGCAGCCGCATGATGCAATTCGATCCGGCCACGAAGCAGGTGACCGTGTGGCGCGAGGATACCAATTGCGCCAACGGCCTGGCACACGATGCGAAGGGGCGGTTGCTGATTTGCGAAGGTGGCGCCACCAGCGACGCACGCCGTGTAACGCGCATGGAACTCGACGGGTCCATCACCGTGCTGGTGGATTCATTCGAAGGCAAGCGCCTGAACATTCCGAATGACATCGTAACGGACCCACAGGAGAGGATCTGGTTCACCGATCCTTTCTATGAAGGCGCGGCCGGGCCGTGGAGCGCCGACCGCACGGAGAAAGACCTGGATCATGATTCGGTGTACCGCCTGGATGCGAAGGCAGATGGCGGGTACTCGATCACGCGGGTGACGTTCGATACAACGCGTCCCAACGGGCTGCTGTTCTCTCTGGACAATCGCACGTTGTATGTCGCGCAGAGCGGACGGCTGCCGGAAGAACTGCGGCAGTTGCGCGCCTATCCGGTGCTGGACGATGGGTCGCTTGGGCCATGCACGGTGTTGCATGACTTCGGCGCGCACCGCGGGATTGACGGCATGCGGCTCGATGCCGAGGGCAATATTGTGGCCACGGCCGGATGGGAGCTTGGCGGGCCAGGGCCTTCGATTTACGTGTTCGCGCCCGATGGGACGGTGTTGGAGCGCCATCCGATCCAATGCAAGCGCCCGACCAATTGTTGCTTCGGCGGACCGGATTTCACCACCCTGTATGTGACTACAATCGAGGGTTTCCTGTTCCGTGCGGAAACCAATCGTAAAGGAAGGCGGCTGCCATGATGTATCGAACTTTGTTTCTGACAACGGCGCTCGTGTGGACAGCCACGGCGCAAACGTTTCCCCTCACCTCGCCGGATGGATTGAAACTGGTGAATGTGCAAGCGGCCTCGGCGGAGTTCAAAGGCAAGAAGGGGATTCGCGTGACGGAGGCGGCGCGCAAAGAGGGCGCCAGCGGGCGAACCGAGGAGAATCTGGCGATTCTCACAACGCCGGATTTTCAGGATGGCGTGCTTGAAGTGGAAGTGGCTGGGCAGCCTGGAGGGGGTGCCGGCGGCGGGGCCCGTGGCTTCGTTGGCGTCGCATTCCGCATTGCGAGTGATCGCTCCAAGTTCGACGTGTTCTATCTCCGCCCCACCAATGGGCGCGCAGAGGATCAAGTGAGACGCAACCATTCTGCGCAGTACGTCTCGTTTCCGGATTGGCCGTGGCAGCGGCTGCGCAAGGAATTCCCCGAGAAGTACGAAACATACGTCGATCTGGTGCCGGGCGAATGGACCAAGGTGAAGATTGAGGTCCGCGGGGCGAAGGCGCGGCTGTACGTTCACGGCAACGCGCAACCGACCTTGCTGATCGACGATGTGAAGACGCTGAGCAAGGGTCAGGTTGCGTTGTGGATCGGTCCCGGGACAGATGCGCACTTCACCAACCTGAAGATCTCGAAGTAGGCAGGCTTGACGAGTGCCCGATGGTTCGTGTGCCGAAGTATGAAGTAGCACTTGTGTTGGTGAGCGCGGAGGAGGGTGGACGGCGTTCGCCGCTTCTCCCTCCTTGCTTTAGAGGCGTGTTTGCGTTGGACGGCGAGTTTTTCTCCTGCTATCTGTTCCTGGACGTCCCAATCGAACCGGGAGAGTCTGGACGGGCCTCACTATGTCCCTTGCATCCGGAACTCCTGGAAGGGCGACTTACCACGGGTGTTTCATTCACGCTGTGGGAACGCCGAACCATTGCGACGGGTTGTGTACGTGCTGGTCCGGTTGAACGTTGATTGCAGCGCTTGTTTGAAAATTCTTTAACGCTGCGTGCCTCTGCTACAATCCGGGTAACCGGAGCCCTCCTGATGTCAAACTCATTCGCACACGATTTACCCCAAACATTGGGAGCCTTGCGGCGCGATCCGCGGTTCGCCGAGGAACGCCTCGCGCATCGCACGGTGAAGGATGAACTCCGCGCGAATCTGATCGCGAAGCTTGCCTGCCCGGGGCCGTTGTTTCCCGGCGTGATCGGCTATGACGAGACTGTGGTCCCGCAAATCGTCAACGCGGTTCTATCCCGGCACAACTTTATTCTGTTAGGGCTACGCGGTCAGGCCAAGACGCGCATTGTGCGCATGCTGACAACGCTGCTCGATGCTGCGATGCCCTACGTGGCCGGGAGCGAGATTCGCGATAACCCCTACGCGCCGATTTCGCGCTATGCACGCGAACTGATTCTGCATCGCGGCGACGATACGCCCATCGCGTGGATGACGCCGCACCAGCGCTACATCGAAAAACTGGCGACGCCCGACGTCACCATCGCGGACATGATCGGCGACATCGATCCGATCAA
>JACQZR010000220.1 GCA_016213775.1 Acidobacteriota bacterium
TGGATTGCCGTCTATCGCAACAAGACCTCCACTTGGGGGGATCCGCAGGAGATTGCAATTTATCCGCGCGCCGGCGGACGCGCGGTGAAGACGCTTCCCATCCGTCCCGGGGATTTCGAGTGGACACTTCTGCGCTGGACCCGGGACAACAAAGGGATTGGCTACGTCGAACGAAATGGCAGTGTGTCGAACCTCTGGGTCCAGCCGGTGGATGGCAGTCCGCGGCGTCAGATCACGAATTTCCAAGGGGGACTGGTGCGGGACTTCGATTGGTCTGCGGAGGGCCGGCTGGCGTTGGAGCTCACCACTATGGCACGCGATGTCTATGTAGTGCGGGATCGGGGAAACTGATCCTCGCTGAGGGAGTAGCCACGGACACGTTTCGAACTCCTACGCGAGTAACTGCGTAACGTCCATCTGGATCGACATTTGATGCCTCATCGACTGCATTAATGTGGGCGTGACAAATATCGATTGTTCGAGATAGCTTTCTCCCATAAACCGCGGCCTAGGGCAACTGACAGAGGGTTCTGTCCTCCCAGCATGGTCAGCGTTGCATTTTGGCGAAGTAGGTGTCGGCGAGCTCGGGCTGGTGTTCGACGGCCTGGCGCCAGACTTTGCGGGCTTCCTGTTCGTCGCCCATGGCACGGAGGGCGTGGCCAAGGTTGATGAGCGCCTCAGAGAATTTTGGTTTTTGGTAGAGAGCCTGGCGGTAGCAGCGGGAGGCGTGCTCGTGTTCGCCGGACTTCTGGCGGGCGAGGCCGACGTGATAGAGGATCTCGGCGGTGGATTCGCCAAGCCCGGAGAGCTTCGCTTCGGTCTCCTCGGCCTTGGCGAGGTCGTTCATTTCGACATAGAGGTGGGAGAGGGCGCGCAGCACTTCGACGTTTCTGGGATCGTTCTGTAACGCCATTTCGAAGGCGTTGCTGGCGGTATCGCGATCGCCCTGCGACCAGTAGGCTACACCAAGGTTGACGAGTGCGTCGGTCCAATCGCCACGAAGGCTGGTGCATTGTTCAAACGCCTCAGCGCTGGCCTTCCAGTTGCCTCGCTCGGCGCGGAGATGGCCGAGTCGGAACCAAGCTTCGGCGGAATCGGGAGCGACGCGGACCAGTCGCATGTAGACCTTTTCGGCGTCGGTAAACTGGCCGCGCTTCTCGTGAGCGAGGGCGAGGTTCCAGAGCGGTTCCTGATTGTCGGGGGAGGCCTGAATCGCCTTTTCGTAGGCAGCCTTGGCGATTTCCCAATCGCCCTTCTGATCGGCACAATAGGCGAGCAGACCATAGACGGCGGGGTGATCGGCCCTGAGTTCGCCTGCCTTGGAGAAAGCCTTGATGGCGGCCTCGTGACGGTTGAGCTTCAACTGGGCCACGCCAAGGTTGAACCAGGCTTCAAACATGTCGCCTTCGACGGCGGTGAGATCGTTGCCGTAGCGGGCGGCCGCATCCCAATCGCCGGCTGAGAGGGCGAGGGTGGAGTAGCCTTCGAGCACGGGACGCGACTTGGGACGGATACGCTGGAGGCGGTCGCAGTATTCCTTGAGGTTGGCGGGATCCTTGCGCGACACGCCGATGGAAATAAGGTTCACGAGCACCTCCTCGGCGTTGGGATTGCGCTGGAGGAGGCGGCGGTAGATGTCGGCGGCGGGATCGAACTGCCACTGGAGCTGGAGTGCGACGGCCTTGCCGAATTGGGCGGTGGGATTGTTGGCGTCGCGGTTGAGGGTTTGTTCAAAGGTCTCCAGCGCCTGCTTGGGCTTCTTAAGCTGGAGGAGGCAGATGCCGAGGCCGAGACGTGGCTCGGGGCGGTTGGGATCGGCTTGAGCGGCCTTCTCAAAGGCGAGGGCTGCTTCCTTATGATTCCGGAGTTTTTCCAGACAGACGGCGCGGTTGAAATAAGCGGTCTTACTCTGGGGATCGGCGTGGGCAGCCTTGGCGTAGCTGGATGCAGCCTCGTCCAGCCGGTTCATTTCGAACTGGATCTGGCCCATGGCGGAGTAACATTCGGCGGCATCTTTGGGGTCCGACGCACCACGGGCGAGTTCGGCGAGAGCTTCTTCGCTATCGCCTTCCAGATGCGCATGCACGGCCTTGACAAACGATTCGCAGGCGGCGGCGCGACGGTTCAACTGGGGCTCGGCGGGGTCCAGCTTCAACAGCGCTGGAATGAGCTCGCCGTCCACGTACCAAATCCACTGGTCTTTGATCTCCTGCATGACCTTCTCCTATAGGGCTTGACCGATCACTTGGCTGCTGTATCGCGCAGGTGCCACATGCGCACGGCGCGAACAGATCCACGTTCCACACCTTCATTGGCGATTCCGAAACCGCCCTTCATCAATTGCGAATCTTTCCAGTCGTCGACGACTTTGTCGTTGAGAGTGACTTTGAAGCGGTCGCCGGCGACATCCATACGGACCTTGAACACCATGCCTAGCTGAGCTCGGATGGGGGCAATTTTTTCCACGCTGGCGCCGGGTTTGCCATCAACGACAGGGACGCGGATCAGCTTCGCCTGGGAAGCGTTTTCCATGACGAGCTTGAAGAGGTAGTAGGACTTCAAGTTCGCCGCGCGGGCCACCCAACTCACGGCTTGGTATTCGATTTCGGCGTCGAATTCGGCGCGGTAATCGGAGAGCGGAACGGAGGGGCGATAGATGGAAATCTGACGGGTGCGGCGTCCGGAAGCCTCGTTGGCATAGTCGGTGTTCCAGCCCATCTCGCCGACGACTTCACCAGTGGTTACCAGAGTGTTGACGATAACGGGTGTTTTGGGCTCTTCTTGCCTGGCCGGCCCGCTGGACAGGTAGTAGGCTGCACCGCCAACTACGGCGAGGGCTGCGGCGGCGATCCCCATCTTGACGCCGGTGAAACCGCCACCGGTGGCAGTGGCGCTGGACTGATCTGTAAGTCCAAGTCCGAGGGTCCTCTCTTCCTTTTTCGGCTGTTCGGCCTTGATGCCGAACGAGGGGACGGAGGCGACGGGCTCGGGCCGTTTCGTCTCGATGGGAGCGGAGACGCGGACAGGTTCCCGCTGCGGCGGGGGCGGCGGGGCGGCCTTCGGCGGTTCTTCCACCGGATCGGGTTGGCGCGCGGCGGCGGCAGCGAGTTCGGCCTGGATTTCTTCACCGAGCTCGAGCGGCTCTTCGATGGGATCTTCTACCCCGTTGGCGCCGGAGCCGCCTTGACGGGCGTGGCGTTTGTTTCTTTTGGAACGGGAAGTGGGGGAGTCCTGGCGAGCCGGAGGTTCGGGCCGGGCAACGGGTTTGGATTCCGGAACACGGGCCTCCACCGCGGGCTTTGATTCCACCACCGGCTTGGATTCGACAACGGCCTTGGATTCAGCGGCCGGTGTTGGTTGGGTGGAGGGCGCAGGAACAGTCTGGACTGCTTCAACTGGCGGTGCTTCGATGGCTATCTCAGGCTCGGGCGCCGGTGCGGGCTTGGGCCGCTTCCAATCCGGAAGCGGACCGGTCATGATGGCCTCGCGCAGCGGATTGCTGGTGCCGGTGGGCATGTGGAGGCGCGTACCGGTGGCGGTGATGGAGTCGGCTGTGACGTTGGCCCGGCGACGCGCGGGCTGGCGCAGAACGGGTCGATCGTAGACCGGTGTTGCGGCCATCTCCGGCGCTTCAAACGGTTCTTCGACGACGGGCTGGACAGGTTCGTCGGCGAGCGGGAGGAGGGCACCGGCTTCGGCTTCCGGCTCGGCCTTCACCTCGAGCACGACAGGCGCGGGCTCTTCCTTCTGCGCGGGTGCGGGAGAGGCCGGCTGTGGCGGTACGTAAATCTCCAGCGCCGCGGCCAGGCGCTCCAATGAATCGACGTCGGTGGGGACAACTTCTTCTACTTCGTCCCATACGATGGCAGTGGAAGCGAGGCTCTTGCGTGTCTCTTCCTGGGGGGGTTCGACTACCTGCAGCAGTTCGGTGACGTTGACAATAGGACCGTCGTTGACAGTTGCCTTGACGGTAGCCTTCTTGTCAGGCTCGGCGGTGAAGTTGAAGCCGCTGACGTCGAAGTTGAGTCGCGCGGAACGCATCCACTCCACGGTGAGGGGGTAGACACTGGTCTCCATGGCGAAAGCACGCCTCGAGATGTTCTTCCAACGCTTCTCCGCCTGGCGCAAGGCCGACTGGCGCACATTCACAAGGTTCATGTTGGGCGGACCAGCCTGGGGCGCGTGGCGGGCGCTGATGTTTGGTGTCTGGATGGAGCTGGCCATCGGTAGTTTTCTCCGGTGCAAGCGAACTAAAACCGCGTTGTACATTTGTGATCGGCACATACGAGGGAAAACCTTTAGAGGCAAGCGGGGGGAAAACTCTCAGAATGTTAGGGATGCTTGAGATTTCCGGGAGATTGCGGGGGAGAGCGCAGTACCCGGAAAGCCTTAGTACCGAGGCGGAGTGGTCCCCTTGATGAGACAATCAGTTAAGACACTGACCGCCAACCGATGGGATTTCATTGTACGGGAGCTTCGCCGTCCTGCTCGAAGTCCGCTGCTGTGAAATCCTATACCTCGTGGTCCTTCAAGCACGCCTCCACCTGTATTCGCGTCACAAGCCCACAGGATCTGGGGGAAGGGAGTAGCAGTACCTTACGGATCAGGCGCGAATCACTTTCCGGTCGGAGGAGTTATCGACAGATGCCGCAGCAGGAAGCCGTTGTCGAACAGACGTTGCTCGATCAGTTTACACGCGAATGTGCTGGCTGCTCCCTCGAAGAGGGGAATGCCCTGGCCGATAATTACGGGGTTGATCTTGAGGATCAGCTCGTCGATTTCGGCGATCAGGGCGCCGGCGAGTTTGGCTCCGCCGCACAGCCAGATGTCCTTGCCGGGCTCGCTCTTAAGCTGTTGTGCGAGAGGGAGTGGGGAGTCGCGCCACAGTTCGACGTCTGGGTCGGGACTTTGCTCCATGGAACGGGAGACTACGAACTGGCGCAGCGGGGCGTAGGGGCTCGTGATCCCTTCGCGCAGGCCAACCTCGTAGGTGTTGCGCCCCATCAGGACAGTGTCGAACCTGCGCGCGCCGGCGGTGATGCTGAGTGCAGTCCGCAGATGGACCGGGAGGGTTTCGGGAAAAGCGCCGCAGAGATAGGGGAAGTGCTCTCCCTCGAAAAGAAAACAATCGAATGAACCGTCCGGCCGGGCGATGAAGCCGTCGATAGTGCAGGCTACGTAGTAGACGAGTTTTCTTCCCATGCTTAGATGTTAATTCGGACAACGAAGAAAAAATTTGCCTGCACGTGTTACGGGAGGGGGCCATAATCAGTATTAACCCTTATGACACGCCGATGCTGGATCACACTGATGGCGGCGCTCCCTGCAGCAGCTCAGGAGCGCGGGAAACAGGGGCGCGCCAAACAATGGTGGCCTCAATTTCGCGGACCGAACTCGGCAGGGATAGGCGAAGGCAAGGCGCCGGTGGAGTTTGGGTCCACGCAGAGCGTCCGTTGGAAACTGGCGCTCGGGCCGGGACTCTCTTCGCCTGTTGTCTGGGACACACGCGTCTTTCTCACCGATTACGATAAGGCGAGCATGCGGTTTTCCACCGTGTGCGTCGAAAGGCGGAACGGGAAGGTCAACTGGCGTCAGAGTGTATCGGCGGAGAAAATCGAGGATGTCCACCAGGTGAGCAGCCCCGCTGGTTCCACGCCTGCGACAGATGGTGAGCGGGTTTACGTCTACTTTGGGTCGTATGGTCTCATCTGCTACGACCTGAACGGGAAGATGGTTTGGGAGCGACCGCTTGGGCTGGCGGCGAATCCTTACGGGGCGGTGTCTTCGCCCATCGTCGTGGGGGATCTGTTGGTGTTCAACCACCAGGGCAAGGACGCGTATCTGCTCGCCGTGAACCGCAAGGACGGGAAGACGGTATGGAAGACGGACAGGTCGCGATTTCAATATGGATGGTCGACTCCTGTGCATTGGCGTCATGACGGGGCGGACGAGATCGTGGTGCTGGGGGGCGACTTCAAACCGAATCAGCGGCTGATGGCGTACAACGTCTCTGACGGCGCGGAGCGGTGGTGGGTGGAAGGGTTGCCGCCGTGTGGTAAGAGCACGCCTGTGGTGGGCGGCGGCATGTTGTACATGGCTGCTCCCGATATCATTTTGGAGCGCGAGGCGGTGAAGCGGAATCCGGAGCGTGCCGAGCAGTTCTATGAAAAGAACAATGCTCGTGTCTGGGCGATTCGACCGGGCGGCAAGGGGGAGATCAATCAAACGCACGTGGCTTGGGCGGAGCGCAAGGGTGTCCCCGGGGTGCCTTCGCCATTGTTCTACAAGGACCGGTTGTATACCTTTCTGAACGGGGGCATCGTGTATGCGCGCAATGCCAAGACCGGGGAGGTGGTGTTCAATGGACGGACGGGGGAGCTTGGCGATTACTACTCGTCGCCGGTAGCCGCGGATAACAAAGTGTATATCGCATCCACTGAAGGCGCGGTGGTGGTTTTGGAGGCTGGGGCGGAGTTGAAAGTGCTGGCCCGGAACAAGCTGGACAGCGGTATTTCGGCTACGCCGGCATTAGTGGAGGGCGGCATTTACGTGAGGACGGAGAGTTACCTTTACGCGTTTGGCGGGTAGCTCAGGCCCTCTCCGGCGAATCAGCAGACGGAATAAGGCGGCTCGTTCCTCAACCCGCGTACGGCGACGGATCATCGATTCCATAAGTGGAGATATGCATACTGGAGCACTACGTCGTCGGGAGAATTACCCGGAGGTGCCTTCCGCAGCAGGGTGACCTCGTGACCCAGGTGCTCGAGCAAATAGCTGAGGTCATCCGGTACGTCATGATCGAAGAGGAACTTCACTCGTCCGCCGCAGCCATCGTGGACGCCAATGCGCGTGCCTTCGACCATTGGATTGCCACTACGCACTCCGTCCGAGCGAACGATGTACTTATAAGAATCGGAAGTTGTGCCCATGACTAATGACGGTCTCAGCGCGGGCTCCGTTGCAGCTTCCGCGCCACCTTCTCCACTTCGCCCCAGACGCGGAGCAGATTACCGGCCCACAGCTTGGCGATTTGCTGTTCGGTGTATCCGCGGCGCACCAGTTCGAGGGTGACGTTGAAGGCTTCGGCGGCGCTGTTCCAGCCGTCGATTCCGCCACCGCCATCGAAGTCCGACGATAGGCCGACGTGATCGATGCCGATCAATCTGACTGCGTAGTCGACATGGTTGACCAGGTCCTTGACGCTGGCGCGGGGACCGGGAGGGAATTTGGCATCCACCTCGGCCATGCGCTTTTCGAATTCGGCGCGTAGATCGGGCGGGAGCAGCGAGAGGAAACCTCGGCGGGCGCCTCCCCGGGCGGGGACGGGGCTGTTGGGGTCTTCCACCTGACAGGGACGCGACTCCCCTGCGCCTGGCCGGCCGGCACCGCCGCGACCACGACCACCCACGGCCACTCCGAAATCTTCGCGCATTTTGGCGAGTGCATCTGTGCGCTCCCTGGAATCCACTGTGATGTAGGAAGCGAAGCCGACAATCTGGATGACTCCGCCATTCTTCTTGAGCGCGAGTAACTGCTCATCGTCCATGTTGCGGCTGTGATCGGCGAGGGCGCGCACGCTGGAATGCGACGCGATCACGGGGGCCTTGGACAGCCGGATGGCCTCCATGTTGGCGCCCTTGCCTGGGTGCGAAAGATCGACCATCATGCCGAGGCGATTCATCTCGGCGATCACCTGGCGGCCAAGCGGCGACAGTCCGTTGTTGTGGAGATAGCCCTGCGCCTCGCCGGTATTGGAATCGGCGAGCTGGCTGTTGCCGTTGTGCGCAAGCGACATGTAGCGTGCACCGCGGTTGTAGAATTCCTTGACCTTCGCGAGGTCGTTGCCGATGGGGTATCCGTTCTCGACGCCGATGACGGCGATCCGCAGATTCTTCTTTTTCAGGGTCAGCACATCGGCGGGAGTGAGCGCGAGCCCGATATTATCCGGCGCGATCCGTTTGGTAAAACGGTGGATTGCGTCGAACATGGAAACGGCCCGTTTGTAGGCGTCGCCGAAGCCCTCCGGGGTGAGCGGCCCCTGCCCCACGTAGACGATCATGAACGAGACGTCCATGCCGCCTTCCACCATTTTTGGAATGTTCACCTGAGTGGTGAGGCGCTTGGTGTAGTTGCAGTCCTGGGTGAAGTTGGACGGGTCGATGTCGTTGTGCGTATCCAGTTTGAGGACGCGCCCGTGAATCGCTTTCGCTTTGGCGATGAGTGCGGCGTCGTCCGGTTGGGCTGGGGATGGAGACACGAGGGACAAGGCGGCGATGCCGCCAATGATGAATCTTCGCGTGCGGTGGTTCATTTGATCTTCCTCTGGTGAGATGGGAGACCGACGGAGGTCAGCGGGGGAAAACGAATCTATTCAGCGTACCAATAAAAGGAGCGCTTCAACCGAGCCGCGCCGAAGAAGGGCAGTCACCGCCGCAAGGATACAGTCACCGGCGTTGATATTGCCGGGGGTGCAACAGACATGGCAGTTCCCTGGTTCCTGGTGATTCCCAGGTCCAGCGTGTACTGTTCTTCGGGTATCTCCACCGGCGTGTCACCATCCACGGCCCTTGACCGGCGACAGAAACGCAGGTGCGTGTGAGCCGCCGGATCCCGGCAACGTGGGGATACGGTCCGAATGTCGCCGGCCACTTGCAGTCGGGCGACAATGGCATCGCTTGAAGGTCCCCTTGAGCTATGGTCTCGCGAAGTATCCGGCGACTTCAATCGCTGCGCCGGTCGTACCGTTCACCTTGATCTGAATCGCGCCCGTCGCGGATGACGGCACGATGGCTGAATTGGATACCGTCTGGCCCTGAAAGGCGTTGAGTTGTGACACGTTGGGCCAGTTCGCTCCCGCAGGCCACATGCTGAGGAACGGCATAGCGGCGCCACCCGGGATAGCGGTTGCGTTCAACGCCCAGGCCTTGGCGAACGACGGCAAGCCCGGACAGTGGGGAGAACCGGGCAGGGCGAGCGTGCGATCCTCCGCAGGCGTCAATTGCGGCCCCCCGAAGGCGCCTGGGTAGGATGGATCCTGAGTGTTCATCACACGGCATTGCGTTACTGGGTAGTAATAGAGACCACGCCCTGTTCCATCATCTGGGGCGAAGTAGCCGTTTACATCGAGGATAAGGTTCGTTGGATCGTAGGCAAACACGCAGATGCTGCCATCCGGCCGGGCCGGTACGATTCCGCTATTGGCCAGTGCGTAGCCGAAGATCGAGTTGAAGTTGGAAATGACAGGCTGGCTTTGTCCCGCCGGCCACAAGGTGAGGTAGGCAACCGGTGCGCCGTTGGTGAGATCGCCGGGAACGAGTGTCATTTGGAGCGAATAGGCGTTTGCCGGTGGGATCTGGCAATTTGGAGTGGCGACGGGTGACCCGGGAAGCGAAAGCGTTCGTGTCTCGCCCCGGGTGAGTTTCTGATTTCCGAAAGGAGGAGGGAAGGAGCTGTACAGTGATCCGCGGGTGTCCACCGCTCGGCAAGGCCCGATCGGATAGTAGAGTAGTCCGCCCGCTGAAGCATCGTCAGTGAAGTATCCGCTGATATCCAGCAGGAGGTTCACATCATGGGAGCTGTAGATGTCGATAGAACCGTTCGTGCCAGCCTGCACGATGGCGCCGTTGGCGATGTAGCCACCTGTGCTGGTCCGCGCGGTCCAGAAGTTGGGGCGGGCGGTTCCGGTTGGCCAGATGGTGAGGAAGTCGACTGGTCCGGTGGCGTTCTCCAGAGTGTCCAAGGTGACGTTGAGTACGAAGACTTTTGCGGTTCCGGGAACGTTACAGCGAGGGGAACTGGTGACTGGGAGGGTACGCGTCACTCCGGCGGCAAGCCGCGGCGGTCCGAAGGCTCCCGTCCAGGACGAACCCGCATACACCGATCGAGTCTCGAGGATACGGCAAGGAGGCATCGGGACGAAGCGCAGACCGGTAGAGTCGACGGCGGCCTGGGTCACCGTGATGGTTTGGGGAGTCTGCGCATTGATCGTGATCGTCGCGGTTCGCAGCGCGCCTGTGGTATTCGGCAGTACTGTGAATGTGAGTGAGTTGAGTGTGGTCGTGCCAACGACGGCCCATGATGGCGATGACGAAACCGCAGTCCACGTACAGGGTTGAGTGGAGGACACATTCACTACATAGGTTCCGCCACTGGCGGGGGGACTGTATTCGGTCTGGGTGAGCGCACCCACGCAGTATGCCGGCCCTGGAGTCAACGTGAAGTTCGCGCTAGCCGACCGGGGTCCCGTCATTGCCAGCGACGTGGGATTGGCGCCGCCGCCCGCATCGCCGGACCACGAGCTGAAGCTGTAAGTTGCATTCGGCTGTGCGGTTAGTTGCACTGTCGATCCCGCGTCATGGAAACCATCCGCGGAACCGGGGACGGCGGTAATCGAGCCGGCTCCGGCTGGAATGACGGACGTGGTCAGCCGGTACTGGGTCTGGAAGTTCGCCGTATACGTTGTTGCCGTCGTAGGGTTGACGGTGTGAGTGGGCGCTCCGCCATCGCTCCATGAAGTGAAGCGGTAGCGGGTGTTGGCGTCGCCGGGCTGATCGGCCGCTTCGATGGTGTGCTGGCTACCGGCTTCCCAGGTGAAACTTGCCGGCGTCGTTCGCGACGTTCCGTCTACCCGGACGATGCGTCCCACCGGATTGCTGGTCACCGTAATGCTCACTGGAGCCAACGTGAAGTTCGCGCTAGCCGACCGGGGTCCCGTCATTGCCAGCGATGTGGGATTGGTGCCGCCGCCCGCGTCGCCGGACCACGAGCTGAAACTGTAGGTCGCATTCGGCTGTGCGGTTAGTTGCACTGGCGATCCCGCGTCATAGAAGCCATCGGGGGAACTGGGGGCGGCAGTAATCGAGCCGGCTCCGGCTGGGGTGACGGACGTGGTCAGCCGGTACTGGGTTTGGAAGTTTGCCGTGTACGTCGTTGCTGTCGTAGGGTTGACGGTGTGAGTGGGCGGACCGCCATCGCTCCACGAAGTGAAGCGGTAGCGGGTATTCGTGTCGCCGGGCTGATCGGCCGCTTCGATGGTGTGCTGGCTACCGGCTTCCCAGGTGAAACTTGCCGGCGTGGTTCGCGACGTTCCATCTACCCGGACAGTGCGTCCCAGCGGATTGCTGGTGACCGTGACGGAGATCATGTTCGGCGCATTCGTCAGAAGGAAAGCCGCCGGAGTGCCGACACCAGCAGTGGTGGCGTTGACCGCGTATCCGCCGGCAACACCATTGGCCGTGAAAGCAGGCGCGGTAGCTATGCCCTGACTGTCAGAAACGGCGGTTGCGGCGGATCCGCCCGGGAAACTGCCCGAAGCGCCGCTCGTGGGTGCGTTGAAGGCAACGGTGGCCCCGGAACGGGGATTGCCATACTGGTCGCGAACCGCGGCTTGGAGTGCGATGGCAAA
>JACQZR010000221.1 GCA_016213775.1 Acidobacteriota bacterium
CCGGCGAAGGCTATCGTCTTGGAGCCAGCCTTAAGTTTTCCGCTCTCGTCGAGAAAAAGATGCCATGTTGGCATATCGCTTCCAGGTATAGAGTAGAAGTCTATCATGTAGGTATTAGGTTAGTCAAGTATATTCTTGCCAAACGAACCTAGTCCCATTTTCGAACAGCGCAACAAAGACGAAATACAGTCGCCTCCCAACAGGATTCAGCAGCGGCAATCCCTACGGCTTCCCGTCGGATATCCAGAAGCAGGTGTGACAAGCCGCCGTTTTGGTCCGAATACCTAGAGGCTAACTACGGGGCTGGCGATGCGCAGTGTTGTTTAGTAAGGCCGGCTCGCAGCCGGAAGTCTTCCAACGATGCAAAGGGTTTGGTTTCGCGGGCGGCGATCCAGCGCTCGCGTTCGGCGGAGGTGAGGCCGGGGATCAACTGGAGCATGGCAGCAGGGGCGCTGTTGCTATCGAACAGAAGCGGCTGGGCGCCGCCGAACATCTCGACTTTCACCTGGACCGCGGCGATTTGACAGGGGATTTGCGGGCCAAGGCGGGAGCGGAGAATGGCGGGTTCCTTCTTCACCGCTTCGAGCCACCGCTTGCGGGCGGCACTGATGCCGTCCCGGTTGAGGCTCTTGAGGTCGAGGCGGAGAGCGGCGTTGTAGTGCTGGGTCCAGAGCGCGGCGGCAGCGGGGTCGATGAAGACTCCGTGGGAGAGGTCGTTGAGTGCGGTGGTAATGGCATCGGCTTCATCGGGGAAGCGGTTTCTGTATTCGATGACGAACTCGATGAGCCAGGGAACGCCGGTCTCGACCTTGACGCGTGCGAAGAGGGTATCCATGGTTTGGAGCATGCGCAGGTGGCGGGCGCGGATTTCGTCTTCGGCTGGGACCTTGTTGCCGCGCATGGTGAATAAGAAGAAGAAGCTCGCGTGGAAGCCTTCGCTCTGCAGGAGCTGGTTGGGAGTACGAAGGGTGGCGAAGTCGCGGGCCTTCTCCAGTTGAAGACGGAGGTAATCGGGGCCCTGATAGGCTTGCGCGAAGGCGTAATGATTTTCGCGAACCTCGGTGTAGCGGGCGATGTTTTGCGCGTAGGAGGCGAGGTCGGCGGCGTTGCGGAAATATTCGTCCTGGGGGTAGGGTCCACCGCCGAAGGAGACAGCTTCGTGGTGGTAGCGGGCGCGGTCGGCGGGTTCGGTCGAGACGTGCGCGTTGAGGGTTTCCAGGTGAATGGCCCAACCTTCGCTGAAGGCGGTGGCGCGATCGGTGAGGGCAGCGGTGGTGTGCGGGATGGAAGTGATGTCGGCGGGCTGGAGTTGTTTGCCGCCGGCGAGCATGGCCATGGCGACGTGGCCGGTTTCGTGGAGAAAAGTGGAGGTGAACGAGTAGGGGTCCGGGGAGAGGAGAATGTAAGCGGCGCCGGGCAGGTCAGTGGAGTTGGTGGCGGTCTGGACTCGGAGCCCGATGGCAGCGTGGTTGCCACCGGGAACGAGGGCGACGTAATAGGTTTCGGGCTGATGGGCGGGGTTGCCTTTGGCGTTGATGATCTGGAAGGCCTGTTGGTAGAACCAGAGCGCGCGGGCGGCGGCGGGGTGGTTGAGCCAGGGTTTGTATTTGCCGTCGGGGACGGGGCGGTACAGAGGGAGAGGGTCGGAGGGGGAGCGGCGCGGTTTGGCGTTGCCGACGGGCTCGAGGAAGGTGACGGTTTGAGGAAAGGCGGTGGGCACAAGCAGGACGACAAGGGCGAAGCGGATCATTTGTTCAGTGTGACGGGGGGGCACGGTGTGATGCAAGACGGAGGGTTGCCGTTGACAGGTTCGAGTGGGAGTGCGGGTCCCACAGGGTGACGGCACGGTAGCGGGAGGGGTCCGCCGAGGGCGGGAATAAGAGGACCACTTTGGAGGTGTGCGGTGGGAGAACGCCGGCGAGCACTCGCACGGTGCTTTCGACGGTTTCGCTGTCGCGGGCGTTGGTGGAGGCCAGGAGCAGGACTTGCAGTTCGTGGTCGCCGCAGCCGGACACGCCGCTGAGGCGGAGAAGTCGTCTGGGCCCGGCGGCTACCAGTTCGGTGCGGCCAGTGCAATCGGCGGCGATCACCGGGATTAGCATTCCACTGGCGAGCACGGTCTCGTCCTTGCGCCACACCAGAAAGCCGGCGAATGCGGCCCCCGCCAAAACAAGTGGCGCCCACCACATCCTCTTAAAGGGCACTGACGCTGGCCTCCAGGATGGCCGAAGCAACGAGGTTCTGTTCCTGGAGCAGGCTCTGGCGGGCGGAGGCGATTCTCTGCGAAGCCTCTTCGACAGTGATGCCGCAACAGGTGGCAACGGCGGAGATGGGGAGGTCGAGGACGTCGCGCAGGAGGAGCGCCTCGGCGGTGGGGAGAGGGAGGTGGCGGACGGCCTCGATGACCGGGTCGTCGTGGCGGAGCCAGGAGAAGGTGACGGCCCATCGTTGTTCTTTTCGGATCTGGCTGAGGAGGCGGGTAGCGAGGCGTACAAGCATGCCGCCGGGGTGGGAAAGGTCGAGGTTGTCGTAGCAATCCTGGACGAGGCGCTCGGCCTTCGATTCGCTGCCAGTGAGGGTGTATGCGAGGCGAAAGAGATCGTCCGCGTGGGAGAGGGCGGCTTCAAGATTCGCCGCTGGTGATTTGGCCGCTGTTTGCATGAGGTCGAGCATGGTGGCTAGCGGCGGTAAAACACCATCAGCCGTGCCTAAATTTTTACTAATTCCGGCAACACGTTGAAAAAGAAGGAGATGATGTTTCCATAAAAAGGCTCTGGTCCGGGAATAGGAGAGTCGGCGGCGGGCATTTAGGAACTGCTAAAGCCCATGTTGGAGAAGTCTCAGCTTCGGTTCGCATCGTTTCTGCTGGACCCTGCGGGTCGGCGGCTGATGCGCGACGGCAAGGCGCTGACCCTCACGCCGAAGCTGTTTGACCTGCTTTGTTTCCTGGTTGCCAATCGCGGGCGGGTGATCGAGAAGGAGGAGATTTTCAAGGCTCTCTGGCCGGACTCGTTCGTCGAGGAGAACAATCTCACGGTGAACATCGCGATGCTACGGAAAGCGCTGGGGGAGCGCTCCCTGATCGAGACTGTGCCGAAGCGGGGGTATCGTTTCGCGGCTGAGGTGATTGAGGAATTGCCACTCGCAGTGGTGGCACCAGCAGTGGTGCCAGCAGCGCCGCCGCGATCAGCTTCGAAAGTGCGGCTGGCGTGGGCTGCGGTGGGGGTCTTGGCGGTAGCGCTGACAGCGAGCGCGCTGTACGCCTTTCGCGAACCGGCACGTCTGAAAGCAGTCCCGCTGCCGGGCCCCGAGTCCAACGACACCGAGCCCGCGTTATCCCCTGACGGCAAGCAGTTGGCTTTTGTTCGCACGGAGATGGGGACACCGGAGATCCATCTGCGAATTCTCGGCGCCAGCAACGTGGTGCAACTCACGAAGGAAGGGACGGCAGCGTTTGCGCCGGAATGGTCGCCGGACGGGAAATGGATCGCGTTCCAGCGGCGCAATCCCGAAGCAGCGCCCGGGGTGAACACAATCCGGATTGTGGCGTCGATCGGGGGACCGGAGCGATCGATCGGCGCAATGAAGTCGCATTCTGGGCACCACAAATTGAGTTGGACGCCGGATGGGGAATGGATAGTGGCGGCGACCAAAGTAGAGAATGGGGATCCGTTCGGACTGCAGGCGTATTCGGTAAGAGGGCGGGAACGCCGTGCGATGACGCGGCCCCCTTCGACCGTGATCGGCGATTTCTCACCGGCAATCAGCCCGGATGGACGGTTTCTTGCCTACGCCCGCTGCATTACGATGTCCGCTTGCCAGGTATGTCTGCAACCATTAACCAACGGCGTACCGGCGGGGACGGCAATCGAGATTCCATCTGAGCCCATGTACGCGCCGTTAATCGCCTGGAGCGCCGACAGTTCGGAGATCGTGTTCTCCGGAGGCGATTGGGCAGTCGGGCAACTGTACCGCGTGCCCGTGCGGTTCCACCGGTTTCCGGGCAAGGTGACGCCGCTCACCGGAGCGGGTGAACTCGGGGCGTGGCCATCCATTGCGCTGGTGGGGCGGACCAATCTGCAACGGATGGTGTACACGCGGGACAACTTCGACCGCAATCTGTGGAAGCTGGACCTAAAGACCGGCGCGAAGTCGGTGATTGCGGCTACGCGGCGGATCGAGCAGTGCCCGCGAATCTCTCCACGTGGGGATCGAATTGCCTTCGCGAGCACACGCTCAGGGACATGGGAGATCTGGAACTGCGACGCCACGGGGAACCATTGCACTCAGGTGACGGATTTCGGAAGGGGCTTGTGTTTGTGGGTGAATTGGAGCCCCGACGGGCGGATGCTCGTCTTTGATTCGCGGCGGGACGGGCAGCCGGACATATTTGTGGTGAACGGCGAAGGAGGACCAGCACGGCAACTGACATCGAGCGCTTTCGCTGAGGTGGCGCCGGTATGGTCGAAGGACGGCAAGTGGATCTACTACGCGTCCAATCGCACAGGGCGGTACGAGATCTGGAAGATCGCGCCGGAGGGCGGACAGGAAATCCAGGTGACGCGGGACGGTGCGCAGATGCCGCAACTTTCGGCGGATGGGCGGTGGCTTTATTTCATGCGGTACGGGGAAAGCGGACTCTGGAGGATGGCTTTGGAGGCTGGGCGGCCGGAACGCGTTGCGGGGGCGGAGAACGCGAGCGGCATTCATGCCTATAAAGTGACTGCAAAGGCCGTGTTCTTCGTCGCCCAGGATGTCACCTGGCATATGCGCCGCCTGGATTTGGCGACCGGAGAATTGAAGAGCGTGATGACGACGACCAAGGATCCGGTGATGGGGCTGGATGTGGATGCGGCTGAGACCAGCCTGATCTATGGATGGAACGACCGGGAGGAGCACGAATTGATGGTGGTGGAGAACTTCCGCTGACTCCCGCGATTCCCCCATAATAAAGAGATAAATGATTCGCAACGGCCAGTACATCAAGGACCTGCTTGTGTCTGAACCCGGACACACGGCGGTGGCTCAGGGTTGGGTGAAGACGCGGCGGGACAGCAAGGGGGTGCACTTTGTGCAACTCAACGATGGTTCGTGTTTCGCTGATCTGCAGGTAGTGATTGACGCCGGGGTAGTTACGGCGGAGGCGATTGCGCCGGTCACGACGGGCGCCTGCGTGCGCATCACGGGGACGCTGGTGGAATCGCTGGGGAAAGGTCAGGCGGTGGAGCTGCGGGGGGAGACGGTGGAGGTGCTGGGGGATGCTCCGCCGGAGACGTATCCGCTGCAGAAGAAGCGGCACAATCTGGAGACGCTGCGGGAGTTCGGCCATTTCCGGACCCGGAGCAATACGTTTGGGGCCGTGTTCCGGGTTCGCAACCAGCTTGCGTATGCGATCCATAAGTTCTATCAGGAGCGGGGATTTCTCTACGTGCATTCGCCGATTCTGACGACGTCGGATGCCGAAGGGGCCGGGGCGATGTTCCAGGTGACCACGCTGGATCTGATGAATCTGCCCCGGCAACAGCCCGGTGGGGCGATTGACCATACGCAGGACTTCTTTGGCAGGCCGGCATATCTGACGGTGAGCGGCCAGTTGGAGGCGGAGATTTTCGCGCTGGCGTTCACTAACGTGTACACGTTTGGACCGACGTTCCGGGCGGAGAATTCGAACACGCCGCGGCACCTGGCGGAGTTTTGGATGATTGAACCGGAGATGGCTTTTTGCGATCTGGAAGGAAATCAGACTCTGGCGGAGGAGTTTCTCAAATATCTCATCACGCATGTGATGGATAACTGCAAGGCGGACCTGGAATTCTTTGCGCAGCGGTATGAACCCAACTTATTGGCGATGCTGGAAAACGTCGCGTCGAGCGAGTTTGCACGGGTTCCATATACGGAGGCGGTGAGGATTCTGGAAGAGTCGGGCAGACAGTGGGAGTTCCCCGTGCATTGGGGGTCGGATTTGCAGAGCGAGCATGAGCGCTATCTGACCGAGGAGACTTTCAAAAGGCCGGTGATCGTTACGGATTATCCGAAAGAGATCAAGGCGTTCTACATGCGGGCCAATGAAGATGGCAGGACGGTGCGGGCGATGGACGTGCTGGCTCCGGGCATCGGCGAGATCATCGGGGGAAGCCAGAGAGAAGAGCGCCTCAACGTGCTCATTGACCGGATCCGCGAGGCAGGTCTCGATGAGAAGCATTACTGGTGGTATCTCGATCTGCGGCGGTACGGGAGCGTGCCTCATGCGGGGTTCGGACTGGGATTTGAGCGGATGGTGATGTACCTGACGGGGATGAAGAATATCCGGGATGTGATTCCGTTCCCGCGCACGCCGGGTCATGCGGAGTTTTGAGGGTACTGTTGCGGAGTCCACCGGGTGTAGTTTCTCACGTCAAAGTGCGCAAGGGTGTTTCTGAACCGGGATGAAAGTGACGGTTTTCACCATGGCAGCTTGGGGTATATAGCACAAGTGTAATGGATTCATTCGCTTGAGACTGTTTGGTTTTTCTACGCATGGCGCTGTCGGAGCGTTTGCGAATGGTGTTTGAATTGCACCTTCAGGTACTTCTATGCGGCCTTATTTACTGGCTGTTCTCATCCTCCTCTCGCCGCTGGCGCTGGCGCAAAAGAACGAAGCGCTGGACTGCAAGTCCTGCCATGATACGCAACCGAAACTCGACAAATCGATTCACGCCGCGTTGACATGCGACACCTGTCATGACCAGGTGAAGCAGTTCCCGCACCCGGAGAAGTTGGCGAAACCGGATTGTGGCCCCTGTCATCCGGATCAAGGCTCAGGGCACGCAAGCAGCGTCCATGGCAAGGCGCTGACAAGCGGGAACGCGGCCGCGCCCTCTTGTGCCAGTTGTCACAGTTCGGCGCACGAGACCCAGAAAGCTACGACGGAGGCGTTCAGGAAGGCAGTGCCGGAGACGTGCGGCATGTGCCACAGCGAGGTCCTGGACCAATTCAAGCTGAGTGTCCATGGAACTGCCGCTGCCAGTGGAATTTCCGCGGCGCCGGTGTGCACGGATTGCCATGGAGAGCACAACATCCAGGCGAAGAGTCAGGCGAGCAGCCCGGTGAATAAGGCGCACATTCGCGAAACTTGCGCCCGGTGCCACGGCGACGTGCGGCTCGCCGGGCGGTTCGGGTTGCCATCGGACCGGATTACCACGTTTGACTCGTCGTTCCACGGGCTTGCAGCGCAGGGTGGGTCTCAGACGGTGGCTAATTGCGCCTCGTGTCACGGCTTTCACAACATCCTGAAGTCCAGCGATGCGAAGTCGATGACGCACCCCGGCAATCTGGCCAAAACTTGCGGCAATTGCCACCCGGGAGCGGGAGCGCGGTTTTCATTGGGGACGATTCACTGGCAGGAGGGCGGCAAGGCGCCGCCTCCGGTGATGTTCGTGCGGTGGTTCTATATGGGGGCGATTCCAGTAACGCTGGGATTGATGTTCCTGCACCATTTGGGCGATTTCCTGCGGAAGGTGATCGCGATGCGGTTCCGGAAAACCGGGCAGGCGTGGCACCCCTCCGGCCAGCCGGGTGACCTGCGGATGTACGGGTGGGAGCGCATTCAGCACGCGCTGCTGGCGGTGTCGTTTATCATTCTCGGCTGGACAGGTTTTGCGCTGAAGTATCCCAATACGTGGTGGAGCGCGCCTCTGATGGCGTGGGAATCGAGTTGGCCGGTACGCGGAACGGTGCACCGCGTTGCCGCGGTGGTTTTTGTGGTTTGTTCCTTGATGCACTTAGTGCTGTTGTTGACGAACAAGAAGCTGCGAGATCACTGGCTGACACTTATTCCCAAGATGCGGGATATACGCGAAGGCTTCGCGATGATGGGTTACAACCTCGGGTTGACGGACAAACGTCCACACATATCGCCACATAGCTACATCGAGAAGGTGGAGTACTGGGCCGTGGTGTGGGGCGCATTAGTGATGGGCCTGACAGGGGTGATGCTGTGGTTCAACGGTTGGGCGATGCAACAGTTCCCGAAGATCTGGTTGGACGTGGCCACTTCGATTCATTTTTATGAAGCGGTGCTTGCGTGCGCGGCCATTGTCGTGTGGCACTTCTACACGGTGATTTTCGATCCGGAAGTCTACCCGATGGATACGGCCTGGCTCACTGGGCGGACGGTGCGGCGTCACGAGCATGCGGCGCCGGGACGGACGCCGGCCAGTGGTGGCGAGAAAGATCATCATTCGGACCCGGTGTCGCCGAAGTTCACCGACTAACTAGGCAAGGCTTCGCCTTGATATCCCTTCTGGATATAGGAGCCAGAAGTCAGGAGCCAGAAGCCAGAATGAAAGCCGCAGCCTGACAAGATGCGTTACGAGAACAAAATTCTCGTTGCGCGCCGGATAAGCGCCTAACAGCCGTGGCAACAGTCGTCAGCTCCCGTTACACGCTGCGTAACGCGCTGAATCTACCCCAGCCGCGCGCGTCAGCAAGCGGTGTTCTCGGACTTCCGCAAAAGGCTGCTAAGGGGTAAGCGCAAGAGGGGGCCTCGGGCTCGCAGCCACAAGTGGTTAGGCAAGTACTCTGCACAACGGCTGGAACAGCATGGCTTCCACCAATCGCCGGCAGCGGTCGCGCGCGGTCGCGGTTCCCCACCTCCACAGCACTCACCCTTGGCGATGGGAACAAGTCGCGCTGAATCCGATGCACTATCACCAGTGCGATGAAGCGGAGTTTGGAAGTGAATCCACGCCCATGATTCCCTTTATGGAACGATTTCCGGAAGTGGGAGCGCGAGAGACGACTGCGACTGTCGTCGGGATGGAGTAAGGTCAGGACCACCATCAGCTACGGATGGGGTGGGAGCGACAGCGATCCCCGGCCAATCCTGCTGACCAAAAAAGGGCGGCTTGCGAGAAAGCTGCAAGCCGCCAAGCCCAAACGAACAAGCCAACCAAAAGGAGGAGACACTACCTTGCGTGAACTCTAGCCACGCTGAAATCGCCATTTACCCCGTGACAGGTGGAGCAGCTTTCGCCCAGCGCTGTGGTGTTTGCCAGGGCATGCGAAGCAGCGGCCCTTGAGGCGTGGCACCCGAGGCAGGCGTTGGTTTCCGGATTCACTTTGGGGATGAAACCCCGCGGATCGGTAACCTGCAGCAGGTTGTCTTTCAGCGGTAACTGATGAGAAGTTCCAACGTGGCAGGAAGCGCAGTTACTCAAGATGCCGGGGTAGCCGACTTCATTGAAGTTATTCAAGCTTCCGCCAAATCCGATGATTGTATAATCGCGAGTCTGTTCCTCACCGGCATGGATGCGGTGGATCATCGTCGAGAAATTGACGCTTTCGGGCGGGTTCTGGGCTGCGGCGCGCCGCGACGTATCCGTAGTGTTGGGATTGTGGCAGAGGACGCACTGCTCGATCTGGTTGCGGTTGGACCCATGTAGGGAGAGGAAGCCGTGGCAGCCATTGCACTTATCGAGACTTACTATCTGACGGCGGTTTTCCACGGGTTTGCCGTCCACCGAGAAGGTCCTGGTGACATTGAGAATCGCGTCGCGGACGGTCTGCTCCTTGGTGGTACCCGGGGAGAGAACCGTGTTGCGATAGCCTTCGCTCCCGATGGTGAAGGAGCCTTTGGCATCAGCCGGGATAGTGGCATTGAAGGTGTAGGCGAAGCGGCCCCCGCCGAGATCCTGGGCGGCGCGAGCGGTTTCACTGACGTAAGTGGCGTAGTCGGAAGTGGGACCGGCGAGAAGCAAGTTGAGAGAAGTCATGTCGGCCGGCTTGACGATGTTGCCATCTTTGTCCTTCAGGGTGAAGGTTACACGAGGTTTCCTGCCGGCGACGCCGTCGTCTATGGTGAGGATGTCGATGCGAGGCTGCGGCAAGGAGGGGGCGAGAGTGGGAATGTAGTGTGCGCCCATGATGGAGGCGTCAAAATCCAACTCCCCTTGGGGGATATGGCAATTGGCGCAGAGGTTATCGGAAACCTGGGGACCGGCGACGTGGCCTCTGCCCGAAGCAAAGTCGACGTCATCGTGGCAAGCGCCGCAAGCCGCCCGGGTGGGGTTCTTCAGGTGTGCGTCAGCCTGCGCCGCCCGAGTTGCACCGGTGGCCGTAGTGATGTGGCAGGACGAGCAGGTGTTTGGCCCAGCCGGGAATTCGATTTTCCCATAGCAGTTGACGGAGTTGGCGTTGCCAATGATGCAGTAGTCCTTGCCGCCGGCGACGCTGGGCAGGTTGGCGCCCATGTGGATCTTGTGAGCCATCACCACCATATCCACGGTGTTGCCGGTATCCGGGTCGATGGTCTGCGGCTGGTGGCACATGACGCAGCCTTCCATGCTCTTGCGTGAGCCGCCGTGGAAGCCTAAGTCCACGTGGCACTTGTTGCAGGTGGCGGTTTTGATGACATCGCGAGTCACGGTAAGGGGAGAACCATTGGGAACCCAGGAGAAGACCGTGTCGGCGTAATTGGTGCCCAGGTCGAAAGCCGAGAGGTTACGATTGCCGTAAATGAGGACGGAATGAGTCACGGAGCGATCCACGTCGGCGGGCAATTTGGTTCCGAAAGTGTAGACGTATTCTCCCTCCGCCACCAGGGTGTAGGTGCCACCTGTATCCGCGCCGGCCTGAATGGCGGATTTACCGCTGCTGGGACTGGTTTGTGTACGGACAGTATAGGAAAGATACTGAGAGGCACCTTTGGGGATGCGGGCCAGAACGAAACTGGAGTTTACCACTCCGGGAGTGGTGATGCCTGCACGATCAAGGCCGGCTCCAACGGTGTCTGTGATCTTGAAGTACGCCTTCACGACGCCATCCGAGCCGACGTCGACTTTGCTGATCTGAAACCTCAGGCCGGGACGGACGAAATTCAGCGTCCGCTCGTCCAGATAAGCGGCCTTGTCGTTGGACTTGTAGAGTTTAGATGGCGCTCCCAGCCCTGCTCCAACCAGCAGAAGAAGAATTGCTGCACCGAGTGCGATGAGTAGCCTTTTATTCCGTATGAACCTCATTGACATCCTCCCAAGGAAATCTGTAGGCAAATCCAATACCATTCGCGCGTCCTGTTGGATTCGGCCGCACTGGAGAACTGGAGGAATCCACAAGTCCTTCCAGGTCTGCGAGATGGCTTGATGCCTGAAGAACGGAGAGCCCGATTCCACCCTCGTTCCGGGGAGTTTCGGGCTTTTCAATTTGAAACGGACGATTCTGGTGCGGGTTATTTCACGCAGGCTTTCAGATCCTTCTTCTCGCCGTAGCACTTCCCGACGTCGTTGAGCTCTTTCGACTTCGCGGTCACGTGGCAGGACACGCAGCCTTTCTTTTCCTTTTTGGTGTACTCGGGTTTGCCGAAGGACAAGGTGGCGCTCAAAATCAGGCCCGCCACAACAGCAACAACGGACGCAACTAAGGGTAGTCTTTTCATTTTCTTCACTCCTGTATTCAGTTTGATTCGGTCTCGGACAAATCGTTCTAATGGATGCGGACTCCGATGGTGCCTTGATGCGACCGGAAGCCCTCGTACAGATAGAAGCTCTGGGTGACGCCATACCAGCGGTACTCCCCGAAGAAATCGAGGCGCGATGTCACCGGGGTAGTCAGCCGTGTGACCGGCTGATAGTAGCTCGTCGGCCGTGTACCGCTGCTGAGGAACATCGATCCGCCGGCGGTAAGGGTAGGATGGAACGTCCAGCCGACGGCCATGCGCCAAGTGAGCAAACCTGTGAGGGTGTGGGCGTTATCGCGGTACAAAGATCGCCTGCTGAGGAACAGATCGGGATCGAGGTAGTTGAGGTCCGAGCGGATGGTGGAGCGGGCATATTCTCCCATCACCTCGAACGTTTTGCCTCCCTTTGGGAGCCACTGCACGCCAGCCGCCGTCTGCATGGATCGGAACTCAAAGGGCACGAGACTCGCGGGGGCGGAATTGTTGGTGTACTGGAAGGTTCCGTACAAATGGAAGGCGTCTGAGAAGTAGTAGCGACCTCGCATACGGAGGCGTTCAAAGTCGCTCATGCTGGTGCGGTATAGGACCTTATCGGCGCGAGCGATTTCGACATCGGCGTTGAATGACGCACGGTCGGTTGCGCGATAACCCACACCACCGATTGCCGACTTCCGACGTAACTCCCCACGCTCCTGCGGATTTTGCCCCAGTTGGCCGCTACGGCCTAAGCTCTCTCCCCACACGTAGCGCTGGCCACCCCGGACCACGATGCGTCTAGTAACCTCATACACGGCTTCCACTTGCTCCTGGTTGTAATTCCACACCAGGCGGTCGGCGAGGGCGCTCACGCTCGAGCCGGAGGACAAATTCCCAATTGCGCCTGATCCGTTATGGAGCCTGTCGGTGAGCCAGGAGCCTATGACCCGGAATCGGCTCATGGGACGCAATTCCGCGCCGGCTCCGGCGGTAATATGCGGTTGGTTGGCGCTGCTGAGGGCGAGGAAATTCTGCGAGTTAAAGAAGGCGAGGGAGTCGAGATCGACGAAACGTCCGTCGTTGGTGTGGCGGTAGGATACGTCGCTGCGGGGTTTGCTGTATTGGAATGAGGCTGAGACATCGAGCCAGTTGGCTGGCTGGCCGGTGAGCAATCCGCGAGTGAAAAGGCTGCTCCCTTCGACGTCGTAGGACTGCAGCAGATTGGAAAGAAACAGCGTTTGCCCGAGGATGGGACGCGTGATGTTGCCCAGGTTACGGCCCGCCGTCTGAAACAGCGATTGGCCGTCGCGGAACAACAACCCGCCCTGCTCGAGGGTAGCGTGGTATCGTCTCCGTTCGATCCGGACGCCGCCGCGCGCGAGGTTCGTATGGTCGGTCAGATCCGTTGCAACGGGGTATTCGTTGGCATCGGAAACGAAGGCCGAGACGCCGCGGCCGAAGCCGCGGTCGCGAGAATAGCCGAAGTAGGGAATGATCCAGTTGGTGGGCAGAATGTCCAATTGGATGTCGGTCATGCGGCGAGTGGTGTCAAATGCTCTCTGGCTGGCGAATATCCCGCGGTCAATCAAGGGGTTGGCGTAGGAAGGCAGCGAATTGAAGTAGGCCGTGGAGCGGTGATCGACACGCAGCCGGTAATAGGCGCTGTTTTCGACGTTGAAGCTCATCCAGGCACTTGGATCGCCTCCCCATCCGGAGCCTCGGAACTGCCCCTTCTTGATTGCTTTATTAGTGTCGGAATGGTAGCCGATATCCCAGTTCATGAGACGTAGGCCTTCGCCGAGATTCACCATACTGCGATAGGCATCGAAGTTGCCGCGGATGTCGCCGTTGACGCGGACGCCGAGTTCGAGATCGGCGCGAAAGGGGCCCACGGCGGCGGGTTCGGCGGCGGCTTCGGCCGTTTTCTCTTCAGCCTTCTTCTCTTCCGGTTTAGGCGGGTCCTGCGCGGAAATGAGCGCGGCGGCTGCAACTGCAAGTAGGAGTGTTTTCATCATTTGGAGCCTCATCTCAACAAGGTCCGGTTGACGTGGGACCCATGCACTTTCACATGACACACCGTACAGTTGCGGTATCGTGGACTCCGCATATCGTGGAGCGACGGCGGAACGCCACCGAGGGCGGGGGTACTAGGAGAAAGCCCGGAATGGCATTCCAGACAGAGGTTTCGCACCTCGCCACGGGTCAACATCTTGGGGTTCGCCGAACCGTGGGGTTCATGGCAGGACGAGCATCCTTCGGTGCGGACCGGAGCGTGTTCAAAGGCGAACGGCCCGCGCTTGTTGGAGTGGCACTTGAAGCATCCAGGCTCATTGGCGGAGATGTCGCTGAAGGGGTTGGCCAGCAGCCGGCCGTGGGGGTTGTGGCAATCGACGCAGTCGATGCCGCCCTCCTGCAACTTGTGGCGGTAAGGCCTTGCAAATTGAGCCACTTGCGCCACGTGGCAAGTGCGGCAGTTGGAGACGATTTTGGCAGGTTTGGGTTTGTGAACAGTGTGACAAGTATTGCAGGCGACCTGATTGCGGGCATGTCCCCCACGCACCGCGCCGACCCGCGTCGGCTGGTTCATATGGCACTGCAAACATGTGCGATTTGCCTCCGCAACGGGCAACCGGAGCGGGTTTCGAATGTCCTTCGGATCGGCCGATTCGGCGTGCACACTGCCCATTCCATGGCACGACTCGCACGCTTTTTCCGCAAATCCGCGTTTCTTATCGGTTTCCACTATGGAATGTTGGCTTTTTTGGAATGAGTTGAAGATCTCTTCATGACAGCCCATGCAAACCGCGCTGCCCATGTATTCCAGCTTCGGCTTTTCGGTCTTGGCTGTGTCGGCAGCCTTGTCAGGCTTGGCTTTGTCCTGAGCGCTAAAACTTGCCGGGGCCATCCAGAGAGAAGCGATGCAGCCTGCTGTTATGAGGACGAGGGGTATCCGTTTCACGTCGCAGGGTTGATTGCACGTGGATGGCCAAAAGCATTACAACTGCCTGCGGATGGCCTCATCCTTAATGTGCGAATCATTCACGAGCAGAAGAGCTTTGCTGAGGATCAAAGCGAGGATCCGGTCGCCTTCAAAGGGCAACCAAAGGCGTTCGGCGGAATCGCCCGCGCCTTGAACGATACAAATGTAGCGGCTGCCGGGTTCGAGAATCACGTTAGCGCTCCCGAGGTGGATGCGGTACGTGTGCAGGCGGCCTCGGACGATCAGGTGCCGTCCTTCGATGTGGCAGTGGTCGCGGAGGGCGAGTTTCGGCAGTAGGCTTTCGAGAATGGATTTCCGGTTCTGGGCCGATTCGCTCAATTCGGCGAAGCCGAACTCGCGCCAGTAATCGATATGCGGATCGGCGGGCCGGTCCTGGCCCCAGAGGGCATCGGCGCCGATGCTGGCGACTGAGGCAAAAAGGTCGACGTCGCGCATGACTTCAGAGAAAACAACCGGCGGAACGTCCTCCAGGCGTACGGTGGCCGGCCGCCCGCCGAAGAAGACCGCATTGGGGTCTTCCCGTTCCCCAGCCCGCCGGAAGCAGATCTTGCCGGTGCCGGCGGTGAGATAAACTCCGTGCCCGGACACGTCGTCTTCATTCCGTGGAAACTCCACCTCCAATTCTGCCTTCAATTGATAGTCTGGCAGCGTCAGTTGCGGCGTATTGTGGGAATCCCACTTACCCATAAGAGTGAATTGCCACCCACGCTCTTTGCACAAGGCTGCAAACTGATGCTGCCGCAAGATATGGCCGGCAAAGCGCAGGGAGTAAGTGGCGGTCTGTCTTTCGGCTTCTGTGAGCAGGTAGACTTCGCGATGGGCCTGCTGAAACGGTTGAACCTCGGCGTGATCCTCGATCCAGCAGCGCCAACTGAGGACGGTTTGGACGGAGGCGCGAACCGGATGCCAGAGACGCACCATCGCGCCGTCGGACGAAGCAACCGGGTTGCCCGCCCAATCGACGAGCGCGCCGTCGTGCCAGATGGCGGTGTGGGAATGGCGGCCCTCGCCAAACTCCCAGATCAGGCGACGAGTGAAGGCTTGGGCTACCGGATGGTCCAAATACCATTCGCGCCATCGGGGATAGGCGGTTACCCCTGGAGATAACAGCATCCTCTCCATGCGGATGCGCATCGCCGACAGCAGGGCATCCAGTTCTTTGGCCGTCCTCTTCAGTCCGTTGATCTCCGCGGCATGGGCGCTTTTGAGTGCCGCGGGGATGCTCTTCAGCGGTTGGCTGTTGCTGGTCCATGTGAGCCGGGCTTCGCCGCTCTTCACCGCGAGTTCGGCTACGCAATCGCCCACCGTCTCACGGCGTACCCCGTTCGCATCGAGGCCGAACGCAGGTACCGACATTGCTTCGAGGTCCTCGCGGCTGACGTGATTGCGCGCCGCTGCTTCGCAAAGCGCCTTCTCAATCAAGCGGCGCGCGACATCGTACCTGACGCGGGCGGCGAGGCGGCTCAACTGCGCAACAGCATCGAGTCCGGGCATCACCGAGAGAGCATTGAGGCAGGCGTTTCCGACACGATGCGACACCGCGCCGAGCATGGGGATTTTGCGAAAGCAGGCGAAGGCGTAGTCAGCCAGATCCGGCGACAGTGACGCGTCCCCCACGGCGCCGATGGTCCAGATGAAACCTTTTTGAATGGCGGCCTCGTCCTCTGGCATCTGGACTTGCGGCATATCGGGCATGGGGCCGATGGCAAGCCAGCGGTGCGAGGTCTGGACAAACTCTTCGCGCGGGATCTGCCCGGCGATGCGCACCGCCTCGGCGATCCACTTATTTGAGGCGGTGCTTTGGGTCAAGGATCGGGCGTGTTGAAATAACGCGCGCCAGGCAAAATGGTTTGGGCCGCGTGCGGCGTCCTGAAAGACGCGGCGCGACCATGCGCCGGCAGCCTCGATCGGCGAGTCGGCCGCGAAGCCGCGGGCCCGGCCTTGCACCAGGGCGTCGATCCGGTTGTGCAGTTCGCGCATCTGCGGTCCGCCGTGCCATTCATCAATGGAGGCGCGCAGTGCGAGCAGTGCATCTGTGAGCGCTTGAGTCCGCGGCGCCTGTTCGACGGCGGAGAGCAGGGCTTTGTGCGGGAACTCCACGCGGGGCTTTTGGCACATGTCGACGAGGCGGATAGCTTCAATGGTGTTCAATTCGATGCCGCCGCGGAGAAGCGCGCCGGACATTCCTCGCAGGATCAGTTTGAGTGCATAGGAATCGCAGTCCGGGAGCGCCGTCAGGGCCTGGTAGAGAAAAGCGAGTTGTTCTTCCGATGGCGCGGCCCGCAGGCTCTGCAGTTGGGTAGTGACAAGTTGCATGGCCTCCCGCTCAGTGAACACCATGTGCGCCGATTGGGCCGCGTACTGCACCTGACGCATTGCTTCCTGCGCGTCCATTGCCGTCCTCAGCCTCCCACCAACGGAACCAGTTTGAGGAACTCCACCGCGGCCCGGTCGTGCAGTTCCAGGTCGGCGTCGAGGTCTGTCACCTGCCGGCCATCCACCAGCACAAGGAAGCCGTTGTTCTCAAAACTGGAGCAGGCTCTGCGAAACTGCGCTTCCCAATCGAGATGGCGGCGGGTGCGCAGGCGGAAGCCGTTGAGGATGGCCTCGGATTCTTCCGGTTGCACCAGGCCGTGGAAGACTTCGGGCAGGGCGACGTTGTAGCGATCCACTTCATCCTTGACGCGAGCGCGGATGAGGTGGCGAAGGGTGGTGGGTCCCTCGCCGATGAGCAGCGATTGCGGACTGGATGTGGTGTCCAGAATCTGGATAGCCGGCATCTTTGTTTATCGGCGGCTGGGTGGCGGGATTGGATAAGGCAGTTCCCTTAGGTGGCCGGCAGGCGCCTGCGGGTGGGGTCGGGGTGTAGAATCTAGTTTTCGAAACGTTATGCCTATCCTACTTGCGCTCATTCTTGCGGCCAATTCGCCGGCGCAGACCTATCAGCCGGCGTGGGAGTCGATTGATAAGCGGCCGACGCCGGCGTGGTTCACGGATGCCAGGTTCGGCATCTTCATTCATTGGGGCGTGTACTCGGTGCCAGCCTATGCACCGGTGATTCCCGGGAGGCTCGCGTACGCGGAATGGTATTGGAACGCTTTGACGCGCGGCGGCCAACCGAAGGCAAATCCGATTCAGACGGGCACCTACGAGTATCACAAGAAGATGTACGGGGCCAACTACGACTACGCCAATTTCGCGGCGCAATTCCGGGCGCAGTTGTACGATCCGGACCAATGGGCGGACGTCTTTCAGCGGTCGGGGGCGAAGTATGTCGCGCTCACGTCGAAACATCATGACGGGTTTGCGTTGTGGCCCAGTAAGGAGGCGTCGGCGACGTGGGGACGTCCGTGGAACGCCGTCGAGACGGGACCGAAGCGCGATGTCCTTGGCGATCTGACGGCGGCGGTCCGCAAGAAGGGTCTGAAGATGGGGTTCTATTATTCGCTGTATGAGTGGTACAACCCGCTCTGGTTGAAAGACAAGCCGCGCTACATCCGCGAACACATGACGCCACAGTTCAAGGATCTCGTGACGCGCTATCAGCCTTCGATCATTTTCAGCGATGGCGAATGGGATCTGCCGTCGGCGGATTGGAAGTCGCCGGAGCTGCTGGCGTGGCTGCTGAATGACACCGCTGTGAAGAACGAGGTGGTGATCAATGACCGGTGGGGCAAGGATTCGCGTCACAAGCACGGCGGCTATTGGACTACCGAGTACACGCCCGGGATGGCGAGCGGCGACCATGCGTGGGAGGAGAGCCGGGGCATGGGTTTCTCATACGGCTACAACCGCGCGGAGCGGATCAACCACTATCACACCGGGCGCGAACTGGTGATCATGCTGGCGGACATTGTGAGCCGGGGAGGAAATCTGCTGCTGGATATCGGACCGGATGCGGATGGCACGATTCCGGTGATCATGGAGCAGCGTTTGTTGGAGATCGGCGACTGGCTGAAGGTGAATGGCGAGGCGATCTACGGGACAAAGGGGTGGAAGCAGACGCGGCAGTGGGGCGCTGGCGATGTGCCAAAGGTGGAATACGGGAAGGAGTTTTCCACTGCCTACGATGTGACCAAGCTCACGGAGAAGCAGCCGGGTGGCAAGGCTTCGATTGACGCGTTCTTCACGAGCAAGGGGAACAATGTGTATGCGATTTTGCCGCGGTGGCCGGGGCGGCAGTTTGTGGTGAAGGATGTGAAAGGCATTCAGGCGGCGACGTTGTTGGGGTCGGGGGCGAAGTTGGCGTTCAAGGCGTCGGCGCGCGGGGTGACGATTGAGATGCCCGAGGTTCCGGAGGAGTTGATGCGGCAGCCGGCGTGGGTCTTGAAGCTGACGCTGTGATGCGAGCGTTGACAACCGCGGCGGACAGCGCTACTCTCCCCTAAGAGACTTATGGCAGACAGCGAGTTGTTCCCGGGTACGCTCGACCTTCTCATCCTCTCCACTTTGGAGACCGGCCCGGCGCACGGCTATTCCATCATGGAGTCCATCTGGAGCGATTCCGGCGAGCTGTTTCGCGTGGAGGAGGGGGCACTCTATCCGGCGCTGCACCGGCTGGAAGTGAAGGGCTGGTTGGCGGCCGAATGGGGTGTGTCGGAAGCGAACCGGCGGGCGAAGTACTACAAGCTTACGAAGGCGGGAGTGAAGCAACTGGCGAAGGAGCGCGAGGGGTGGCGCAGGGTGGTGCTCGGGATGAAGCGCGTTGTGGAGGGAGCCTAGGCCATGTTGCGAAAATTGCGCGGGCTCATCAACCGCGGCCGGCTGGACGCGGACTTGAAAGATGAGTTGGAAGCCCACTTGGCGTTGAAACAGGCCAGGCTGGAAGCGGAAGGGCTGTCCGCCGCGGAAGCCCGTCGGCAAGCGGTGCTGGCAATGGGGGAATCCAGCCGCGTGGCGCGAGACGGCGCGCGCGGAGTGGACGTTTCCGAGGATGGAGAGTCTCTGGCAGGACGCGGTGTTTGGGGCGCGGATCGTGCGCAAAGACAAGTTGTTCGCGGTAGTCGCGCTGGCGACGTTGGCGATTGGGATTGGCGCTAATACGGCGGTGTTCTCGTTGCTGAATGCGCTCCTGTGGCGATCGCTACCGGTGCGCGTCCCGGAGCAACTGGTGCGGCTGCGGGTGACGAATCTTCCACCCACCGATCGCGCATGGGTGAATGGACGCGCCGTTGCGGTGAAGGAGCGGGACAGAATCCCGTTCGCTCTGTATGAAAGTCTCGCGAAGCATGAGGCTTTTCAAGGTGTGTTCGGTGTCGCCGGCGTGGGGAAGGTGGTGGCGGAAATCGATGGAACGCCGCAACAGTTGCGAATGTCCACCGTGACAGGATCGTACTTTCCCGTGCTCGGTGTGGCGGCGGGGGCGGGGCGTTTGCTGGCTCCGTCCGACGATGTGCCGGGAGGCGGGGCCGAAGGCTGGAGTATCGTCATCAGCGATGCGCTGTGGGCGCGAGTGTTTGGCAGGAGCGCGGCGGCCATCGGAATGAAGATCCGCATGGAGCAAGTGCCGTTCACCATTGTCGGAGTGGCGGAGCGGCGGTTCCACGGGGTGCACCCGGGCGAGGATCCGGAGGTGTGGATGCCGGTGAGCTCCCTCGAGACGCTGTATCCGAAGTGGCGGTGGCGAACAGACAGCGGCGCATGGATGATGCAAACGATGGCCCGTGTCAAGCCCGGCATTGGGGTTGCGGAAGCCGCGCGGGGACTCGGGGCGAGATCGCATGCGCTGCTCGAGCAAGTGAAACCCCCGGGCCTTGCGGCGGAGGATGAGAAGCACTTTCTGGCGTTGAAGCTGGAGGCCGTGCCTGCCGGCTCCGGGTACTCAGCGTTGGCAGAGTCGTTCGGGGCCGCATTGTGGACGCTGATGGGGGCGGTGGGGGCGGTACTACTCATTGCGGCGACGAATCTGACCAATCTGGTGATTGCGCGAGGTACGGCGCGGAGACAGGAGATCGCGGTGAGGCTGGCGCTGGGAGCGCCGCTGGCGCGGATCAGAAGGCAGTTGGTGGTGGAACACGCGTTGCTCGCAGGCATGGGCACGGGGCTCGGAATTCTACTCGCTCGATGGATCCAGGATGCGTTGCTGCGAGGCGTGGCCGCGAACGCGGTGCTGGAGGCGCCGACGGACTGGCGCGTTCTCGGGTTCGCGGCGTGTCTGCTGGTGGTGGTGGTCGTGGTCGCGGGATGGGCGCCTGCATGGTCAGTAGCCGGGAGCGCCATCCACAGTACGAGCAAGCGCCACGGCACGCGGGAAACATCGTGGTTGCGGAGCGGGCTGGTGGTAGTGCAGATTGCGCTCACGCTGGTGATGTTGGGCGGAGCGGGTTTGCTCACCGTTTCGCTGCGTTCGCTGCTCGGCGAGTCCACCGGCTTTGATACGGCGAATTCGCTGTTCGTGACGCCGGACCTCTTTAACGCCGGAGTGCACCGGGAGAAGATGCCGGAGGTGTACGAGCGCATTTTAAACGAGACGCGCCGGCTTCCTGGTGTGCGTTCCGCGGGCTGGACGCTGCACATGCCGCTGACCGGCGGATTGCAGGCGTTTACGGTGGAGTTGCCGGGCCGGCCGGATTTGCCGCCCAAGGAGCGGTTTGTCTTTTCTCACCAGGTGACCGACGGGTACTTCGCCGCCGCCGGAGTGCCGCTGTTGGCGGGACGTGATTTCGCGAGGCGTGGCGCGAACGGGCCGGCCGGTTCGATCGTCAGCCGGAACTTCGCGCTGCGTTTCTTTGGAACAGTGGAGAAGGCAATCGGGCAGCGGATGAAGCCGGGAAACCTCGGATGGACGGAGATCATCGGCGTGGCGGCGGATGCGAAGTTCTCGAACGTCAAGGAGCCGGAACCGTACACGGTCTACACGTCGTATTGGGATCAGAAAACTGCTCTGGGAATGACGTTGGTGGCGAACCATGAAGGCCGTCGAGAGCCGCTGGTGAGTGCACTGCGAACGCTGTTGGAAACGGTGGCCGCGCGCAAGCCGTTCCTTCGGGTGCGAACGCTGCCGGAGAACATTTCCAATTCGGTGGCGATGGAAAAGCTGCTGGCCTCGGTATTGAGCTCGTTCGCGGGCTTCGCACTGGTGATCTCCGTGACCGGCATTGCTGGGATGCTGAGCTACCTGGTGCAGTTGAAGCGTCGAGAGATCGGGATCCGGCTGGCGCTGGGAGCAACGCCGGAGAGGGTGGCACGACGCGAGTGGCGGTACGGCCTGGCACTGACCGCGGCCGGTTTGCTGCTCGGCGGGGTGCTCAGCTACTGGCTCCGAACGGCGCTGTCGTCCTTTCTGTTTCACGTGGAAGCAGGCACGTGGACGGTGTGGGGCGCGGTTTGTGGAGTGCTCCTGATTGCGGGGGCGGTGGCGAGTTGGATCCCAGCGCGCCGGGGGGCACGGCTGGATCCGATGGCGGTGTTGCGGATGGAGTGAGGCTTCGCTATTCGGGCAACTGCTGCTTGCGGTATTCGTCGATGTAGAGCGTCATGGGGGCATCCATGACGTCGCGGTAGAGGCCCATCTTGAAATAGAACTGGCTCGGATTGGCGTAGCCAGTGGATGCGTCCTCAGGGTAGGCTGTGGCACCCTTGTAGTCGACTACCTGTTTGCCATTGATCCATGCTTGGAGGATGCCGTGACTGGCCGGCGTGAATCGGATGCGGAAACGGAAGTCAGTCCATTTGCCGCGGAGCTCTTCGGTTGTTGTGTAGAGCGTTTCGCTGCGGCGGCTGCGGTTCATGGTGATGCGCAGCGTGCCGGAAACGTAACGGACGGCTACCACTGGGCTGTTGTCTGAACAAGGCTTGTTGTCTCCATTGCAATACTGCTTCCATTGGGCGATGACGAGGCGGACGGGCACGATGGGGAAGTCCGCGGGGATCATTTGGCTGAAGGAGTACTCGTAAGGGACGTTCTCTCGCGAGACCAGTTTGCTGGCTTCCAGCAGTTCGGCGCGTTCGGTGTCCTTGCTGCCATTCATGCCGGCTTCAAACTTCTCGCCTTTGCGCAGAGTCACGCGGGCGGCGCCGCGGCCGGAACGTACGATTTCGGACTGCATGGTGACAGATCCCGCGGCGAAGCGGTTGGTGTCCCACACGGCGCTCAAGCTGCCGGTTTCGAAGCCGTCATAGACGTTGATGCGCGGAGGTTGTGCGTTGGCGATGAAGGGGGCGATGACTGCTGTGGCAATGAGGGCGCGATTGAGGTTCATTGGAGGTTCCGGGCTATCCTGGGATCAGCTTCTTATGTTGTACCGCGCCATCCCATCGCTTGTTGCCATCGCCTTCGCCTTAGCGGGGTTTGCTTTCGACCGCAAGACTGAGTTCCCCGACTGGGATGAGCGCACGGTAATCCGCATGGTGACGGATTCCGCGTGGGCCAAGGTGAAAACCGTGAAGATCGAATGGCTGAAGAAGGAAGACCGCCTGCCCATTTCCTACAAGGACGTGCCGGGCGCGGACAAGGGCAAGCCGATTCCGGATTCGTACGGGAGCCCGGTTGGCGGAGTCGGTTCGAAGCCGCGAGCGGCGCAGTTGCCGGATCGCGCGGAAGTGATTGTTCGATGGGCGAGCGCGTTGCCGGTGCGTCAGGCGAAGGCGCTTTTCCGGCAGCGGGAGCAGAAAGCGAGCGCGGAGAAGCGGAACGAGTGGATCGGTGTGCCGGGCGCGGATTATGTGGTTGAGGTGTACGGTGTGCCGGCGCTCGTCGCGCATCAGGGGACGGGCACCGTCGAATCGTTGGTGCGTCAAGGGGCGTGGCTGCAAACGCGATCGGGGCGGAAGATCGCGGCGAGCCGTGTGGAATCGGAAGTGAACGGGCTGGAGTTGACGGTGCTGGTGCACTTTGCGAAGACGAATCCGCTGCAGGTCTCGGACGGGGATGTGGAGTTCTTCGCGGATTTTCAGTTGTTCCAGGTGCGGGAGAAGTTCAAGCTGAGCTCGATGGTGTATCTGAATCACCTGGAGCTTTGAATACAGGCGTAGGAGAAACGGAGACTGGCTACAGAGAGGATGACTTTGAATTCTCGGCATACCAAGCGGCGAGGAAGGCAGCCGGTGTGATCCGCTTGGTGAACTTCCACTTTGCGGGGAAGTGTCTGGTGTTGCCGGTTACAAGGAAGTCAGCTTTTGCTGCCTCCGCGCACTCCAGAAACATCGCGTCATCTGGGTCTAGGAGCTTTAGCGATAGGCCGGAGACTGGAGTGACGATAGTGCTGGCCGCGCGCAGGGCCTTCAGAAGCAGCACGGCGCGTCTTTTGTCCAACGGATAGCTCTTGCGTAGGAGCAGTTCCTGATACTCGGCCAGGATAGCCCCGGTGGAACATAATCGCACTTGGCCGGCTAGTGCCAGTTTCAGAACACGAAACGGCGGACCGTCTTCGTTCAAGTAGGCCGAGACGATGACATTGGTGTCCAACACGACGCGGATCATTTGAGCGTGAAGGCGGCTTTACTTTTTGCGCTCGCGCCTGGCAGCGGCAATCTCGGCATCAATCTGCCGCATGGTTAGCTTGTTTAAGCCTTTTTGTTTGGCCTCCGCACCGATGGCTTTGAGCCACTCCGGCGTAGGCGCAAAGGTGTCGATGTAGTCGTTTATGCCCATGATGACCGCCTGCGGCTGGCCGCGGCGGTCCACCACGAAGCGTTCGTTTTTTTGGTTGATGCGCTTTAGGATCTGCCCAAGCTGGGTGCGGGCAGTGACAGCGGAGATAACGTTGGTCATAGATTTGGCAGGTTTAATGATGAGCCTCCATCGAATTGATTAATCAATTCACTTGCAGTGTAGCGGCTGGGGCAGAAGTGGTCAAGCAGAGAATCAGTCCGCGCCCCACTGGCTAGCCGCCCACAACCTCCAGGCGCGCCGGGTCGAAGGCAAGGCGGCGTTTCTGAACGTAGCTTTCGACGGCCAGTAGCGGAGGGAGCACCGAGATGCGCGCGATGCCGACATCGCCGTTGGGGAGTTTGCGGCTTTTGCAGCAATCGAGGAAGTTGCGCACGTGCGGGCCGACGTTGCGCTCGCCCTGGTAGCGTTGTTCGACGGGCTTGGCGCCCTTGCCCGCAGTGGTGAACTGCCAGCGTCCGCGATTGATGAACAGGGTGCCCTTGTCGCCATAAAAAGTGAGGCCGTATTCGGGCGCGACGGCATAGCAGTTGGATTGGAAGAGCACGCTGAAGCCGTCGTATTCGAACAGAGCGTTGCATGTGTCGGGCGCGGTGCGGCCATCGTTGCGATTGAAGTAAATGCCGCCGGCGAAGACGGCCGAGGATGGGGCCTTTTCACCCAGGTACATGTGGACGACGTCGAGCCAGTGATGGCCGAAGTCGGTGGTTTTGCCGCCGTTGAAATCGAGGAAGGCGCGGAAGTTCCGGTACTGCGCGGGGTTCCAGGGCCGGTGTGCGACGGTGCCGAGGAAGCGGGTCCAATCGAGGTTCTCGGGCTGTTGCGCGGGCTCTGTGGGAAGCGCTCCGGGAATGCCGCTATGCCAGACGGCATCGACATGACTGACCTTGCCGAGTGCGCCCGTAAGCACGAACTTCTCCTTCGCCTCAAGGAACGGCTCGCCGGAACGCTGCTGCATGCCCACCTGGCAGATGCGCCGGGTTTCGCGGGCCACCTGGAGCATGATGGGTGCTTCGGCACGCGTGCGGCACAGCGGCTTCTCGACGTATACGTCTTTGCCGGCTTTCATGGCGTCGCAAGCGTGATCCTTGTGCCAGTGATCAGGTGAGGCTATGAGGACAGCGTCGATCTCCTTGAGGGCCAGCAGGTCCTGGTGGGCGTTGAAAGTTTTGGCCGCGGGGGCCAGGGTTTTCGCTTTTTCAAAGCGAGCGGGGTAGATGTCACAGAGCGCGCGCACATCCACATCTGGGTTCTTGGCGAAGCTGCCGAGAACGCTGGTGCCGCGGTTGCCGGTACCGATCACGCCAAGGTTGATGCGATCGTTGGCGCCGAGAATTCGGGAGTAAGATGCAGCGCTGAGGGACGCCGCGAGGGCTTGCCGCCGGGTGAGCATGAAGGCTCCTTTTCTTTAACGGTAGCCGATTCAGTGGCTGGGACGGAGCGGTTCCTGGGCAACCACGCGCTGGGCGATTTGATTGAGGGTGGAGGCATCGCTCCACGGGAGGTTGACGAGCGTCACGACTGTTGGATCGTTCCAGCGGCGCGGACCGCTGATGGTTGAGGGCGGCTCAACCGCGCCGCGTCCGGTGAGGCACTGGTAGAAGAGCAGCGCGTTGAGGTAGGAGCCGGCACTGGTAGGATGCGACCGGTCGGGCATATGCAGACGGATGGACGGCGCTTCCAAACGGGTGACGGTCCAGGCGAGGCCCGTGGGAACGATGGATGCGCCGAGTTGTTGCGCGGCGCGCGTGAAGGCATCGTCGAGACGGCGCTGCTGTTCGGGGTAGCCGTCCCGGGCCCAGGTGGCGTAGAGCACTGTGCGAGCGCCCACCTTCTTAATCTCCGCGTCGAACTTAGCGGCGAATTCGAAATACTGCGAGGGGTCGTTGATTTCAAGCGTGCCGCGAGGGGCAACGAGTTTGCCGAGCGTGGAGTGTTCCTGGAGCACGACGAAATCCCAGCCGCCTTTGCGAATGGCTTCGATGGCTTCCTTGTTTTCCCAGTGCCATTTGAGCGTCATGCCGCCGCGGAGGGAGACTTCGGTCTGGATGCGCGGGGCGTCCTTTTGTTTCTCAGCGATGGTCTCCAGAAGTTTCGGGAGGTTATTGAAGAAGGTGTAGCTGTTGCCAATGAAGAGGACACGGATCGGTTTGGGCGCGGACTGCGCGCCGAGGTGCAGCGCGAGCGCGAGAGTGAGTATCAGGGAGCGGCGGAGCATTCTTACTATTTTGCAGGATTGGGCAGGAACAGAAGAAACTCGGGCGAATCGGGGAGCGACGCGACGAAGGCGGTGGGGTTCTGGAAGGTCTCGTCCGTGATGAGGATTTGTGGGGTTCCGGTGCGGATGGCGATGTAAGAGTTGGAGCCATCGAATGCGAGTCCGGAGATGTTGCCCAGCGTGGTGGTGAAAACGCTGGTGAATGCGAGTGCCGGCTTGGTGGTGCTGGTGGGGAGCGCCGCGGACCAGATCTGTTTGCCGGCGCTGACGTAGAGTGTGGCGCCGGTGGGATCGAGGAGGAGGTGCGTCGGGGAGTCGAGTGCGCCCAAGCTCTTGCCGAGGTAATTGCCGGTGCCTGGTTCGTACATGCGGACGCAATTGCCAGGCTCGTCGACAACGAAGAGAATGCCGGCGGCGAAGAGCACGTCACGCACGGAGTTCTGCATCTTGCCCTTTTCGATGTTGACGTCGAGCCCGCCTTCGCCTTTCTCCAGCGTGGGCGCGGTGGGAACGTTGGGAAGGTCGCCTTCCTTGGAAGCCACGAAAGTCGCGTCAAGGAAGGTGCCCTTCGTTTTCTGCTTCACGGTGGACCAGTAGGAGGCGACGGGATTGGGTTGGCCCGCTGCGAACCAGGCCACGACGTTGGTGTCCTGGTTGGAGACGTAGCAGTTGCCGGAGGAATCGAAGGTGAGCGAAAAGGGGTGGTTGACGGAGTTGACTTGGCCGTCGATAAAGACGCTCTGGAGGGTGTAGGATAGGCCGGAGCCCTGGAAGCAAAGGATGTTGCTGGTGTGTTTGGACCCGTTGGCAACGTAGAGGAGGCAACTGGAGGCGGCCATGCCGCGCAGTTCAGACAGCGTTGCGGTGGTGGTTAGGACAGAGGTGCTGAGTGGTTGCGTCTGCGGGCCGCTGCCGGTGAGGTAGGCGTAGATATTGTTGACACCGCTGCTGCCGCCGTGGAAGGTGACCAAAAGCATTTGGAGAGTGTAGCAATGATCCGCATCCTTTTGTGGTGGCGGCGCATCCAATATAGCTTTCATGCATACGAACCGCCTAGCTGGCGAACATAGCCCTTACCTTCTGCAGCACGCACACAACCCCGTGGATTGGTATCCGTGGGGGGAAGAGGCTTTCGGGCGGGCTCGCGCGGAGAACAAACCGATTTTCCTTTCCATCGGATACAGCACCTGCCACTGGTGCCATGTGATGGAACGGGAGTCGTTTGAATCAGAGCATATTGCTGCGATCCTGAACCGCGATTACATCTCGATCAAAGTGGATCGTGAGGAGAGGCCGGACATCGACCGCATCTACATGTCGTTCGTGCAGGCGACGACGGGCGGGGGTGGTTGGCCGATGTCTGTGTGGCTGACGCCGGAGCTGAAGCCGTTTTATGGCGGGACCTATTTTCCGCCGGAAAACCGGTGGCAGCGGCCGGGGTTCGCAACGATATTGGAACATATCGCCAATGCGTGGGCGAACGAGCGCGAGAAGATCCTCGAATCGGGCGAGGACATCGTGAAGCAGTTGTCGTCGATGGCTGCGGCCAAGTCCGCGGACAGCCGGTTGGATGAGCGTGGGGTTGATTCGTGCTTCCTGGCGCTGCGGCGGAGTTTTGATGCGCGGCTGGGTGGGTTTGGGCAAGCGCCGAAGTTTCCCCGGCCGGCGCAGTTTCATTTTCTGCACCGGTATTTCGCGCACTCGAACAACGATGAAGCGATGGAGATGAGCTTGTTCACGCTGCGCGAGATGCACAAGGGCGGCATGTACGACCAGCTTGGCGGCGGGTTCCATCGTTATTCCGTGGATGCGCACTGGCTGGTGCCGCACTTCGAAAAGATGCTGTACGATCAGGCGCAACTGGTGATGTCGTACCTGGAGGCGTATCAGATTACGCAAGACCGCCAGTATGCGGACATCGCCCGGGAAACGCTGGATTATGTGCTGCGCGATATGACGGACCCGGGCGGAGCGTTCTATTCGGCCGAGGATGCCGATAGCGTGATCGACCCGGCGGAGCCGGAACATAAAGGGGAAGGCGCGTTTTATATCTTTTCGGCGCGGGAGATCGAGGAGACGGTCCGCAAGCCCGAGAGTGATTGGTTCGCATACCGCTACGGCGTGGAGCCCAGCGGCAATGTACACGAGGATCCGCATGGCGAGTTCACGGGGCGCAACATTCTGCACCAGGCGCACTCGATCGAGGAAACGGCGAAACAGTTTGGAGTGGATGTGGCTACGCTGCGGATGGCTCTGGCAGGGGCGGCGGCGCGGTTGATGGCGCATCGGAACAAGCGCGTGCGTCCGCACCTGGATGACAAGATCCTGGTGGCCTGGAACGGGTTGATGATTTCGGCCTTCGCCAAGGCAGCGCAGGTGTTGGGTGACCGGCGGTATCTGGAATCGGCCGAACGGGCGACGGCGTTCATTCGTTCGCGGATGATTGCGGCGAATGGCGATTTGCTGCGGCGGCATCGCGCCGGCGAGACAGGCATCGCGGGCTTTTTGGATGATTACGCCTTCTTTGTGCAGGCGTTACTGGAACTGTACGAGGCCAACTACGATGCGGAGCTCATGAAAGAAGCCTCGCGGCTGACGCTGCGGATGATCGACTTGTTCGGCGATGCGGCAGGCGGCGGGTTCTTCAGCACGGCGGAAGGCGATGCGAGTGTCCTGCTGCGGTTGAAGGATGATTACGACGGGGCGGAGCCGTCGGGGAATTCGATGGCGGTGTCGAACCTGTTGCGGCTGGCGGCAATCACCAACAAGGACGAGTTGCATGGGGCTGCGAAGGCGACGCTGGAGTCGTTTGCTGGAAGGCTGAACACGCTCGGGATCACCGTGCCCATCATGACAGCGGCGTTTTTGTATTCGCTGCGCAAGCCGCAACAGATCATACTGGCGGGTGATCCGGCTTCGGCGGAATCGGCGGCAATGCTGCGCGAAATCCGCAAGCGATTCCTCCCTCACACGGTGACGTTGTTTGCGAGCGCGGAGCTTGCTGAATGGCTGCCGGCGGTGAAGGGGATGGCCGCGACCGAGGGCGTGACTACTGCTTACGTTTGCGAAAATTTCACCTGCCAGCTTCCGGTGACGACGCCGGATGCGCTGGCCAAGTTGCTAGAATAGGGGTTCATCTCACCCCCCTTTCTGATCTCAATACCAATCCTGGAGGAAACAATGGAAAGAGCAGCCGCCACTACGCTTCGTGGCAACCCGTTCACTTTGATCGGGCCGGAACTGAAAGCGGGCGACGCCGCCCCGAACTTTGACACGATTGACAACGGGCTGCAACCCGTTGACCTGGCCAAGACCGGCAACACGGTACGCATCATCAGTGTGGTGCCGTCGCTGGACACTCCGGTTTGCGACATGCAGACCAAGCGGTTCAATGAGGAAGCCGCGAAGATGGAAGGCGTGGACATCTACACGGTGAGCATGGACCTGCCGTTCGCGCAAAAGCGCTGGTGCGGCGCGTTCGGAGTGGACCGGATCAAGATGCTGTCTGATCACCGGACGGGTTCGTTCGGGGAGGCGTATGGCACACTGATCAAGGAACTGCGCATCGAGAGCCGTGCGATTTTTGTGCTGGACAAGACGAACAAGATCGCACACGCCGAGTATGTGAAGGAAGTGGCCGATCATCCGAATTACGAGGCTGCGCTGGAGGCGGCCAAGGCTGCGCTGTAAAGACGCTGCACTGTAGGCCGATTTCGGCTTGCGCTGGGGCGGGATTCCTTACGGACTCCCGCCCTTCGTGTTTCTGGGGTTTGCTGTGGGGCAGGATTCATCCTGCACCGGGCTTCAGCCCGGCATTCTACACGAGGATTTCGTTGACGATGTTGCCGTGCACGTCCGTGAGGCGCATGTCGCGTCCGCCGTAGGCGTAGGTGAGGCGCTTGTGGTCCATGCCCAGCAGGTGGAGCATAGTGGCGTGCAGGTCGTGGACGTGGACTTTGTTTTCCACCGCGAAGTAGCCGTATTCATCGGTTGCCCCGTGAACGTAGCCACCTTTGACGCCGCCGCCTGCCATCCACATGGTGAATCCGAAGGGATTGTGATCACGGCCGACGTTGGTGACGTAGCCGCCATCGGGCATTTGCGCGCACGGGGTGCGGCCGAATTCCCCGCCCCAGATCACCAGAGTGTCCTTGAGCATTCCCCGGGAGTGCAGATCCTTCAATAATCCGGCAATCGGCTTGTCAGTGGATTGGGCGTTGATGCGGTGGCCTTTTTCGATGGCCGAGTGCTGATCCCAACGATCGAGGCCGGGGCGCGCGGGTGTGAGCAGTTCGACGAATCGCACACCGTGTTCCACCAGGCGGCGAGCGATGAGGCACTCACGTCCGAACTCTTCGGTGATCTTTTCGTCAAGGCCGTAGAGCTTCCTCGTCGCCTCGGATTCGTTGGAGAAATCGAGCAGATCGGGAACGGCGGATTGCATGCGAAACGCCATCTCGTAGTTCCTGATGGCGGCGTCGACTTCGGAAGATCCGGCAAAACGGTCCAAAACTCCTTTATTCAATTTGCCCAGCAGATCCAGCTTGGGGCGCTGCGCTTCGAGGCCGCCTTCCGCGGGCACCAGATCGGCCACAGGGTACTTGCTGTTGCGAAAGAGCGTGCCTTGATAGGAAGCGGGGAGGAAGCCACTGGAGAAGCAGTCCATGCCGCCGGGAGGGATGAGGCCGCTTTCCAGAACGATGAAGCCGGGGAGATTCTCGCTCGCACTACCGAGGCCGTAGTTGACCCACGAGCCCATGCTGGGGCGGCCCTGAAAGCCCGAGCCCGAATGCATGAAGTAGTTGCCGGCGGTGTGTTCGCTGTGATTGGCGACCATGGCGCGGAGGATGGTCATGTGGTCGACGCACTCGGCGACGTGGGGGAACAGCTCGCTGACGTCGATGCCGCTCTGGCCGTGCTTCTTGAACTGGAAGGGTGATCCAAGCACTTTGTCGCTGATGTTGAACACCGTAGTAGGCGTCTTCATCGGGATCTTCTGCATGTGCTCTTTGGTGAGGCGTGGCTTGGGGTCGAAAGTGTCCATCTGCGACGGACCGCCATCCATAAAGAGGAAGATGACGGCTTTGGCTTTGGGTGCGAAGTGCGGCTGGCGCGTGGCTCCGGCGGCATCACGGGCCAGTTGATGCAGCAGCGCAAGGCCGCCGAATCCGTTGGCGCAGCGGCAGAGCGCCTCGCGGCGGGACGTGATTTGACGGCAGTGAGGTGGTCTATCGGACATAGATCAACTCCGCGGAATTCAACAGGACGTGGCACAGATCGGCCCAGGCTTTTTCGTTGTTGCCCGCGCGCCCGATGTAGTCGAGCGTTTCGCGGCGTTCCCAATCTTCGGGTGGACGCGCGAAGGCCGCGGCATAGAGACGGTGGATGCGCTTGGTGGGGTCGGGTTCTTCCTTGAGCACGCGTTGCGACCAACTGCGGGCGAGGTCGAGGACAAGGTCGTTGTTGAGCAGCATCAGCGCCTGGGCTGGAACAGCGGATGCGCCGCGCGTGCCGATAGTGGAAACGGGGAGCGGGTAATCGAAGGCGAGAAACATCGGTGTGATGAAGTTGCGGCGCACCTGAATATAGATGCTGCGGCGACCGTTGCCGTCCAGCGGGCCGGAGGCGGGTTTGCCGCGGCCGTCCTGATACTTGCTGATGTGCGGTCCGACGCTGGGTCCGTACATGGTTGCGTTCAGGCGGCCAGTGACGACGAGGATCGTGTCGCGAATGGCTTCGGCTTCCAGCCGGCGGACGGGCATGTGATGCACGAGCGCATTACGCGGATCGAGTTCTACTGCTTGGGGCGAGGCCCGGTTTCCCATGTGATACGCGCTGGAGAGCACGATGAGACGATGCATTTCCTTGACGCTCCAACCATGCTCCATGAAGGTGACGGCGAGCCAATCCAGAAGTTCCCGGTGTTCTGGTTGTTCGCCCATCTTGCCGAAGTTGTCGGTGGTGCGGACGAGTCCCTGGCCAAAGTGGTGTTTCCAGATGCGGTTCACCATCACGCGCGGGGTAAGCGGGTTCCGCGCCATCCAATCGGCGAGCTGATGGCGTCCGCTACCTTCAGTGACATCGGCGTTGGGAGCCAGGACGCGGAGGAAATGGCGAGGGACTTCTTCGCCGAGATTCTCGTGGCTGCCGCGGATGTGGAGCTTCACGTTATGGGGCGCTTCGTCCATGCTGAGCATCCCGAAGTTGGATTCAGGGATTTGATCTTCCAGCGCGGCGCGCCTGCGTTCCAGCTCCGCGATGGCCGCGCGCGCGGCGGCGGTTGGTTCCGGCGCGGCGGGCTGGGGCTCCTCTTCGGCGGGCGGCTTCTCGTGATCGGAGAGGATGATCCTGTCCACCACGATGTGTCCGGTACGGCTGCGATCGATGAGCTCGAAGTAGCAACTGCGGCCGATTTCCTTCGTCATGCGGATGGTCTGCCAGTAGAGGCCCGGCTTGCCGTTGGCGACGAAGTTTTCGCTTTTGTGATCGTCGGCGACAACGGTGAGGCGCAGTGGTTCGCGCTCCTTGAGTCCCTTGGCACCTTTGGTGCCGCCCATGCGCACGTGCACGTAGAGCTTCGGCATTTTGAACTTCTTGGAGGTGAGAGTGCCGACAAGACGATCGGTACCGAGGCCGGAAGAATCCGCCCTGCTCGATGAGGACATTTTGGCGAACGCTTCTCCGGTAGTCACCCATTCGCCAAAGTCATCAAACAGAATGTCGCCTTCACGTAGTTTGACAGCCGCGGGCCGGTACGCCGGCGCCGCACCCAGCGCACGAATCTCGGCGTTGATCTCACCGATTTTACGATGCATGGCAGCGATTTCGCCGGCCATAGCGGGCGTGTCGATGACGGCCTCGCGAAGGTAGGTGCTGTGCATGATGCCGGCGAGACCGTAGTAATCGTTCGTGGGGATGGGATCGAACTTGTGATCGTGACAACGGGCGCAGGCCAGGGTGAGGCCGAGGAAGGTTTTGCCCATCACGTCGATTTGATTGTCCACAGTGTCCGCGCGCGTTTTGACACTGTCCGTCGCGCTGTTGAGCACTTCGCCGAACCAGTACATGCCTGAGCCGAGCGGAGATTCGAGGAGCCTTCCGTTGAGGCTGGCTCGCGGCTCGCGCATCAGGTCGCCGGCGATATGCTCGCGCACGAACTGGTGGTAGGGGACGTCCTGATTGAATGCGCGGATGACGTAGTCGCGATACTGCCATGCGTCGAGTTTGTCGTTATCGAATTCGTGACCGTTGGTTTCGGCGAAGCGGACCAGATCGAGCCAGTGGCGTGCCCATCGTTCGCCGTAGTGCGGCGAGCCGAGGAGCCGGTCCACTACGTGGCGATCGGCGTCCGCCGTACCGTCCTTCAAATACTTATCCATTTCAGCGGGCGTTGGCGGGAGGCCGGTGAGATCGAAAGTCACGCGCCGGAGCCAGCTTCGCCGATCAATGGGCTCGGCGGGTTGGAGGCCCTTGGATTCGAGCCGCGCGAGAAGGAAGGCATCGATGGGAGATTGCACCCAGGTGTTCGCGCGAACGGTTGGGAGTGCGGGTTTGACGGGCGGTTGAAATGCCCAGTATTTGCGGGCCCGCTCCCAGTCGATGCTGGACTTCGTGGAAGTGGCAGGGGCAGCCTCTGCGGTGCGCGGGTCCGGCGCGCCCATCTTGATCCAGGCTTCGATACCGGCGATCTGCGTATCGTTCAGCTTGCCGCCGGGAGGCATCTTGAGACGCAGGCTTCTGTAGCCGATCGCCTCGATGAGTAGGCTCCTGTCGGGATCGCCCGGCGTGATGGCCGGACCGGAATCGCCGCCTTTGCGTAGAGCTGCCGCGGTGTCGAGGCGCAGCCCGCCCATCGCCATTTTCGATTTCTCACTGTGGCAGGCGTAGCATTTCTCCACCAAAACGGGGCGGATTTTCTTCTCGAAAAATTCCTCGCCGGTGTCGGCGCCGCCGCACACAAATGGCACTAGTGCGGCAATGAGAAGGCGGGACATTGACCTATCATATAATGAAGGTTCAGAAAGAATAACTCCGTTTGCCACACAACGTCATTGAAGGAAACCTGGATTCGCGCGGGCTCAAGTTCGCCATCATCGTGAGCCGTTTCAACAGCATCATCACCGAACGCCTGTTGGGCGGGGCGCTGGACGCGTTGCGCCGCACGGGATGCGCGGAAGGGGACATCACGGTGGTCCACGTGCCGGGGTCGTGGGAACTTCCGATAGTGGCGCGCGAACTCGCCGCACAGAAGGCATACGACGGGGTCATTGCGTTGAGTGCGGTGATTCGCGGCGACACTCCGCACTTTGATTATGTTGCCGGCGAAGCCGCGAAGGGTTTGGGGCAGATTGCGGCCCAGACCGGCGTGCCGGTGGCGTTCGGCGTATTGACCACCAACACCGTGGAACAGGCGGTGGATCGGGCCGGCGCCAAGAGCGGCAACAAGGGGTTTGACGCCGCGATGACCGCAGTGGAGATGGCTAACCTGATGAAGCAGCTTCGCTCGAAGTAGGATCGATGCCTTCCCGTCATCGCTCACGGCAGCGCGCACTCCAGATTCTCTATCAACTGGATATGCATAAGCAGTTGGTGTACAACGCAATTGACGATTTCTACGAGACTCTTTATTCCGCCGAAGGCGTGGATGAGGCTGCTGCCGCTCCGCCTCGCGATGAGTTCATGGAACGGCTGGTGCGCGGCACGGTGGACCAATTCGAGCGCGTGGATGCGAGCATTTCGCAGCATTCCGAACACTGGCGGTTGGAGCGTATGCCGACTGTCGACCGGAATTTGTTGCGGCTTGCGGTTTTCGAAATGATGGAAGTCGGTACGCCGCCTCCGGTCGTGATCGACGAGGCGCTGGAGCTGGCGCGTAGGTTTTCCGGAGACGAGTCTGTTCCCTTTATTAATGGTGTGCTCGATGCCGTGAGGCGCGATCTTGCAGCGCCGCCGGCCAAGGCGAGCAAAGAGTAGACCCGTTTTCACCCGCGAAACCCGGTGCTATATTGCGGACGGGGTTCCCAATGACTCCAATACTTGCGATTGCTTTTTTTCTGGCAACGCCGGGCGTCGCATCCACACGTATCGTCGCCGTTACTCTGAACGGAGTGATTCATCCCATCAGTACGGAGATTGTCGCGCATGCCATCGAGCAGGCGCGCGAGGAAAAAGCAGCCGCCATTCTGATCCGGTTGAACACACCCGGCGGGATGTTGGAGGCAACGCGGCAACTCAACGAAAAGATCATCGCGGCGCCGGTTCCGGTGATCGTGTATGTGACACCCGCGGGCGGCAGGGCGGCATCGGCCGGGTTCTTCATACTGCAGGCCTCCGATGTCGCGGCGATGGCTCCGGGCACCAACACAGGCGCGGCGTCGCCGGTGTTGTTGGGGCAGCAGATGGACCCTGTGATGCGGAAGAAGGTGGAGAACGATGCGGCGGCCTCTCTGCGCACGCTTGCGGGGAAGCGTGGGCGCAACAGCGAACTGGCGGAGCAGACCGTCTTTGAGGCCAAGTCGTATACGGAAACCGAAGCGCTGGAGAACGAGCTCATCGACCTGATTGCGCGCGACGAGGTCCAGTTGCTGCAACTGGTGAACGGGCGGGAAGTGCAGCGGATGCAGGGCGGCAAACAGGTGCTGCAGGTGGCCGATGCGCGCATTGCCGATTATCCGCTGACTCTGCGTGAGCGCTTTCTTTCCGCGGTTTCCGATCCGAATCTTGCCTTTGTCCTGCTGATCCTGGGCGCGCTGGGCATCTACATTGAGTTTTCCACTCCTGGACTGATTCTGCCCGGAGTGGCCGGCGGGATTCTCGTGTTGCTGGGGCTGTCGGCTTTGGCGGTGCTTCCGATTCACTGGGCAGGGGTGGCGCTGTTGATCCTGGCGCTGGCGCTGTTTTTGCTGGAAGCGAAGATTACGTCGCACGGCGTGCTGGGCTCAGGCGGCGTGGTGGCGATGGTGCTTGGCGCGGTAATGCTCGTGGACGGTCCGCCGGAAATGCGCATTCGTTGGAGCACGGCGATCGGGGTTAGTCTGCCGTTCGCGGCAATCACGATGTTTCTCATGACGCTGGTGATCCGGGCGCGGCGCGCCAAGTCGATTATGGGCGACGCAGCGATGATTGGCCAGGTGGGTGTGGCGGCTACGGGGTTGCAGCCGCGGGGCAAGGTGCGGGTTCGCGGGGAGTATTGGGATGCCACTTCGCAATCGAGCGTTGAGTCCGGGGCCGCCGTGCGTGTGGTGGGCGTGGACGGGATATCGCTTCGTGTGGAGCCCGCATCCAGTGGGCAAGGAGACTACTCATGACCGACGTGGTAACGCTGTTCATCATCATTGTCATTCTCTACCTGCTCAGTTCCATCAAGATACTGGCGGAGTATGAGCGCGGCATCATCTTTCGATTGGGCCGTGTGTTGCCATTGCCCAAGGGTCCCGGACTAATACTGGTCTTTCGCCCCATCGACCGGATGGTGCGTTTGTCCCTACGGTTGGACGCCTTAGAGGTTCCGTCACAGGACGTGGTAACGCGCGACAACGTCACCGTCAAAGTGAATGCCGTTGTGTACTTCCGTGTGATCGACGCCGTGAAGGCGGTGATCGAGGTCACAAACTATCTCTACGCCACGTCGCAGTTGGCGCAGACGACTCTGCGCAGTGTGCTCGGCGAGGTGGAGTTGGATGAGTTGCTGGGCCAGCGCGAGAAGCTGAATGTGAAGCTGCAGTCGATTCTGGACCAGCACACAGGACCGTGGGGTGTGAAAGTCTCGCTAGTGGAAGTGAAGCAGGTGGATCTGCCGGAAAACATGATCCGTGCGATTGCGCGCCAGGCCGAGGCGGAGCGCGAACGCCGGGCCAAGGTGATCCACGCCGAGGGCGAGTACCAGGCGGCGGAGAAGCTGGCGATGGCCGCTGAGCAGATTCAGAAGCAGCCTGCTGCAATCCAATTGCGGTACCTGCAGACGCTGGTGGAGATCGGGTCAGAGAAGAATACGACTGTGGTCTTCCCATTACCGGTAGAGTTCATGGGTGCGCTGGCGAAACTGGCGAAGTAGGAACTCGCACCTCTACATGCGAAGATTGCCTGCTGCGGAGTGAGGTTGTGATGAAATGCTCCTGGTATCGTGGGTCGTATCTTATACCAACACTCCGAAGGCCCCATCCTCATCATCCACCGCGCAGGCTTTTGGTGACCAGTCTGTACCCGTAGGAATCGCTCTACCGATCATTTTGTGGGTGCGCATCTTCCGGCACGCCCGGCGTGATACGACACTTCGCTGAGGATGGCAATCTGCTCAAGAACAGAACAAAACCGGGGCAGAGTCAATTCTCCTCGCGGGTCATCACGAAGCGGGCGCGCCCTGTTGGTCGAGCGACGGAAAGTGGGGTGCCGGCCAGGCTTCCCGTGCCAACGAAAGTGGCCGGCAATATCATCCGCGCGGCGGCGTGCCGCTTGGGTCTCCATCATCTGGGCAAGGACCCTACGCCAGCGGTGCATGCAGCGCCTTGACCGGTCGAAGATGACGCTGAATGGCGAAACGTGCGATCGGTCACACTCGCCGCACCGATGTTCGCATGGGGCCATGATCCTTTCTTGTCGAGCGTCAGATGCGGCACCCCGGCGCGGGTGGTGCTGGGTCACTTTTGGCGAGCAAAGTAGGGGCTTATGTTGAGCACTGGATTATGTTGAGTCAGGGGCTTCGTGATGTCGGCGACGAAGCCGGCAGGCCGTGGGAGGCGACCGGAAACCGTAGAAACACCCTGATCGAAGTCGACCGAGCGGCGCACGCCGATGGTTCAAGTTTGGCCGCCTGCTCGCGCACGAAGTCCACGATCGCTTGCGGCGTCACCTTCGCGACATCGAATGCCTCCGTGCCGAATACGGCCTTCACCAACAATGTGGCGTGCCGCAAATAACGGGAACGGGTGCCGGGCATGAGCCCAGCAACGTGCTGAAGATGGGAGTCGAAGCGGCCTACCAACTCCTCGCCTTCGGTCTTGGCCGCGTGGCCCGGGTGACCTTCGGCGGGTTGCGGACGAAGCAAGCGGAGCACCTTGGCAAGCCCACGTCCTGCGGCGCGAAGTTGCCCATTCTTTCGCCTGCCGGTACAACTCCGATAACGAGCCAACGCGGCTTCGTCTGCTTCCGCGATGCTCAGTCCATGCCTGCAAAGCCATCTGCCGAATTTATCGGCCACGCGCACATACCTGCGGATCGTCTCCGGTGGGTACTGCTCTTCGTAGAGGTTTTTGGCGAGGACGGGCAACTGCGTCGCCAAGGGCCCCGAGTTTAATCCCGCAAGCGTAGACGCCTGCTTGAATAACGAGTCGATCATGCTCTTCTCCTTTCGGTCCAGACCCGAAACGAAGAGCATGCAAACAGCCGTGATTATGTTAAGTGGCCCTCAAAAAATCGCCTAGAAACGCGCCCTCGCCGCCGGAACTCAACATAATCCAGTGCTCAACATAAGTTGCGCCACTGATTGCTGCGTGTTCCAGTCCGGGACATGCACCGTTCCTTTAGCCAGCCGCTTGAAAAGAAGGCGCTCGCGTACTGCGCCACGCGCTAGAGAACGGATCAGATCCTCGCCGCCCTCCGAGCGTAACCAGTAGTAGAACCAGCGATGGTGCAGCACGCCGGGCCGGGTGCGGAACACCACGTAATCCGGGCTGGTGATCCCCGGCTCGTCGCCGTCTTCCACCATCGCGATGGACCGATCATGATACGCATCGGGTTGTAGAAGATCGTGCCCGGCTCGACCAGTTTGTAACGCTCCGGAGACTTACCGACCGGCTCCTTGGCGAGTGCCAGACCCGCGCGCGTCGCGCCCAGCACGCGGTACTTGGCCCACTTGGGTCCGACCCCCGATGAAACCTCCACCAGTGCTTCGCTGAGTGGGATGCTGCGGACGCTCATGCCGTGAACATCCTCCGTTTGGTTTCAGCGAGCACTTGGGCGGGGATGCCAGCGAGTTTGAGCGCAGCAAGCCCGCCCGCGCCGCGCATCCCGGGCGTCGCGAAAATCTGCGGGTTCTCCAGCCCATCGGTGCCCGCTTTGGCGAACTGGCTGGCCAACGCGCGCACAGCGCCCGCCGCCTGAGGTGGCATCGCGCTGAGCCAGGGGGTGTGCTTGTACCCGAATGCCGCCGCCCGCTCTACCCGCGTCCTCGGCTGCATTCCGTAACCGAGTTCGGCCAGCACGTCGTAAAGATCGAAATCTTGCATCTCCTCGAGGTCCCGCACCAGTAGAACGGAGCGGCCGGCGTCGGGCAACTGGCCGATCAACACGCGTCTCTCTTGCGGCGCAACCCACTTCGCGCGGAAGTCGTCGAGAGTCGGCGCCTCCTCCACGAGCTTCGCGGCGAAAGAGATTCGGCGCCACCATCCGCGCGCTCCGGGAGGAGCAACAGATCAGCCTGCGGAAGTTTGCCGACAAGGTGGGCATCAGCCCCACGTACCTGTCCAAAGTCGAGCGGGATGAGTTCCCGCCTCCGGGAGAGGACACCATCAAGAAGATTGCCGACGCCCTGGGCCAAAACCCGGATGAGCTGTTGGCCCTCGCCGGGAAGGTCTCTTCGGACCTGCCGGCCATCATCCAGCAGCGGCCGCGGCAACTCGCCACGTTTCTCCGGACCGCCGGCGAGTTGACGCCGGAAGAACTGGCCAAGTTGACCAAGTATGTGGAGAAGATGAAGCGCCCGACCTGACGCGGTTTCGTGACGGCGGGCCAACCTGATGAAAATGAGGATGAAGCAGAATGGAAGTCAAAGTCCCCCGGATCTCCGAGAGAACGATCGAAGCGCAGGCAATCTCCCTGCTGGAGCGCTACGAAAAAGAGCACGAGCCCATCCGCAAGCCGCCGTTGCCTGTGGATGAGATCCCTGAGATGGTTCTCAAGGTTCGGCTCGAGTTCGACGATCTCCGGAAGCTGCTGGGGCGCAACGACGCCATCGGGGCCACCTGGTTTGAGACGAGCGAGATCTACATCGACCAGAGCCCTGACCCGACTGAGCATCCTCGCAAGCGGGGCCGCTACCGCTTCACTGTCGGCCACGAGATCGGCCACTGGGTCTTGCATCGCCGGTATGTGCCGGATCGCGCGTCGCAGTTGGATCTATTCGAGGGGCGGACACCGGAACCCTCCATCCTCTGCCGGGAATCGAGTAAGCGGGAACCAGCAGAATGGCAAGCGGACCGCTTCGCCTTGTTCCTGCTGATGCCGAAGACTCTGGTCATGGAATCCTGGCGCGCCAGAGACCTCCGACTTCTACCTGGCCTGCTACCTGCGCTGCATCGGATATACGCTCGACGACGTCCGCCGCGACGGCCGGCGGATGCTCTTCGTCTTTCAGGACAAGCCGGGACGAAAGGCAGACCTGATGGCCTTCTTTGGAGACAACGCCGAAGTGAATCCCTTGCGTTTCGTTTCGGCCATCAAGGATCTGAAGACTCTGATTCACAACTCATAGGGGGACAGCGAATGGAAAGGAAGCCGATCTCGACCAGCGCGACGCTTGCAATATGCAAACATCGACCGTCAGAAGGGGCTGTTCTGGCCGTATGAGCGCTCCGGACTGGTGGAACGAATCGTTGACAACCAGCAAATCGAACACTTCGTTTCCAACCCGCCGGAGGACACCAGGGCGTATGGGCGATCGATGGTGCTGCGTGCCGCGCAACCTTCGGAAGTGGCGGCGATTGGCTGGGATTCCATTACATTCCGTAACCTCGACGCCATCGCCCACGGTGGCAAGCGGACGCGGCAACTGAGTCTCGCCGATCCGGAGGGCTTCACCAAGGCGGTGCTCGGAGACCTGTCAAAGCCCGGCATCAGCTTGGAGGAGATTCTCGACCTTCCCGCGTTCGTGCCTTTCCATGAAAAGGAGCATAAACATGAAATTTCGTACACATGACGAAGATGGCCGGTTCCAACAGGCCGAACTGGCTCCGGTCGCGGCAATTGACGCCGGGACTGCGGGGGCGGAGTTCCTCGCCGCCGCCGACGAGGCCATCGCGCGCGTTCTATCCGGGGACGCCGAGAGTTTCCTCCGGTCCAACCGGCAGTTTGGGTGGTGAGTGAATATGAGACCGCCCAGACTGTTCGACCGGCCGGATATCCTGCGGGCCATCGACAGGTTGAGTGCGCAGATCGAGCCGTGTGTCAATGCGGCGGACGGCCGCGGAATATTTCTGGCCAGCGGCGGCCGTTTCTACCTCGACTGGACAGACATCGCCGACAAACCGGAGACGGGCACTGCCGAGTGCGGCGACCCGGCTCACTTGTTGCACCAGGTCAAGGAGGGGGACATCTTCATGCGCCGCCTCGCAGCTCTCGTCGAGCAGGAGATCGGCGGCGAAATGATGTTCACCGAAACCAACGTCGATTATGCCAGTGGCAATACCTGGGGTTGTCATGAGAGTTATCTGGTGGCACGTGGCACGGACTTCTGCGCTGGACTCGTCCCGTTTCTCTGTTCCAGGGTCATCTACACAGGAAGTGGAGGCTGGAACAATCAGTCGAAGGGTCTGGAGTTTCTACTCTCCCCTCGCGTCTCCCACCTGCATAAGGTATTTGGGCATGACACCCAACGCTCCAAACCGATCGTGAACCTGCGTGATGAAAGCCATGCGCGACAGGACGATCAACGGATTCATCTCATTCTTGGAGAAGGTCTGCACAGCGAAACGTCGATCCTTTTGAAGAGTGCAACCACGGCGCTGGTTGTGGCTCTGATTGAATTGGGCCTCGACCCCGGATCGGCTGTAGCATTGAAGAACCCGTTGAGCGCGATCCGAGACTTCGCATCGGATCCTTCGTGCACTGCTGTTGCGAGCACAGAACAAGGACCGGGCATGCGAGCGATCGACATCCAACGCCACTATCTCCAACTTGCCGGCGACCACCTGGCGGACCTTCCCGTGTGGGCCGAATCCGTCTGCCGGCTTTGGAAGGAGGTCCTCGATAGGCTGGAATCCGGCGAGGAGCAGGCCAGCCCTCGTCTGGACTGGGTCATTCGCCGAAATGTCTACACCAGCTTTCTCCAACGGCGTGGGTTCTCATGGGATACCATCCACTCGGGAGCGGCGCTTTCCTCCGAGGAGGGCCAGGCTGTTCGTTCGGAGCTCTTCGAATTAGACACTCGCTTTGGCGCTGTCAGCGGGAAAACCGTCCTGTTCCAGTCGCTCGACACACAGGGCGTACTCCAACATCGAATCAGCGGCTGGATTCCGCGCGAGGAAACGGTAACCCGCGCCAAACTCCGTGGCTCGATTATTCGTGATGCGCATGAGCAAGGCAATCGCCGGAGGATAGTTGCCGACTGGAGCTACCTTCGGGATCAAGAGGGTCGGGTGCTGGACTTGAAAGATCCGTTCACGGTGAATGCGGAATGGCAGATCGAACCAGGGCGGAGGACAGACCGCCTCCCTTTCTGGCACGCGTGAGCAAGCGGCTGCTGGCGTTCCCCCCGCTGACGCGCACAAGCCAACCGGGAAGAGCGCGTAGATACGTGGAATAGACGATGTCCGTGCCTGCGGGATTAATCTTCGTCAGAAACGCATCGAAGTCGTCGCCCACAGGCGGGGCTTTCAGCGAGTTCCTCGTGGCCAGGCCCGCTCGTGCATGGCCCGTCACGTAGGCGGCACCTGTAGAATCCACCGCAATTGACTGTGGTTGTGCCGCGTCCAGCATGACGATGTAGGTGAAAGCGGTACCCGCCGGATTGATTTTGAAAACTCCGCTGCCATACCCTGTCATGTACGATGCGCCGGCGCTATCCACGGCAATCGCTTGCGCGACTCCAAACGAATTGTGCCGTCCCAAAGTCGCCCACACAATCGTCGGGTCAATTACCAACGGTACTTTACGGTCATAGCGGCCCACGGCAAAGGACACGGTGTTCCCATCGAGGCGAAACTCGGCCTCCACCGGAATCCGTCGCCCGCCGGCCTTCTGATAGGCCACTGGTTTGTGCTGCGTCAGCGGGCCATCCTCGGTTTCGATGATCAGATCGCCGTTGGCGTGGATGCGCAGCGAACGAGCGCCCGCCACCTTCCATCGGATGGCCTCCGGCCGCGCCCCGGCTTCGAGGTGAAAATCGTATTCCACCATGCCAGACTCGGCCTTGACGCGCGCATAGTGCGGGACGCCGCGAATCCACTTACTTTCATCGTGCCCTGTAAAGTAACTGGTGATGCCGGGAAGCGGATCGAGTGTCTGCCATTTCGCAGGCTTCCGCGCAGTCTCCAATTGGAAGCGGACCCGCTGAGCGCTGCCTCTCGACATCACCACGCCATCATCAAGAAGGGACAGCGAGTAGGAAGACATCTGCGAAAGAAAACGTACATTGGCGGGAGTCTGGCCCCGGTTGGGCTCAAAGGGGAGTTGAATCGCACCGTAGTGTGGTGAGGGTGCGGGAGCGGCGGCAAATGGACGCGCTATTAAGACCGTACCACAGACGACCTCTGCGCCACTAACCCTTCTTCTCTTCCAATTCCGACCAACGCGCATACAGTTTGTCCACCGCGGCTTGGGCTTCTTCCACTGCCTGAGCAGCGTCCTGGAGAGCACGGCCGTCGGACATTATTGCGGGGTCGTGCAAGGTGGCTTGCTTGGCTGCGAGCGTTTCCTCGGCCTCGGCGATGCGCTGTTCAATGGTCTCGTACTCGCGGGCTTCCAGGTACGACAACTTCTTCTTCGCGGGGGCCGGCGGGGCAGCGGGGGCGGATGCCGCGGCGGGGGCCGGCTTCGATTTAGCGCGCTTGGTTTGCTCCTGCCATTCCTCCCACTGCGAATAGTCGGCGAAGCGTCCGACGCCGCCTTCGCCATCCAAGCCGAGGACGATGGTGGAGACGCGGTCGAGCAGGTAACGGTCGTGGGTGACGAGGACGAGCGCGCCTTTGAACTCCATCAGGCTCTCTTCCAGGATTTCGAGGGTCGGGATATCGAGGTCGTTGGTGGGCTCGTCGAGCAGCAGGACGTCGGCGGGTTCGAGCATCAGTTTGGCGATCAGGACGCGGGCGCGTTCGCCGCCGGACAAGCGGCTAACCGGCTGATTCAACTGCTCACTCGTGAAGAGAAACCGCGCGGCCCATGATGCCACGTGCAGCACACGGTCCTGATAGATGACCGACTCGCCATCGGGAGCGAGTGCGCGCCGCAGCGTGACCGTAGGGTCGAGGGGGCGGTTCTGATCGAAGTAGACCATGCGCAGCAGGTCAGCGCGGCGGATGGTTCCAGCGGTGGCTTCCATGTGGCCGAGCAGCAGACGCATCAAGGTGGTTTTGCCGCTGCCGTTGGGCCCGACAAGGCCGACGCGCATGCCGGGGGTTACGACGAAATCGAGGCCATCAAACAAGGTGCGTCCGCCGAGGAAGCATCGCACTCCCTTCAGTTCCAGCAGCCGTTTGGTTTTGCGATCGGTAGCGGAGAAGTCGATGTCGGCGGAGGAGGTGCGGCTGCGGCTTTGCAGGTCGGCCAGTTCTCCGATCAGTTCCTTGGCCTTGTCGATGCGGGCTTTCGATTTGGTGGTGCGCGCCTTGGGGCCGCGGCGGAGCCATTCCATCTCGGTGCGAACGCGATTTTCGAGCGCGTCTTGACGCTTGGCCTGGGCGTGAAGGTACTCGGCTTTCTTTTCGAGGAACGTGCTGTAGTTGCCGGGCACGCGGAAGAGGCCGCCGGCGTAGGCACGGTTCAACTCCACCATTTCGGTGGCGACGTTTTCGAGGAAATAGCGGTCGTGGCTGATCACGACGGCTGCGCCGCGCCAGCGTTCGAGCACGCCTTCCAGCCATTCAATGCCAGCCAGATCGAGGTGGTTGGTAGGTTCGTCGAGGAGCAGAATTTCGGGATGGCGTACGATGGCTTCGACAATGGCGAGACGTTTTTTCCAGCCGCCGGAGAATGCGGCCACTTCGGCCTCGAGATCATCGAGGCCGGCGCGGCCCAGTGTTTCGACAACTTCGGCGGAGGTGATGGAATCGGCGGCGCGGCTGATGACGCCGCGGACGGTGTCGCCTTGTTCAAATTGCGAATCCTGCGAGACGTAGCTGAAGCTGACACGTTTGCGCACGGCGACCTCACCTGAGTCGGCGTCCAACTGTCCGGCGAGAATGCGGAGCAGCGTGGACTTGCCGCTGCCGTTGGGGCCGATCAGACCCACGCGCGTGTTCTCTTCCACGGTGAAGTTGATGTTTTCGAAGAGTGCTTCGGCGCCGAAGGATTTACTGAGTGCTTGTGCGTTGATGAGGAGAGCCAACCTAGCAGTGTAGCTTTATCTGTGCTTCGAGGAAATCGACTACCCGCTCGAAGGGATCGAAGGCGCCGTAGGCTTGCGCGATGGGCGCGCGGAGATTGGAGTTGGCGTTGATGTCGTAGAAGATGAGACGGCCGTCGCTGGCTTCCAGATATTCGATGCCACCCACGTCGAGACCGCCTTCGGCCACGATGCTCTTACCGGCTTCCACGGCGGCCTGCGGCACTTCCGGGTAGGAGAAGAATTCCACGGGCTTTGCCGGCTTGGCTTCCGGCAGCGCACAGTGTGAATCGCCGCCGCCTTCGGGATTGCAGGCTTCCGAGGGACAGAGGTTGAATGCGCCGTGCGAGACGACGCGCATGGCATAGAGGAGGTTGCCGCCGAGGAACTCCATGCGGACGATGCCGCGCGAGGGGTCGACGTCGAAGGCTTCCTGCAACAGCAACAGATTGTCTGGGAGCCACAAGTCGGGCTGATCGCGCAGCAGGCGGCGAAGTTCGTCGCCGGATTGCAGCAGGAACATGCGCGCGCCGCTGCCGCCTTGTTCGGGCTTCATCAATGCCGGCCAGCGGTCGCCCCATGCCTGGATGGCCGTATCCGCATCGTTGAAGGTGAGGCTGCGCGGATGGTGGATGCCCAGCTTTTGCAGCATGGCGACCTGAGTCGATTTGCTGAGTTCCAGCCAGAAGGCTCGCGAGCCGTTGAGCACTCGTGCGCCGCCGGTTTCCAGGCTGCGCATCAGCGATAAGGCGAAGGGGACGGCGCGGGTATTGCCTCGCACATAGGCGCTGGGGCTGGCCTGATTGAAGTAGAGCGGGGAGTCGGGTACGGCATCGGGATCGAACGCACCACGCTTCAAATCGAATGCGGCGTAGTCTATGCCGCGCCGCTCCAACGCCGCGAACAAAGGCTTCTGCCATTCGGGATGCTCATAGAGCACCACCAGTGGAACGCGGTTAGCCACGCTTCTTCTCTGCCAGGGCCGCGGCGTACAATGCGCGGATGTAGCCCATGCTGTACGACCATGCGGCATGACGGCCGGTGGCCATGGCGGGCACGTGATCGGCGATCAGGTTCCCGCGGAAATCGACGTCCACCAGGGTCTTCATCAGCTTGTACATATCGGTGTAGCCGTTGTCGATGTACGTCTCGACGAAGTAGGGAATGGGCGCGGTGACATTGCGGAAATGGATCTTCCACAGCTTGCCGATTTTGGCGAAGGCGCGCGCGGCCTCGAACACATCCTTGCCGGTGGACTTGCCGCCTTCCATCCAGGTGCCGCAGCAGAGGCAGACACCGATGGCGGGCGAGTTGGCGATTTCGAGAGCCTTCATATAGCCGTCGAAGGTGCCGAAGATGTGGCGGGGGATACCGGCGAGTTCGGGCACTGGCGGGTCGTCGGGGTGAATGCCGAAGCGAACGCCCGCTTCTTCGCAGACGGGAGCGATCTGTTTAATGAAGTAGGTGTAGTTCTCCCAGAGCTCTTCCTTGGAATACTTCCGCCCGTGACTGAGGGGCCCCTCATAGGTCTTGCCGTTCCAGAAGCCTTTAGCGGTTTCCATTTTGAAGGCGCGAGCGGCGCCGCCGCCACGAGTGCTCTCCTGGGTGCTGGACCAGATGCCATTGGCCATATGGGCGTAGGTGATGTACCCGATGCCCGCCTTACCTGTGTCGCGAATATACTGCTTGAGCCATTCGATCCTTGCGTCGCGGCCGGGCAGACCGAGAGTGATCTCTTCGATGTTGCGGTTTTCGTTGTTGGAGATGTTCCAGACCTTGAGCCCCGCGCCTTCCACCTTTTTCTTAATGGCGAGGAAATTATCGAGGGTGCCGCGGCCTTTGCCGGTCTGGACGTTGAGCCAATCGACTCCCATTTGTTTGATCCAGGTGAGGTCGGCGTCAGTGACTTCTTCGCCCACTTGCATGGAGATTTTGATACCCGGGCTTAAAGGCGTCAGCGTTTTTGCCGAGGCGGCGGGCGTCATGGCGGCGGCCATACCGGCCAGCGCGAAGTTTCTTCTGGTGAGTTGGCTCATGTGGGCACTCCTGTCGCAACATCATATCGCTAGTTCACTGGAAACGTCCGATGAGGGAAGTATAGTGAACAAGGAACAAGCAACATTCCACATCACGGAAGATGCGCTGGAGCGTCTTGCGGCCGGACACGCCTTTTCGCCGGAGGAGAAGGAGTGCTTTGCGGTTCACTTGTTCTCGTGCCGCTACTGCCAGCAGCGCTATGCGGACTGGCAGGGTTTTGTGCGGGCGTTCCGGGCGGCGATATGCAGGATTGACGGCGAGGAGCCGGGGCGCGGGGCGTCGAGGCCGCCGCGGCGGTGAACGTCTTGCGATGGATGAAAACGGAGTGTAGGTTCTGGCAAAGGGAACCGGGCTTATGGCTGCGGAAATGTCCAAAGTTCCAAAACATTTCCCTAAAGTAATGTTTAAAACATTCCGATAGATGTGTGTATGCGGACGGCACTACTCCTCCTTCTTGCGATTCAGCCTCTGGCGGCGCAGCCCGAGCGGTTCGGATTGCCGGCTTGCACCGGGCCAAACCGGGAGATCGCCGTCCGGACGGGGTTCACGATGTGGTTTGACGCGATGCACAAGACGCCCCTCTGGAGCGCGTATGAACTCACGGCGGAGCGCCTGTCGGCAGCAGCGGGCGTCAGACGGGCGCGCCATTTCCGGCATGACGCGGAACTGTCCTCCGCATTCGATTCGGACTATCGGCTTTCGGGGTATTCGCGGGGGCACGTTGTACCCGCCGCCGATGTGGCCTGGAGCGAAGGCGGGTTGCGCGATTCGTTCCTGCTCTCGAACGCGGTGCCGCAGAACGGAGCCCTGAATTCGGGGAAGTGGCGGGTTCTGGAAAACGCAGTGCGCAAGCTTGCGGTGACGTCGGATTTCGTAGTGGTGTTCACTGGACCGGTGCTCTGCGAAGGTGCTGCACACATTGGCGCAAGCAGCGTGACAGTGCCGTGCGAACTGTATAAGGTGGTGATCGCTGGCAAGGGCGGCGAACTGAAGATGTTCGCGGCAATGCTGCCGAACGACCGGAATCCAGGAGAGCCACTGAGCGCGTTCCTGACGCCAGTGGCGGAGGTGGAACGCCGCACCGGGCTCGACTTCTGCCATGCGTTGCCGGCGGACGTGCAGGCGCGATTGGAAGCTGAGGTGAACCCGCTGCCCTAGATTTTGCAGACAGTGTCTGCAGAATTGCTACGCGCTCTTTGCAGGTGAGATAACGAGAACATTGTCATTACCTTATGTTTTGCTTTTGGTAACACCAGGGTGTTCATGGAGGCCAGCGGGGGAAGACCGGATGGAATTCTCGGAGTAACACTGACCGGAAGGTGGACAGGAACTTGCGTCGAGTGGACCGGTTTGGATAATGATGCGAGTTCCACCCCGACAGGCGGTCGGATCTAGTCTCTCACTGCCGTGAAAGTTAACAGATCTGGAATGTGCGAGTCTCTCGCAGTCGTATCAGAACGTAAACGAGAATGCCCTCCCCAAGATCAATGCTATCGGCAGAAACCAACTCTCCGGTTGAGCGTACTAAGGCGTCGCGTCCAGCCCCATGCCCCACGAGATGACGCAGCCGCCAGAGATGGCCGTTTCGCCCAGTGAGCCATTGAGCACAGCACTGGAAACGAGAAGCGTCCAAATGAGGAGTCGAGTGCGCACTTCCGGATCCGAGACATTCTATGGCTTGTGGAGCGATCCGGCTACGATGGTGGATACGGCCATTATGAAAACTATCTTTCACGTCGACATGGATGCGTTCTTTGTTTCCGTGGAAGAACTGTTTGATCCATCGCTCAAAGGCAAACCGGTTGTGGTTGGCGGCAAGCCGGATCAGCGCGGCGTGGTTTCGGCGGCGTCGTACGCCGCGCGGAAGTACGGCGTGCATTCCGCCATGCCGCTACGCACGGCGTACAAGTTGTGCCCGCAAGCCATTTTTGTGGAGGGGCATCGCGGCCGTTATACGGAGTATTCCGGCTACGTCTTTGAGGTGCTGCGATCGTTCTCGCCCCTGGTGGAAATGGCGTCCATCGACGAAGCTTATCTCGACATGACGGGCTCTGAGCGGTTGCATGGTCCGCCGATGATGGCCGCGCACAAACTGCATGAGCGCATCAAGCAACGGACCAACTTGAATTGTTCGATTGGCGTGGCCTGCAGCCGGCTGGTGGCCAAGATCTGTTCCGACCAGGCAAAGCCCAATGGCGTTCTATTCATCCCCCCGGGCGCGGAGGCGCGGTTTCTGGCTCCGCTGGAGGTTCGCAGAATTCCAGGTGTCGGTAAGGTGACCGAGAAGTCGCTGCACTCATTTGGCATCCGCCGCATCGGGGATCTGGCGCACCTCGACGAGCGATTCCTCGAATCGAAGTTCGGCAAGTGGGGTCTGGCTCTCGCCGGCAAAGCGCGTGGACTCGACGCCGGCGGCTGGTTTGATACGGACGTAGGTTTCGGTGACGAGGCCAAGTCGATCAGCCATGAGCACACCTATATGGAGGACACGGCCGATGTTCGCGTGATTGAGGCATCGCTGGCAAAGTTGAGCGAGATGGTGGCGAGCCGCCTGCGCGAGAGTGGATTCTTTGCGCGGACCATCCAGTTGAAGCTGCGCTATACCGATTTTTCGACGATTACGCGTGCGCAGACGCTCGACCATGGCACGCAGCTCGACATCGAATTGATTGAACAGACGCGCAAGCTGTTTCACAATAACTGGAATGGGCGGCCGGTGCGTCTGCTGGGCGTGCATGCCGGGAGTCTGGAGCATGAAGAAGGTCAGTTGAACCTGCTCGAGACCGAGAAACAAGAGCGCTGGAAAAAAGCGCTCAGCGCCGTGGACCGCATCCGCGACAAGTTCGGGACGTCGAGCGTGTCGGTGGCGAGCGCAATGAAAGGGGAGTTCGTGGAACGCGTTCACGAGACTCCGGCGGATCTGCCGGGCCGCAAGAAGAAGGGCCGCGATTAAGCGATGAAGGCGTCGATGGACAGTTTGAAGCGATCCGCCAGTTTGCGCGCGTGGGCTTTGCTGATTTCGCGATGCCCGTTGAGGACCTGACTGGTGACGGCGCGGGAGCCGAACACATCGAGCAGGTCGATGGGGCGGAGGCCTTTCTGCTCCATGATGTGTTTCAAGGTGTCGAGAGGCGCGTCCTCCGGATCGACGACGGTGCGGTCTTCGTATTCGATGACAAGGTGGGCCAGCAGTGACTGCAACTCGGTTTCTTCGGCGTCGAGGCCTTCGGTTTCCTGCTTGCCGTCGAGGCGCTCCAGTTCCGCGGAGAGACGGTCGAATTCTTCATCGCGTTGAATGAAGCGGGGCCTGTACTTGCCAAGCAAGCGGCCATATTTCTTTTCGTCTAGAACATCCACTTGTGCCATAGATTCCTCATGTACTCATCATGCGTCAACAGAGCTTTCACGTAGATGCGTCTCCCCCTCCAGTTAACTACCGTAATGAGCCGGTAGTTGTTCCCCAAAATATTAAAGATCAGAATACGGCCCACTTGGTCAGCCGTCTGGTAGATCCTGCGACAGTCAACCAAACTCGCCCAATCCGCACGCCGTACTGTGCGCCACCACTGCTCGATTGCGTTCGCCGCCTCAGGATGCTGTTTCATGAGCATTCGCGTGTGACGGCGATTGATGACGTTCACACAAGCATGTTAGCATACTGCTAACATCGAATCCGCTCATCCCGCGTGGGCCATGAAGGCGATCTCCGGCTCCTCCGGCTCCACGATCTTCGGCATGGCGACGCTGAGTCCGTTCAGCGCGCATCCTTTGCGGTTGTCAAAGGGATCGGCGGTGGCGTGCACGGCCACTGCGGGCTGCACGGTGAAGTGGCCGTATCCCTGATAGGTTTCGGCGAAGAGAGAGACTTCGACGAAGCCGGTGTGATCGGCAAGCGTCAGGAACTTCATTGGGCCGCGGGCCGTGGGGTGAATGCGGTCCGCGACAATGAGCCCGCAGACATCCAGTTCCTTCTGAAAGTAGCGGCGCGGGTGGACGCGGAGATCCTCGGCGGTGACGTAGTAGGACCAGTCGGCGCGAGGGGCGAAGTAGTCGAGCGGATGGCAGGTGACGGGGAAACCGAGCAGTTCGTGCTCCCAGCGCGCGGACGGGTGGCTGTCGTCCCAACCGGGGTCGGGATCGTTGCTGCCGAGCAGTGACGACATCTCGCGGTGACCGCGCTGCATGACGGCTTCCAGACGGCAGAGACGCCAGAACAGACGGCCGCGCGGTTCGCCGAACGTATCGAGCGCACCCACCTTGAGAAGCGCGGTCCACTCGCTGCGCGACGGGTTCACTTTGCGGAAAAAGTCGCCGGCATCGTTGTAGGGACGACGCGTAACGATGCGGTCGACGATGTCTTTGTTGAGGCCCTTCAACTGATTGATCGGCAGCAGAATCTCGCTGCCCTGTACGAGGAAACGTTCGGCATCGGAGCGGCGGACATCGGGCGCGAGGAAGCGTCCGCCGCAACGCAAGGCTTCGAGCACGTAGAGCATGGTGGAATAAAATCCGCGGCGATTGGTGAGCACGGAGGCGAGAAATTCCACCGGGTAGCGCGTCTTGAGCCACGCGCCCTGAAAGGCTTCGACGGCATAAGCGGCCGAATGCGCTTTGTTGAACATGTAGCCGGCGAAGTCTTCGAGCAACTGCCAGACAGCGGTGGTCTCGTCTTCATTGCGGCCATGCTTGCGGGCGCAGCGGCGGAACTCTTCGCCGAGCTCGTCGATGCGCTTGCGGTCCTTGTTCTTGACGAGCGCGCGGCGGAGCATGTCGGCCCGGCCCCAGGGCATGTTGGCGAATCCGTTGGCGACCAGGAGGATGTGCTCTTCGTAGGCCATCAATCCATAGGTGTCGGCGAGCAGCGGTTCGAGCGAGGGATGCACGAAGGTGACCGGCTCCAGCTTCTGATGGCGGCGGGCGAAGGCGCGTTTTTTGCCTTCGTTGGCAGCGCCGGGACGAATGATGGATTCGACGGCGGTGAGACAATCTATGTCGCGGCAGTTGGTCATGACGAGGAGCGATGTCATGGCGGGCGATTCGATGTGGAAGACACCACGCGCCTGGCCGGTGGCAATAGTCTCCCACGCGGTGGCGTCGTTCCAATCGCAATCGCGGTGGACGTCGATGTCGACGCCGGTGTTTTCGAGGAGATTGGCGCGGGCTTCGCGGAGCACGCTGAGTCCGGCCTGGCCGAGGAGGTCCATTTTGAGTAGACCGAGCTCTTCCACGTCGTCCATGTCGTAATGCGTGGTGAGGATGCCCTTGGCGCTTTCAAAGACAGGCATGCGATCGGCGATGGGATCGGCGCTGATGACGAGTCCGCAGGGGTGCATCATGCGGTGGCGCGGGATGCCTTGAAACGCCGTCGCCATGCGGAGGATAGAGCGGTACGGCTCCTCTTTGTAGGGAAGCTCGCGGCATTCGGGCTGCTCGCGCACGGCGGCTTCGGCGTCGCCAAAGAACCAGGGCAGACGCTCAGTAAAGCGGCGCACCTCCCGTTCGGGCATGCCGTAGACCTTCGCGATATCGGCGATGGCGGCGCGCCCGCGGAAGGTGTTGACTGCGCCGATCATGGCGACGTGCTCGCGCCCGTAGCGGTCAAAGACGTACTGGACCACTTCATCGCGCTTGTCCCAGGGCAGGTCGAGGTCGATGTCGGCGAGCTTTTGGAAAGCCATGCGCTCGCGGTTGAGGAAGCGTTCAAAGCAGAGGCCGAAACGGAAGGGGCAGACGTTGCTGATGCCGAGCGTGTAGCAGACGAGGCTTCCCGCGGCGCTGCCCCGAGCCAGCGTTTCGATACCGCGCGCGTTTGCCCAGGAAACGATGTCGTGGAAGATGAGGAAGTATTCGGCGTAGCCCACTTCCTGGATGATGGAGAGTTCGCGGTTGATGCGGTCCTGGACTTCGGCTTTTGCATCCACGCCGTAGCGCCGGCGAATGCCTTCTTCCGCCAGGCGGCGCAGCAGGGCGATGGCGGTTGTGCCGGGCGGCAGGGGGAAGCGCGGGAAGCGGATGTCGCCGAGCTCAAAATCGAACTGGCAGCGTTCGGCGATGCGGAGCGAGTTCTCTAAGGCTTGCGGCAGGCCGCCAAACTGGCGCTGCATCTCTTCGGGCGAATGCAGATGATAGTGGCCGGCAATGAGCTTGCCGGGATGCGTTTGCGTGAGCAGGGTGAGGGTCCGCATGGAGGAGAGAATGTCGTATTGGAGGCGGTCCTCGGGTGCGCGGTAGTGGGCATTGGCGGCGGCGACGAGCGGGAGGCGGAGGCGGCGTCCGTACGTGGCGAACATGCGCGACAGGCGGAGGTCGTCTTCGTTGTGCGGGCAGATTTCCAGGGCGAGGCCGCGCGGGAAAATTTCCTGATACTCGGCGATGCGGCGCTCGGGGTTCTGCGCGCGGCGGGCCAGTTGGCCGGGTTCGCTTTCAGGGCCGAGCAGGCAGATGAGACCTTCGCGATGCGTGTGGAGATCGTCGAAGGTGACGCCTTGCGGGTGTTGGATGAGCGTCGTGAGGAGACGGCAGAGGTTGCGGTATCCGGTGGCGTTCTCCACCAGCAGGCCGGCGGTGGCATGGTTGTCACCGACGTGAACTTCGCTGCCGATGACGGGGTGGATGCCGGCGGCGCGGGCCTTTTTGTAGAACTGGACTGCGCCACCGAGGGTGTCGGTGTCCATGAGGCCGAGAGCGGGAAGTTGCCACTGGCGGGCAGTGTCGAAGAGGGCGTCCAGCGAGAGGGCGCTGTCGAGGAGGGAGTGCGTCGAGTGGTTGTGGAGGGGAACGTACTGCACGCTTATAGTGTAAATATTTACACTATAAGCGTCAACGCTGGTTTGGGGTGGCCATCAACGACGAGAAGCGAGTTGTTCGATCAGAAACTCATGGAGCAGCGGGCCAAACTCCCCGATGCAAAATTCGGACGCGGTTCGCTCACTTCTTTTTCTTGACGGCGTCGGCACTGGCTTTGGCTTCTTCCATTTCGAAGGCAACTTCGCGTTCTTCGTTGGCGCCCAGACGGACGTTGGACGTCATGTCGGGGTAGCCTTCCTTTTTCACTTCCACAAAGTAGTAAGCGTTGGAGGGGAGTTCGATTTTCAACTGGCCTTTGGCGTCGGTGGCGCCGGAGGGTTTCTGGTCGATAAAGACTTGTGCGCCGGGGACTCCCGTTGTACCGGTGGTGATGACCAGCGTACTCGGTTTGCCGATGACGAGCCCTTCCTCGTTTTTCTTGAGGGGAGCCTCCGGTGGGGGGAGCCGAGCGATGAAGATCGCGCCGCCGGCGATGCCGAGGATGGCGACAGCCACCCAAATGAGGTTTTGCTTCAAGGAAGAATTACGTTCCCGGTAGACGCCGGGAGGGGGAGCTTGGTTTGCCATAAGCTTTCTCGTCGATCTCCTGATAATAATTGTCGCGCGGCTGGCAACGGACCGCCCCTACCGCAGCACGCCGATGAGGCTGGAATAATCGTCCGTCCACATGCGCAGCTTCTGCCGAACCTCCACGGTTTTCAACGACCCGTCGAACACCTTGTGTTTGAACACCTCTGCCGAGTTGGCGACAAGCACCCAGGTAGTGGAGAAGCAGTTGCCTTCGTCGCCGTCGTCCTCGGTTTCGATTTGCACCACCTGCTTGCCGAGGTTGGAGGTCACCCGTTCAATGACCGGCTCCAAGTCCAGATAGCGATTCGACACATGAATGGCGAGGATGCCGTTTGGCTTGAGGTGCGCGAAGTAGAGCTGAATGGCCTCTTTGGTCAGCAGGTGAACCGGGATCGAGTCGCCGGAAAAGCAGTCCACGGCGAGCACATCGAAATCATTCTTCGGCTCGCGCTCCAGCGACAGGCGGGCGTCGCCGAGAACTACCTCGGCCTTGGCCGGAGACTCCTTGAGGAAGAAGAACTCGGTCATGGCGAGGTCGCGCACCATGGGGTTGATCTCATAGAACTTGTAGTGATCGCCGGCGCGGGCGTACCCGCCAAGGCTGCCTGCTCCGAGTCCGAAAACGCCCACTGTCTGGGGCACTCCTTCCTGACGGGTGCGAATGGCGCGGCCCGCTCCGGTGTCGCGGCAGTAGTACGTCAACGGCTCGCGGCGGCGCGTCGGGTGGACGTATTCCTCTCCGTGGTTGATCGCGCCATGGAGGAGCGTGCGGTAGGAGTTAGTTTCATTGGGATCGCCATCGTCGCGGATGCGAAGAGAGCCGTAGAAATTACGAGCGACAATGCGATGCTCGCCCACGTTCAGTTTTACGGTACGGCCGACGAAGATGGCCAGCATGAGTACTGCACCGACCATCAGGACCACCTGCCACTGGCCCCAGCCTTCATAGAACCGCGACTTGGGATCGGTGACCAGCGCGGCCACGGCGATGAACCCGCAGAAGACGATCGCAATGGGGAATTCGTAGTAGGAGTTGAACAGGTAGGGGGCGACGAGGCCGACGAACAGTCCGCCGATTGCGCCACCGACGGAGAGGGCCAGATAGAAGCCCGTAAGGAATTTCGGGTGCGGTTTGCGCTTCACCATCTCGCCGTGACACACCATGCAGCAGACAAAGAACGACGCGCAGAAGACGGAGAGCAGGATCTTCATGTTGAAGTCCTCGGTGCCCTTCCAAAGCAGGTAGGCCATGCCGCCGAGCGCCGGTGCCAGCAGCGGCAGAAAGATGGGGCGGCGATACCAGCCGTCGGAATCGAAGCAGAGAATGAACGTCAGCAGGTAGAGGATGAGCGGGGCGACCCACAGGAACGGGATGGCGGCGACATCCTGCGTCAGGTGCGTTGTGACGCCGAGCAGGAGTGCCGAGGGACAAGCGGCCAGCGAGATCCACATGGCGAACGATCCGGCGGTGGGCGCGACCGCTTCGGCGGCATCCTCAGGATCGCCGGGCTCGGTGGAAGCCGGCGCGGACGCGCCGCGTATGCTCGTCAGTCCGCTGGCTGCGCAGAGCGCCACGAAAAGGACGTAGGCGAACGACCACGCTGAGCCTTGCATACGCGACGGCAGATTGGGCTCCACCAGGATCGGGTAGGAGATTAGCGCCAGCATGGAGCCGAAGTTGGACAGTGCGAAGAGGCGATAGGGCAGGACGCCTTTGCCGCTGCGCGCGTACCAGGATTGCAGCAGCGGGCTGGTGGTGGACAGCAGGAAATACGGAGCGCCTACACAGGCAGCGAGTAGCAGCAGGATCTGCGCCGATGGGTTCTGCCCGCCAGCGGGTTTCCAGTTGACGCCTGGCGTAATCGGGAGCACCGCCAGACTCACCACCAGAAGTCCGATGTGCAGATAGGCGTGGTTGCGCGGAGTGAGGGTCCGGACGCCCCAGTGCACATACAGGTATCCCAGCAGCAATACGATTTGGAAGAAGAGCATGCACGTGGTCCAGACGGCTGCCGAGCCGCCGAACCATGGAAGGATCATGCGCGCAATGACGGGTTGTACCTGGAAGAGCAAAAAGGCACTGAGAAAAATCGTGGTGGCATACAAGAATAGCCCTGCGCCCGCCGAGCGCTGCGCGGGCGGTTGAATTGAGTTCTCCATCTAATCCCACTCATCTTACAATGGAAAGGCTTGTTAAAGCCCGAACCGCATCGCAGTCACCGCAGCCTGGGGAGAGCCTTCGGCGATCTGAAGGTACGCCCCAAATTGATCGTGCTGCACAATGTCTTTTTTCTCATCCTCGCCTGTGCGGTCTACTTTTCGCTGATCCCGCTGGTTGAGAACCGTGTGGCCAGCGCGCGGCTGCGGGAAAGCAGCCTGTTGATGCAGACGTTTGGAGAGGACCGGGCGTTGCCGCAAATCCCCGGAAGCGAGATTTACGAGTTTCGCGAGGGCACGGCCGAGGCGTTGGGGATCGCCGCCGATATTCGCAGTTGGCTTGATGAGAATCCCGGGCTCATCTGGCGGGATCAGACGCGGACCGGTCAGATCTACCGCCTGGTTCCGGTGACGGGGGTGTACCGCAGCGCGCGCATGCCCGATCGCTTCTATGACGAGGTGATGCTGCGGGCCAAGCGCACGTTGTTTGTGGTGCTCGGCGTCATCTATGTTCTTGCGGTGCTGACGCTCGAGTATTTCATCATGCCGCAGTACGTCTACCGGCCCATCCAGATGATGCTACGCGCCGATAGCGCCACGCAGGCCGACGACCGCGACAGTGAACTGGTGCGCGACGAGGAAATTCCCGGAGACGAGATCGGGCAGATTATGCGGTCGCGCAACCAGACGGTGAGCGAACTGCGGCGGCATGAGGATCACCTGGCGGAGGCGCTATCCGAGTTGGAGCGGATTGCCGCCGATCTGCGCGGCAAGAACGAGATGCTGGAGCGCGCCAAGAAGAGTCTGGAAGACCAGGACCGCCTGGCGAGCATCGGGCTGTTGAGCGCCAGCGTGGCGCACGAGATGAATACGCCGCTCACCGTGCTCCACGGCTCGATTGAGAAGCTGATGGAAACGGCCGGCGATAAGGCGACGCACGACCGGCTGGCGCGGATGCTGCGTGTTGCCGAGCGGTTGAAGAAGATCAGCGAATCGCTGGTGGATTTCGCCCGGGCGCGCAAACACGAAACCGCCGCGGTGGGCGTGCGCGCCGTGGTGGACGAGGCCTGGAGCCTGCTCGCAATCGACGATAAGGCCTCGGCCGTGCGGTTTCATAACCGGGTGCCGGACGATCACCTTGTTGTGGGCGACATGGACCGCCTCATCCAGGTCTTCCTCAACCTGCTGCGGAATTCCTTGAATGCCATTGGACTGGATGGGAGGATTGATGTGTGGTCGGAGATTAGCGAAGAACGGGGGCGGCGCTGGGTGTTGATTCGCGTCGATGACGACGGACCCGGCATTCCCTCCGACGTGCTGCCGGATATTTTCGACGCCTTCGTCACCACGCGTCTGGATGCCAAGGGCACGGGGCTGGGACTGACGGTGTCGGAAGGGATCGTGCGGCAGCATGAGGGGTCGATTGCGGCGTCGAACCGCGAGGGAGGCGGAGCGCGGCTGGAAGTCCGGTTGCCGGCGGTGAATCATCATGGCTAATCCAATGACGGAAGGAACAAGCGCGATTGAACTGGCGCTTTTGGACGACGACGGCGATTTCCGGACCTACATGGAAGACCTGCTGGCCGATGAAGGGCTGTATCACGTGCGGACCTACGGGCATCCTGACGAGTTGTTCGCGGGCATGGAGCAGACGCTGGCGGACATCGTGCTGCTGGATATGAAGATGGGTGAGCGCACAGGAGACAAGGTGCTGGAGCAGTTGCAGGCGCGGTATCCGGGCCTGTGCGTGATCATCGTGACGGGATACCCGTCGTTGGAGGATATGCGGAACACTTTTCGCATGAAGGTGTTCGACTATCTGCCGAAGCCGTTCACGCTGGCGCAGATACGGCAGACGCTGCGCAATGCGGCCGACGCCTTCGGGTTGGGGAGGACGCCGCATGGACTGCTGCGCGAGCGGCTGGGGCAGCGGATTAAGGTGCTACGGACCGAGCGCAACTGGTCATTGAAGGACTTGGCGCAATCGGCGAAGCTCAGCGTCTCACAGATCAGTTCCATCGAGCGCGGGGCGCATATGCCGAGCATTGAGAGCCTATTGGCGATATGCCGGGCGCTGGAAAAGCGTCCGTCGGAAGTGCTCGCTTCGATAGAGTTCTAAGCTACGCCACGTTACGCTTGAGCGGCACACGAGCCCCGACGATATCCTCGATTTTGCGGGCTTCGTCAGCCATGCGGTCGGTCATCACGGTGCCGTTCGGCCCGGGGATCGCTGAAAGCCGTAACAGGCTCAGTTGAAATTCCAGGTAGTTCGTCATGTCCATCTGTGGCTGTGTCATACACCCACTGATCGGATGATTGCCCAGAAACTATAGAGGGGAAGCCGCGATAAATGACGCGTTTTCAATTAGAAGCGCAAAGGATGCGGCGCGCACCACCAACGGGGTCACAAAGATGCTCGCGCCACACTCCGTTTTGCGCGTTCCTCAGAAGATAAATGCAAGACCGCCGCGCAGCGCCCGCGGCGAATGCACTAACCGCAACGATTGGCCAGAAGGCAGGTAAATCGGCTGATACCCCTGCGCCAGCATATTCCGGATCTCCGCAGTGGCTTCCAGCTTGCCTGACGTGCCACCGAGCACCGGGATGGGTTGGCGGATCTGGAGGTTCAGTCCCTGGGCCGGGTTCATGCCCTGGGTCATGTAGAAATGGCCGGGGGTGAGCGAGCGGCCGTTCATGAACTGATATCCAGTGGTGAAACGCGTGCCGGAATGCGGCAGAACCGCAGCCATCTGTGTAGAAGCCCAATGCCGCCGCTGCGTGCGCAGGACGTCCCGTAGCTCCGCTACGTCATTGGAGCCCAGGTTCTCCCGTCCGGCTTCCAGAACCCCACTGTTGCCATATGCGACGGTCATTGTCACGTTCTCACCGAACGACTGTTTGATGGAGACCATGTAGCCTGTGGTGGAATACGCGCCCGCATTCAGCACTGATGTCGACGAGAAGAGATCAGGAAGCAGGTCGCCCGCAGCCAGCACGCCTTCGGCTCCGGTGGCGGTGAGAGCGGCATTGCTCACTTTCTCGCTATAGGCGGAAAGGCCGAAGGTGCGGGAACCAAGCTTCTTGTGATAGCCCAGCTCGTAATTCCGCGCATGTTGCACGCGCGCCGCGCCGTCATGAACGCTGACGCGGGGGAACATGCCGAGGTTGGAAAGCTGCTGGAACTCCTGCGATTGCACATCGCGAGCATACAGGGCGGTGGGAGGCAGCCCGGAGTTGTAGCCGAACTCCACCACGCCCCATCCTTCCAGGTCGGCACTCGCCAGCGCGTACGGCGAAAGATAGTTGAGCCGTTGCAGGAAACTGACCGATTCCAGAGTGGCGCCATAGGACAGCGAAAAGTGGTCGCTCAACTGAACCTGATCGCTCAGGCTGAAGGACATGGTCCGGAACATCGGCGCCGAATCAGGACCGGCGGCCCCCGGCATGCGTCCGGGGAGCAGAATCTGGCGCATCGTAACGGAAACTTCCGGCGACCGGTAGTCGCCAAACTGCCGGCTGAACGATGTGCGGAAGCTGGCGGCGGGAATACCGGAGGAGGAAGCGTAGCCGAGATTGCCGGCCACCTCAAAGTTGTTGTGCCCACGGTAGGAAGTGGCTAGTGCGAAGGCCGTTCCAAGATCCGGCTGGCTGCCCAGTGTGGGCGGCAGGGCGGAATCGCCCGCGCTCAACCGCACTGTCCCACGCGTGTTGGTAAAGCCGGACAGAAGCACACTGTGGGGATCCTTGGAATCGATCGGGGCAAAACGAAGAATCGGCCGCGTGGCCAGCGAACCGCGCAGAGTCCACTTCCAATCCTCGCTCATGAACCCGTCCTTCACGGGCAACGAATACACCAGATCGATTGTGCTCAGCATACCGGCCAGATTGATGGAGAGCACACGGCGAACGCCCGGCTGTATCGAGATGCCGTTGCGCAGGGCAGGCATGAAGGTGTTCAGAGTCACCTTAACGGAATAAACATCGGAGGGGATGGAATCAAACTGGAAAGACCCGCGATCATCGGTGAGCGTGCGGCTCACCATTCGGTCCATGCGGTTGAACAGGAGCACTACTGCTCCCATTTGCGGGATTCCGAGGGCATCAGAGACAATGCCAACGATGCTACCAGTGAGCGTATTGGGGGCGGGATACACTGCCGGTGCGCTGAACAGCGCTAGTAGTACAGCGGCGGAAATGCTTTTGGAAAGCATCACATTCCTTCATTACTACGGCGGATGGTAATCCACCGGTTCCTGCGTCCCGAACAACCGGATCAAGGGAGGCTTCCTGCCGGAACACGAAGCCTCTTGTCCGATACTATACCACTGTAAAAGTAACCGAAGGGGTCAACTGCTGGTTGCCCACCTTGTCGTTCACCTTCATTCGCAACTGATACTGGCCCGGTTCCATATCCCGGAGAGGCAGAATCTTTTCAATCGTAATCTGGTTGGGGGAAGCACCTTCAATCTTGTCCAACTCTTCGGTGAAATCGAAGATCTTCTCATTCGAACCCTGCTTCACCACTTCGTACTCGATGGTGCCCGAGGGCTTCTTGTGCGTTTCGTCGGTTCCGAAATTGTAAAGCTGCATGTAGATTCCCATCTTCTCGTCGCGCTTGAAGGTGGCGCCGATACGGGGCCGGACCTTTGTCGTGCCGATGACGAACTGGCCCGTACCAATCTGCTTGGTGGGAACCTTTTCGATCAGGTCGGCGAGCACGACGGAACTGGAGCCGAGCTTTTCTTCTTCGTAGCGCGGCACATGCAGCGCCGTTTCGTAGTTGTTCAGCGTGCCGCCATTCACATCCTTGACAACGACGTTCAGGCGATACGTCCCGGGGATGAGCGGCACGGACTTCTGGTAGATGGAACTGCCCTTCACCGCTTCCTGCATCAACTCCGCCGGGAACTCGACGGTGACGGCTTCCTCGAAGACATTCACCACGCGGCGCGCCATCGAGGTGATGCGGGCGTAGATATTGAGGACGCCCTTGGAAACACCCTCGGTGTTCTTGTACTGCAGATCCTTCTTATCCACCTGAATGGTGAAGTTGCTGAGGATCGTCGTGTTCGTCAGCCGCATGAAATCCGTGCGCACCTTCACAGGAAGGACGTTATAGCGGATGGTGGACGAGACGGCCGCTTCCAGATCCTTGAACTTGATGGGTGGCGGTTTCTGCAGATTGGCGAATTGCTGCAGGCGCTCAAACTGGTTCATGCGCGAGGGTAGCGGCTGAGTGCCGGTCCCGAGGCGGGTACCGTCGGTGCGGCTGAAGCGGTCCGCCTTGTCGGCCATGCCCATCTGTTCCATCAGCGTCAGGCCGGCGTTGGGCACATAGAGGAGGGCGTCCTTTTCCGACGGATCCATGGTCATGCGATACTCGCCGGTCATTGTCGTATCGACGAATTCGATGATGATGTCCGAACCGATCCCCTCGATCCAGCGGTAGCGCCACTGTTCAAACGGATAGGTGGAGGTGGTGCCGCCGCCTTCTTCAAATGGGCGCTGATAGGTGCCGCCAGAGGGATGCGATTCGATTTCGTCGGGTGGGCCGAAAGTGATGTAAATGCGTCCGCGATCGGCTTTCCATCCCGGGATACCCGAAGCATAGCGCTCGTTGGCGTAAGCGATGCGGCGGTAGTGCTCTTCCTTGAACTCGTTCTCCATGGAATCCGGGCTGGGATCGCGCCGCAGCCAGAACTGTTCGATGAACTGCTCGCGTTCATCGTCAGTGTTCAAATTCCGGAAAGCTTTGCGCTCCTCATCAGTGATGATGTAGGTGACATCCTCATTGAGCCATTTGCGGTAGGGTGTTTCCAGCTCTTTGCGGAGTTTGGCCTCCCGCTTCTTCCGCTCGCGTTCCGAGAGCGGTTTGGCGACCGTTTCGCGATTTTCCTGGGCTACAGCCTTTTTATCCGGGGCTGCACCCTTCTTTTTATCCTGGGCAGCGGCGGGAGTTGGAGCAAGTAGCAGGGCAATGCCCATACCGACAGCAAACAGCGTTGTAGCTCTCATAGCTTCCCTAATGACAGAGTTCGACAAACTAACCATTATTCTAGAGAACGGAATTGGCAGCGTCAAGGCGGTCTTCCCCCTGGTGTGAAACCTCTGCGCGTGAGTTTTGGACGCGGCGGTCATGGCGATGGTTACATAGGAGATGGTTACAAGGGAAACGTTCCGGACTTGCTGACAACGAAATGCCAAACCGAGCCGCGACATGCTAAACCGAGCCGCGCGCGTGAGCAGCGGTTTGCGGATTTCTCACAGACCCTCGCGGCTCATGACCGATTCCGAACCGCGTCCGTTAGGGAAGAAGCTTCCGGGGAGATTCCCCAACCACCCTCTCGCAAGTGTCCCCGCCCGCACGGATGGTAGAATGGGCGAGGCTGAATGGACTCCGCAAACACCACGCGACGGGTGTTCCTGATGACCGGCTTGGCAAGCGGCACTGCCCGGGCGGCAGGCAGCCAAACGCCACCCAGCCGGCAACTCGGACGGCGGCGTCCGAATATTCTGTTCTTCCTGTCCGATCAACATCGTGGCGATTTCCTGGGCGCCAATCAAACCAGCGGCGTTGTCACGCCGAACCTCGATCAGGTTGCCCGCAACGGGATGCGGTTTTCGAGGGCCCTGGCCGCGTCGCCGTTGTCCGGACCGTCACGCGCCTGCCTGGCTTCCGGACGTGAATACGCCCGCTGTGGCGTGCGCAATAACGGGCAAGACTACCCGTTAGATATCCCAACGTTCTATCAGAGCCTGCGCGAGGCTGGGTATCACGTGATGGGGTGTGGGAAACTGGACCTCCACAAGGCGAGTCTCGACTGGGGAATCGACGGCAAGCGGTTTCTGCCGGAGTGGGGCTTCTCAGACGGAATCGATAACGCCGGGAAGATGGACGCGATCTTGAGTGGCGCCAGGGAACCGCGTGATCCATATATGGCCTATCTTCACCGCCGTGGGCTTGCCGCCGCCCATGTGGAGGACTTCCGAAGACGCAGCGGCGCCAGTTCCTATCTGTTCACCGATCCCACGCCGCTCCCGGAAGAAGCCTACTGTGACAACTGGCTGGCCCAGAACGGGTTGGCTCTATTGCGGGGCGCTCCAGCGGCAAAACCGTGGTTTCTGCAACTGGGGTTCACCGGCCCCCATAACCCTGTGGACATTACATCCCGCATGGAGCGCAACGCGCGAAAACGTTCTTGCCTGCAACCAGTGGATTCCGAACAGTATTCTCCTGCCCGGCACACAGCTATCCGGCAGAACTACGGTGCGATGATCGAGAACATCGACCGCTGGCTCGGCATCTACCTGGAGGAACTGCGGCGGCGCGGCGAGTTAGACAATACCATGATTATCTATTCGAGCGATCATGGAGAAATGCTCGGGGACCACGAACGGTGGGGGAAGAGTGTGCCCTACCATCCTTCTGTCAATGTGCCTCTCTATGTTGCCGGACCGGGGGTGGAGCGGGGAGTGGTTTCCGATGCGCTGGTGAGTCTCGTCGATCTGCCCGCCACCTTGCTCGACTTGGGGGCCGCGCCGCGATTGCGTGACTCCGATAGCATCTCGCTGCGCAACGTGCTCGAGGGAAAGGCGCGCGCGCATCGCGAGTTCCTCCGGTGCGGGCTCGATCGTTGGCGAATGGTTTTCGACGGCCGTTATAAGCTCATCCGTGGCTTTCCACCCGGGACGAACGGAAAGGGCGGCGGCAAGAGTCCCGGCGGCAAGAGTCCCGGTGGCAAGAATGACCCCAAGGAGGCGCGCCCGGTGCTCTTTGATCTCAAAGTCGATCCTCAGGAACGCAGCAACCGTGCGCGCGAAGCCCCCAACCAGGTGGAACGGCTGTCGGCATTGTTGGGAGTTTAGGCCCCCCAGACAAGAAAAGGGCCCGGCTTCTTCAGCCGGGCCCTCTTTCCATTCAGTCCTTCGTTGTCTTCTTACGGGAAGAACGCGCGCACAAGGAACGTCATCAACTGTCCGCGGGTCAACGTCGCATCCGGCGAAAATAGCGTCGGAGAGAACGATGTGCCGTTGGAAATGCGCAGTTCGCGCATCTTCTGGATGAACGCAAAG
>JACQZR010000227.1 GCA_016213775.1 Acidobacteriota bacterium
AGATGCCGCGGATGGCAACAGCGGATTGTTTTGAGGTCGAGAATAAGGCGCGCAACGCGCGACGCCTAGAACACCAGGCCGACCGCCTTTGAGGCGGCCCAACTCATCAAGCCACCCGCTTCGCGGGGGGTGTCTGACTTGGGCAACGCGTTCATCCGAACGAGATTCGCATCATTATTCCTGTTTTTGAGCTTCACGCCATTTGATGACCTTGAGATCCAGCACAAAGATCGAGTAGATGACCGGGACGATGAATAATGTCACCAGGGTTGCGAACGATAGCCCGCCGATCTGTGCATAGCAAAGGGCCTCCCACAGCGGACCGCCATGGAGAGCCAGCGGAAACAGGGCCAACACGGTTGCTGCGACCGTGATTAGCACGGGCCGGATGCGCAGTATGCCGGCGTCGATCAGCGCATCGCGCAGGTGCTCGCCGCGCTCGTGCTGTTCCTCGATGAAATCGAACAGGACGATGACGTGGCTCACGATCACGCCAATCAGGCTGGTGATGCCCAGAATTACCATGAAGCCCATCGGCATGTCCATCAGCCATACACCTGCCAGCGCGCCCACGGCGCCGAAGGGAATCCCGGCAAACACGATCAGCGGCTTAATGGCGTTCCTGAACTGAAAGACAAGAGCCAGATAGATGGCGATCACCGAGGCGAGCACGACGGTGAGCGATTGTTTCTGCCCTTTGATCTGCTCCTTCAACTCGCCGACGATCTCCATCCTGTACCCTTCGGGAAGTCCCGCTTCAAACTTGCGCAACGCCGGCATCAGCGGATCGGTTGCTTCCGATGCGACGTGCCCAGGTTTGGGCAGGCCTGAGACGGTGATCGCGCGATATTGGTTGACGCGGCGGATTTCTACCGGCTCGGGCGTGTACACGAGCTTTGCGACTTGGCCAAGGGTGATGTTTTGCGGCGCCTGCCCCGAATAGACGTAAAGCCGGTTGAGCGCGGTCGCCGTATCGCGCTGACCGTAGTTCATCAACTGGACGATCGGAATGTTCTTTCTTCCCTCCCGCATCACACCGACTGGGATGCCGGACACGGCCGAGTAGGAAGAGATCGCGATGTCCTGGCTTGACAGCCCCGCCAGGCTCGCCCGGTCGTGGTCCACATCGATGTGGGCGCGGAGCGCGTTGTTTCCCCAATCATCCCGGATATTTAGAGCGAGTGGCGATGATTTCAGGATCGTCTTGAGCTTCTCGGCTTCGGAACGCAGCACGCCGGCGTCCTCGCCGAGCACCCGGATTGAGATCGGAATCAACGTCGGCGGCCCTGTCTCCACCGTGCGGACATCAATGCGTGCACCCGGCACGCGCGCGGAGAGTGCCTCCTGGAGCGGTGCGATCAGTGCGTTGGTATCCTCGCTGTGTGTGAACTGAAGCAGGAGCTGCGCGTAGTTAGGCGACGGCGACTCGGGCGGAACGGAGAACCAGAATCTCGGTCCGCCAGCCCCGATAAAGCTCGTCATCGAAGCCAGCACGCTCTCGCCTCCGCGGTCATGCTTCGCCGCCTCTTCTTGCACCACCGTTTCGGCCTCGCGGACGGCCTGTTCCGTGGCCTCCAGCGGTGCGTCTTCAGCGAGCCGGATGTCGACATAAGCGATGTAGAAATTCTCGCGCGGGAAAAACTGGTCATGAAGCCGCGTCGCAAAAAACCCGCCGAAGACCAGCAGGATCGAAAACCCCGCCAGCACCTTCCCGCGATGATCGATCGCAAACCCGACGGTCCGGCTGTACCAACGCCCGAACCCGCTCTGCCGCCGGGCGTTGACAGACGGCTCCGCTTTCGCCCGCAGCAAATAGAAGGCGAGCAGTGGAACGAAAGTCATCGAGACCAGGCGCGAGGCGACCAGCGAACAGGTGATCGTCACCGGAAGGCTATAAATGTAGCGCCCGACATCGCCCGTCAGCAGGAGGAACGGCAGGTAGGCGGCAATGTTCGTAATAGTGGCGTACAGAATCGCCTTCGAGAGCTTGGTTGGTCCGAGCCAAGCAGCCACCAGCGGGCTCTTGCCGTGCGCCAGTTCCCGCTTGATCGCATCACCCGCAACCACCGGGTCGTCCACGAGCAGCCCCAAGGCGATGATCAGCGAGGCAATCGACATCTGCTGGATATCCAGGCCGAGCAATTGCATGAAGCCGAACGTCATGGCCAGGGTAACCGGGATCGAAATCGCCATGACCAGCGCCGAACGCCATTCCCAGAACCCGATCAGCGAAACCAGAATCACCAGCACGACTGCCTCAATCAGGCTCTGGTTGAACAGACCGATCTTCTCGCGAACCTGGCGGCGCTGATCGGAAGTCACTCCGATAACCAGGTCGGCGGGCAGCGTCCGGCGCACTTCATCGATGCGCGCGCCCACCGCGGCTCCAAACCGTTCGATCTGGTCGCTCTTACGCATCTCCACTGATACCGTGACGGCACGCCCGCGGCGCCAACCGCTCGCGTCCTTGTGCGCATAGAACGAAAGAAAACGCGCCGGGTGTTGGTAGCCCCGGCGCGCGATTCCCAGATCGCGCAAATATAACAGAGTTCCGTTGCCGGCTTGGCCAATGGCCGTGTAATCGATGTCCTTCAGTGTTCGGAATTCGTTGGTTTGTTCCAACTCGATGCTGCGCCCGCCTGTGTTCAGCGTGCCGGCGGGGATGGTGGTGTTCCGCCTTTCGAGCATCCCCGGGATCACGCCTGGAACAATGCCATACCCTGCGATGCGATCCTGCGAGTAGAGAAGCTCCACCTGCTCTTCCAGCAGCCCGACTCGTGTCACGCGGGACACTTCGGGGGTACCTCTCACCGCTCGCTCGATGCGTTCGGTGAAGTCGTCGAGTTCGCGGTATGAGTACTTTGCTCCCGCGTTGTCGCGCAGTGCCTTGCGCACCGGCGCTCCAGGGACGATGACAATCGGATCCCAGACGTCGGGGTGAAGGTCTGCGCGTTGCGGGAGATCATCCCACAATCGCGCGATCGCGCGTGGAAGGTCCGCTGTTTCCGCCGGAATGCCCGTGATCAGCACGAAACCGTTGCCATCGGCCAGCACGGGCGTCATCTGGAGCTTCGCGCGAATCTGCCGGCTCATCAGTTCCGCCGCTTCTCGCAGGAACGAGTGGTGGAGCGCCCCTGTGCCGCACAGAACGATATTGACCGATGCGGAATCGATTTTTTCCTGCACGGCTTTTGCGAGCAATTCGAGCCGCGCGCCATCGGCCGGCGGACTCGCCACGGTCAACATCAGCGCCGACGTCTCGCCGAACTCCTTGATGTACTGCACCGGCCCTGCGCCTTGCGGCAGATCGGTCAGAGAATCCAGCTTGATCTTGATGTCGTCGAATTCCTTCGCCGTATTTGTAACGTGGTCGTCGACTTCGGCGTAGACCACCGACAATCCCGCGCGGGACCGTGACTTGATCTCGGACACCCTGATGTTCTGGGCGAGTTTCTCCTCGATCTTGCGGGTCACCAACTGCTCGACCCTCTCAGCGCTCTGGCCCGGCCAGGGCGTCACGACCGCCACTTGCCGCACCGGGATGTCCGGATCTTTCCGCTTGGGCATCGCCTGGTACGCACCCACGCCCCAGACGAGGACGCCGACGAAGAGCACCCAGGAGATATGCCGGTGCTCGACAAAATAACGGGCTACGTTGAAGCCCGTTGCGGTCTCGTGCTGATCATGCGCCATAATAATGCCTTACTCGACTTCCTTGATTGGGTCGCCCGGCTGGAGCAGGTTGGCGCCCATCACAACGATCCTCTGGCCGGCCTTAAGACCCGAGAGCACGACGACCTCGTTTCCTGCCAGGGGGCCAGGCTCGACTTGGATCGCTTTGGCAACGCTCCGGCTTCCGTTTTGTTCGATCGTGTAAACGAGATAGCGCTGGCCGCCCGGATCATGCACCAGGGCGCTGGCCGGCACTTGCAGCCTCCCCGGCGCTGGCGCGCTGCCGCCGCCCGGCGCATGGACGGTCGTGATCATCCCGGACCGCAGCTTGAGTCCTGAGTTGGGGACCGCGACCACGATTTCAAAGGAACGCGCCTTCGGGTCGGCGGCAGCGGCGAGCGAGAGAACACGCCCTTGGACGCTGGCGCCAGCGAGTGCGGCATTTGATGAATCGAGCGAGAGATGGAGAGACTGGCCTTCGCGAAACCCCGCCAGCGCGAAGTCGGGGACGTTGAAGCGCGCTTTCAGCGTTGCCAGATCCGCCAGGGTAAATGCGGGGGTGCCCGCCGCCGCGAGCGTCCCGAGTTCCGCGCGCCGCTCCAGCACGACGGCGTTAAAGGGCGCGCGCAGCTCCGTGTCCGCGAGTGGGATCTGCGCCTCGCGCATCTGCGCTTCTGCCGTCTCCCGGCGTTTGTTCGCGGCCACTATCCCCGCCCTGGCGGCGTCGACCGCGGCTTTGGCGACGTCCAGCTTCGCCTTGCTGGCGTCGTATACCGGTTTGGTGATGCTCTCCTGCTCCCAGAGCGCGGATACGCGCGAGAAGTCGAGTTGCGCCTGGGCCAAGCTTGCCTGCGTCTGAACCAGTTGCGCCTCGGCCGCGGCCACCCCAGCTTGGGCTTCTCCCTTCGCGCCAAGCGCCTTGTCCACAACAGCCTGATAGTCGGCCGGGCGGATGCGCGCGAGCACGGTACCAGCGACGACGTGCGCCCCCGGCTCTAGCGGGCGCCGACGGCCATCGGCGCCTCTGGTCTGATGAAGCTCGACGACGTAACCGGACACACGAAATGCCAGATCCACCTGGGCGTTCGGAGTCAGGATCGCCGAGTATTTCACGGCCTCGGTGTCGCGTACTAACGATACCGTGCCCGCGCGGATCGCTTTGGCTGGCGCGGGATCGTCCGTCGCCCGGCCGCGCGAGCAAGCGATTGCAGAGAGAGCGCCGGCAAGCACAACTCCCAAGTAAATCCGTGTCATTGGTCCACCCCCAGTGCTTTCTCGAAATCCGCTTGTGCCGTGGCCAGATTGAGCAGAGCGTGCGTGAAGCCATTGTCGGCTTCCGACAGGCCAGATTGCGCCTTGAGCACGTCGCTCAGCAGAACATCGCGCTGCCCGTAGCGGTTCCGGGTTACGCGTAACAGCTCGCGCCTTGCCGATTGCGATGCCTGTGCCACCTCCACTTCCTTGCGCGCTTCGATCAGTTTGCGGTATTGATGAGCCACCTCAACAATGATCCGGGCCTCAGTGTCCTTCACATCCAGGGATGCCTGCTGCTCGGCGAGCCTTTTCACCTGTGCCTGTTCGCGTTTCCGGCCCCAGTCGTAGACGTCCCAGGTGACCTGTACGCCGACCACGCTCAGCCGGTTTGGCAGGATCGAGCTTAGATTCACTGTCGCCACGCTCGTGAACGCGAGGCTGACATCGGGAATGCGTTCGGCGCGCTTGATCCGCCGGTCCAGCTCGGCTCTTTTCACCTGCAACCGGGCAAGCCGGACCTCGGGCCGCGACTCAATCGCTGTGGCATAGGCCCGTTTGAGGTCGGGCAATTCGAGATCGGTGGCAGCCAGCGGATCGATTTCGAACGGTGTGTCGGGATCGCGGCCCATGAGCCGGTTCAACTCCTGTTTCTGGGTTTCAAGCGGGTCTTGCAGTTTCAACAGCGCAAATTCGGCCTGCGCCAACTGCGCCTTAACGTCCAGTGAGTCCGCATGCAGTGCTACCCGCTGCACGACATTGCGTCCCGTATCCTGGTCAAGCTGTTTGAGGAATTCGACGGTCGCTTGCAGGCTCCGCTGGCCGCTCTCGGCCTGGAGGACCCCATAGTAAAGCCGCCGAACCTCGTTGACTGTCGTCAGCCGCTTGGAGCGGATTGCCTCGCCGGCGATGTCGGCGCCGACCCGCGCAAGCTGGATGCCGAGCCCGATCTTGTGCTGCTGTGACAAGGGCTGTGTGACGCTCGCGTAGAAAATGCCGGCAGGCTGCAGCGGGCCGCTCAGCGTAGTCGACTCGCCGGGAATTGGTCCGGTACCCGGATAGACACCGAGCGAGCCCTGCGGGAACGTCAATCCCAAGCTCGCGAGGGACTGCGACCCTAGCGCCGCCACGGAGAACGCCGGCAGTCGGTATGTGCGTGCGACTTTGACCCCGGTCAGCGCCTTATCGCGTTCCAGGCGGGCTGCGCGGATCGCGCGGTTGTTTGCCTCTGCCGACTCGATCGCCTGTTGCAGCGTCAGTGTCTCGCCGTGAACAAGTCCGGGCGCCCCAATGAGGGCGATACGGAACAGATATCTGAAAACAACACAGGTTCCAGTCCGCATTCAGCGTACCCTCTCTTTCAAAGGCCGGGTATTGCGATAGTTGCTCCGCATCATACACCCTCGTCGCCCGCGCGGCTACACTCCAACGGGTACCAGCTTCTTCGACGCTTTCCAGAGTTGCCCGTTGATGAAATCGGGGGCGAGTCGCCGCAGGAATGCCAACTGTTTCGCTTGCCCCGGCCGAATCTCCTGGGCGCCCGCCCTGAGGGACGCAAAGGATTGCTTCACCAACTCGTCCGTCGTGATCAGAGTGAGGCTGCCCCCCGAAAGATCTGCTGTCAGGTCGGTCTTCACCGCGGGTGGCATGAGTTCGATTACCTCAACGCCGGTTTCCTCCAATTGGAACCGCAGTGACTGGGTGTAGGAGTGAATCGCCGCCTTAGTGGCGCTGTAGATTGGTGCTGACGGCAGCGGCACGAAGGCGAGCGCGGAGGAAACGTTGATCAGGGTCCCCTTGTTGGCAGTGAGGATGTCGATGAATGCGGAGGTCATGCCAATTACACCACCCACGTTGATGTTCATCTCCGCTGTCAACTCTGCGAGGTCGGCTGCCGGGGCCGTGAGGTTCCGGTGGATCATGATGCCCGCGTTGTTCATCAGCACGTCCAGTTTGGGGAAATCCGCTTTCACGCGCGTAGCAAGGGCGGCGATTTGGCCGGGATTGGCGACGTCGCTCTGGATGGTGTGGAGCTTCGGGTACTTCGCTTTCACCTCGTTGAGCACCGCCTGGCGCCGGCCAGTGACGATGACCTCGTTGCCGAGTTCGGCGAACTTGAGGGCGAAAGCAAGTCCGATGCCGGCGGAGCCTCCGGTGATGAGGATGGTGCGACCGTTGAGATTCATAAGATTCCTTTCATCGCGTACGCTGTATGGGATGATAATCATAATCTAATCGTCGCAAAAAAAATCTTCAGAAGCTGGCTAGAAGATAGTCCCGGACGCTGTTCAACACTTTCTGCCTGTCGGCAGGCGCGGGAAGAAGACGCGCAATCGCCACGGCGCCCGCCATCGCGCTGAAAATGACGAAGAAGTTGTGCTCACGCTCTTTTGCGGTCACTCCCGGCATGAAGCTCACCCACCCATCCGCAAGCTTTTTCATCAGATCGGCGGTTCGTTTCTTCATACTCGACTTGGCGCGGGCAATCTCAGGCGCCAACGTCACAACGGGGCAGCCCGTGCCGGGATGATTACAGTGCTCGGGTGAGAGGTACCACCGAACGATCTCTTTCCACCTGTCCTCAGGCGGCACGTTTTGCACTGAGGCGACCTTGTCGCTAAGTTCTGAGAAGGCCTGCGCAACGGCCTCGGCGAGAAGCTCATCTTTGCTGCGAAAGTGTTTGTAAAAGCCGCCTACAGTCAGGCCCGATGCTTTCATTACGCTGGCGACGCCGGGACCGCTCAGCCCCTCAGCTCGGAGCTTGCGAGCGGCGTTCTGAACGATACGCTCGCGGGTTCGTGTCTTGTGTTCCGGTTCGTAACGCATATCTGCTATGATTGGATTATATACGTAATCCGAAAGACGCACAAGATGAGGAGACGCGCAATGAAGATCGGAGTCATTGGAACCGGCAACATCGGCGGCACGCTTGCCCGCAAGTTGACGGCCGCCGGAGACGGTGTCAGCGTCGCAAATTCACGAGGTTTGGAAGGGGTCAAGGCGTTCGCCGCTTGAAATTGGCGCGACAGCCGCTGACATCCGCGGAGCTGTCGAGGGTGCCGACCTCATTGTCATATCGATCCCATTCCCAGCGGTGCACATCTGGCGCCCTGCACTGGTATGTCCGCGAGCGTATTCTCGACGAAGCGGTTTCGCTTTGAAGGATGACCGCCTCGACCTCCAACACATGCTGTACAGAGGACGACGAGCAGACTCGGTGACTCCGGCCGATGGGCATGCGCGGGGAACGAAACAAAAGCTTGGATTTGAAGGAGCAGCAGAATGCTACTGGGAGATATTCATCGAGCCGCTCCAATCCTGACAGTATTCAGCGGTCACGATGGGTCTTTTGGTGTAGGATCCGTCTTGCGGTAACACAACAACCGGGAATCGTTGTCATCCCCGGGCACATTGGTTCCGATATCGCGGTTGGCACGCTTTCGAGTATTCTGAAACAGGCGGGATTGAAATGAAATACGCAGTCGTCATTGAGAAGACCCAGACCGGCTACTCTGCCTATGTGCCCGATCTTCCGGGGTGCGTGAGCGTGGGTAGCACGCGCCAGGAAATGGATCGCAACATCCGGGAAGCGATCGAACTCTATTTGGATGAACTGCGCGAACAGGGCGCTCCGATTCCCGATTCCACCACGGACACCGAGTACATCGCTGTGTAGCGCGTGGATCCCGCACACCATAGCCGTTAGGAGTGGCCGCCAGGAAGAGGCCGCTGCCTTCGGGAAAAGTCTGGAATGGAATGTGGGAGTGATGTGCATTTTGGGGAGGGGCACAGACACGAAGGCTGTCCACCAAACCAGGGGGTGGAATCATACTTGAGAGAATTCAAATCTCTAGAAATTGATAATCACAACTGCAACTATGCGGGTATCGGCAAAGCGGGACTGAAGTCCCGCGCGGCCAGGATTGGCCGCCCCACACGGCGAGTCCAGATACAGTATGCGCGCCACCGGGACAAGAGCCCGCGCTGTGGAACTACGCGCTCCGTCTGAATCGCAGATCGCGGTGATAGCTGTGATAGACTGATCCCCCAAAGGGGACCGGGTGAATGAAGCGGCTTCTCGTCTGCAGTGCATTGTTTCTTCTGTCGCGTTGCTACCTGGACGCGCAGAGCGTTACCGGGCAAATCTCGGGTAACGTCGCCGATTCCGGAGGCGCGGCCATAGCAGGCGCATCCATCCGCCTGACTCATGATCTGTCGCGGCAAGTGCGCTCCTTTTCCTCCGATGAGACCGGCAGTTTCCTCTTCACCAACCTCGTTCCCGGCGTCTACAACCTTCACATCGAACACGCCGGATTCCGCGGCTACGATCAGAAGGCAATCAGCCTCTCCGCGGAAGAGCGGCTGGCGCTGGGTCAGATCAAGCTGGCGGTTGGCGACGTGACCACCACCGTCGAAGTGGTCGCCGATCTTTCCCGCGTTGCGTCGGACAGTTCGGACCGGTCGATCCTGATTGACCGTCAGACCATCGAAGACACTCCCATCAGCGGCCGCGATTACCTCGGCATCTTACGTTCGCTGCCCGGTGTCCAGATGGTGTCGACGTCCGACATGCCGGGGTGGTTCAACACGAGTGCCAATCCCGTCAACGGTGGTCAGTCGGGGCAGTTTCTGGTCACCGTCGATGGAGTCGCCAGTCAGGATAGCGGCAACCCGCGAACGGGCGGCTATCTCGCGCCCAACATCGATGCCATCGGCGAAGTGAAAGTAATGGTCTCCAACTACAGCGCTGAGTATGGAGCGCGCGCCGGCGGGCAGATGAACGTCTCCATCAAGAACGGCACGCGCAACTATCATGGCAGCGCCTATTACTTCTGGCGGCACGAAATGCTGGCGGCGAATGAGTATTTCAATAACCGCAACCGCATCGCCAAGCCTCGCTACCGGTACCAGAATCCGGGGTTCACCCTTGGCGGTCCAGTGCTGATCCCGGGTACGCGCTTCAACGCTAGCCGCACACGTCTGTTCTTGTTCTTCTCCGAGGACTATCTGCATACCATCACCACCGGCGGCGTGAGCAGCTTCACTATGCCGAGCGAACTCGAACGCGCGGGCGATTTCTCGGCCACCACCACTACCACCGGCGTGCGCATTCCCGTCAAGGACCCGCTGGCCGGCGGCGCTGTGTTCGCCGACAATATGATTCCGGCGACCCGTATCAGCCCGATCGGGTTCGCCATGATGAATCTGTTCCCGTTGCCGTTCACCACCGATTCCACAGGCCGGCGTCAGTTCAACAGCCAGTATCAATTCCATCGCGACCGTCCGCGCGAGGACCGCATCCTGCGGCTCGACGTGAACCTTGGCCCGCGCACGACATCGTATTTGCGGCTGATTCAGGACTTCCAGGCCGATCGCGGCGTGGGCGCGACCCTCAACGGCGGCGGAGCGTGGGGGCAGTTTGCCAGCCACTACGACATCCAATCGGCCGGCGCGGTTTACACGGTGATTCACACGTTCCGTTCGAATCTGATTCTCGAATCGTCCATTGGAATCAACCGGGCCACGCAGCACACCTACGCGGCGGACGCAGCGGCCTTCCAGAAGGCAAACGATCTTTCCACGCTCAAAGGCCCCGAGGGCAAGCCGGTGTCGCTGCCGAATTTCTTCAAAGGCAACTACCTCAATATCATTCCCAACATCAGGTTTGCGGCCAACGGCGCGCAGTCCGCCGGGCAAGGTGTTACCGCGCCGCCGTCATTCACCTTTGACAGCCGCTGGCCGTTCCACGGCACCGATCAACTCACCAACCTCACCGCCACAATGAGCTGGATTAAGAAGAAGCACAACGTCAAGCTTGGCGGATACTTTGAGCACAACTCGCGCAACGTGAGTGTGTACTCCACTTATAATGCCGCGGGTTCTTACTGGTTTGGCTCCGATACCGCCAACCCTAACGACACCGGCTACGCGTATTCCAACCTGTTGATCGGAACGGTGCAGGCCTACGGCGAGGACAACACGAAGCTCGTGAATCACTCGCGTTACAACCAGGTGGAGTGGTTCCTGCAGGATTCCTTCCGCGTCCATCGCAGGTTGACGCTCGATCTCGGGATTCGCTTTCAGATCATTCAACCCACATGGTCAAAGGGCGGCACGCTGGGCCTTTTTGACGGCCCTGCTTATGACGGAAAGAAGGCGGGGCAACTGCTGTTTCCGGCGTTGGTGAACGGCCAACGAGTGGCGATTAACCCTGCCACCGGCGGGCGCTATGCGTACGGCCGCGCGACTTCGTTTGACCCTGCTTCCTATCCCGCGGATGGACTGCCTTACTCGGGAATCGTGCAGTACAAAGACAGGTTCTTTCACACTCCGCCGCCGCAGATCGGACCGCGCGCCGGCTTCGCCTGGGATATCTTCGGTAAAGGCAAGACCGCTCTGCGAGGCGGGTTCGGCATGTTCTATGGACGCGCCTACGGTGTGGATACCATTGGTGCGGTTTCGTCGGGGACGGGTCCGATGGCTGCGCCGCCGGCGTTCCGCGCGCCTATCTATTACAACACCACCTTCGACAATCTGCTCCAGACGCAGGGTTACTACGGCGCGCAGAACGTCACCGGAGGACAGCGAAACTACAAAAACCCCACCACCTATAACTGGAGTTTCGGCATTCAACAAGGATTGAAGCGGGGGATCATTGTGGACATCGCCTATGTCGGCAACGTGGCCCACCACGGGTTTGGCACAGCCAACGACGCCAACGCCGTCGCCCCCTACACAACCTGGACGCCAGACGGCGGCCAGAACAAACTCTATCTCGATCCCACCAGCGCCAACGGAGGGACAGGGGCGTTCTATGCCGCCAACCTGATTCGCGGGATGAATAAGTATGTTGGGTACGGGACCATCCTCACCTATACAAGTCTGGGTGAGTCGCACTACAACTCGCTTCAGGTGCAGTTGAACCGCCGCTCTGGAAAGCGGCTCCACTGGGGCGCCAACTTCACCTGGTCAAGGACCACCGTCTTTTCGCATCAACAATGGGTGGACGACAACCTCACCAAGAACGTTGCCAACAGGCCGCTGGTGGCGAACACGAACTTCGGCTATGGCATCCCCAACGGCAGCCGCGTCTGGAAGAACTGGCTGACCAAAGGCGCGCTTGACGGCTGGCGCTTGAACGGCGTGATGGCGTTCTTCAGCGGCACCCCTTTCACGGTGAGTTGCACGCCCAACAATGCCCCGATCGGCTATTGGACCGGCACTCCCACCGGCGGGGTTCCCTTCCGCTGCGCGATGAATGGCAGCCTGTGGCGCACGGACGGCGTGGTGCCTAACACAACAGAACCGCGGTTGTACTATCCGTTGAACGCGGCTAGCTTCAGCCTGCCGGGCCCGCGCACGCTGGGCATCGGGAACACGCCTCCTTCGCTCACCTACGGGCCGTGGATGAACAACATCGATCTTTCGATCTCGAAGTCGTTCAAGGTGGCCGAGGGCAAGACGCTGGAGTTCCGCGCCGAGACTTTCAACACGGTGAACCATTTCAATCCGTCCAACCCGAATGCATCGCTGACGTTCAACTACAACACTGGCGCGCAGACCAACGCTGCGTTTGGACAGATTAGCGGTGCGCAGCACGTGGCGCGTCGCACAGCGGCGTCCCTGCGATTCCGCTTCTAGCGGCCGTCCGCGATACCCTTGCGCACGACGGTGCGCAGGCGCATACTCTACGTGGAGCCGCAAACGGCTCCCACTCAATTTCATACTTTTTTGTTGTATTTTGGAGGCCATTATGCCGAACGTTGCAGCCGCGGCCGGCCCGCGCATTGCACCCAAAGTGGAACTGGCGCTCGAACACTCCGCCATCGCGCAAGTGCCGGCGGTGGCGCAAGCAGCCAAGGAAACCCATTACACGATCGCCAGTGAGATGCAGGCCTGGGAGAAGGACCACGATCCCACCCATCTGCTGCGCGTGATCTCGATGCAGCAGCACATCATCAACTCGCACGCGCACGCGCTCCTGGCGGTTGCCGATGAAGGCCGCGCCGCGCACAACACCATGCGCGCGCTTGCGGCGGAACTGGATAGCGGCGGTGGCGGCGCGGCCGCGGCAGGCGCCTCACACCCCCAGCGCAGATCCGCAGAGGCCGCGGTAGACTATATGGCTGGCCGCGCCGTCCATCCTCGCCCCCACCGCCACACAGCGGCCGTTGCCCCAACAGTGGTCAACATGATGGAGATCCAGGAGGCGATGGAGGATCACCAGAAGCTGCTCGAACAGATGCACAAGATTACCCAGCATCAACACGACATGATGCAGCAGGTGATCGGCAATCTGCGGTAACGGTCGAGCCCGTGTCAGAACTGAATGTGGCTAGGATCGTGATATGGCCGTTCTACGCATGACGGACGATGCATTCGCCGAATTGTGCGCCAGCCACCCTGACTTCTTCTTCGAGATGACCGCGGAGGGGGAACTGATCACTCTGCCTCCTACCTGCTCGATCCAGGGTCTGAGGAATGCAGAGTTAACCAAGCAGGTTGGGAATTGGGCTCATTCTGACGGCAGAGGCGTGGTCAGCGCCTCCTCCTCCGGATTCGTGCTGCCAAACGGCGCGCGCCGTTCTTCCGACGTCGCCTGGACTCCGTCGCGCATTCTCCAACTTGATCCAGTCGAGCGCGAGGGGTTCTGGCATCTATGTCCGGATTTCGTCATCGAGCTTCGTTCCCCGAGCGATCGCATCCGGTCCCTGCGAGAGAGGATGGAGGAATGGGTCTCCAATGGTCTACCGTCCGGACCGCGCCCCGAGACGCTGTCAAAACCAGACGAGGTTGCGGGAGAAGGCCCTGTGGAGAGCTTCATGCTCCAGCTTCCTCGCGTATGGGACCCTCTCGCTTAACCATTCTTTACACTCTCCGAAAAAACCCTGGCAGATAATATGGCTGTGGAGAAGTCCTCCAAGACCAGTGTGTGGTTGGACCGACTGCGCGATGCCATGGACGGGTTTCGCGGCCAATCGCGGCCCACACTTCTGGTGATCGCGGTCGCCTTTGTGCTCATTCCCGCGCTGGCCGTGTTGCAGTACCGTTGGATCGGCCAGGTGAGCACCGCCGAGCGCGAGCGGATGAACACTACCCTCCGCCGGGCGATGATGCAGATGCGCAACGACGCCGATCGCGCCGTGACTCGTGCCTACGAAGCCTTCCTTTTGGAAACACGCGGTGGGTCGCCGGAATCGCTCGAGGAACGTGCCTCGCGCTACGACGCATGGGCCGAGAGCACTCCAACGCGCAACCTGGTCAAGCGCTTCCTCATCAGCGAGGATAACGGTAGCGGCGAGCCCAAACTGCTGGCCTACGCCCCCGACAACATGGAGTTCGTTCCCGCCGAATGGCCAGCGGAATGGAAGGAGTTTCGCGAGCCTGGCTTCCGCGGCCTCATGCCTCGTGCCGCCAATGCCATCGCTGCCCGGCGTATTTGCCCGGACGCGCAACCGGATCGCAACGAACCGAGGCGTCCCGGGCGCACGTGTGGTTGGGCGATCGCCGAGCTCAACGTCGAATATGCCGCTACCCATTTGCTTCCGCCGTTGGTGGAGCGATACTTCGGAACGGATTACTACGTCGAGGTCGCCGCAGAGAGCGCGCCTGACAAAATTCTCTTCTCCTCGCATGCAGCGAGGCTGGAAACGCCAGATCTGCGTGAGTCGATGCTCATGCCAAGGCCCGATCTATTGTGGCGCGACCAGCGTCCGAGACAAAACGGCAAAGGCCGGCCGCCCGAACCGAATTTCTATGCCCGCAGCCAATCGCTTCCACCACCGCCGGTGCCGGCATTTCGACCTTCCGAAAAACGCGGCAACGGCCCGCAACCTCGCCCCGGTTTGCTTGAAGTGCGAGTCAAGCACCACAGCGGTTCCGTCGAGGCTTCCGTGGAACGCACACGCCGTCTCAATCTTCTGGTGAGCCTCGCCATCCTCGGGGTGCTGGCCGGTTGCGTGGTGCTGCTACACCGGTCCGCGTCCCGCGAGCGCAAACTCGCCCAGCTTCAGATGGACTTCATAGCCGGCGTTTCGCACGAATTGCGGACGCCTCTCTCCGCCGCCAAGGCGCTCAGCGAAAACCTCGCCGACGGGTTAGTGCATTCCGATCCACAAGTCCGCTATTACGGACGGCTGTTGCGCGATCAGTCGCAGAACCTTGCCGAAGTGGTGGAGCAGATCCTGCGCCTGGCGGGAATCCAATCCGGCCGTGTGAATCTGCATCTTCAGCCGGTGCCGCTTGCCGAGGTGCTCGACCGTGCAGTGGAAGCCGCGGGCCCGGACATCGAACAGGCCCACCGCAGGCTGGAGCGCGATGCTCAGGAACCGCTGCCGGCTGTCATGGCGGATGCGGCCTCATTGACTCAGTGCATTCGCAATCTGCTGAGCAACGCCGCCAAATACGGCGATCGCGGTGCCATCAAACTCTGCGCGCGCCGCAGTCCTGAACCGAACTCCAACCAAGTGTGGATTTCCGTCGAGGATCAAGGCCCCGGCATTGAGCCGCGCGAGATGCGTCACCTCTTTAAGCCGTTCTTCCGCGGCCGACGTGCCATCGATGCGCAGATCCACGGCCTCGGACTCGGCCTTGCGCTGGTCAAGCGCATTGTCGACGCACATTCCGGCAACGTCGAAGTCCTGTCCAAACCCGGCGTGGGTTCCCGTTTCACCCTTCGTCTCCCCGCCGCTCAGACGGCGGACTGAGCCCATGCGCCGGATCCTCATTGTGGAAGACGAGATCGGTTTGGTAGTTCCACTCGCCGATCGCCTGCGCGCGGAGGGCTACGACGTAGAGGCCGCTATGGATGGCCAGACGGGTCTCCAACGTGGCCTCACCAACACCTTCGATCTGATTCTGCTCGACCTCATGCTGCCCAAGCTCAGTGGCATGCAGATATGCAAGCAGCTTCGCCAGCAGGAAATCGGGGCGCCCATTCTGATGCTCACCGCGCGCAGCCAGGTGACGGACAAAGTGGCTGGCCTGCAATCGGGTGCCGACGATTACCTCACGAAACCCTTTGATATGCGCGAACTGTTGGCGCGCGTGGCGGCCATGCTGCGCCGCCATCAGACGAAATCCGGCGAACCGCTTACGACATATACGTTTGGGGACGTACAGGTCGACATGCAACGATCAGCGGTGGTGCGCTCCGGGGAGGCAGTCTCGCTCTCCACCAAAGAGTTTCAATTGTTGCGCCATCTGATTGAACGCCGGGGGGTAATCCTTTCGCGCGAGCAGCTTTTAGGTGATGTGTGGGGCTACGAAACCGCTACCCTCACCCGCACGGTCGATGTTCATATTGCCTGGCTGCGGCAGAAGCTGGAGCCCAATCCCAGGTCCCCCGAGTTCTTCCTGACCGTTCGCGGAACGGGATACAAATTCGCCGGCTAGTCTACCCGTGATGAGACTTTACAATGCTTAACCAACCAAATGCCGGTCTCATACCTCTAAGGGAACAGGCGCCACTTGTGGCGATCTCCTGTCTTCAGGTGTGCGCTTCTGCCCGCGTTCCAACCCCTGGCGACGGGTCCGCCTACTGGCGGAATCCCGAGGTTTGGGAGAAGAGAACTGAGGTCTGAAGACATGCAAGCATGGCTGGTTGAGCTGGATGACATCGGGTTGATGCAGCGCGTTCGCGAGGAGTGCGACGAGAGCTTCCGTGAATTAATGCGCCGCTATCAGCGGCAGGTCTTCCAACACGTCTACCGCACGATCCAGAATGCGGCTGCCTCAGAGGAGTTGACCCAGGAGGTCTTCCTGCGGGTTTACCTCGCTCGCGAACGATACGAACCTACGGCGAAACTGATCACCTGGCTATACCGCATCGCCGGCAACCTGTCGCTCAACTGGCTGCGCGATCATCGCCACGAAACCGGCTTCGCCTCGCTCGACGCCCCCATGGCGCGGATGCGCACTCGAATGGAGGCTAATCAGGTCCGCACCCTCATCCGTAAGGATTTTGAGGATCAGGTTCGCCAGGCAGTGGAAACTCTGCCCTACCGGCAGCGGATGGCGGTCTTCCTTCATAAGTACGATGGCATGGATTACGTGCAGATCGCTTCGATCCTTGGTGTGTCCGTGAGCGCCGTCAAATCGATGCTCACCCGCGCCTATTCCACCCTGCGCACCTCGCTCGTTCCGCAGTTGGAAGAATCGCGCCGGTTGGAATAATCGGATCGCAATTGCTCCGTCATGTTGCTGTAACCTCGCTCATGTGAACTATGATTGAGAGGCATGTCCTCCCAAGCAAACCTCTTGACGCTGGGTAGTCTTCCCAAGCCGGTAAGGGAAGGCATCGAGGCGTTCGTGGCCGCTGCGCAATCCTCCCTCGGTGACTCCCTTTCTTCCATCGTTCTCTTCGGCAGCGCTGCTGAAGGGCGCCTGCGGCCCACTTCCGACGTCAACCTGATACTGGTGCTGCGGACCTTCCTGCCGGACCGCCTCGCGGCCGTGCAACCGGCGTTGTCGTTCGCCAAAGCCGCCATCCGGTTGGAAGCCATGATCCTTTTGCTGGAGGAACTGCCCGCCGCGGCCGATTGCTTCGCGCAGAAGTTCGCCGACATCGAGCGCCGCCGCATGGTTCTCCATGGCGACGATCCTTTCGCCCTCATCGTCGTACCCGATGAGGCCAAGCGCCAGCGGACCCGTCAGGTGTTGCTCAATCTCACTTTGCGCCTGCGTTCACGCTACGCGCTTTCCGCCACCCAGGGCGAACAGTTGCAGGCAACTGTAGTGTCTGCGATCGGTCCACTGCGCACCTGCGCCGCTTCCGTGCTCGACATTGAGCGCGCAGCCGTTGCCACGCCCAAGGAAGCCTTCGCCCGGCTGCTGGAACTGCTCGGTAACCCCGATTGGAATTATCTGCCCGAATTTCTCTCCGCCTTGCGCGAAGGGCGCGCCGCGGACAATCGCGAAATCAGTCTCGTTCTTGTACACATTCATGACCTCACCAGGGCCATGCGTGCTCGTCTGGAGGCGCGTCCCACGCCCTTATGAACCCCTTTGATTTACAAGGACCACAGTTTCTCCTCCTCTATTTCTGCCTCGCCGCGATGGCCGTCGTGGCCGTCATCGTGCGGCGCAGAGAACGCGAATCCGGCGGGACCATCCCGCCTGGGGCGCTTCAGGATCCCTACCGCATCGCCTATCTGCGAGGCGGCAAGAAGGAGTTGCTCAACACCCTGGTTGTCAGCCTGCTCAATCGCGGTTTGTTGCAGCAGAGTGGCGATCATCTGAAGGCCCCCTCCAACTGGCGCAATCTCGGCATCAAGGAGCCCGGAGAGCGCGCCCTGCTGGAGTTCTGCGAAGCATCAAAGGACATGCGCGAGATTCACGCCATGTCGATTCTCTCTGTTTCCGATCAGTACGAAGCCGAGTTGGAGCGATTGGGGCTCCTGCCGGGTCCCGCGGAGCGTGACTTGCGGCGTTCGGATTCCGCCATCGCGCTGCTGGTGGTGATCAGTGTCGCCGTGGTCAAGTACGGGCTCGCGGTTTCGCGCGGGCGTCAGAACCGCGGCCTCCTTGTCGTGTTCGGCATCCTTGCCGTGATCGCGATCATCGCCGTGTCCTTCCCACGATTGACGGCACGCGGGCGTCACGCCATCGACTCGCTGCAGGAGCTGATGTCAGACCTCAAGAATCGCGCCAACTCGCTCCACTTCGGGCAATCGGGGCAGGAGATGGCACTGCTGGCTGCCGTGTTCGGCGTCGGCATGGTTCCGCTTCCGGACAAAGAAAAACTGTGGAAGGCGTCGGCGTCATCCGGCGGCTGCGGCAGCTCCTGCGGATCGTCCTGTTCCTCGTCCTCTTCCTGCGGAGGAGGCGGCGGCTGCGGCGGAGGTGGCTGCGGCGGGTGTGGGAGCTAGACCATGGCTATCTGCCACGACCGCTTCGGGTTGGGCTGGCGGCACGAGCTCGCCGCCGGCATCCTCACCAACCTCCAACGCATCGACGTGGTGGAGGTGATCGCCGATGACTACTTCGCGGCGTCGCGCAAACGCAAGGCGGCGCTACGCTCGCTTGCCGGTGAAGTCCCGCTGCTGCTGCATTCCATCGGACTCGGAATGGCGAGCACTGTTGCGGTGGAAGAAAAACGTCTCGCCCGGATGGCGCGTTTGATCGAGCATGTACGGCCTGAATCGTGGAGCGAGCATCTGGCTTTCGTCCGCGGAGGCGGCATAGAGATTGGCCACCTTGCCTCGCCCCCACGCAACGCAAACGTCGTGGAAAGCACCCTGGCCAACGTCGAGCGCGCCACTCGCATCACCGGTGTTGCACCGGCGATGGAGAACGTCGCTTCGTTCATTGACCCTCCGTGTAGTTCGCTCACCGAAGCCGCTTTTCTCGCATCGATGGCTCGCTCGCTCCCCGCGGGCATGCTTCTCGATCTACACAACATCTACACCAACTCCATCAACTTCGGCTACGACCCGTACGTGCTGCTGGAAACATTTCCGCTCGATCGTGTCGCATCCATCCATATCGCCGGCGGGCGTTGGATGGGCCGGCGCATGCTTGACGACCATCTGCATGACGTGCCGGACCCCGTGTATGAGCTGCTCGCATACGTCGCCTCGCGCACCGCGCGGCCCCTTACCGTGATCCTGGAGCGCGACGGCGCATACCCGCGGATGGAAGACCTGCTCGCGCAAATCGACATGGCCCGCGCCGCGGTTGCGCGAGGGCGGGCAAAGGTGACCGCCGCATGAGCACCCCGCGTCTGGAATCCTTCCTCGCGCGCCTCTACACCGACGAGGCATTCCTGCGCGCCTTCCTTTCCGATCCCCACGCCGCCACGAGCCAGGCCGCACTGACCCCCGAGGAATCCGCCGAGGTGCTTCGGATCAACACCGCCGACCTCGAAGTCACCGCCCGCAGTTTCGCGCGCAAGCGCCAATCCAAGCATCGTCCGGCGGATCGAGGCAACCTGTTCACACGCCTGCTGCGTCGGTTGCGGCTTGCGGCAACACCGCGCGATACGCCTCCAGCGATTCCTTGAACCCTTTGCGCATTACGCCGCTCAACGAGGTTGTGTTGATGAACCGCGCCCCCTGCCCGATTAGCCCCCGCGCCCGCTCCGGCGAAATGCCCGGTGCGCCCCACGCAATCCCTGCCTGCGCCGCGGCCGCCGCCACTCGTTCGATTGCCGCCATCACGAGCGGATGGTCGACCTCGCCGGGATGTCCGTAGCTCTGGCTGAGATCCCCAGGTCCGGCAAAGAGAACATCGATCCCCGGCGTGGCCGCGATAGCTTCAACATCCTCCACCGCCTCGCGATCCTCAATCTGCAGCAACACGAACGTCTCGCCATTCGCCCACTCGTGGTACTGCTTCGCACCAACGAGCCCGTACGCGGCCGCCGGCTCCACGCCATCCATGCCGCGCAGACCAAGCGGCGCAAAGCGCGCATCGCGCACAATGGCGCGCGCATCGGCGGCGCTCATGCAATGCGGCACCATGATCCCGGTAGCACCCGCTTCAAACGCGCGGAAGCAGGAATGACGGCCTTCGCGACGAATGCGCACCATTGGCTCCATGCCGCTCGCGCGCGATCCGAGGCATGCCTCAAACACCTGGTCGTAGCTGAAATCCTGATGCTCCATGTCGATCCACAGGCAGTCGAAGCCCAGCAGTCCGAGCAGTTCCGCAATCTTGCCGGAGCAGATTGGCGTGAGGCTGACGGAGAGTACCACTTCGTTGTTGCGCAGCTTCTTGAGAACACGGTTGGGGGCGAGAGCATGCATGTCTGAAACGTCCAATCATAACGCTGCGCCGCGTTCTGTTGCAGAATAAGCCTGTGATCCAACTCGAAACCGGCTTCTGCGTCGTGGGCGGCGGCATCGCTGGAGTGTGTGCCGCGCTTGCCGCCGCTCGCCGCGGAGCCAAAGTGGTGCTTGTGCAGGACCGTTCCGTGCTTGGCGGAAATGCGTCGTCGGAAGTCCGCATGCACATTGTTGGCGCGTCCTGCTCCGGCCGCCGGCCCGGCGCCCGTGAATCCGGCATCATCGAGGAACTGCGCGTGGAGGACGCCGTGCGCAATCCACATCGCAGCCCCCACCTGTTCGACCTGCTTCTCTACGACAAGATAGTCAGTGAGCCGAACATCACACTGCTGCTCGACACATCGTTCGTGAACTGCCGGGTTGCCGGGGGCCGCGTGGAGAGCATCCGCGCCGTGCGTCCCAACACCGCAGATGATTTCCTCATCACTGCGCCCTACTATGCCGATTGCTCCGGGGATTCGCACCTCGGCGTCGCCGCGGGAGCAACCTGGCGCATGGGGCGCGAAGCGCGCGACGAGTTTCATGAGCCACATGGACAGGAGTCGGCTGACACCAAGGTGCTAGGCTCCACCATCCTCTTCATGGCGAGCCGCAAGGATCGGCCGGTGCCTTTTCGCGCCCCTGCATGGGCTCGCAAATTCACCGAAAAGGACTTGAGTCTCCGCAGTCATCGCGAATGGGAATACGGCTACTGGTGGGCCGAATGGGGCGGGGAACTCGATACTGTGCACGGCAATCCGCGCATCCGCCACGAACTCCTCCGCATCGCTCTCGGGGTGTGGGATCACATCAAGAACGATTGCCCCCGTGCCGCGGACGATCCCACCGCCGCCTACGAGAAATGGATGGATGGCGAGGCCCCGCCGCGGACCAGCGAAGGCCCTGAGAACTGGAGCCTCGATTGGGTCGGTATGCTTCCGGGCAAGCGCGAATCACGTCGCATCCTGGGTCATCACGTGCTGACTGAGAATGATGTAGTGAGCGGCCGGCTATTTGACGACGCGGTCGGCTACGGTGGTTGGTGGATCGACGTGCATCCGCCGGCTGGAATCGACGCGGTGCACGAATACCCCACCGCACAGATCGAGGTCGCGTATCTCTACTCTATCCCTCTACGCAGCCTCATCTCGCGCGACATCGTGAATCTCTTCCTGGCGGGGCGCAACATTTCCGCCACTCACCTCGCCTTCGCATCCACTCGAGTGATGGCCACTTGCGGCGTGATGGGGCAGGCCATCGGAACCGCCGCTGCCCACGCCGCTGCTGTCCCACTGTGTGATATGACGGCTGCCCAGCACATCCGCGCCATACAACAAATGCTCGCCGAAGACGACGCGTTCCTCCTGCAACCGCCCGCTCCTCGAGACCTCGCCCGGGAATCCCGCATCACGGCAAGCAGCGAAGCGGCGGGCTATTCCTGCGCTCACATCGCCAGTGCTTTCACCCGCGCCACGTCTCCGGCGCTTCACCCTTCACTTCCCGATTCCCCGAATCAATGGCGGTCCACCGCGCTGCCTGCATGGATCGAACTGCGCTGGCCCGCAGCAGTAGCCATTCGCGAAATCGACCTGATCTTCGACACCGGCTTCGAGCGCGAACTCACTTTGTCGATGTCGGACGCCTATACTGCGAAGATGATCCGCGCACCGCAGCCGGAAACAGTCTCCCATTACAAACTCACAGCAAACAGAGCCGTCATTGCCGAAGTAACGGACAGCTTCCAACGCCTCTGCCGCCACAAGTTTCAGCAGCCTCTGCTTACGGATCATCTGCGCCTGGACGTTCTCGCCACCCATGGAGTACCCGAAGCCCGTGTCTTCGCCGTCCGCGTGCGCTGACTTCGGCGGATGGTGCCGGTTCTGTGGTCCAATGTCACTATTTCGGACCAGATCACGCTTCAAGGTTGGAAAGGATAATCTATGCGAGTAGTTCACGAAATCGTTCGCGCTATGGCTGTTTCGGCACTTTGCGCAACCGCCGCCACCGCGCAGATTCGAGTTGGGGAGCCCAAAGTCTACGATGAACGTGCTTTGCGGCAGATGCTGGCCTCTCTGGAATCGCGCTTGCGAGAACTGAATGCCATCGACGCCAGCAAACTGAATGTCGACCGCATCCAAGGCACCCGCCAGAGTTCGTTCTCGCTCTCTCTGAGCGGTACGACCACGCCCACCCCATCGCTCAAGGACACATCCACCGCGTTGAACACTTCGAGTACGAAAAACACGGAGACAGGCGCGGATTCCAGGACAAAGGTGGTGGCGGAAAAGGATTCTACAACCACCGTCCACTCCACGGGTTCGACCGCTGAAGTCACAGGTAGCTCCAGTGCAACTGTTGGCCGCGAAGTAACTACTCCATCCGTCACGGCCGCGCCTCCTCCGGCCATCCTCCCCTCCGCACAACTGCCTGCGGGTGGACCGGCGTTTGGGCTGAGCGCCTCCGACGTATTGGATGCCCAGATGAATCTCTCCTACCAGATCACCAATCTGCGAATGCTGCTCGACGGGGCCGTCTCCGACCGGATGCGAATGACAGGTGGCAAGCCCGTAAATACAATGACAACAGTTCTCGGGTTTCAGATCAGCATCGACGAGCAATGCAAATCGTGTGTCGCCGAGGTGGATATCCAGGTGCGCTCAGCAGCCGGTGTAGCGGGTTCAGAGAGGGTATTTCAGGTTTCGGCGAAACAATACGGCGGACAACCTCAGAGAGAGACGCTAAAGACCGATGGCAGTGTTCGGCTCGTGGCACTGATGCCTCGCGAGAAGACGTACAACGTTGCCACTATTTCCGAGAAGGCGATCTCCATTGGCGCCGCTGCCGTGGTTGGCGTGGCTAACATCGGCGGCACTGGTTATTGGGGCCGCAAGGAAGTCTACCTGGTAAAGGACACGGACACCGTTGCGCGGGATCTATCCGACAAAATGGATGGGGTGGCCAAGTTCGGTTGGCAGTTCCGGCCTGTCCTCGGCAGAAAGACCGTTCAAGGCGGACTCCGTCAGGTCTTTGTCGTCCTTTCCTTGCCAGTTACCGACACAGACGACTCCACATGGAATGGGAAGGTCACGGCGACGGCTCGCTGGCGTAAGTTCGACGCCAAGAACGGTGTCGTTGGTGCTCCAATCCTCAAGAAAGCCTCCACCGAGTATTCCATCGAAGTCTTTCCGACAAAGACTTTGGATTTGCATCTTGGCCCACACATTGAAAAGACCGACCTCGACGAGGGCGCTGGGGGGAGGTTCGGCGTCACCATCGTTGGCGCGAACTTTACGCAAGACACCGCGGCGCAGGCAGGCGACGCCCGCATCACCAGCACCACCGGACTCATTGTCGATTCCAACCGCATGAGTTTCGTAATCGACTCCGCCAACCTGATGGCCTCGAATCTTACGATTGTTGGACGCTATGGCTCTGCTACCACCGTTCTCGCCAATCCAGCCGCGAAACCAGAAGACATGACTGGCCTGAAGATCAAGAACGTTGACGTTGCTCCCATGGAGAAGGATCTACTCTCACTCACCCTCCACATTACTAACAGTAAGGGAGACGCCCTGCCCAAATTGCAGGGGATGCGTCCACTGGTTCTTGCGGGAGGCCGCGTCTTCGGTACCCGCGGGCAACCACTCGTCGATCTTGGTGAAAAGGGAGGGGAACGTCTTTACCAGTTGGCCGTATCCGCGAAAGAGCTGCGCCAGTTCCCCGAGGTTACTGTACGCCTTCCGCTTTGGCCGGATGAGCAGCCTACACCCCACGTGGATACCTTTGTTGTCCGCATTCCACTAGACTTCACCGCCGATGCGCCCGTGCTTCTCTCGGTTGAGCCCAAAGTAAGACGGTTCGCAATTACCGGTTCAGGTCTAGTGGAGGGTATGAAAGCGGAACTTGACACTGGGGCGGCTGCTCCGCTGCAAATCAAGAGTCCACAATTGGGCGTATTTGAAGCTGCTCCGGAACGAGTAGCTGCCGCGAAGTACCTTATTCTCACCCACCCCACCAACAAATCTCAGGCTGTGTTGAAACTGCCTCCGCCGGTTGCGCTTCCTCCGCAGGTGACGGCCCAGGATCCGGTCTACGTGGGCGATATCAAGGCAATCAAACTCACGGGAACCAGGCTCGACAAAGTGTTTGAAGTGCACTTCGATGGCAAGGCGTTGAAGATCGACCCGGCATCGGACGACAAGTCGCTCATCATCGCTTTGACAAAAGAGATTACTGAGGCTGCTGGACAAAAAGAAATTCATCTCTACGCAGCCACAGGAGACGTTGTGAAATACATGTTAGTGGTCAGTCCACGATAAGCTAACCGTATTTGCGCGGGCGCGGGCCACCTGCAAGAGCGCACTCACTGAATTGGTGAAGTGCCCTGCCGCAACCGGTCCCACGCCAGCCAAAACTAACAGCCCGTGGCAGAAGTCGCAAAAATACCGCTAGTCCGGCACGAATGCTCAATTATTGCTCCTGTGGCCAAGGAATCGGTTGGCAGGGAACAGGTTGGCGCTGTAGCGCCCGGCCAGTCGAAGTCAGGAGGCACAACTGGTTCAGACTTTGTTCTAAGCCTGGATCGGACTGTTAAAGGGAAAGTAACCGTGGTGCTTCGTCCACTTAGCAAAGAAGTATTGGATGGCCGGATTGAAATTCGCGGTGCGGCGGTATCCGATCCCAACAGCCAATCGGTCAAGCCCTAGAGAGCTAACCCTCCGCCCTCGCAGCGTCCCTCTCGAGGAACCAACGGAACCCCACCAGCAGCAAACACGCCGCCACCACCATCACGATCGTAATGGACGCAAATACCCCGGCCATGCCGATATGCGCCTTCAGCCATCCCGCGAGCAACACACCGAGCCCCCCTGCCGCCGTTGCACCCAGGTTCATGAAACCCACGGCGGTGGATCGCAAACGCTCCGGCACCACATCGCACAACGTCGGGTTCTCATTCACCCCACCCATTCCGCGAAGCAATGAAAACGCCGTGATCGCTACGGCCGCCACCGCGAATGTCACCTGCGTCAAAAACAACAGCAGAAACGGGGCGGCTGCAAAGTAGCACAAGCTCTGGAACAGCATGCGCAGACGCGGACTGCGTTTCGCCGCCACATCCGACAGCCATCCGCCCGCGCCAATTCCCGCCACCGTGGAAAGCTGCAACAGCGCGGTGCCAGCGAATCCCGCAGCCGCCAGACTCATGTCGAACGTCTCCCGAAAATACAGCGGTAGCCAGTTGAGAAAGATCCAGGTTCCGAAACTTACGAGCGTTGTTTTGCACAGAAGAATCAGATAACTGGGTATCCCCGCCAGTTCCACCAGGTCCGGCCCAAACGCGCGCTTCACGGGCTTTCGCACTACCGGTCCCCCCACCACCACTCGCATCCCGACGAACCCCATCGTCACACCCAACGCACCGAGAATCCAAAACCCCGGCCGCCATCCATACACATCGCCGAGGTACCCCGCAATCGTGCCGCCGGCAATCACGCCGAGGTTCAGCCCCGCCGAATGAATGGCCATCGCGCGTCCGCGCGACTCCGGCGCGTGATGCTCGGCGAGCAGCGCGGTTGCCGCCGGAAGGTACAGGCTCTCCACCAGTCCAAGCAACAGGCGGAACGCAATGAGGCTCGCCACGCCCGTGGCAAAGCCGGTGCACGCCATCACGACGCTCCACCCGATCAAACTCACGATCACCAGCCGCGCCCGTGACACACGGTCCGCCAGCAGGCCGGCCGCCGGCGAAGACAGCGCATAACCCCACAAAAACACCGATCCCAGAACACCCAGCGCGATGTCCGTCACTCCCAGATCGCGCTTCAACAGGGAGAACACTGCCGAAACCGCAGCCCGGTCCGCGTAGTTGATACCCGCGGCAAACGCCAGGAAGACCGCGATGCTCCACTTTGGCTGCATGCTCAAATCTGCACTCGCGCAAAGTAAATCGACGTTTTGCCTTCATGCGACGAGTAGTAGCTCACGTGGAGAATCCCCTTGTGGTGCACCAGCCCCGCGTAGCTGCTATCGCCGTCGGAGGGCAGCATGAGAAACTCGCGCAGCGTACCCGCTTCCGGCTCCATCCAACACAACACCGTCCGCGTGTGAGGTGTGTGAAGCCGCACCGCTGCCACATACCTTCCGCCTGTCAACGCGATGAAGTTCGGCCCGCCGATGCGCGTCTTGGTATCCCGCCACTCCCAGTGCATGTATGGCGGACGAGCGATCCCGATCAGCGCCGTGGCCGAACTCTCGGGAATGCGCGGCGTGCCATTGTACGGATCGCGCCGCATCAGGCAGATGGCAGTGCCGTCCGTCCGGAACCGCAGCGTCGATTCCCCCGGCGAGCTAGAAATCCCCAGGTTCGCCAGCACCGTTTCATACCGCACTCCATCCGTGCTCTTGTACAACCGGAAGATTCGTTCGTTGCGATTCACCTGCGTGCTATACGCCGTGCAATAGGCCGCCCCTCTGTTCCACGTCACGCGCCACATCCAGAAATCCGGATCCCCAGTTGCCCGTTCCTCGCTCCACTGGCTGCCGTCATGGGAAAACCAAACCAGCGATTGATGCCGGTTTCGGGCACCGGCCGTCAGCGCCGCCGCCCCGTTCAACATCAGCCGCCCGTCGGGCGTGGTACATAGCTTGGCGTCCCGCAGATCACCCAGCCGCGACCGGATCAGCGCAGCCGAAGTCCACGACTTCCCGTCCAGCGAAGCGATGATGCGCAGCGCCCCGTCCGGCGAAACATGCTTCGATCCTTCGCGAAACGCGCAGAACCACCGCCCTCGAAACCGCACCAGGTCAGTGAAGGCATTGTGCGGAGCGGAGTTCCAGATTCGCTCCACCCCCATCAACTTCGGGGCTGCCGCGGACAGGGACGGTGGCAGGGCAGCTACAGCCGCCGCGGATCGGAGAAACGTTCGGCGTTCCATAGAGAAGGAAACAGTATTATACTGCGGGGAGTGATCAATAACGTTAACGTTACTTCCGTTGTCCGTCCGCTCAAGACGTCTTCGCTGCGTGTCCAAGTGGTGGACGCCCTGCGCGAGGCGATCTTCTCCGGCAAACTCCAACCCGGAGACCCGATTCGCGAAGTCCATATGGCCCGCGCGCTGCAAGTCAGCCAGCCCACCGTGCGCGAAGCCCTGCTGCAGTTGGAACACGCCGGCCTTGTTGTCCGCACCCCTCAGCGCGACACTGTGGTCACCCGCCTCACCGCCGCCGACATTCAGGAACGCAGCCACCTTCGTGTTCTCCTCGAGGGCGAGGCGGGTGTCGCCGCGCTGGAATACCTCGGCGATGATGAACTCGACGAACTGCAGGCGCACCTCACCGCAATCCACCGCGCCCTGAAGCGCGACTCCTATCACGACTTTGTAGCCGCTGATCTCGAGTTCCACCGCTGCATCTGGACGCTCTCGCACAACCGCACGCTTTGCCAGATGCTGGAACTGATCACCGTTCCGTTGTTCGCATTCCTCAGCATCCGCCGCAGCCGCAAACTCAAAGACCTGATCCACGTTGTTCATTCCCACGACCCGATCGTCGACGCGTTGCGCTCGCGAAAGGCGGACAAGATCCGCGAGGCATTTCGCGAGCACATCGAAGGTTCCTACAGCAGCTTCAACGACGACGGAGCCGCCGTCCCCAAACGTCCGCGTCCCAAAAGCATGAGGGGTGTTTCATGAAGACCGTTTCTCGCTGGTTCGGATTTGCGCTGTTCTCCGCCGTGGCCGCCGCACAGGCGCCCACCGGCAACATCAAAGGCCGCGTCATCGACTCGGTTCGGGCGGTGGTGCCCGCCGCCGAAGTGCGCGTCATTCACCTCGCCACCAACATCACCACGCGCACCCTCAGCAATGGCGAAGGTAACTTCGAACTGCGCGGGCTCATCCCCGGCAACTACCGCCTGGAGGCCGGCAAAGACGGCTTCAAACACTATCTGCGCGAGCCTGTCGAAGTGCGCGTCGCTGACGTGCTCAACCTCGAAGTGGCCCTCGAACTGGGCGCTGTTACCGAGAACATCACTGTTCGTGCAGAAACCCCGCTCCTCGAATCGGCCACCGCCAGCGTGGGCCAAGTGATCGACACGCGGCGCATTGAAGGGCTTCCCTCGCCCGGCAACAGCGTCCTCTACATGCTCCAGACCGCGCCCACCATCAGCGTCACCACATCGCCCACGAACCTCTGGCCGCCCGACGCCGTGGGCAGTGCTTCCGGCACCACCGTGGCCGGCTCAACGGGCACCAGCGAATTCATGATCGACGGGAACCCTATGATGACCCGCGGCGGCGGCTACACCTTCAATCCGCAGCCGGAGATGGTTCAGGAGTTCCGTGTGCAGGTAGCCGCCTTCGACGCCTCCATCGGGCGCTTCACCGGGGCCAACATCAACATGGTGATGAAGAGCGGCACCAATTCCAACCACGGCAGCTTCATCTACAGCAACCTCAGCCGCGGTTTCATGGCCCACGATTTCTTCACCAACCGCTTTATCTACGACACCCGCACCGGTCCCATCACGTCGCAAAAGATCGACCAGTCATGGCCTCCGCAGCGCGTCATCCGCTATCGCGGCAACATCGGCGGACCGCTTGTTCTCCCTAGGCTCTACAACGGACGTAACCGCACATTCTGGATATTCGGGGGCGATGGTGTGATTCGCCAGCGCGCCTCCCGCGCTACCTACAATGTGCCGGACACGCAACAACGGAATGGCGATTTTTCCGCGCTGCTCGCGCTCGGCGCCCAGTATCAGATCTACGATCCCGCCACCATCCGTCCGGCCGCCAACGGCCGTTTCTCGCGCCTTCCCCTTGCCGGCAACATCGTACCGGTGAGCCGCATCGATCCCGCGGCAAAGCAACTGATAGCCTACTACCCTTCAGCGAACACTCCCGGCAATCGCGACGGCACCGCGAACTATACCGACCCGAATCTCGCCGACTCGCCTTACGTCGGCTACATGGGACGCGTCGATCACGTCATCAACGACAACCACCGGCTCTTCCTTTCGTTGAACCGTGCCTACACCGATCCCATCTCCGATCTCTACTTCCACAACATCTCCACCGGAACCATCCGTACGCGCGTGCAGAGCGGCATCGCGCTCAACGACACGTGGGTCGTGCGCCGTTCATGGGTGCTCGAGCTGCGCTACGGCCTCAACCGCTTCAGTGATCCCACGCGTCCACCGAGCATCGGGTTCGACCTCAGCACGCTCGGTCTGCCGGCGTCGCTCACCGGCCGGCTCGACAAGTCCCTCACCACCATCCCGCAGACCGCGATCACCGGACTCACCGGCATCGGCGGCGCTAGCGGAGCGAATCCGAACACTACCTACCACACCTTCGGTGCGCAGACCTCGCATCCCAAAGGCAACCACAGTCTCCGCTTGGGCGCCGAATACCGCCTGCTGCTGGAGAACGTATCCAACTACGGCAATGTCTCTCCTGCCTATTCGTTTGGCACAAACTGGACGCAAGGCCCGCTCGACAACTCCGGCGGCGCACCCGTTGGCCAAGGGCTCGCATCGTTTCTATTGGGGTTGCCCACTGGAGGCAGCATCAGCCGCAATGCCTCCACTGCCGAATCCTCGGGCTACTGGAGCCTCTTTCTGCAGGATGACTACAAGCTCACACGCAAGCTCATGGTGAACGCCGGTCTGCGCTGGGAATACGAAACCGCAATCACCGAACGCTACGACCGCAGCAGCCGGGGCTTCGATTTCCAGACCGCCAATCCCATTCAATCGGCGGCCGCGGCCAACTATGCGCGCAATCCCATTCCCGAACTTTCCGCCAGCGCCTTCCGTACAACCGGCGGCCTGCTGTTTGCCGGAGTCAACGGTGTGACCCGTCGTTATCTCGATCCCGACGCCAACAACTTCGCGCCTCGCATTGGACTCGCCTGGCACGCCGCCAGTCGCACCGTGCTGCGCGCCGGCTACGCCATCTTCTATGAACCGCTCGGCTCTGATCGCCTCGATTCGCTGCAACAGGGCTACAGCCGTTCCACCACAATGGCGCCGAGTCTCGACAACGGCCAAACGTTCCAAGCCACGCTGCGCAACCCGTTTCCGAACGGCATCCTCGATCCCATCGGCTCTACCGCCGGTCTGCGTACCTTCCTTGGACAGGGGATCACGTTCCTCACCGTCAGCCGCCGCTCACCCTACACGCAGCGCTGGAGCTTCAACATCCAGCACGAACTCCCGCAACGTGTGCTCATCGACATCGGTTACCTCGGCAATCGCGGCACTAGACTCGCCACCTCCCGCGACCTCAATGCTGTGCCCGCGCAGTACCTCAGCCGCTTGCTTGTGCGCGACACCGCCACTATCAATTTCCTCAGCCAGCAGGTGCCCAATCCCTTCTTCGGGCTTTCCGATTTCGCGGGCAGCGGACTGCAGGGCCAGAACGTCAGCCGCGCTCAACTGTTGCGTCCATACCCGCACTTCACCAGCGTCAGCAGTGTCACCGGCGGCGGATCGTCGTGGTATCACGCGGCCATCCTGCGCGCCGAAAAGCGCTTCAGCAAAGGCTACACGATGCAACTGTCGTATACCTACTCGAAGGCGATGGAAGCCGTGGACTATCTGAACTCCAGCGACCCCGCGCCCACGCACGTCGTCTCGGCTAACGACCGCACGCACAATCTCTCCATGAGCGCCGTCTTCGAACTCCCCTTGGGTAAGGGGCGCCGTTTCCTCAGCTCCAGCCGCTGGACGGATCTCGCCGCCGGCGGTTGGTCATTCCAATCCATTTATCAATACGCCACCGGCCTCCCATTGGGTTTCGGTAACGCGCTCTTCTACGGCAA